>JBNKIR010000059.1:0-65462 GCA_050290785.1 Sedimenticolaceae bacterium | reverse complement strand
AATATCCATATGCCGCGGACCCTTGGGAGTATCCACCACCGCCACATCATCCACCTGCTTGCCGATCAGGGCGCGGGCCATGGGTGAGCTCACAGAGATCAGACCGTTTTTATAATCCGCCTCGTCTTCACCCACTATCTGGAAGGTGTGCTCGGAATCATCTTCCTCTTCATACACCACCACAGTTGAGCCGAACACCACCTTGCCGCCGGCATCAATGGCGGTGACATCGATGATCTGGGCATGGGACAGCTTGCCTTCGATATCCTTGATGCGGCCTTCGATAAAACTCTGCTGCTCGCGGGCGGCGTGATACTCCGCATTCTCTTTCAGATCGCCATGGGCGCGGGCCTCTGAGATGGCCGCGATGATCCTGGGACGCTCCTCGTTCTTCAACTTGGTCAGTTCTGCCCGTAACAGCTCAGCACCTCTGACGGTTAGTGGTACCTTACTCATATCTCTCTATCCTCTAGATCTGCGCATGCAGCTCTTGCAGACTGTTCACATCCACGTTGTCCAGTTGTTCCACCGCCATACAGTAGGCCTCGGCGCCGGACATGGTAGTGGTGTAGCTTACCTTGTGCTGCAGCGCGGAACATCTGATAGATCTGGAATCCTCTATCGCCTGTTTGCCTTCCGTAGTATTCACGATGATACTGAAGAAGTCGTTCTTGATCATATCCACGATATGGGGCCGACCCTCGGCCACCTTGTTTACCCGCTCACATTCGATCCCGGCATCCTGTACCACCTTGGCGGTACCGCCGGTACCGTACAGCTCGAATCCCAGATCACGCATGGTACGGGCCAGACCGACCAGACGCTTCTTATCCGCATCCCGCACCGACAGCAGGGCGCGCCCGCTCCTGGGCAGTGCGGTACCTCCGCCCTCCACCGCCTTGGCGAAGGCCTCGCCGAAGGTCTTGCCCACGCCCATCACCTCTCCGGTGGACTTCATCTCCGGCCCCAGGATGGTGTCCACCCCTGGGAACTTGATAAAGGGGAAGACCGACTCCTTGACGAAAAAGTTCTGCGGGATCACCTCTTCTGTGACCCCCTGCTCTTTCAGGCTCACGCCGGCCATGCAACGGGCCGCCACCTTGGCCAGGGGCACGCCGGTGGCCTTGGAGACAAAGGGTACGGTACGGGATGCGCGCGGATTCACCTCCAGCAGATAGATCTCGTCGTCCTTGATGGCGAACTGGGTGTTCATCAACCCGATCACCTTCAGCTCAAATGCCATGTCCCTGATCTGTTGCCGCATCCGGTCCTGAACATCTTTGGACAGGGTGTATGGCGGCAGGGAACAGGCGGAATCACCGGAGTGCACGCCGGCCTGTTCGATATGTTCCATGATGCTGCCGATCAGCACGTCCTCGCCATCGCAGATGGCGTCGATATCCACCTCGATGGCGTCATCCAGGAAGCGGTCCAGCAGCACCGGAGAATCGTTGGAGACGCTCACCGCATTACGCATATAGCGGCGCAGGTCATCCTCGCCATAGACGATCTCCATGGCCCGGCCACCCAGCACATAGGATGGACGCACCACCAGGGGATAGCCGATCTCATCCGCCAGCTTCACCGCCTGCTCGGTCTCTACTGCGGTGCGGTTGGGCGGCTGTTTCAGTTGCAGCTTCTCCACCAGCTTCTGGAAACGCTCGCGGTCTTCGGCCAGATCGATAGAGTCAGGGCTGGTGCCGATGATGGGCGCACCCGCCGCCTCCAGATCACGGGCCAGCTTGAGCGGGGTCTGCCCGCCGTACTGTACGATCACCCCGGTAGGCCGCTCCAGGTCGATGATCTCCAGGACGTCCTCCAGGGTCAAAGGCTCGAAATAGAGCCGGTCAGAGGTGTCGTAGTCGGTGGATACCGTCTCCGGGTTGCAGTTGACCATGATGGTCTCGTAGCCATCCTCACGCATGGCGAAGGCGGCGTGACAACAGCAGTAATCAAATTCGATACCCTGACCGATACGGTTGGGCCCGCCCCCCAGCACCATGATCTTTTTGCGCTCGCTGGGCGCGGCCTCACACTCCTCCTCATAGGTGGAGTAGAGATAGGCGGTGCTGGTGGCGAACTCGGCCGCACAGGTATCCACTCGCTTGTAGACCGGACGCACGCCCAGGTCGTGGCGCTTCTTACGCAATTCTTTTGCCGGGACCCCGGTCAGGATCCCCAGGCGCCCATCGGAAAATCCCTTGCGCTTCAGGTAGCGCATGCGCCCGGCGTCGAGCGCCTCTATGCCGCCCTGGCGGATCTCCGCTTCCAGTTTGATAAGCTCTTCTATCTGCACCAGGAACCATGGATCGATGGCCGTGGCCTCGAACACCTCATCTATGGACATGCCGAAACGGAAGGCGTCGCCCAGGAAGCGCAGACGCTCGGCGCCCGGCTGGCGCAGTTCGCGCAGGATCAGATCCTTGGCGTCCTTCGCTTTCAGATCCACGATCTCGTCCAGACCGCGCATCCCGGTCTCGAGACCGCGCAGGGCCTTCTGCAGGGACTCCTGGAAGGTGCGACCGATGGCCATCACCTCTCCCACCGACTTCATCTGGGTGGTGAGACGGTCCGGGGCCTGGGGAAACTTCTCGAAGGCGAAACGGGGTACCTTGGTCACCACATAGTCGATGGATGGCTCGAAGGATGCCGGGGTGACGCCGCCGGTGATCTCGTTGCGCAGCTCGTCCAGGGTGAAGCCCACCGCCAGCTTGGCCGCCACCTTGGCGATGGGGAAGCCGGTGGCCTTGGAGGCCAGGGCGGAGGAACGGGATACGCGCGGGTTCATCTCGATGATGATCATGCGTCCGTTCTCAGGATTGATGGCGAACTGCACGTTGGAGCCGCCGGTATCCACACCGATCTCGCGCAGCACCGCCAGGGAGGCGTCGCGCATGATCTGATACTCTTTGTCGGTCAGGGTCTGGGCCGGGGCCACGGTGATGGAGTCACCGGTGTGCACACCCATGGGGTCCAGGTTCTCGATGGAACAGATGATGATGCAGTTGTCCTTGTGATCACGCACCACCTCCATCTCATACTCTTTCCAGCCCAGGGCCGACTCCTCGATCAGCAGCTCGCTGGTGGGGGATAGATCCAGCCCGCGGGCGCAGATCTCCTCGAACTCCTCCCTGTTGTAGGCGATACCGCCGCCGGAACCACCCATGGTGAAGGAGGGACGGATAATGGTGGGGAAGCCGATACGGGCCTGCACCTGATGGGCCTCTTCCATGCTGTGGGCGATGGCGGAACGGGGCATGTCCAGACCGATTTTCTGCATGGCCTTGCGGAACAGGTCGCGGTCCTCGGCCTTGTCTATGGCCTCGCGGGATGCGCCGATCAGCTCCACCCCGTGTTTCTCCAACACCCCCTCGCGCACCAGGTCCAGGGCGCAGTTGAGGGCGGTCTGCCCACCCATGGTGGGCAGCAGCGCATCCGGGCGTTCCTTCTCGATCACCCTGGCCACCGTCTTCCAGGTTATGGGCTCGATATAGATGGCGTCCGCCATGTCCGGGTCGGTCATGATGGTGGCCGGATTGGAGTTGACCAGGATGACCCTGTACCCCTCTTCCCTCAGGGCCTTGCAGGCCTGGGCGCCGGAGTAGTCGAATTCACAGGCCTGGCCGATGACGATAGGGCCGGCACCGATGATCAGGATACTTTTTATGTCAGTTCTTTTTGGCATTTACTTATTCAATCAAGTCCGCAAATGAACGCGAATAAACGCAAATAACTTTTAACCATATCTAGCCGCAAAAGAACGCAAAGAACCGCAAATTTACGCTAAATATTTTCTTCCTCGTCATATCTCCAGACGACGCGTCTTATTTCTGGCTTAGGTGTTCCATAGTTTACGAGCAAGGCAACACTAACGCCTATTGCCTTCAAGTAGTTAATAACCTGCGCCTTGTGCGCAGGAACCAACTTGGGAACCGCCTTTAACTCCAACAACAATCTTTTTTCTACAATGATGTCGGCAACATATCTACCAACAACATCTCCTTTATACATAACATCCAATTGTTTTTGACGCTCAACATGAAGTCCATCTCTACTCAGCTCAAAACACAGCGCATTTTCATACACCGCTTCGAGAAACCCAGGACCCAATTCCCTGCTCACTGAATATGCACAAGCAATAACCCTTTCAGAAATCCTTTCACCCATTCGCGTTCCTTTGCGGTTATTTGCGTCCATTTGCGGCTAAATCTTCTCCCTGTTTAGCGCACCTTCTGGCTCTAGCCATTCTCCTGCATCAATTCGATAAAGTGGTCAAACACCGGAGCCACATCATGTGGTCCCGGGCTGGCCTCGGGGTGTCCCTGAAACCCAAACGCCGGTTTATCGGTGCGATGTATCCCCTGCAGCGACCCGTCGAACAGGGAGCGATGCACCGCCGTGAGATTTTCCGGCAGGCTCTCTTCGTCTACCGCAAAGCCGTGGTTCTGGCTGGTGATCATCACCGTCTTGGTCTCCAGATCCTGCACCGGGTGGTTGGCCCCGTGGTGACCAAACTTCATCTTCACGGTACGGGCGCCGCTGGCCAGACCCAATAGCTGGTGGCCCAGACAGATGCCAAATGTGGGGATACCGGTATCCACGATGGTCTGGATCGCCTTGATGGCATAATCGCATGGCTCCGGATCGCCCGGACCGTTAGACAGGAACACACCGGACGGCCCCATGGCCAGCACCTCATTGGCCGGGGTCTTGGCCGGCACCACCGTCACCCGGCAGCCGCGATCCACCAGCATGCGCAGGATGTTGCGCTTGATGCCGTAATCGTAGGCCACTACATGATATGGCAACTCTTCCGCATTAAAACCATGCGGCTCCGGCAGCCCCTGTTCCAGGTCCCAGCTACCCTGGGTCCACTTATAGGGGCTCTCAGTGGTCACCTCTTTGGCCAGGTCCATACCCTTCAGACCGGGAAAGGCCTTGGCCGCGGCCAGGCCGGCCGCCGCATCCAGATCGTTACCGGCGATGATGCAGCCGTTCTGGGCGCCCTTCTCCCTCAGGATCCGGGTAAGCTTGCGGGTATCAATATCGGCGATGGCCACGATGCCGTTCTCCGCCAGATACTGATCCAGCGGTTTCCGGTTGCGCCAGTTGCTGGCCAGCAGCGGCAGGTCGCGGATGATCAGCCCGGCGGCGTAGATGGCCTGGGACTCTTCATCTTCGTCATTGGTGCCGGTATTACCGATATGGGGGTAGGTAAGGGTGACTATCTGTCTGGCGTAGGATGGGTCGGTCAGGATCTCCTGATAGCCGGTCATGGCTGTATTGAATACCACCTCCCCAACGGTCATACCATCGGCCCCAATGGAGTCCCCACGGAAGATGGTTCCATCTTCAAGGACCAATATAGCGGGCTTTCTCAACAAAACTGTCCTCTCGGGCATACTAAAACGGACGAACCAAACCGGTACGCCCGACAATACAAAACCATTCAGGGAGCGGCTTTGCCCATCCGGCATCGCCAACTTGTGAAATTCTACTTGATGCTGACTGTTTCGTCCAACCGAATCCCATCAGAGTGTCAGGTCAGGTGGATCCTGCCGAAAGATCTTACGATAGATCCTGCGCGCGGTCTTCCTGCGCCCCCTGCCATCAACATCCAGGACCATGTCCGCAGCCTGTTGATAAAACGGGAGACGCCGCAGCATGACCTCTTCCGCAGATCTGGTCTCATCCAGGCTGGGACGGCTTTCATCACCCTTTACCCTGGCGGCCAGACGCTGGATATCCCCCTTGAGCCAGATGATCTTTCCATTGGCCCGCAGCAGATCCACCTTGCGCTGGCTATAGATCTCAGTGCCGTCGTCCGCCACATCCACCACGATCCCGCCACCACAATCGATAATGACGTTGTCGAAGCGGGAGATCTTCTGCACCACCTGGTACTCCATCTCCCGGAAGGCACGCCAGTCGCCACCGTTCTCGGCCATGATCTCCTGGATGGATTTGCCGCCGTTCTCATACTCGATCAGGAGATCGGTGGAGAGCACCGGCCACTTGGTCAGCAGACACAGACGGCGACTGATATTGGATTTACCGACCCCGCGCATTCCGGTTAGGACAATATTCATAAGATCTCAACAGCGATTAACAGGATAACGTACTCAGCCCGGCCCATGGTTCCAACAGGCCCTCCTTGCATACTACTTGAAAAGCGCTGGTGAGTGGAGTCGTTTAGTGGCGAAGGCGTCAACTTCTGACCGGGCCTTGGTCTATACTTTTCTTCACTACATCCACTAGACCGATTAGGGTGCGCAAGCGGCACATGATCGAAAACAATACCAAATAGATCAAGGAGAGAGCAGAGTGAGCATTATCGGTATCTTTCTGATTTTACTAATACTGTGGACCTTGGCATACAAGCCGGCCAGGGCCGAGATCTGGATCGCCAGCCTGCCGATCTCAATTATCCTGTTACAGCTCTTCTCACTGTTGGCCATTGGGTGGGCCATTTTCTTCTGGGTCATATACGCCATCTGTCTGGCGCTGTACCTGGCCCCGGAACAGAGACGTATGTGGGTCAGCGCCCCCCTGCTACAGCAGTTCCGCAAGGTCATGCCCAAGATGTCGAGGACCGAGCAGGAGGCCCTGGAGGCGGGCGACGTCTGGTGGGACGGCGAACTGTTCAGCGGCAAACCAAACTGGGACAGTATCCTGGATCTGCCGCTATCCGAACTCAGTCAGGAGGAGCGGGAGTTTATCGACGGTCCGGTGGAAGAGCTGTGCGGCATGCTGGATGACTGGAAGATCACCCATCATGATCAGGATCTGTCTCCCGAGGTCTGGGAGTTCATAAAGAGGTCCGGGCTGTTCGGCATGATCATCCCCAAGAGCTATGGCGGCCTGGAGTTCTCCGCCCTGGCCCACTCCAGCATCGTCATGAAGATCGCCAGCAGGAGCATCACCGCCGCCGTCACCGTGATGGTGCCCAACTCCCTGGGGCCGGCGGAACTGCTACTGCACTACGGCACCGAAGAACAAAAAAATCGATATCTCAATGGGCTGGCCACCGGTAAAGAGGTCCCCTGTTTCGCCTTGACCGGACCCAAGGCGGGCAGTGACGCCGGTTCCATACCGGACCTGGGCATAGTCAGCTACGGCACCTTCAACGGCAAAAAGACCCTGGGCCTGCGTCTGACCTGGGAAAAACGCTACATCACCCTGGCCCCTGTCGCCACCCTGATCGGCCTGGCCTTCAAGACCAGAGACCCGGACCACCTCCTGGGCGAGGAGGATGATCTGGGCATCACCGTGGCCCTGATCCCCAGCGACACCAAGGGGGTTGAGACCGGTGAGCGCCACATGCCACTCAACATCCCCTTCCTCAACGGCACCACCAGGGGAAAGGATGTATTCATCCCCATGGACTACATCATCGGCGGCCAGGAACGCGTGGGACAGGGGTGGCGCATGCTCATGGACAGTCTGTCGGAGGGACGGGGTATCTCCCTGCCTGCCCTGGCCACCGGAGCAGGCAAGATGGCCAGCCGCTATACCGGGGCCTACGCCGCGGTGCGACAACAGTTCGGCATGCCTATCGGCAGGTTCGAGGGGATAGAGGAGCCACTGGCCCGGATCGCCGGCATGACCTACCAACTGGACGCCACTCGCAAACTGACCCTGACCGGACTGGACAGCGGCATCAAGCCATCGGTGATCTCGGCCATCATCAAGTACCATGCCACCGAGCGCTATCGTCAGATGATGAACGATGCCATGGACATCCAGGGCGGCAGCGGCATCTGTCTGGGGCCATCCAATCTCTGGGGTCGTGCCTATCAATCCATACCCATCGCCATCACCGTGGAGGGGGCCAATATCCTGACCCGCAGCATGATCATCTTCGGCCAGGGCGCCATCAGGTGCCACCCCCATGTACTGAAAGAGATAGAGGCGGTGCAGGAGGAGAACGAAGAGCTGGCCGTCAAGAAGTTCGACCAGGCCCTGTTCAGCCACATGATATTTGTGATGACCAACCTGGCCCGCACCACCTGGCTGGGTCTGAGCCTGGGGCTATTCTCCAGAAAGCCGGTATCCGGCTTGGCCGGGCACTACTTTCAAAAACTGAACTGGATGAGCGCAGCCTTCGCCCTCTCGGCCGATGTCTCTCTCATGACCCTGGGCGGTGCGCTGAAGCGCAAAGAGCGGCTCTCGGCACGGCTGGGTGATCTGCTGAGTGAACTCTATATAGCCAGCGCCACCCTCAAGCTGTTCCTCAGCAACGGCAAGCCTGCTGAGGAGTTGCCGCTGCTGCAGTGGGCCATGGAGGACTCTCTCCATCGCATGCAGGAGGCCCTGCGCGGACTGTTCCGCAACATGCCGGCGCGTCCACTGGGCTGGCTGATGCGCCTTCTGGTGTTCCCCATCGGCATCAGATTCCACCGCCCCACCGACCGCATGGACAAGGCCGCGGCCCGGCTGCTGCTGCGCCCGAGCGAGACCAGGGAGCGGCTTACCAGGGGCGTATACACCTCTGATGACATAGGGGAGAGGGTGGGACTGCTGGATCAGGCCATGCTGGCAGCGTCTGCCGCAGCACCGGTGGAGACCATCCTGCGCAAGGCCAGACTCTCCGGCAAGATCGAACAGGCCCTGGAACAGGGGGTGATAACCCAGGAGCAGGCCGGCCTGCTGCAGGAGGCGGAGAGGCTGAGAGACCAGGTCATCCAGGTGGATGCCTTTAAAGATCTAAAACCGGCCCCCTCCCCGAAACCGAGGGCTAAGGCAAAGACCAGGGCCAAACCCAAGGCCAGAAAGACGACCAGCAAACCCAGCGGACCTGAATAACGATGAGCAAAAAAAAGAACAACGGCTACGCCCGACCGGTATTCGTGGTGGACGGCAGCCGCACCCCATTTCTCAAGGCACTGAACGGCCCCGGCCCGTTTCGCGCGTCCGATCTGGCGGTATACGCCGCCAGACCCCTGCTGGCCCGCCAGCCCTTTCTCCCGGAACAACTGGATGAGGTGATCCTGGGCTGCGTATCCTCCGGTCCGGATGAGGCCAACATCGCCCGCGTGGTGGCCCTGCGCCTGGGCTGCGGCGATCTGGTCCCGGCCTGGAGCGTGCAGCGCAACTGCGCCTCCGGCATGCAGGCCCTGGACAATGCGGCCCAGGACATCGCCAGCGGCCGGGCAGACCTGGTGCTGGCCGGCGGCACCGAGTCCATGAGCCACCACCCCATACTCCTGAGCAACGAGATGGTGACCTGGCTGGCCCACTGGAACCGGGCCAAGACCATCGCGGCCAGGGGCCGGCAACTCATGGCGCTACGACCGCACCACTTCCAGATCATCATCGCCATCCTGCGCGGCCTGACCGATCCGGTGGTGGGTCTCTCCATGGGGCAGACCGCAGAGAAGCTGGCCTGGAGGTTTGGCATCTCCAGAGAGGCCATGGACGGCTTTGCCGTATCCAGCCACCAGCGCCTGGATCTGGCCAATCAGGAGGGACACCTGGATGAGATAGAGCCTATCTTCGACCACAAGGGCAAGCTGTATGATACGGACAACGGCCTGCGCCCGGACAGTAGCGTAGAGAAACTGGCCCGCCTCAAGCCGGTATTCGACCGTCCGGTGGGCAAGGTCACCGCCGGCAACAGCGCCCAGATCACTGACGGCGCAGCCATGCTGTTGCTGGCATCGGAACAGGCCATAAAGGAGCACAAACTGCCGGTGCTGGGACGCATCGTCGATACCCAGTGGTCCGCCCTGGACCCGTCCCAGATGGGGCTGGGTCCGGTGCACGCCATGGCCGAACTGCTGCAGCGCCAGGGCGGTGACGGCAGCGACATCGACTATTGGGAGATCAACGAGGCCTTCGCCGCCCAGGTGTTGGCCTGTCTCGCGGCCTGGCAAGACCAGGATTACATGAAGGAGGAACTGGGGATAGCCACTCCATTTAAGCCAATACCGCAAGAGCGCCTGAACGTAGACGGCGGCGCCATCAGTATGGGCCATCCGGTGGGGGCCAGCGGCGCCCGGGTAGTGCTGCACCTGCTCAAGACCCTACAACTGAAAGGCGCCCAACGCGGCATAGCCAGCCTCTGCATCGGCGGCGGCCAGGGCGGCGCCATGCTGCTGGAGGTGGACGCATGAACAGGCACTGGAAACTGAACCGCGACGACTCCGGCATCGCCTGGCTCCACTTCGACCATCTGGACAGCCCGGTCAATGTCCTCTCCCTGGAGGCCCTGGAGGAGTTGGATGACATCCTGGGGCAGATCGAGACGGATCCGCCTGCCGGTCTGGTCATCCTCTCCGACAAGAAGGGTGGCTTCATCGTCGGGGCCGATGTAAAGAACTTTCGCAAGACCAGTGACAAGGAGATCATCCAGCAGCACATAACGGATGTGCATCGCATCTTTCGACGCCTGGAAGACCTAAAGACCCCGACCCTGACCCTGATCCATGGCTTCTGCCTGGGGGGCGGCCTGGAACTCTCCCTCTCATGCCGTTATCGCATCGCCCGGGATGACCCGGGGACACGGCTGGGATTCCCCGAGGTGATGCTGGGACTCTTTCCCGGATACGGAGGCAGTGTGCGCAGCGTGGAAAAAATAGGCCCCCTGCCCGCCATGAACCTGATGCTGACCGGACGCACGGTAGATGGACGCGCCGCCAAACGCATGGGCCTGGTGGATAGCATTGCCCCGGAACGTCAGTTAAAGGCCGCGGCGGTCGATCTGATTACACGCCAACCTCCAGTCCGGCAACCGCCCTTTTATCAGAACCTGTTAAATCTGAAACCGGCTCGACCTCTGGTGACGAAGGTACTGGAAAAGGAGGTGCGCAAGCGCGCCCGTCCCGAACACTATCCAGCACCCTTTGCCCTGATCGAACACTGGAAGAGACACGCCGATGACCGCAAGGCCATGTTCGCCAGTGAGGCCCGCAACCTAGCGGAACTCCTGAGTGGCGACACGGCACAGAATCTGATCCGGGTCTTCTTCCTACAGGAACGGCTCAAGTCCCAGGGCGGTGACAGTGACTTCAGACCGCAACGCCTGCATGTGGTTGGCAGCGGCGTCATGGGCGGCGACATCGCCGCCTGGTGCGCATTGAAGGGGATGCGGGTGACCCTGCAGGACCGGGAGGCGAAGTATCTCAGCAACGCCATGGGCCGCGCCCACAAGCTATTTCAGAAGAAGCTGAAGCAACCGCGCCTGGTTCAGGCCGCCATGGATCGGCTGATGCCGGATCCGAAGGGGTACGGGATAGAACATGCCGATGTGGTGATCGAGGCCATCTTTGAAGATATCGCGGCCAAACAGGATCTGTTTAAAGGGCTGGAGAACAGGGTACGCCCAGACACACTGCTGGCCACCAACACCTCCAGCATCCCCCTGGAGACCATCGGCGAGTCTCTGAAGAATCCGGAGCGACTGATCGGCCTGCACTTCTTCAATCCGGTGGCCAAGATGCAGCTGGTGGAGATCGTCCATGCCGCAGGCACTGACCAGGAACTGATCAAACAGGGGGCGGCCTTCGCCCGCGGCATCGAACGTCTGCCCCTGCCGGTAAAGAGTAGCCCGGGGTTTCTGGTGAACCGGATACTCATGCCCTACCTGCTGGAGGCCATGTCTCTGCTCTCCGAAGGGATAACCGCACCTGTAATAGATAGGGCGGCCACCGATTTCGGCATGCCCATGGGACCGGCCGAGCTGGCAGACCGGGTCGGGCTGGATATCTGTCTGGCCGTGGCCAATAAACTCTCTCCCCACTTCGACCTGAAGGTACCGGAACAACTGGAGCAGATGGTGCATGAGAACAGACTGGGGACCAAGACCGGCTCCGGGTTCTATCGCTATAAGGATGGCAAGGCGCTCTACCAGGGTCCGAAAGTGCAGTCAGCCCCGCCACCGGACCTGGCAGATCGTATGATCCTGCGTCTGTTGAATGAGGCCGTGGCCTGCCTGCGGGAAGAGATCGTAGAAGATGCCGATCTCCTGGATGCCGGCATCATCTTCGGCACCGGCTTCGCCCCATTCAGGGGCGGCCCCATGCACCACATAGAGAGATCAGGCCGGGAGAAGCAGCTGGGACGCCTGGAACGACTGGAGCAGTCGCATGGAGAGCGATTCCATCCGGACCCTGGATGGGAGAAATTGACCAAGGGGTGATGGATCAATATTTGGAGCGTAGCAACATGATGTTGTCTGAATTGCTCATCTCGACCCGATTCAGGAAGCTCATGCCCAGCAGGACCTGCAGCGGGCTACCCCCTTCAATCACAAATGCGTCAACGTTACTCAAGCTGATCGAACCGACCTGGACCCGATCCAAGGTTACAGAATATGCCTGAGCCAAGCCAGATGCGGTGCTAACCATGGTCTTCTTTCCCGACAACCAGTACTGTATCCCCAGACGTTTGGCCTCAACCGAACTCATGGCAACCGATGACGCACCGGTATCCAGCAACATATCCACTGTACGACCGTTTATGCTGCCGACCGTAAAGTAGCTTCCCTTGTTATCTTTTACTATCCTGACCTCTTGTTTCCCGCTGGTGCTGAAACTGCCTCCATATCTGGTACCGACCTGGTAGCTGTTTTTCTCGCCATCTATCTCAATCACCGCCTCACTACTATCGGCCGAGATCAGCAACACCCCCTCCGGCGACCTCTTGCCCACCTTCAGCAGGCGCTTCTTGCCGTCTACCTCCACCATCGCCTTATCGGGAAACAGCGCCATTACCATGATATTTTCCACCGCCATGGCCGCAGTGGAGATCAACGCGATCAGTGGTATCAGCAGATATTTTATTGCGGATGATTGTGGCAAGGACATCGACCTCTGCGATTAACGAGTCACTAAGGATAAAAATAGACCGCCAACTGGATCAGGGCAAATGCAAAGATCCCGGCCAGGATATCATCCAGCATGATTCCCCAGCCACCGGGTACACGACGGTCCAGCAGATAGATGGGCCAGGGTTTGACGATATCGAAGAGACGGAACAAGACGAAACCAGCCAGCAACCAGATCCAGCCGCTGGGGGCCAGCCACATGGTGATGAGGAATCCGACCCACTCGTCCCACACTATCCTGGGGTGATCATGCACCCCCAGATCCTCTGTTACCCTATGACAGAGCCACACCCCGAACAGGGTCATGGCCAGCACAATCAGCAGATAGTGCCATGCCGCAAGCGGCTGTATCAGGAGATATAGGGGGACGACGGCGATGGTGCCAAAGGTGCCTGGGGCCTTGGGCGCTGCGCCTGAACCCAGGCCGCAGGCCAGCAGGTGCAAAGGGTTGCTCCATTCGATCTCTCTATGCGCTGCCATCTGTCCTCAGGAGAAGTGTTGGTAACCGGATCCGGAATCATCCAGTGGAGTTCCGTCCGCCATGATACAGCTTATACCCGGGTCGTACACTATCTCACCCACATGGACCAGATCGCACTCCAGGTCAGGTCTGATTCCATCCAGCAGGTCTATCTTTTCGGGCGGAACGGTAAAACAGAGTTCGTAATCATCCCCACCGGCGATAACCGTACTCCAGCGCCCACCCTGCTGCAGATACCTCTCTACATGGGTGGTGGTTGGAATCTGCTCCAGCAACAACCTGGCGCCAACCCCGCTTTGCTCACATATATGTCCCAGATCTGAGATCAGGCCGTCCGATATATCAATGGCGGAGCTGGCGATCCCCAGCAGGGACCGACCTGCATCCAGACGCGGTTGGGGACGATCCAGACGCAGTTCCAGATCGGCTAGACCGTCTTCAATGGAATAGGCCCCCTGCCTACAGAGCAGGGCCAGGGCCCCATCTCCCAGGGTGCCGGTAACATAGATGAGGTCACCCGCCCTGGCACCACTGCGCCTAAGGGACGTACCAGGCGCTACCAGGCCATGGGCGGTGACGGTGATACTGAGCGGTCCTCTGGTGGTATCACCCCCGATCAGGGCGACATGGTATCTTGACGCCAGGGTGGAAAAGCCAAGACTGAACGCCCTGAGCCAGTCCGGGTCGCTCCTGGGCAGGGTCAGGGCCAGGGTAACCCAGGCCGGTTCCGCCCCCATGGCGGCCAGATCGCTCAGATTCACGGCCAGAGATTTATGGCCCAGAGCCTCCGGATCTGCGCCTGGATCGAAATGCACCCCTTCCACCAGGGTGTCGCAGGTCACCGCCAGTTCCATGCCGGATGGAGGCTGCACCAGCGCGCAGTCATCGCCTACACCCAGGAGCAGATCCCTCCGTCCGCAGGTGTGCTTGGAAAAAAACTCTCTGATCAGATCGAATTCGGATAGAGGCATGATTGGCCAATCTGCATCGATGCTATCTCTGGAACAGGGGGTACGGGGCTTCCTGAATCAGCACCGAATTGATCGTAGGAAGCAGGGATAAATCAACTTATAAAGGGCAGTCTCTGCAACACCTGCGCCGTGATAAACAGCAACAGGATCATAGGCATTCCATATTTCCATGACCTCTCATACCTTGCCACGGAACGGCGAACGGCCGCATTGCCATCGATAAATTCCATGTTTTTTAACTTAAATCTCTTCAAATCAGAATAGAAAAAGGCTATAGGTTTCGGTCTTCCCTGTGCCTGCCATAACTCCATATCCTCCCTCTTCATGGATGACTCAAGACGATAGGCACAATATACGTGCCTGCCGAGCAGGAATAACGATAAAAACCCGGTCATCAACATTAATCCATTCATTTATATATCACTCTTGGTAGATTGAAGAACTATTCAGACTCGAGACAAGTGACCTAGCGCTTACCCAACTCCGCCTTACGCACCCGCTGTGCCAGCTTATCCAGGACCCCATTCACATACTTATGTCCCTGCTCGGCCCCGAACACCTTGGCCAGTTCCACCGCCTCGTTGATGACGACCCGATAAGGCACCTCGGGATGACGCATCATCTCGTAGGCCCCCAGACGCACGATGGCGCGCTCTACCGGATCGACGCTGTCGATGGAACGATCCACGCAATCCTTCAGCTCCGCGTCCAGCTCGCTCAGATTCGCCGGCACCCCGTGCAGCAGGTCACGGAAATATTCCACCTCAAAGCTCTTGGGATCTTCCGACTCCAGTATCTGGTTCTCGACATCTGATACGTCATGCCCTGCCATCTGCCACTGGTAGATGGCCTGTACGGCGTGGTGACGCGCCTTGGTACGTTTGCGACTCATTAGTCTATTTGACGCAGCAGGTTGACCATCTCGATGGCCGACATAGCCGCTTCCGCTCCCTTGTTTCCGGCCTTGGTGCCGGCCCGTTCAATCGCCTGCTCTATGGTATCCACCGTCAGGACGCCGAAGGAGACGGGCACACCATGTTTCAGTGTGGACTGGGCGATACCCTTCACGCACTCTCCGGCCACATATTCAAAATGGGGGGTACCACCACGGATCACCGCACCCAGGGCCACGATGGCATCATACTCACCCTTGGCCGCCAGCTTATCCACCACCAGCGGCATCTCGAATGCGCCTGGCACCCGTACCAGGTGTATGTCGGCCTCATCGGCGCCATGCCGCTTCAGGGTATCCAGCGCTCCCTCCAGCAGGCTCTCCACGATAAAGCTGTTAAAACGCGCGGCCACCACACAGAAGCGTGCCTTCTGAACATTCAGTGTGCCCTCGATGGTCTTTATAGTCATAGTTAAACCCCGTTATTCTCAATATTTACTCAGCAACAAAATAGGTCGTCCTGACCTATTTGTTGCACACCCATCCAAATCTTGCGCAGGTATGCGAACCAGCTTGATTTGTATGGGTTTTCATTGGCCAATGGCCAATGGCGGTACATCCACGTACCGCCCGATATTCCGCATATTACTCGCAATCGACATATTCAACCACTTCCAGATCGAAACCGGATAGTCCGTGAATGGCCTTGGGCGCGCTCAACACCCGCATCTTACGCACGCCGAGATCGGCCAGGATCTGCGCGCCGACACCGAAGGTCCTGAGGTGGCTGGTTGCGCTCTTCTTCTCCATCGACACCGTCTTCTCCTTTACCATAAGCTCGCCCATGCGCTGGATGATCTCTCTGGCGGTATCGTGGTTTCTCAAAACCACTATCACACCTGCCCCCTCTCTCGCCACCTGCTGCATGGCGTTGCGTAGGGGCCAGCCCCGGCCCGGGTGGTCGGTGAAGAAGATATCACACAGGATATTCTGCATATGCACCCGCACCAGGGTAGGCTTCTCAGGGGAGACATCCCCCATGACCAGGGCTAGATGCACCTCATGATCGATCACGTCCTGAAACGCCACCAGGCGGAATTCACCGAACTCGGTGGAGAGTGGACACTCACGCACCCGCTCGATGGTCTTTTCGTGTTTGACCCGATAGTGGATCAGATCGGCAATAGTTCCGATCTTCAGGTCGTGCTCCTCAGCAAACCTCTCCAGATCAGGCCGCCGCGCCATGGTGCCATCTTCGTTCAATATCTCAACGATGGCCGCAGCAGGCTTCAGACCGGCCATCCTGGTCAGGTCACATCCGCCCTCGGTATGTCCGGCCCGCACCAGCACCCCTCCCGGCTGGGCCATCAGGGGAAAGATGTGTCCTGGCTGCACCAGGTCCTGCGGTTTTGCGTCATCCTTCACCGCCGCCAGGATGGTGGTGGCGCGATCCGCCGCAGAGATACCGGTGGTCACACCCTGCGCCGCCTCGATGGAGATGGTGAAGTTGGTGGAGTGTGCCGATTCGTTCTGATTGACCATCAGGGGCAGGCGCAACTGCTGACACATCTCCTTACTCAGGGTGAGACAGATCAGACCGCGTCCGTATTTGGCCATAAAGTTGATGGCCTCGGGTGTGACCTTCTCGGCCGCCATGATGAGATCGCCTTCATTTTCGCGATCCTCATCATCCATAATGATGACCATCTTGCCCTGACGCAGGTCTTCAATGATCTCTTCGGTGGTATTAAGCTTCATAGATTCAATTACTTCCGATAAATTTGGCGTTCATTCTAACAGAGCGCGCAACCGCAACGAAATGAGCTATTGCATAAACCCGCTACGGGCCAACAGCTCCCGGGTGACCCCGGATGATGTCTCAGTGGAGTCTGCAGCCTGATCACCCAGCAACAGCCGCTCCAGATAACGGGCGATCTGGTCCACCTCAAGATTCACCCTGGTCCCGGCACGATAGCCTGAGATGATGGTCTCCTGGATGGTATGGGGCACTATGTTGAGCTCGAACTGACTGCCCCGGACCGCATTCACCGTAAGGCTGACACCGTCCACGCAGATCGAGCCCTTGTGGGCGATATAACGCGCCAGCCCCTTAGGTGCATCTATACGAAAGCGCACGGAACGGGCATCATCCCGGCGCTCCAGGATACGCCCGACACCATCCACATGGCCGCTCACCAGATGCCCTCCCAGACGGGTGTTCAGGGTCAGGGCCTTTTCCAGATTTACCGGGCTGCCTGGTTTCAGCCCTCCCAGGGTGGTGTGGTCCAGGGTCTCACGGGAGACATCCGCGATATAGCCGTCACCGGTCAGCTCGATCACGGTGAGACATACCCCGTTGGTGGCGATGCTGTCCCCCAACTGGACGTCCTGCATGGACAGGGCCCCGCTACGGATATGCAGGGCCATGTCCCCGCCGCGCGGCTGCATGGCCGCCAGGGTCCCCACCGCCTGGATGATCCCGGTAAACATCTACTCCTCACCTCTCTGCGGTCTGGCGGTTATACGCATATCCTTTCCGACCTGGCGAACATCCATAATATCCAGTTCCAATCTATCCTGCATACCCTCCAGTCCAGGCAGTTCCAACAGCCCCCTGGCGCCCGCGCCCATCAGATGGGGGGCGATATACAACACCAGCTCATCCACCAGACCGGCCGACACGAAGGCCCCGGCCAGTACCGCTCCACTCTCAATCATGACCTCGTTTATATCCCGCTCAGCCAGCAGTTGCAGCACGGCCTTGGGATCCACCCTCTCTGCGCACCCTTCCAGACGCACCACCTCTGCCCCGTTCCGCTCCAACTGGACCTGTCTGCTGGCATCGGCATCAGGACAACACACGACTATGATCTCGCCCGGCATGACTATCTTGGCCTCGGGCGGCAGACGCAGGGAGGAATCCAGCACCACGCGCAGTGGTTGGCGCACCTTTACATCTTCATCCAGACGCACGTCCATGGACGGATCATCCGCCAACACCGTCTCGACACCGGTGATGATGGCGGAACTCCTGGCCCGCAGACGATGTACATCCCGGCGCGCCTCAGGACCTGTGATCCACTTGCTCTCCCCGCTGGCCATGGCGGTGCGTCCGTCCAGACTCATGGCCAGCTTGCAGCGCACATAGGGCAGCCCCTGCAGTTGCCTCTTGATGAAGCCGGGATTGAGCGACTCGGCCTCTGCCTGCAACAGACCCGTATCCACCTCGATACCGGCCTGTTCCAGCAGGCGCCGGCCTTCACCGGATACCTTGGGGTTGGGATCATGCATGGCGGCCACCACCCGGATGACGCCAGACTCTATCAGGGCGTCGCTACAGGGCGGGGTGAGCCCATGATGACAACAGGGCTCCAGGGTAACATAGGCAGTGGCCCCTTTGGCCCTGGCCCCGGCCATAGCCAGGGCGTTACGCTCCGCATGGGGTTCCCCGGCCCGATGATGATAACCTTCACCCACGATCTCCCCATCCTTGACCAACACGCATCCAACACGAGGGTTGGGATCGGTGGTATAGAGACCCTGACGGGCCAGACGGATGGCCCGGGCCATAAACAGATGATCGTCCCGGGTCACTCTTTTTCCCCGTTATCCAGGAGATCCATCTGGCTACGCCTGGATTCTGGAGGAAGCTCACTCTCCAGGCGTTCTATCTCCTCACGAAACTCGTTTACATCCTGAAAACTGCGATAGACCGAGGCAAAGCGCACATAGGCCACCTGGTCCAGCATGCGCAACTCATCCATTACCCATTCACCGATCTGGCGGGACGACAGCTCCTTCTCTCCGCTGGCCAGGAGCCGACGCCGTATGTGCCCCAGGGCATCCTCTATCTGCTCGGTGCTTACCGGACGCTTCTCCAGGGCCCGGTTCATACCGGCCGCCAGCTTACGCCCATCGAAGGGTTCGCGACTGCCGTCATGCTTGATCAGCCTGGGAAGATTCAGTTCCGCACTCTCATAGGTGGTCACCCGCTCCTTGCACACCGTACACTCGCGGCGCCGGCGCACCTGATCGCCGTCACCGAACAGACGCGAATCGATCACCTTGGTGTCCTGAGCTCCACAAAATGGGCATCGCATACGTAAAAGTTCCTGGTTACCAGGGGCCTGTCACCAGGGACAGGGAACCAGAGAATTCCCAGCCCTGGATCCTATATCCCTGTCACTTATATACCGGATACTTGGCGCAGATATCCAACACCTTCTGCCTGATCTGCCCTATTACCGACTGGTCACCGCGACTGTCTATCACATCACACATCCATCCCGCCAGATCCACCGCATCGCTCTCGCTGAAACCGCGGGTGGTGATGGCTGGTGTGCCGACACGGATACCACTGGTCACGAACGGTGACTGCGGGTCATTCGGCACCGCGTTCTTGTTCACGGTGATATTGGCGGCCCCCAGCCATGCGTCCACATCCTTACCGGTGAGACCGGCCTCTATGAAGCTGACCAGGAACAGATGGTCGTCTGTGCCCTTGGATACCACGTCGTATCCACGCTGCATAAACACCTGGGACATGGCCTGGGCGTTTACCATAACCTGCCTCTGATACTCCTTGAACTCCGGCTCCATCGCCTCCTTGAAGGCCACCGCCTTGGCGGCTATCACATGCATCAGCGGTCCACCCTGGGTCCCGGGGAATACCAGTGAGTTCAGCTTCTTGTGGATCTCCTCGTTCTCCCTGGCCAGGATCAGGCCGCCACGGGGACCGCGTAGGGTCTTGTGGGTGGTGGTGGTGGTCACGTCGGCGATATTCACCGGGCTCGGGTAGTGGCCCGCTGCGATCAGACCGGCCACATGGGCCATATCCACAAACAGATAGGCGCCCACCTCGTCGGCAATCTTGCGAAAGCGCTCCCAATCCACCACGCGGGAATAGGCGGAGAAACCGGCCACGATCATCTTCGGCTGGTGTTCACGGGCCAGACGCTCCACCTCTGCGTAGTCGATCTCGCCCGTCTCGGGGTTCAGTCCGTACTGGACCGCGTTATAGATCTTGCCGGAGAAGTTGGGCTTGGCACCGTGGGTCAGATGGCCGCCGTGAGCCAGACTCATGCCCAGCACGGTATCACCCGGCTCGCACAGGGCCATGTAGACCGCGGCGTTGGCCTGGGAACCGGAATGGGGCTGCACATTGGCATAGGCGGCGCCGAACAGTTGCTTGGCCCGGTCTATGGCGAGCTGTTCCGCCACGTCCACATGCTCACAACCGCCATAGTAGCGCTTGCCCGGATAACCTTCCGCATACTTGTTGGTCAGGACCGAACCCTGGGCCTGCATCACCCTGGGACTGGTGTAGTTTTCCGAGGCAATCAGTTCGATATGCTCTTCCTGTCGCTTCTCTTCGGCCTGAATAGCGGCCCACAGCTCATCGTCATAACCTGCAATCTGCATCTCTTTGCTGAACATAAAACCCTTCTCCGACGGGAAAAATAGGATATTTTAACAGCCAGATGCCGATGCGTCTGCAATCATCTAGCCTAATTATTTATTTGGATCAACAGGCGCGTACAGCCGCTTGTTATAGGTCATGCTCCCCCACAACGGGTAGGCGAGGGCGCGTTTGGCGAGGTCCGGATCAAGCCCTTTCCTGACCTGTTTGTCCGCTGCCACGTCGTAGTGAAACTGGACCGGCTCTTTCCCCGGCTGCAAGACAACCACTTGATCACCCTGCATATAGGCCTGATTACGATCGAACTGCATGATGGCGCGACCGATAAAATCATCTGGCAGCCCGGTGAGATCAAGACCGATCATGGGATGCTCCGCCTCTATTCCCATCAAGGACAGCAGGGTCGGAGCCATGTCTATCTGGCTTACTATGCGCCGGTCATTTTTCGGCTCAACTCCATCTCCCAGGATCAAACCTGCAATACGGAAGTTTCCGATCGGCACCAGATCGGAACCGCCTACCCGGTCATCGTGATCAGAGACAATCAGGAACAGGGTGTCTTTCCAATAGCTTGAACCCTTGGCCGTATTGATGAACTTACCTATGGCGTAATCTGCATATTTTATTGCGTTGTGTACCGTATTGGCAGGCTGCTCATACGGTTCTATCCGACCTTCCGGGTATTCAAAAGGATCATGATTTGATGAGCTGAAGATCAAACTGAAGAACGGTTTCCCCTGTTGCTGTAGTCCTTCAAAGATCTGATGCGCCTTGTTAAACAGGTCTTCATCCGACACTCCCCAACTTGAGCTAAATACAGGTGCTTCATAGTCACGCTGATCAACAACCTGGGTAAAGCCATTCCCCAGAAAGAAGGTGGCCATATTGTCGAAATGGGACTCGCCACCGTAGACAAAGCTGGCGTCATACCCCTTTGCCTTCAGCAGACTGGCGAGCGTAAAAAAACCCTGTTGTGACTTAGGCAGTTTGACCACGCTACGAGCTGGAGTTGGGACATACCCGGACACCACTGCCTCGATCCCCCTGACTGAGCGGGTACCGGTTGAGTAGATGCGTTGAAACAGCCATCCATCCTTCGCTAGTTTGTCGAATTCAGGAGTGAGTGGCATCCCCCCCAGGGATCCTACATAACGCGCACCCAGACTCTCTTCCAGGATGATAACCAGATTCTTGGGGCGCTCCAGCTTCTTGATAGGGACTTGAATATGACGCGTAGGATAGCTGTCTGAGGTGAATTGATCAGACGGAATACCCATAGCCTTGCGTATCTCCGCCACCACGACAGCATCGTCCAGGGCAGGATACACACTGGCCGAACTGACCTCATCCTTAAAGCTGTAGACTGAATAGAGCATGGAATAGGTTGAATTCAACGTCAGACCATTCACTAGCGGGTCGTTGGAGAACGCAGTGTAGCTGGGGTTAATGGGGCGATGCTGCAGAGTGGAACGAGCTGCCAACACCACCACCAAAAACAGAACTCCCGCTGTAACCGGACGCTCATACCAACGGGGCTGAACCCCCTTGGTGCTGTTGTACCGCCCGAACAAACGCCATCCGGCATACAATACTGCAACAGTAACGAATGCTGCCAAAAACAGTTCGGCCCTATGGCTACTCCAGAGCATGGAAAGCACTTCACGTGGATATATCAGATATTCGGCAAACAGGTAATTAGGACGCAGGTCATACTGAATAATGAAGGAAGGCGTGGACACCTCCATAAACACAAGCAGCCACAACCCTAGAGTCAGCCAGATCCGGCACAAGAAATTCCATACCGATTTTACTAGCGGTATGCCAGACATCAGGAGAGTCAATACCGCCGGGATACCGGCCAATATGCTTACCAGAACCAGGTCTATACGCACACCATAACCAAGAATCGGCCATATACCATCAACCGCGCCGACACGATCTGCCTGCCACAGCATCAGGCAAACACGACTTATGGATAAAAACAGCATGGCGATAACAACGAACAGCCCGAACTGTTTTAGCGGCTGCATGAGCCGAGAGAAGAGAGGAGTAGATCTGTACAAGATTAATTCAACCGGATAAAAGCCAACACAAACAAAACAAGGAGTAATTGGACGCACACAACAGGAATAAATGCACGGTAGCGCAACAGTACAATCACCATCTGCAGATTACTATAAACCGCAGCCATTCATCGGCGCAAATATTACGCATATCTTGCAGCAACCTGGATATTAAGCCAATATAGCCGGCACATTCACGGAGGAAAATCGAAATGGATATTCGCATCTTCTGCTGTATTGGATCGCTGCTGCTCGCAACAAATCCAGCCAACCCTGCCGATATCACGAAATGGGTGGACCAGGACGGACGAACCCACTTTGGCGATTACGCGCCCCATGGCGTAGATTCCACACAGGTAAGTCCTGAGATCATCACCACCGCACCATCCAGGAACAACTCGCTAAAAGAGATAATGCGTCCCGGCGAACTGCGCATGATCAAAAATTACGAGAAGCGGAATGAACGTCTGATCAAGGCTAAGAAAAAGGCCATGAAACAGACCAGGCTCAATAAGAGGAGTTCCGCCAGGACCAAGGATAGGTGTGAGCACTACCAGGATAGACTGGACCTGCTCAGACGCAAACTCAGGCAAGGGCATAAACGCTCGGCCAAGAACCGCATCGAGGAACAGATAGCCAGGCAGAACCAAAGGATTGAAGAGTACTGTAATTAGATATGGATAAAACAGATGCCACCTGTATCCAGCGATCTTGACACTTGTTAATGCAAATAGCCTATTCCTCAAGTAGGCTGCCCGACAATTTCCCGAGGAGACAATCCATGTGTCGCGCCATCTATTTCTTCCTAATAGGACTACTCAGCATCTACAACGACTGGGTGTTGGAACAGCATAGTCTGGCGGTAACCTCCGGGCCTGGAGACTGGATGCCGATAGCGGTTGGATGGGAGATTGCCTTCCCCCTCTGGCCCCTGCTCGCACTTTCCGCGGTAGTGGCAAGCACAATCACCTTTTTCGCCATGGGTGGCGGCAAACGTAACTGCTGTTCTGGAGATTCCCGCTAGTCGAACACGCGCCAATCCACCCGTTTAAATCCTCCGTTGTTGACGCCCCACTCCTAGGTCCGTTAACCACGATCACTGTTTGATTTACTACAAATGCGTTATGCATTTGTGTTGCATGTCGCCCAAAACTCAAAACCATCCAGCAACTTAATCCTGTACTTTCATATAGTTAACCAGTTGGCACGGCTATTGCCATGTACCCATGTGTCAAACTGACAAATTTTTGTGGAGGGCGTTATGCAGACGACACTCATATCGGTCCGACCTTTACATGGCAGGCAGTCATGAACAGGGGGCTATCTCATGTAGATGGAAGGTTCTGGATGGCCGGCCAGGACGGCACCGACCTCACCGCAGAGCGGGTGGCCCTGCTGGAGGCCATAGCCGAACACGGATCCATCACCGCTGCCGCCAAGGCGTTGGGTATCAGTTATCGCTCGGCCTGGGATGCGGTCAATACCATCAACAATCTGTCCGATCCCCCCCTGCTGGAGCGTCGCCCCGGAGGACCGCGCGGCGGCGAGACCCTGCTGACCAGACAGGGACAGAACCTGATCGACGCCTTCCGGCGCATGGAGGCGGAGTACCGCAGGATGCTTGCCGCTATGAGTCGGGACATATCCGATCTGGACCAATTGCAACAACTTATGAGGAGGCTATCCATGCGCACCAGTGCACGTAATCAGCTACGGGGAACCGTAATCAACACCAAGGTGGGACCGGTAAACGCCGAGGTAACCCTGGCCATAAATCGCGATAGCCGTCTGACCGCCACCGTTACCCGTGAGAGCCTGGAGGAGATGGGGCTGGAAGAGGGGCGTGACGCCTACGCCCTGTTCAAGGCCAGTTCGGTCATTCTGATCCCACCGAACGATGGGCTGCGCACCAGCGCGCGCAATCGACTTTGCGGGATCATCTCCCACATCCAGCGCGGCCCGGTCAACAGTGAAGTGATCATCGAACTGGAGGGAAACAAGCATATCGCCGCCATCATCACCAGCGAAAGCGAAGAGCAGCTGGGCCTTGGTAAGGGTAAGGCCCTGTGCGCCCTGATCAAGGCGTCACACGTCATCCTTGGGGTGGACTGACCACCCTGTTATATTCACAAAGCAGTAAGGAGTAGCAAAATGAAATTTAAGACAGTCTCAAACAGCATCGGCGCCCTGGCCTTGATCCTGGGCAGTTCTCTCGCGCAGGCCGGCGAGGTCCATGTGGCGGTGGCCGCCAACTTCACCGCCGCCATGAAGGAGATTGCGACAAAATTCGAACAGGCCAGCGGACACCACGCCGTAGTCAGCTTCGGCTCCACCGGCAAGTTGTATACACAGATCAAGAACGGCGCCCCCTTCGATGTATTCCTGGCCGCCGACCGGAAACGCCCCAAGCTGCTGGAGGAAGATAGTGCCGCCAGCGAACGTTTCACCTATGCCATCGGTAAACTGGTGCTGTGGAGCAGTGACGCAAGACGTGCCGCCAGCGAACAGGCACTGCGTGCAGGAGAGTTTAAAAAGCTTGCCATCGCCAACCCCAAGACCGCCCCTTACGGCGCGGCAGCGGTGGAGGTGATGCAGGGTCTTGGCATCTACCAGACAACAGGACCCAAACTGGTGATCGGTGACAGCATCGCCCAGACCCACCAGTTCGTCGCCACCGGCAACGCCGAGTTTGGTTTCGTGGCCCTGGCCCAGATCGCCCTGGACGCCGGCGGCAGCCGCTGGCTGGTGCCGGATGAGCTGTACACACCCATCCGCCAGGACGCGGTACTACTGAGCAAAGGAACAGGAAACCCGGCCGCACAGGCCCTGCTGGACTACTTGCGGGGAGATGCCGCCCAAGAGATCATACTCAAATATGGCTACGGCGTAGAGTAAGGACATAAACCCATGGTATTGGATTGGCAACCGGTCTGGCTGACACTGAAGCTGGCCTCGCTCACCACCCTGATCCTGCTGATCGCGGGAACCCCCCTGGCCTGGTGGCTGGCCCGATCCCATGCCCGCTGGAAAGAGGTGGTCGGCAGCCTGGTGGCCCTGCCCCTGGTGCTGCCGCCTACCGTGCTGGGCTTCTACCTGCTGCTGCTGCTGGGTCCAGAGGGTGCCGTGGGTCGCCTGACCTCCAGCCTCGGACTCGGCACCCTGCCCTTCACCTTTGCCGGTCTGGTGGTAGGTTCCACCATCTACTCCCTGCCCTTCGTGGTGCAGCCGGTACGCAACGCCTTCGAGGCGGTGGGAGATAGACCGTTGGAGGTGGCCGCCACCCTGCGCGCATCGCCCCTGCGCCGTTTCTTTACCATCGCCCTGCCCCTGGCCCGCCCCGGATTTCTGACCGGGGCTGTGCTCGGCTTTGCCCATACCGTGGGAGAGTTCGGTGTAATCCTGATGATCGGCGGCAACATCCCAGGAGAGACCAAGGTACTCTCGGTCGCCATCTACGATCATGTGGAGTCCCTGGAGTGGACCCAGGCCCACTGGCTGGCCGGCGGCATGCTGCTGTTCTCCTTCATCGTGGTATTTACCATGTATGTGCTGGAGAGGCGCCTGCGCAGGAGCGGTACATGAACAGCATAGAGATCAACCTGCAACACCGCCTGGGCGAACTGCACCTGGATGCCGCGTTCACCGTACCCGCCAGCGGGGTCACCGCCCTGTTCGGCAGGTCAGGATCGGGTAAGACCAGCATATTGCGGGCCATCGCCGGATTGATACAGGCGGACCACGGTGTGGTAAGGATCAATGGCGATGTATGGCAGGAACGGGGGTTCTTCCTCCCTGCACACAGACGACCGCTCGGTTACGTCTTTCAGGAGGCCAGTCTGTTCCCCCACCTCTCCGTGCGCCGGAACCTGGAGTACGGACGCCGTCTGGTTCCACCGCAGCAACACAAGGTCGGATTCGACAGCGCCGTGGAGATACTGGGCATAGGCCCGCTGTTGCAGCGCGCCACCCACAGGCTATCCGGGGGCGAACGCCAGCGGGTGGCCATCGCCCGGGCCCTGCTCACCAGCCCGCGCCTGCTGCTGATGGACGAACCGCTCTCCGCCCTGGACCATGAGGCGAAACAGGCCATACTGCCCTATCTGGATAGTCTGCATGACCAGTTCGCCATCCCCTCCATCTATGTATCACACGACCCCAACGAGGTGGCCCGTCTCGCCGACCAGATGGTGCTGCTGGAGGATGGAAAGGTGGTCGCTCAGGGGGCAGCGTCGGACCTGATGACACGCCTGGACCTGCCGCTGGCCAACTACGACAACGCGGTCTCCATCCTCGAAGGCTATGTCTCATCCCACGACCACACCTACCACCTCACCTGGATCGGCATGCACGGCGGCCGGGTGGCGGTGACCCGTGAGGACATGCCCGTGGGCAAGCACGCGCGGGTAGAGATCCGGGCGCGGGATGTCAGCCTGTCCCTGCGCGCCCACTCCGACACCAGCATCATCAACATCCTGCCGGTCAGGGTGATCGACACCCATGAGATCAGCCCTAGTCAGATGATGGTGCGTACCGAGCTGGACGACGGCCAGACCATCCTGGCCCGCATCACCCGCCGCTCAGCGGTCGCCCTGGGGTTGCAGGAAGGGATGGCCCTGTATGCCCAGGTGAAGAGCGTGTCGTTGCTGGCTTAGCCTTCCGTCCATCTGAGATATCCCTGATCTGGAATCTACTAACCAACCAGTTAAAAAAATAGCCGGATATCTTTAGTCATCATGACCCTGGCGTTATCCACCGCTACACCGTAAGATTATTCAGCAGTTTCTTACCGAGTCAGTTCAACACCATTGGACAACCTATACCGACAAGCCAGACACTGCCTGCTGCTCTCCGATCCCGACGAGAAGATGGCCTTGACCATGGAGCTGTTTGCATCCTGGGAGAACGGATCGCTGGAGTGGAAGGATGGCGAGCCACCGGAGCCGGACATCAACCCCGGCAGGCAGGAACGCCTCACCCTGGTCTCACCAGATTCAGTACCGAAGCGTGGTTTCGGTTCCGAGACCCGCCGCGCCGCGTTGATACACGCCCTTACCCATATCGAACTCACCGCCGTTAATCTGGCCTGGGACACCGTCTACCGTTACCGTGGCCTGCCCCGGGAGTATTATGACGACTGGATCCACACCGCCGCCGATGAGACCCGCCACTTTCTGGCCCTGCGTGACCGGCTCCGCGTCATGGGATTCGACTACGGTGATTTTCCAGCCCACGACAGACTGTGGCAGCATGCGGTGGAGACGGCGGATGACCTGATGGACCGCATGGCCATAGTCCACCGGGTTATGGAGGCGCGGGCGCTGGATGTTGTTCCCCGCACCCTGGAACGTTTCCGCGCCATAGGCGACCCGGAGACGGCGGCTGTGCTGACGGATGTAGCCAATGACGAGACCGCACATGTAGGTGCCGGTACACGCTGGTTTCGTTACCGCTGCTGTGAAGAGGGGGTCGACCCGGATCAAAAATTCTTTGAACTGGTCATGCAGTACATTGGGCATTATCCTAAGGGACCGTTCAATCACGATGCACGCAGCAAGGCGGGTTTCAGTGAGAACGAGCTGGCCCTGTTGGAAACTGGATTTAACGGCGAAAAACCGAATTGTATTTCACCCCAGATTCAGGATGATTAACAACCAAGATTCGAATAGAGTCATTGCACAGCTGGAAACTTACTGAAATATCATGGGGTGATATAAAATCAAACATATCGAACACCCGCCAAGTAACTACCCTGCAGTCGGACGGACATGACCCAAAATATATGCCAGTTAAAAGTCACATACGAAATAAGATTCTTGCATTAAAAAATCGACTGAAGCGTCCCCGGGCCTTTCTCTGGCGGCGTCTCTTAACAAACACAACAGTTATAGGTATCACCGGTAGCTGTGGCAAGACCAGCGCAACTCATTTTTTAAACCGGATTCTATCCCAACAAGGACCATGCTATCTGGGGATTGATTATAATACGCCTAAGGATGTAATAAAGAACCTTCTCAAGGTTAAGCGTTCACATGATTTTTATGTGCAGGAAATCAGTGGTCATGAACCAGGAATTATTGGCAGCATCGCCAGGATCGTTGCGCCGGATATCTGTGTTGTCACAACGATTGGACAGGATCACTACACAAGTTTTCGCACACTGGATGCGGTTGCAGCAGAGAAGAGCGTCCTTATTGAACATGTACGAAGCGGTGGAACGGCCGTACTCAATATCGACGATCCCCATGTTGCAGCCATGGCGGACAAAACGACGTCACATCTACTGACCTTTGGCATTAGCGAAAATGCGGATGTGCGCGCGAGCGACATATCGGCCTCCTGGCCTGAACTCCTCGCGCTGACAGTCAGCTATCAGGGCGAAAGCGTACGCATTCAAACAGGACTGTTTGGGGAAATATGGGTAACCTCACTACTGGCAGCCATTACTGCGGCATTGGCTGCCGGGGTCTCTCTCACCGAATGCGCTCGCGCCCTCAATCACATAGCACCCGTGGACAAGCGCATGTCTTTACATCGCACCCCTTCCGGAACCTGGATTATATCAGACTGTTTCAAGGCCTCGTATTGGAGTGTTCCACCCATAGTACAGATGCTATCGGACATAAAGGCGCCACGTATAACACTCATAATCGGCTCATTCTCAGATGTGCCAGGGTCGATAAGTCCAAAGTATAGGAAGATAGCCCAGGAAGGACTTAAGTTGGCTGATCGCGTGATATTTGCAGGGGCGATGTCAATCCATATCCACAAGGTAATCTCCGCCGAAAACAAGGACCGCCTTTTTGCCTTTGATTCAATTCAAGACGCCGTCAACCTTATAACCTACGACACAATACCGGATGAAGTGGTGCTTATTAAGTCATCCAAGAAAGAACATCTGGAACGTATATATCATGCTCAATCTTCTGCGTGGTGTTGCTGGAAGTACCCGTGCAAACTGACTTGTGACTGCATGGACTGCCATAACAACGGACTGAATGGGTCCTGACACCACCCCAAAGTTACAACTACATCTTAACCTCCATACCTGTCTCGGCATCTACAAATGGATGAGATATTTCAGATTCATGCTGAGGGTAATACAAGGTTATCTGCTCACCTTTTTTTACCGGCTTGCACGATATTAATTTTCTAAACAACACCACACAGTTAGGGGTAAAGCTATGATTTATATATATAGCTGATGCGTGCAGCGAGTAAATACCTTCATCTATCTCTATTGAGTACTGCGTTCTAATATTTGTCATCTCCCCATCATCCAACCTTATTATTTCGGTATTTCTGGGAATATCCATTGTCGCCACCAAGCCTTTCCCTATCGTTGTCTCTTCTATCTTATACATTATGCAATAAATCCCGGTTTGAATATTTTTGTGGCACATTATGTCGCAAACGGTAAAAACATCAACCGTGGACATACGTACCTACCTTAACTACTGATTGATTCCAGTCTTAAAAAGCCTTCGCGCATGCCTAGCCCAACGAGTACGGCGTTTACGCCATTTTGCATACCACAAGGCAAGCCAGATGGGGCGCGACTGCTGCTTCAACAAAGCCTTGATAATTGGCGAATCGCTTTTACCCTGGCGCTCATACAGCTTTATATTCTCTCTTGGGTAGACGCGCATACTCGGGAGCAGGAGTAACGCATTGGCTACTGCCTTGGACGTTAGAGGAAGATGAAAAGAGCCTGCCATCTCAAGCACCCCAAGGGCATCCAGGGTACACATGGTGCGAAGACATTTTTCACAGCGACAGCAATTATATGCGCCGTCGATATTTTCCCAGCACACTCGAAGGTGCTTTAACGCCAGAGGTTCGCGCGCCAGACGCTCTACTTTATCCATTCGTTCCGCATCACATGCATCATGTATGACGGCAAGAGAATTATCCGAATAGAGGGGATCTGTCTCCGGCCTTGTCCCCCACGGGACTTTACTGACAAGCGGATCCGATCCGGGGATAATAACCTCACCGATGTTACCAGCCAAAGATCTGGCGACAGACGCCAGGGCCATGCCATGTCCATGCTCCGCCCAGGAACCAAAATCCTGAATCACCTTCCCAAAATTACTTTCAACCTCAATAAAATTGAGGCCCATCTCAGACGCAACCGCACTCCCCATTGAAGAGATCGCTGCGCGACGCGACCAATCATCCAACCGTACGTCAAATCCATAGATGTAAATTATGTCTGTCAGGCGGTTCTGGTATTTCATCAGGGTAAAAAAAGAATCCACACCGCCGGAGAAAAAACTGGCAATCCTCTCGGACTTGATATGCAGACCATCCACCAGTTCATCACAGGTGATATCAACATTATTCAGCTGATCAAAATGGTTCGAGTAATACCCTACAACCTGTTTTACGCCGTTTAGATAGGTCCTTGATAGCGCCCCCTCGACATGTATAGCCCGCCCCAGCCGCATACCCGCAAGCAGTCCCAACGGTAAGGCAGGCTCCATGCCATGACGCTTAACCACTTCCCGCCCTTGAATAAATACATCGTAGAACCTGTCGCCAAGGTCCACACGATAATCCAAACGCGTTACTCCATCCGATACCGACTGATCAGTCAGGTGCAGCTGTTTAATATGTATGGTCATGATTACGCCGTATCAGACTGGGAGCGGCCCTGATAGACACGATCAAACGCCTGGAAAAATCCGGCACGAATTTCATGCTTCATATGCTCAATATCCAGCGGCTTGGGTGACCAGTTGATCCGCCCAGAGAGCAGTATGTTTCTTATTTTCGCCAGCGCACCGTGATTGCATACATAGTTGATGCCTACCAATTCCCGAATAATATGAACTCTATAGTCATCCTGTTTGGCTGAATCATAAAGAAATACCACCGGGATACCCATCGCTATGCACGGCATTGCACAATGAATCTTTGAGGTGATTACCAGACTTGCCCGATCACGATACTGCTTTAACAACTCATCCGCCAGGGCGATTCTTAACTGCGTATCCGCAATTGGCAGCCTCACCTTTGCCTGATCGACCACGACAGCATTCTTTCTAATATGTTTTGGAATGGCATAGCGGGCCTTTGCGGAGACACCAACAATAAACACCTCGCCATGCTCCGGCGCCTCTTCACGACGCGGCAACGTTAACGTAACACATCGGCTGCAATAGACATCCACGCCATACCTGGACAACAGATCCATCGTACCCGCATCACGACAACCAATCGGCTGCCATTTTTTTAGATACTCAATCCCATCGTTGGAGCAGATTACTTTTTCCGCATGTGGAGAGACATGAAACGAATAGAACACCGGACGCACAGCTGATGAGGGAGGCCAATGACTGGTATTCATAAAGAAGCCGTTTAACGGCACAGTACACGACTCTTCCACCACATCCATGGCCTCTCTTGAGACATAACCATCGACATGCGGTAGCAAACGACTAACCGCTAGAGTTTGAATATCATCACCCAGATTAATAGAGCGCGAGAAAACATCTCCCGTATATTCCAATACGCATATTCGTCCCATAACAGATCTACCGCGAAAATTTCAGTTTGGATTGCAATCTACGTAGACGCTTTTTAAGATATTTTTTTGCCTTCAAGTATTGTGTCCCCAAAATACCGCGCTGATAAACTTCATCCCATGCCTGACATACAGGATCACTTTCCATCCCTCTCTTTTCCAATAATCTTATATTGTCCCACGCAAACCTTCTGGATGAATCATCATTTACGATCAAGCTTCTGATGTTAGTTGGTGTGAGGGTTGCAGGAAAAGAATGAAACCCATCTAACTTCCCCATTGCATACAGCCCTGTCATGGTGCGCATGCATTTCTCACACACCCCACAATTATATAGACCCTCTATCTTTGCCGTGCAAACCCTCAGATATTTTTGCGCAATACCATCATTGGCAATGGCCGCTATCTTCTCGGTACGGCTCGCTTCACATCCATCATGGACTACCGCAAGACTCTCATCCGAAAACAGAGGATCTGTTTCAGGGTGTGACGCCCATGGAAACAGCTCCCCCCATGGGAATGATGATGGGATATACAGCTTATCCAGATATCCGCTCAAAAGCCTGGCAACCGCGCCTAACCCAAAACCGTGGGCATGCAAACCCCAGCGACCGTAATCCCGGAACAGACGTATGGAGTTGGTCTCAAGCTCAATAAAGCGGATGCCCGTTTGCTTCTCCAGATCTTTCCCCATAGTTGAAATAACATCACGCTTACCTGTATCCGACAGGCGAACATCATATCCGTGCACAAAGATCAGATCGGTGATCTCATCCTTGTGCTTGTTATAGGTATAAAATGAATCCACGCCGCCAGTAAATAGAGCGCCAACTCGACCGGTATTTGCAGAAGTTGCAACAACCTTTTTCCCATGAATCCTTATGGGTCTATATTGTGGAAACCATTCACAGAAGATGCGCATCAAACTAAGTTGATTATCAATAAAGGTTGCCGACACATCTCCGTCGACTTCGATATCCATACCCAACTTCATTGCGGCCAGGGCGGCCATTGCAACGACCGGCTCATTGCCGGCCGTTAGTTCTACATCGTTTGCAGAATAGTAGACGTGATAGTTTTTCTTAGGTAAGACAAATTCGTACTCCATGCCGCCAGGACGATTTACGGCCGTTGGCAGCTTAATCGTTTTTGTTTCTATCCTATGCACTTTATCCCAGCAACCTTACGCTCTTCACTTAGACGATTTATTAGGCCAGATTCGCATTAATAAATACTTACGTAAATAACTTATTCTCAAGGCAGTAAGAGGGCTCCTGGAGAATGCCATATGATAATAAGCTGCCGCCTCCTGGTATGCACCATCTCTATAGAAGCGGCGAAACAGCGAGAGGCATTTCCTCACATAAAAATACTCTTTGTAGACCATGCATGACGCCGGCAACAAATCAGGGTTAAACAGGTGATCTACAACTTTAAAACCGCCTTTGCGCGCCAAGTCCACATCCCGACGTCTGCTGTTTTCATGGCGATGAACTCTCACCAGGGGATAGGGGACCGGATAACAATCAAAATTGGCGAACGCCTGCCCAAAAACGGGTAGATCTTCAGCTTGAGGAAGATCATCGGCATATCTTGTCTTCTCAAAAACCGACCGATTCACCGCCACCGCACCATTAGCCATACTGATTTTCTTCTTCAGAAAATTGTAGAAATTTTTCTTCCTATCAAGACTAAGATTACTTACTTCGTGACGTTTCTTAGAACCATCTTCAAATACTGTGTAATGACCACCTACCAACAGCCCTGCATCCGGTACCGTCTCGGTTAATGGTCTGAGATGATCAAGCGCCCCTGCAACCAATTCATCGTCCGCATCCAGAAAGATTAAAAATCTCCCCCGACTCAGATCTATGCCGCGATTTCTTGTGGCAGATACCCCCAAATTCTCCTGCCTGTAGTATCGCAAATGGGCATTACCGGCATTATTTAAATGCACATCAACCACAGCACAGGTATCGTCAGTTGAACCATCGTTAATTACCAGCACCTCGTAATCATCGCCTGGCTGACTTATTGCCGATTCTATTGCACGATTTACAAATCCGGCATAATTATAAGAAGGTATAATTATGCTGAATTTCAGATCATTATTTGTTAATTCATTCGACATCTATATATAGCCACTGCCCTGTTAGCTGATCATAAGCTTTTCACGTGCCAACATGCCAACCCCTATACCTATATGGCGTGCCATAAAAGATTCCCCGGCTACACATCCCCCACGAAGCGCTACCACTGCGCTCGCATGCCGAACCTGTCTGTTCTTATGTTGAAGGTTCGGGTCATCTCTGCAAAAACAAAAAAACCCGGACTGTGGAGTCCGGGCTTCGATATATGCTGGTGGGCCATGAAGGATTCGAACCTTCGACCAATGGATTAAGAGTCCACTGCTCTACCAGCTGAGCTAATGGCCCAGGATTGGGGTGGGTAATGGGACTCGAACCCACGACGACTGGAATCACAATCCAGGGCTCTACCAACTGAGCTATACCCACCATTAACCGGTAATACTATATTTTCCTTGGGTCTGCTATTAACGATTTATATTCCCAGAACATTAAATCGTCACAACGGGCCGAATATTGGCACGCCCGGCAGGATTCGAACCTGCTACCCTCGGCTTAGAAGGCCGATGCTCTATCCTGATGAGCTACGGGCGCATGGTCGATCAAAAACTGGTCGGGGTAGAGAGATTCGAACTCCCGACATCCTGCTCCCAAAGCAGGCGCGCTACCAGACTGCGCTATACCCCGGTATTCAACTGTTTCGCACCGCGCGAAGAGCGGAATAATACGCAGTGTATTCCCCCACGTCAACGACGATATGTTAATTTTAGTGTAGTTTTTTCTAGACATAAACAATCATTTAAGTATCATTCCCCACTCGCTGTAACAGTTTCGAAATGGAGCAGGAAAAAGCATGAGCGCACAACTCCTTGACGGCAAGACGATTGCCGCCGAAATCAGACAAGATATTAAAGCCGCAGTGGAAGAGATGATCTCTGTGGGCAGGCGCCCCCCTGGGCTGGCGGTAGTATTGGTGGGAGAGGATCCTGCTTCCCAGGTATATGTGCGCAACAAAGAACGTTCCTGCGAAGAGGTTGGATTCTTCTCGGAGCCGCACCGCCTGCCTGAAGATATAAGCGAAAAGGCACTTCTGAAGCTGATCGACGATCTGAATGAGCGAGACGAGATCGACGGCATCCTGGTACAACTGCCCCTGCCGAAGCATATAGATGAAGAGGCCGTAATTGAACGCATCCTCCCAACCAAGGATGTAGATGGCTTTCACCCCTACAATGTGGGCCGCCTGACCCTCAAGATGCCTATCATGCGTCCCTGCACCCCTAAAGGGGTGATGACCCTGCTGGAACGCACCGGACAAAAACTGGAAGGTCTGAATGCCGTAGTCATCGGTCAGTCCAATATAGTGGGCCGCCCCATGGCCATGGAACTGCTGGCGGCACGTTGCACCATCACCGTCTGTCACAGCCGCACCAAGGATCTGGCGGAAAAGGCCAGAAACGCCGACATCCTGGTAGTCGCTATCGGCCGCGCTGAGTATGTTCCAGGCGACTGGATCAAGGATGGCGCCATAGTGATCGATGTGGGCATGAACCGCAAAGAGGACGGAAAGTTGTGCGGAGATGTGGATTTTGACTCGGCCAAAGAGAAGGCCAGCTGGATCACTCCGGTACCTGGCGGCGTTGGACCCATGACCATCGCCACCCTGATGCAGAATACGCTGCAGGCCCGGGAAATCCACGGCAAGATCCTCCTTAAATAATAGAGTAACCTCATGTTCACGGGGATAGTCCAGGGCACCGCGGAAGTAGTAGAGATCATCGAGAAAGAGAACTTTCGCACCCACACCATCAGACTACCCGAAAACGAACTGGAAGGATTGAAGCCAGGCGCCTCCGTGGCCCACAACGGCTGCTGTCTGACCGTGGTGAGCATCGACAACGATCTGGTTCGATTCGATCTTATGCAGGAGACCCTGCGCGTCACCAACCTGGGTGAACTCAAGGTCGGCGACCGCATCAATTATGAACGCGCCGCCCGCTTCGGGGATGAGGTCGGAGGACACCAGATGTCCGGCCACATCATCGCCATGGCGGATGTAACCAGGGTCATAGAGAGCGAAAACAATCGCCAGGTCTGGTTCCGCATGCCCCAGGATCTGATGCGCTACGTATTCACCAAGGGTTACATCGGCATCGACGGCATCAGCCTTACCATCGGTGACGTCGAGGGAGATGAATTCAACGTAAACCTTATCCCCGAGACCCTGGAGCGGACCAATATGGACAGCCGGAGACCGGGCGACCACATCAATATAGAGATAGACCCACAGACCCAGGCCATCGTTGACACCGTGGAGAGGGTGCTGGCCGAACGCCAGGCCGATGTAGTAAAACCCTGCTGATGTCCCTAAACTTACCTGGATAGGAGACAAAGGAGTGGAACAATGGCCATATACAGACATATCCTCGCCGCCATCGACCTGACGCCTGAAGGGGAAAAGGTGCTCACTCAGGCCATAGAGTTAAGCAGGCAGAACGGCGCCAGTCTTTCCATAGTCAACGTGGTAGAACATATCGCATCCATCTACGATGCAGAACTTGGTTTCCCGGAGACACCGGATTTGGAACAGGACCTGAGCGCCAGGGCCAAGGATCGTCTGGAACAGATCAGGCGCGACCGCCAGATCCCAGATGCCGATATCCACGTCCGCTCCGGCACCGCCAAGCATGAAATCGTCGATCTGGCCAAAGGACTGGACGTAGACCTGATTGTGATCGGCAGCCATGGCCGCCACGGACTGCAACTACTACTAGGGTCCACCGCCAACGGCACACTGCACCTTGCCACCTGCGATGTACTGGCGGTACGGATCGGCCAGGTGTGAGCTAACCCACCCAGACCCGCGCATTCCTGAACAGCCGCAGCCAGGGACCATCCTCATCCCATGCATCAGGATGCCATGAATTCTGCACACTGCGGATCACCCGTTCCGGGTGGGGCATCATGATGGTCACCCTTCCATCTTCACTGCTGAGACCGGCTATCCCCATGGGGGAGCCGTTGGGATTGGCCGGATAGCGCTCGGCCACCTCACCGCTATTCTCAATGTAACGCATGGCCACCATGGGACCGGCAGCATCCAGATGGGCCTGATCGCGAAACTCCGCCCTACCCTCGCCATGGGCGACCACGATAGGTATGCGCGAACCCTGCATGCCCTGCAACAGGATCGATGGGGTCTCCTGCACCTCAACCGTGATAAACCTGCCTTCAAACTGCTCGGAGCGGTTGCGTACGAAGTGCGGCCAGTGTCCGGCACCAGGGATCAGGGCGTGCAGATTGGACAGCATCTGACAGCCGTTACAGACACCCAGGGTAAAGGTGTCTTCGCGCTCAAAGAAGGCCTGAAACTGATCGCTGGCCCTGGAGTTGAACAGTATGGACTTGGCCCAGCCCTCGCCTGCCCCCAGCACGTCACCATAGGAGAATCCGCCGCAGGCCACCAGACCTCGGAACCGATCCAGGGTCACCCGGCCTGCCAGGATGTCTGACATGTGCACATCCACACTGTCGAATCCGGCGCGATGAAAGGAGTTGGCCATCTCGATCTGACCGTTCACCCCCTGCTCGCGCAGGATCGCCATGGGGGGTCTGGCCCCGGTCGCGATCATGGGCGCCGCCACATCCTCATTCCGATCAAAGCTCAACCTTACCTGTACCCCCGGATCGTCCTCTGCTATACGCTCAAACTCCTCCTGGGCGCACTCGGGGTTGTCCCGCATGGCCTGCATCTCACGTGTGGTCTCGGACCAAGCCTGCTGTAGTTCCACGCGGCTGAAACCAAGAAGATCCTGCGCACCACGGCCGATGGTGATTTGATCATCGCCGCTCACTGTGCCGATCCGATGGCTATACCGTCCCAATCCGGAATCGTGCAGATGCTGCATGACCTTATCCACATCACTGGACCTGACCTGAATGACCGCGCCCAACTCCTCGCTGAACAGGGACGCCAGGGCATCCTCACCCAGTTCGGTGATATCGATATTGAGACCGCATCTGCCGGCAAAGGCCATCTCACACAGGGTCGCGAACAGGCCGCCATCGGAACGGTCATGGTAGGCCAGGAGCAGGCCATGCCTGTTGAGCTGCTGAATGGCGTCAAAGAAGTGTTTGACGGCGATGGGGTCATTCAGATCCGGGCCGTGATGGCCGATCTGTTTATACACCTGGGCCAGTGCCGACGCTCCCAGGCGGTTCGCCCCCTTGCCCAGATCGATCAGGATAATCTCGCTATCGCCAAGGTCGGTACGCAGCTGCGGGGTCAGGGTACGGCACACATCGCTCACCGGGGCAAAACCTGAGATGATCAGCGACAAAGGCGCCGTCATCTCTCTCTGCTCATCGCCATCCTGCCATACCGTCTTCATGGACATGGAGTCCTTACCCACCGGTACGGATATACCCAGGGCCGGACACAGTTCCATCCCCACCGCCTTGACCGTCTCGTACAGCTTGGCGTCCTCACCGGGATGTCCGGACGCGGCCATCCAGTTGGCGGAAAGTTTGATATCTCCAATATTATCGATAGCGCCTGCCGCCAGATTGGTGATTGCCTCACCTATGGCCATACGCCCGGACGCGGGGGCATCGATCAACGACAGCGGGGTACGCTCGCCGATGGCCATGGCCTCGCCGGTATAACCAACAAAATCAGATATGGTGACCGCCAGGTCCGCCACCGGCACCTGCCAGGGACCGACCATCTGATCACGGGACACCTGTCCGGTGATGGAGCGATCACCGATGGTGATCAGGAAGGTCTTGTTGGCCACGGTGGGCAGACGCAGCACCCGCATGGCCGCATCCTTCAGATCGACCTGGCTGAAATCCAGCTCAGGTTTGTGGAATGGCAGATGCTTCACCTCCCGCAGCATGCGCGGCGGTCGACCGAACAACAGTGGCATGGGGATATCGATGGGGTTGTTGCCGAAGTGGGCGTCTCCCAGCAGCAGATGCTCCTCATCAGTGGCCTCACCCACCACGGCATAGGGGCAGCGCTCCCGCTCACACAGCTGTTTGAATTCATCCAGGAGCTCCGCCGCCACCGCCAGCACATAGCGCTCCTGGGCCTCGTTGCACCAGATCTCCAGCGGGGTCATGCCCGGCTCGTCGTTGGGGACGCTCCGCAGTTCGAAGCGACCGCCCTTGGCGGCATCGTGTACCAGCTCCGGCAGGGCGTTGGACAGTCCACCGGCCCCCACGTCATGGATAAACAGGATCGGGTTCCTGTCACCACGCTCCCAGCAACGGTCGATCACCTCCTGACAGCGCCGCTCCATCTCCGGGTTGGAGCGCTGCACCGAGGCAAAGTCCAGGTCCTCGGCCGAGGTGCCGCTGGCCATGGATGAGGCCGCCCCCCCGCCCAGGCCGATCAACATGGCCGGACCGCCCAGGACCACCAGTGGCGTGCCGGCCGGAAACTCGCTCTTTTGCACATGCTCGGCCCGGATATTACCCAGCCCACCGGCCAGCATAATCGGCTTGTGATATCCCCGCAGCTCCGTACCGTTGGCAGCGGGCACATCCTCCTCATAGGTGCGAAAATAACCACAGAGGTTGGGACGGCCAAACTCGTTATTGAAGGATGCGCCGCCCACCGGGCCCTCCAGCATGATATCCAGGGCGGACACGATACGATCCGGCTTGCCGTGATCGGTCTCCCAGGGCTGCTCCAGGCCGGGTATGCGCAGGTTGGACACCGAAAATCCGGTAAGGCCGGCCTTGGGTTTGGCCCCGCGTCCGGTGGCGCCCTCATCCCGGATCTCTCCACCGGAACCGGTTGCGGCGCCAGGATCAGGCGATATGGCGGTGGGATGGTTGTGGGTCTCCACCTTCATCAGGATATGGATCGGCTCACTGCTATAGCCGTATCTTCCGGTATTCGGATCCGGATAAAAGCGTTCTCCGTTGTGTCCGGACATCACGGCGGCATTGTCGCTGTAGGCGGAGAGTACATTATCGGGCGAGGTCTCTGTGGTGTTGCGGATCATCTTGAAGAGGGATCTCTCCTGGGCAGTACCGTCAATGACCCAGTCCGCATTGAATATCTTGTGGCGACAGTGCTCTGAGTTGGCCTGGGCAAACATCATAAGTTCGACATCCATCGGGTTGCGCCCCAGTCCCTGGAAGGACTCCACCAGATAGTCGATCTCGCCGTCCGACAGGGCCAGCCCCAAATCCAGATTGGCCTGATCCAAAGCTGGTTTCCCCCCACCGATCACGTCCACACTGGAGGCCGGTTGTGGCTGTGCATGGACAAACAGACAGGCGGCATCCTCCAGATCAAAGAAGACCGATTCGGTCATGCGGTCATGCAGCGTCTGCACCACCCCAGCCATACCTTCCTCGCCAAGTTCAGTGTCTGGGCCATTCTCAAGCGTCAGATAATAGGCAATGCCCCGCTCCAGACGCTCTATCTTGTGCAGACCGCAGTTGTGAGCGATATCGGTGGCCTTGGTGGACCAGGGTGAGATGGTGCCGGGACGGGGTACCACCAAAAACATTGCGCCCTGTGGTTCGTGCCCAGTGAGGTGGGGGCCGTAACGCAGTACCTTATCGAGGACCTCCTGTTCATCTGCATCCAGGTATTGCTCCAACTCGGCAAAATGTATGAACTCCGCATAGAGATTCACCTTGCGCCCCAGATCTGAGCCGAGACGTTGTTCAAGTTTTTGCAGACGGAATTTAGAAAGGGCTGGGGCACCGCGCAGAATGAGCATGTGTAACCTTATTTTGCTAAACAGATAAAGGCGTAATGATACTCCATGCTGGAGGATATTGCCGCAGAAATGAGCGATGAGGATCAGCGAATTAGTGCGAATAAACGCAAATATCCTAAATACTATCAACGTCATTCCCGCGCAGACGGGAATCCAGGATCTTTCCTGGACTGCGGCAAAACCAAACGCAGAATAAATATAAAATAGAGGAAATAAATACGATCAATTAAGCCAGTTGTGGTTATTCGCGGACGGAGTAATCAAGCTATATCAAACAGGGCGGTCACCTCATCCTGGCTGGCTATGGACATGCGTTCCTCGATGCCATCTGAAACCGACGCAATGGCCTCACGCACCAGCTCCGGTCGGTTGTTCTTCTCACTAAGATGTGCGGCCAGGATATGCTGTAGACGGGCCGAATCAAGCTGCTGCAGAAAACAGGCGGCCTGGGCGTTGCTAAGATGCCCCAACCTACCCGCCACCCTGGCCTGCAGGGCCGGTGGGTAGGGCCCGTTGGCCAGCATATCCGTGTCATGGTTACACTCGAGGATCAGGGCATCGCACTCCTTCAGGGTATCGAAGATGTGTGGTGTATAGAAGCCGATATCGGTCAACACGCCCAGCCTGCGACCACGGAAAGAGAAGACGAACTGGGCCGGTTCTCTGGCATCATGTGGAACCGGAAATGGCTTCACTGCGAGGTCACCGATGGAGAAACCATCTTCGTGACAGTTGAACAGCCTTACCTGGGACAGCTCCCCGCAGCGGCCCTGCCGGTGGGTCCCGGCGGTCATCCATACCGGGAGGTTATAGCGACGGGCATAGGCGCCTACGCCCTTGATATGATCCTGGTGTTCGTGGGTGACCAGGATGGCCTGAATAGTGTCCGGCTCCACCCCAAGCCGTTTGAGGCGGGCCTCCACCTCCCTGGCGGCAAACCCGTTATCCAGCAGGATCCTGGTATCGCCCGCCTCGATCAGGGCACAGTTTCCCCTGCTGCCGCTGCCGAGCGAGGCAAACTTCACACCAACCCCTACAACTTGTTAGCGCATCTGCTCGTGCAGCAGGGTAAGGATACGCACCGCAGTGGCGGAGTTATCCCTGGCACCCGCATCGTTCAGGATCACTATGTCGGTTACATTGCCGTTTGGCGTCAGCTTGACCTGATAGCGATTCTCCTTGTCGACATTCCTATCCTCATCCTTCCAGAAAGCAAGCTTGGAAAGCAGGCCCGGCTCCTCTGCATCCTTCATAGGATCGTTGTAACGTACAAAGTAGACCCCATCCGACCTGTTACGGTCCTCAACCGCAAACCCGACCCGATCCAGGGCCACGCCGGTCAATCTCCAGGCCCTGGGCAGCTCGTCCTTCACGGTGAGCGACACCTGGTCGGCAGTACGGTTGATCTGGGAACGGGACTTTGCAGACACCCCTTTCTTGGCCAGGGACTTGCTCGCCTTCTGATCGGCAACGCCCATATGCACCATCAGGCGGCGCAGCATCTCGGCCTCCAGACCATGATCCGTGGGGCGCGGCACCCATACCGGCCTATCCGTGTTGCTGGCGCCGGTCTTAACCAGTTCTTCCTGCATGCCGCGATGGGTCAGGAACAGCTCCACCATCCCCTCCTCCGCACCGCGTTCGATGCGTACCCGGTACTGGTCCCTGGTAGCAGCCGAATAGGCGGAATCGAATACCTTGCGCACGGTATCGGTAATAAAATCCGATTTTATATCCGCCCTGTTCTCAATCCAGTCGGTAACCATTACGCCGACAGAGGGATCCTGCTCTGTCATCAGGATTCCGCTCTCCTGCCAGAAATCGATCGTCCTGGCCCATACATCATCCGGAGTTGCCCTAATAACCAGCCATCTCTTGTCACCATCGCGCCGGACTGCCACATCCTCCAGTTTCGGTATCACACCACTGCTTCTGGCATAACCGGAGGTAGACATGTCCCTGCTGGTAAAATCTGAGTAGGTTGCTGAACCTAGACCTGCTTCCCCAGGTATAACCAGGGTATCGCTTATGGAACTACTGGAAAGATCCGGCGGCACCTCAAGGTTGTTTTCCGCCTGTTTCGACTTCTTGTACTCCACCTTCCTATCCGGAAGCATCCCCTCTATTTCCTCAATGCTGGTGCAGGCATCCAATATTGGAAGCAACAGGAGGAACAATACAAATCTGGAAACTTTAGATGACATTTCGGTTATAGCCTGTTCGATTAATTTTAATTTATTCCCTTTTTGAGGGATCGAGTAGAGTCCGGAGTCCCCTATATGAGTCCAGCCTGCCGCATAGAGTTCCGCAACTCTCCCTGATATTTCTCAGACAACCAGGTCAGCGGCAGCCTGATCCCGTTCGGGATCCGCCCCATCTCCGCCAGGGCCCATTTCACCGGTATGGGGTTGGCCTCCAGAAACAGATCCCGGTGCAGGCAGGAAATTCCATTATCTATGGAAATCGCGCCCTCCCTATCGCCGGCAAGGGCCGCCCTGCACATCTCGCTCATCTGTTGTGGCGCTATATTGGCAGTCACCGATATCACACCCTGCCCACCGGACAGGATAAATTCACAACCGGTGGCATCATCTCCGCTGTAGAGGGCAAACTCATCCCCGCACCCGGCCCTGAGTTGGGCCACTCTGGAGACGTCTCCGGTGGCCTCTTTAATGCCTATAATATTTTCTATCTGCGCCAACCTGGCGACCGTCTCCGGGACCATGTCACATGCGGTGCGACCCGGAACATTATACAGAATTTGGGGGATATCAACCTCTTCTGCCACCCTTTTGTGATGCAGGTACAGGCCTTCCTGGGTTGGTTTGTTGTAGTAGGGGGTTACCAGCAGACAGGCGTCCGCACCTGCCTCCTGGGCACATCTGGTCAGGGCTATGGCCTCGGTGGTGGAATTGGCCCCGGTCCCGGCTATAACCGGGATACGGCCGTCACAAAACTCGACCGCCTGACGGATTACCCTACAGTGCTCATCCTCATCCAGGGTGGCCGATTCTCCAGTGGTGCCGACCGCGACAATAGCATCTGTACCCTGCTCCACATGCCAATCTATCAGCGTGCGCATGGACTGCTCGTCGACACGGCCGTCTTCTGTCATCGGGGTCACCAGAGCGACCATGCTGCCTTGAAACATCAAAGAACTCCATATACCAACATGAATTTTGCGGAACTGCAGATTCTAAACCCCGCCTCATAGCGCTGACAAGTGATGCACCCCAGGAAAAACATAGATAATCAGTGATAGACCACCAGGGGTCATGATGGGTAAACTCTCATCTAGAACCTAATCAGGAGCAGCGTAAGCACAATGTCCACCCAACACAGCTACCTTGTAATATCCGCCCTTGGCAATGACAGGCCCGGTATCGTAGATGAGCTATCCGGGGCCATCCTCAACGAAGGATGCAATATTGCAGATAGTCGCATGACCGTACTGGGAGGTGAGTTCGCCATCATGCTGATGGTGGAGGGCAACTGGAATACCCTGACCAAACTGGAAGATGCAGTCCCAGAACTGGAAAAGCAGCTTGGCCTTACCATTATCGCCAAGCGCACCGGGGGCAGGACGGCAGGAAACTCCATGCTGCCTTACGGCGTTGAGGTCGTTGCCATGGACCACCCCGGTATCGTTCATCACCTGGCCAGCTTCTTTTCCCAACGTAATATCAACATAGAAGACATGGTTACCAGCAGTTACGCCGCGGCCCATACCGGCACCCAGATGTTCTCGGTACAGATGACCGTAGGCATACCTTCCACCGAACATATCTCGACCCTGCGGGATGAGTTTCTGGAGTTTTGTGACGGCATGAATCTGGACGCAGTACTCGAACCCATCAAAAACTAACGGCAGGATGACCCCCCTGATACACCTTTTGAATAATCGCCTAAGATTAGGTGAGAGTAATTAGTAGAGATTGAAACATGCCTAAACGATCAGCCGCGGAAAAATGCCTGTTTATCCTGGATACCAATGTCCTGATGCATGATCCAACAGCCATATTCAGGTTCCATGAACATGACATCTTTCTTCCCATGGTGGTGCTGGAGGAGCTGGACAAGGCGAAAAAGGGCATGTCTGAAGTCGCCACCAACGTACGTCAGGTAAACCGCTTTCTGGATGAACTGATGCAGGGGGCCAGCAAGGACGATATAGACGCAGGCCTGCCTCTGCCCACCCCCGCCAACGGTAAAAGCCCGAAAGTTGCGCACCCAGGCAGACTATTCTTTCAGACCCAGGATCTGCCGAGCCCGATCCACGAAACCCTGCCTGGCAACACCCCGGACAATACCATCCTGGGTACGGCCCTGGCCCTGCAAAAAATACATCCTGATACCAGGATCGTGGTCATATCCAAGGATATAAACCTGCGCATCAAGGCAACGGTCCTGGGCATTAAGGCAGAAGACTACTTCAACGACAAGGTGCTGGATGACGTAAGCTTGTTGTATAGCGGGGAGCAGTCCCTACCTGCGGATTTCTGGGACAGTCACAGCAAGGATGTTGAATCCTGGCAGGAGGAAGGGCGCACCTACTATCGCGTCACCGGACCGGATATCGGCGACTGGCACCCTAATCAGTGCATATTCATGGAGGGAGACTCCGGCTTTGACGCCATCGTCCGACGCAAGGAGGATGAATCGGCCATCATCGAACTGGTCACCGACTACACCAGCCAGAAGCACTCGGTCTGGGGCATCAGCGCCAGGAACCGGGAACAGAACTATGCCCTGAATATGCTGATGGACCCGCAGCTGGACTTCGTGTCACTCCTGGGAGCGGCCGGCACCGGCAAGACCCTGCTGACCCTGGCGGCCGGTCTGGCCCAGACCCTGGATCAGAATCTGTACCGTGAAATCATCATGACCCGCGTCACCGTACCGGTAGGTGAAGATATCGGCTTCCTGCCGGGGACCGAAGAGGAGAAGATGACACCATGGATGGGGGCATTGATGGATAACCTGGAGGTCCTGACCCAGATCGAGGGCGGAGAGTGGGGCCGTGCTGCAACTGACGACCTGCTGCGCAGCCGCATACGTATCCACTCCCTCAACTTCATGCGGGGACGTACCTTCCTGAAAAAGTACATCATCCTGGACGAGGCGCAGAACCTGACCCCGAAACAGATGAAGACCCTGATCACCAGAGCCGGGCCCGGCACCAAGATCGTCTGTCTGGGCAACATATCCCAGATCGACACGCCATATCTGACCGAGACCACCTCCGGACTCACCTATGCGGTGGATCGCTTCAAGGGATGGGAGCACAGCGGGCACATCACCCTGCTGCGGGGTGAGCGCTCCAGGCTGGCGGACTACGCTTCGGATATCTTGTGATTAGTAAAAAAAACAGTCCGCGCATGAACGCCAATAAACGCAAATGATACAATTTATCGCTGTCGTCTTACTATGCAGGTGATTGATCACCCTCAAGCACCGGAATATATTCAACAACAATAATATCTTTAGCGTATATTCCCGTTCATTCGCATCTACTTGTGACTTGCTATTTTTTTTAGGCCTCCACCCTCTCCCCCATAGAAATAGTGGATCATCGGGAAGTTTTAATCTGTTGCGGCAATTTAACCTAATTCCCACGCTCCAGCTATGGGGATATGAATTTAGATAAGACCACAGAGTTGGACAAGTCTCCCACTGAGACCGTGGGAGCCATGGCGAATTATTTGCGTTTATTGGCGTTCAGTTGCGGACAATCTTTCTTCCTGGACCCCGCGATCAAGTCGCGGGGTAACGGAATTTAAGCGGCCTTGGATCAGTTGGATGTTTCTTCCACCTGAGGAGTACGCACACGAATGGAAAGCTCGCGCAGCTGCTCCGGGCTCACATTCGAAGGAGCTGAGGTGAGCAGACAGGCCGCGGTCTGGGTCTTGGGGAAGGCCATCACGTCGCGAATAGAATCGGCGCCGGCCATCAGCATCACCAACCGATCCAGTCCGAAGGCGATACCGCCGTGGGGCGGGCAGCCAAAGCGCAGGGCATCCAGCAGGAAGCCGAACTTCTCGCGGGCCTCCTCGTCGCTGATCCCAAGCAGCTTGAATACCTTCTCCTGCACCTCCTGGCGATGGATACGGATAGAGCCGCCACCCAGTTCGGTCCCGTTCAGGACCATATCATAGGCCCGTGAACTGCAGGCGCCCGGATCGCTCTCCAACAGTCCGACGTGCTCCTCCTTGCAGGAGGTGAAGGGGTGATGCAGGGATGTCCAGCGGCCTGACTTGTCGTCCTTCTCGAACATGGGGAAATCCACTACCCACAGTGGACGCCACTCCGCCTCCATCAGCCCGCGATCTTCGCCCAGCTTGACCCGCAGGGCACCCAGGGCCTCATTCACGACCTTGGCCCTGTCCGCTCCGAAGAAGATCAGGTCACCGTCTTTGGCGCCGGTACGGGCCAGGATCTCATCCACCGCCTCGTCCGGCAGGAACTTCAGGATCGGCGACTGCAGACCGTCACGTCCCTGAGCGATCTCGTTAACCTTGATGTAGGCCAGGCCCTTGGCCCCGTAGATACCCACATACTTGGTGTAATCATCAATCTCTTTACGGCTGAGTTCGCAGCCGTTGGGCAGGCAGAGAGCGGCCACCCGGCCGTCAGCATCCTGGGCTGGACCGGAGAACACCTTGAACTCCACGTCCTGCATCAGGTCGCCCACATCAACCAGCTCCAGCGGACAGCGCAGGTCGGGACGATCGGTACCGAAGCGCTGCATGGCCTCAGCATAGTCCATGCGGGGAAACGGATTGGGCAAGTCCTTACCCAGCACCTTGCGCACCACCTGGCGAATCATCTCCTCCATCATATTCATCAGCTCATCTTCATCCATGAAGGAGACCTCTATATCCAGCTGGGTAAACTCAGGCTGGCGGTCGGCCCGCAGGTCCTCATCGCGGAAGCAACGCACCACCTGGTAGTAGCGGTCCATGCCGGACATCATAAGCAGTTGCTTGAACAGCTGGGGTGACTGGGGCAGGGCGAAAAACTGACCTGGATGGGTGCGCGAAGGGACCAGATAATCGCGGGCCCCCTCCGGGGTGGCCTTGGTCAACATCGGGGTCTCTATGTCCAGGAAACCATTATCATCCAGATAGTTACGTAACAGACGGGTGACCTTGGAGCGCATCTGGATACGTTCCAGCATCTCGGGGCGACGCAGGTCCACATAGCGGTAGCGCAGGCGGATCTCTTCCGAGACCTTTTCATGTTCATCCAGTTGGAACGGCGGCGTATCGGACCGGTTCAGCACCTCCAGCTCCAGACCCAGCACCTCTATCTCACCGGTAGGCATATCCGGGTTGACTGTCCCCTCAGGGCGCGCCCGCACCAGGCCTTTCACCCGCAGCACAAACTCGTTGCGCACATGCTCTGCCAGAGAGAACACATCCGGCTGGTCCGGATCATATACCACCTGAACCAGGCCTTCCCGGTCACGCAGGTCAATGAAGATTACCCCGCCGTGATCACGTCTGCGATGTACCCAGCCACAGAGTTCAACTTCCTGATCTATGAAGGATGCGTTTAGATGTCCACAATATTGGGTGCGCATGAAACTGTTACCATTAAATAGTGTAAAAGGCCAAAGGCGGGAATGTTAAGGTTTGGGCCCTTCCGGTGCAAGCTCTGATGCCTTCTTGTTTACATCAGGCACCACCGCCCCCATGGACATCAGCATCTTCAGGCCGTCATCCACACTCATATCCAGCTCCCGCACGTCCTCCCGCGGGACCATGACAAAGTAGCCTCCGGTCGGGTTGGGGGTGGTGGGAACATAGACGTTGATCACGTCCCGGCCGGTCTTGCGCTGCACCTCACCCTGATCGGTCCCGGTGAGAAATGCCAGGGTCCAGAGACCCTTACGGGGAAATTCGATCAGCAGCACCTTGCGGAACGACTGTCCGGAATCGGAAAACATGGTCTCTGCCAGCTGCTTGGCGCCGGAGTAGACAGATCGCACCAGGGGCACATGGGAGACAAGCTGCTCCCACAGCTTGACCAATTTGCGCCCGAACAAGTTTGCGGCCAACAGGCCGGTGAGCATGACCACGACAAAGGAGATCAATACCCCCAGGCCCGGTATGGCGTAACCCAGAAGGTTCTCCGGACGATACGCCTCCGGTATCAGCAGGATGCCTCCATCCAGCCACTTGATCAGCAGACGCACGACTATGATCGTGATACCGAGCGGTACCCAGATAAGTAGCCCAGCGATAAGATAGCGTCTGAATGTAGGCATGGGGTTAACCTATCTCTTCACTAATCCCCGGATGCGCAGCACTTTCCGGCACCACATGCAGGCGCCGAAGAACACTCTTTCGATCCGCTGTCATGCAGATTCTTCTGTTTTCCCTTCTTGAAATCTGTCTCATACCACCCGGAACCCTTGAGTCTGAACCCGGCTGCTGAGATCAATTTCTTCAGCTTGGGCTCGCCGCACTTGGGGCAGATCTCAAGCGGGGCATCGCTCAGCTTCTGCAACTTTTCCAAATGCCCGCCACAGGCATCACATCTGTATTCATAAATAGGCATCTATCAACCTCACAAATATTCAGTTAATTAACTTGCAGGATCAACCGACATATTGGGGCAGAGATATAAAAAACAAACCAGATTGCGTAACCTGGCATCTATCTTACCTTTACGGTTTGTCTGGCTGGAGAGTGATCCAGCTACGGCAAGTTGGTACTAGATATGGCGGGATTCTACCACAACATACTATCAGAGCCCGAACCCTTTAGAGTCATCCTCTTCATCAGACCGCTCTCTAATATTCCTTATCAACTTTACCAATGCCGTATGCTCTTCTATGGGAAGTCCGAAATTCAGGTATTTTTCCACATGCACGAATACCTCTTCCAGTTCCCTGTTTCTCTTGTCTAAATAGAGCAGGCTCTTACCCAGAAAATGGCTATCCTCATCTGCGTCCTTGATCCTTTCGGCCTCGTCCACTGCCATCTTCAGTTCATCTTTGCTCGGCTTCACGATTCACTCCTGAATCAACATTTGACCAATCAATACTGTCCTAGGCTATTCAGCCTCTCTGTTTTCCCGGCGCCTTCTCAGAAACTCACCCTGACGCTTTACCACATGCCGAATGAGCAGGTCACGATCACTCTCACGCATATGCATGAAATTGATCCGGATAAAATATCTAAACCCGCCTACCGTATCATCCACCGGGTCACATCCCACCACCTCGCCGAAGGTGATGATCCCGGTAAACGAAGGTATCAGCAACATGCGCAACTCCAGGAAAGAGTCATCATCCACCGGCTCAGGGGAATAAAACGCCATCCCCGAGGCACTTAGATTCACCGGTTGCGCCGGCTGATCTGTAAGCTCATTATCCTTGCTCAACAGCGCCCTGCCCAATATGTCTATTTTGTTATTGATGGCCTTTAGATATTCGGCGATATCCGGCTCAGCCCCCTCGATACGGTGCATGATTCCGGCCATATTCTGATTGATGGACGCGATACTGCCCATGACCGTAAAGCTGCCTTCCATCTCCATATCCACCTGGCTGATCCTGTCCCGCATCTCCTGTTCAGAAATAGCGTGATAACTAAGACTTACCGAATCATCCACACGGAAGAATGTCCTCCTCTCAGCAGAGTCTTCATACTCTCTCAGATCACCACTCATATCTTCACTCCAGGTAACAATGCAAATTTATTGGCCAACACCCATAACCTCTTTTTTCTCTCCATCATCGCCACGCACGATAATCAACTCGACCCGGCGGTTCTTGGCCCTGTTCTCGGGACTGTCGTTTGGAACCAGCGGATGGGAATCTGCATACCCCTCAATCAACACCCTGTCATCAGCTATCCCAGGATTCATAAGGAGGGCGTGGACCACAGTCACGGCACGGGCCGATGAGAGCTCCCAGTTGGAGCGGAATCTGGAGGTATAGATTGGCACATTATCCGTATGCCCTGCCACGATGATCCGTCCCGGAGAGCGGACCAGCGCATCACTGATGCGGTCCACTACATCCAGGAATCCAGGATTGAAATCGGCACTGCCGGATGGGAATGAGCCTTTCTCCTGGATGCGAATAATGATCTTGGACTCGGCCGTTTCGACCGTAATCAGACCCTCTGCGATCTCTTTGTTCAGGATCTGCTTTAACTCCTGCGCCTCCTGCTGTATCTCCTCCTGCCTCTTCCTGGCCTGGGCAGCCAGCGCCTCTTCCTCCAATTTCTCCTGCTCTGACTTGTCCTGCTTCGGTTCCTTCTCTAGCTTTTGCAACTCAGCCTTGAGCTCCTGCATGGCCTTTTCCAGCTCTGCCAGTTTTTCCGGTTCCACCGACTGTTCCAAAGCCTTGCGCAGTTCATCTATTACCTTCTCCATGGCCGCAATCTTTTCCAGCAACTCATCTATCTTGGCCTGAAGTTCCTGCTGCGCCTTTTCCAACTGCTCCTTTAACTCTTTAATGGCCTGTTCCAACTCCGCCAGTTTTTGCGGATCGGCCTGTTCCAACTGCTCCCGCTGATCCTCTATGACCTTTTCCATCTGCTGCAACTTCTCCTGCAACTGCTCCATGGTCTCCTGTAGCTCGGTCTTCTTCTTATCCGGAACATCCAGTTGCTCTTTCTCCTGATCCGTGGTCTGTTGCTTGATTTGATCTATAGGGGAAGGCTCCGAGATGGTGGAGGGGCTGAACTCCTGCTTGATGACACTGGTGCCCATCACCACATCCATAACCGGCACCTCGCGCTGCACGCCGAACGCATCCTTCATGGCCTCGGCCATCTTCTTGAAGCGGGTGGCATCCACCTCGGCAAACGAGAGCAACAGCACGAAAAAGCACATCAACAGGGACATCAGGTCGGCGAACGTGGCCAACCATGGGGGAAGACCATCTTCACATTTAGGACACTCTTTGGCCATCGGCCTACTGCTCCTCTTCCTTGCCCCTCTTGGCTGAAGGCAGGAAGGTGGACAGCAGTTGTTCCAGGACCCTTGGATTCATACCCTCCTGAATCCCTGAAATGGTTTCCAGGATCAGGTGCTTATTGGCTTTCTCCAACTCGCTGGCCCGCTCCAGCTTGATGGCCAGCGGGGTGGCAAAGGCGTTTGCGATGATGGCGCCATACAGGGTGGTCAGCAGGGCCACCGCCATGGCTGGGCCGATACTGGCCGGATCGGACATATTTGCCAGCATCTGCACCAGACCCACCAGGGTACCGATCATGCCCATGGCCGGGGCCATGACCGCCATATTCTTGAACATCCTCTGCCCCACCTCATGGCGCTGGATGGTCAGATCGATATCACGGGTCAGCATCTTCTGCACCAGGGCCGGATCATGTCCGTCCACGCACAGGCTGATCCCCTCCTGCAGGAAGTCGTTGCTGATCTCCTGGTTCTCCAAGGCCAACAGGCCGTTTTTGCGCGCCACATCGGCCAGTTGTATGGCCTCTTCGATCAGCTGATGTGCATCGTATGTCTGATAAAAGAACGCCTTCATGGCGATACCGAAGGAACCAAGAAAGTCCTTAAGCGATACCTCCATCAGGGTCACCATAAAGGTACCGCCAACAACAATGAGTACAGACGGTATATTGACGAACAACATGATATCGCCACCGGTTGCAATCGCACCTATGATGATACCGAAGCCGCCCAGCAACCCGATGAGTGTTGCAATATCCACTAAGCACTTCCCCTTAGATCTGAAAACATCTGCTAGATAAAATACAATTGCTGTATTTGATAGCGGTCCTAAAGTTAAAAACTTTAGTTCTTATTTTCCTACACAAAGCGATATAAATGACCAAAAAATCGGGTGCCTGACCCCCAGGCACAGATCGACAGGAAACCATGCAACTGACTGATAACAAAGACAAATCAATCCTGATAACCGGATGTTCCAGCGGCATCGGGCTATGTGTCGCACGAGGACTGCAAACCAGGGGATACCGGGTGTTCGCCACCGCCCGCAGACAGGAGGATGTTGAGGTGCTGGCAGGACATGGATTTGAATCCCTGCAGCTGGATCTGAATAGGCAGGTGAGCATCCAAAATGCCCTGCATGAGGTACTGGAAAAGAGCGGCGGCAGGCTTTTCGCCCTATTCAACAACGGCGCCTATGGCCAACCCGGAGCGGTGGAAGACCTGCCGACCGAGGCACTACGTGAACAGTTTGAGACCAACCTGTTTGGCTGGCATGAGCTCACCAGACAGGTCATCCCGGTAATGCGCAGGCAAGGGTACGGCCGTATCATACAGAACAGTTCCATATTGGGCTTCGTCTCCTTCCCGTTCCGCGGTGCCTATAACGCCAGCAAATATGCCCTGGAGGGACTGAGTGACGCCATGCGTCTGGAACTGCGCGGCAGTGGCATCCATATCAGCCTGATCGAGCCCGGCCCCATCGCCAGTCGCTTTCGCGAAAACTCTTATCGCAAGTGGCAACAGACTATCGCCGGCAGGCCCAGCGTACACCAGGACACCTACCTGAAATTGGAACAGAGGATCTCGGCGGATGAATCTTCAACACCCTTCACCCTGCCACCAGAGGCGGTGCTGCACAGGGTGATTCATGCCCTGGAGAGCCCGCGCCCGAAGGCGCGTTATTTTGTGACCTTTCCAACCTATCTGTTCGCGGTACTAAAGAGGATACTCCCGGTAAGGATGCTGGATGCCGCCATACTCAGAGTCTCTGGATAAAAACTGACGAGAGATCAGGACTGATTGAAATACTCTTCGAGGAATCGTTCAAACGGGATCTGCTCCCCATCCTCCATGGCGGCCTGCCGTTCCAGGGAGTGTCTTGCCTCAGCAGCGAACAGGTCCTGGCGTTCCCCACTCAGCTTCCACTCATCGAAGAATGCCTTGTGCTGCTGAGACATGCGCCTGGCAAAGTGGAAGAAGCCCTCGCCCCTCTCTCTCATCTCAGACAACATCCTGGCGGAAGGGGTGAGGTCAGGATCTGCAATCACCTCCAGCTGCTCTCTCAGCACAGACGCATAGGGGACGTTCGGGTCGCCCGCATCCAACTGCTCACAGATACCCTGCATATGCGCACAGATCTCGTTCGCCCAGGCGCCAAACCCGATCTCTTCTCCACTACGCCAGAGCGTCAGCCCCTCATCCCGCCCGTTATGGGCAACCAGTTCCATATTACGATCTATCTCCGCCTGCTCCCGGTTATCTATGGGCGGACTCTCGTGTAACAGACAGAAGAGCATGAACGCCTCCAGAAACAACAACTGTTTCTGGCTTACGCCCAGTGGATGGAATGCATTCACATCGATTGAACGCAGCTCCACATACCTCACTCCGCGCCTTTGCAGCGCAAGCACGGGTTTTTCCATACCATCGGAGATCTGCTTGGGACGGACCGTAGAGTAGTGTTCATTCTCTATCTGCAGGATATTGGTATTCAGTTGCTCATATTCACCGTTCACCCTGATCCCGATGCGTTCCCATTCAGGACAACTGGTGTTGATGGCGTGGGTCATACTGGAAATGTATGCATCCAGTGAGTTGTAGCTGACGTTGATACCTACGCCCTTTTCCCTGCTGTTGGTATAGCCTATATCCCCCATGCGCAGGGACGTGGCGCATGGTTCAAAATAGGTATTCTCATTAAACTCTGAGAGCCTGGTCTCCTTGTCACCTATAAACGATTTGCACACCGCTGGGGATGCGCCGAACAGATAAGGTATCAACCAGCCATAACGCTTCAGGTTGCGCACCATACCGAAGTAACGGGCATCGATAAAATCCCGCGGCGCAGACCGGTCCCGCTCCAGCTCCTGAAACATGCGCCAGAACTCGTCGGTCGGTGAATAGTTAAAATGGACGCCGGAGATAACCTGCATCACCCGCCCATACCTGTGCCCCAGACCCTTTCTATACACGGTCTTCATCCTGCCGGCATTTGAGCTTCCGTACTGCGCTATAGGGATATTGGCGCCGCCTTCCAACACGCAGGGCATGCTGGTGGACCATAGGATCTCATCCTCCAGCCTGGAATATACAAACGCGTGGGCATCACCAAGAAACTGCCATGCATCCTGGCTGTTTGAGAAAGGCGGCGTAATGATCTCGGTCAGCGCCTCAGAGTAATCGGTGGTGATATAGCTGTTGGTAAGGGCGGAACCCAGCGCCAGAGGATGTCTGACACGGGATATACCCCCATCCGGTGAGACCCGGAGGCTCTCCTTCTCCAGGCCTATATGTCCTCCCAAAAACGGGACAGGACCGGTTGCGCCGATGAATCCGCCAAGGCGTTTATCGAGAGCGGAATACAAGGCACACCAGTCTATCGAATTGGATAAATGTGATCTGACACATCTACAAAACGGCTAGCGGATAGAGGCCTATCTGGCCTGATTATTCATGGCAGCGCGCGGGGAGGTAATCGTTATATAGTCTGACAGTATATGGGCGGCCTCCGTAACGCCTATCTTCTTGATCACCTTCTGATCCGACTCAACTGCGTCCCTTCTCTTGCTGTTGAAGGAGGAATCATCCTCACCGTCATCCGCCGGTTTGAGTCCAAGAGAGGCAAAAAAGCTGTTCTTCCTCTGTTTCTGAGCCTGCTTACGCATCTCCCACTCCTTCTTGCGCTTCTCTTTGTTCAACGAAACAAATTTTTCCTTCCTTATCTCGCTGAGCACATCCCTCTCCTGGATCAGATAATTAAATCCTGCGTCTGAGCTGATCCTCTGCTGATGCCGCGTACGGTAGATGTCCAGAGGCCCCAACTGATTTATTGAGTGATCCACCGCAGCTATCTTGGCCCAGGGCAGAGCGTTATCCAGGGACCTCTCTCCATCTTCGTCTGAATCGGAAACTGTCGGATAGACGATATCCGGCACCACTCCGCGGAATTGGGTGCTGCCGCCTTCTACACGGAAGAATTGGGCCATGGTGAGACGCAGCCGCCCCAACTCATTGCCATCGTCACGCACGAAACGGTCCAGATCGATCAGGGTCTGCACCGTGCCCTTACCGAAGGTTGGCTCACCGATGATGATGCCGCGTCCATAATCCTGGATCGCCCCGGCGAAGATCTCTGATGCGGAGGCACTGTGGCGATCCACCAGAACCGCCAAAGGACCGGCATAGACCTGCTCCGGATCTGTGTCTTTCTCGATCTCCAGGGAACCGGTGGAGTCCTTAACCTGCACCACCGGGCCGGAAGGGATAAACAGGCCGGTCAATTCCGTCGCCTCGGTGAGGGAACCGCCGCCGTTCTGACGCAGATCAATCACCACTCCATCGACCTTTTCCTTTGCCAGCTCTTCCAGGATCTTGCGAACATCCCTGGTGGTGCTGCGGAAATCCTCCTGACCTCTGGAGGCGGCATCAAAATCACGATAGAAGGTGGGGATCTCAATCACGCCGATACGAACCTGGGTCTTGTCCTCCGGGATCTCTATTACGGATTTCTTGGCGGCCTGATCCTCCAGCTTTATCTTGTTGCGCACCAATTCGATGGTCTTGGCCGCGCCGCTCGAACCGCTCTCTTCCGGCATTATCTGCAGACGCACCGTTGAACCCTTGGGGCCGCGAATCTTATCTACAACATCCTGCAGACGCCATCCGACCACATCTGCAATCTCACCCTTCTTGCCCTGGCCGACACCCACGATGCGATCCCCCGGATACACCATGCCACTAAGCGCGGCCGGTCCTCCCGGCACGGTCTTGATAACAACGGTGTACTCATCTTCTTCCGTCAGGACGGCGCCTATACCCTCAAGTGAGAGGCGCATACTGATATCAAAATTCTCCGCCAGACGCGGCAACATATATGAGGTGTGGGGCTCTATGGATTGGGTGTAGGCATTGATGAACAGCTGAAAGACATCATTCGAGGCCAGCTGTCTGGTCCGGTGCAGGGTGCTCTCATAACGCTTGCGCAGAGTCTTCCTGATCTCCTGATCCTTCTTCCCGGTCAGCATAAGACCCAGCATGTCGTTCTTGATGCGTTTACGCCAAAGCTCGTTCAGCTCCTGTTCGTTCACCGCCCATGGGGCATCTTCCCGGTCAAAGCGGTAGTTCTCGTCCAGATCAAAATTGAACTCTTTATCCAGGATCTTCATGGCATACGCATGGCGTTCTTCCAAACGTTGCCGGTAGGCCTTGAATATCTCAAAGGCCGGCTTCAGATCGGCCCCGCGCAGCGCATCGTCCAGTTTCTTGTGATATTTATTGGTGAAGAGGTCTATATCCTGCTGGGTAAAGTACCTTTTGTTCACATCCAGGGCTTCGATATAACGCTTGAGGATAGACGCGGACATTGCATCATCCAGGACGCTTCTCTTGTAATGGTACCTGCTAACCACGTTGTTGATGATCAAAGTGGATTGACGCTGATCTTTGGTAGGCTGCAGTTGCTTGAGTGGCACCTCATTTTGCGCTGCAACAAGAGGGGCCGCCCACAAGACGAGCAGCAGGAGTTTTATTCCGATCTTCATATGACTAAATAATACCTTATTGGAGCAGCCTTGGCCGCAGAAACACACACATTATCCCTGATAATGAACAGTTATTTGACCCCACAATCAAACTGAAGGTTTCACAACAACCCTGTTGGCGCGCCAGCCATTATACGGCCAAAGGGGGATGCAGACCTGTGATTATCCCATGATATTCGGGATGATCCGGCCCCAGATAGCCGTGACGTACAAAAAAGTCTATGACTACCAGGTTACAGTTTAGCTTAAACTCATCGCTGTCACGCACTATCTCCATGACGTCCCTGACCGGCAGCAGTTCAAATGCGGCCACCTCACCATCGTTACACCTGGGCCTGAAAGATGCCGGAAGCTGCAGATCATAGCAATAGAGGGTATCCGGCTTCATGCCTTTTCCCGAATCCATATTATAGGTAATCTCGCCCACCGGCCTGGCCTGAGCCGCCATCCTGCCCTCTATCCCGGCCTCTTCCCAGCACTCCTTTTCCAGATTCTCCTGCAAACCGATCCCTGACGGAAGCCCTCCCGCCACCAGATTGTCCAGCCTGCCGGGATAGTGGATGCGATCATCCGAGCGTCTCCCCAGCCACAGTTTCGTCTCACCATCTTCAACCACGTAGCCGTTCATGTGCTGGCCGAAGGCCCTGATCCCAAAATAGGGGGCGGCAGCCCGGTCCAGCAGCAACACCCCCTCCTCCCTGACAGATGGAGTAGCCACATACTGCTCTCCATGCAGATGACTGATCACACCCTGCCGCGCCAGCTCGGACACCACCTCCGCAACCAGGGAACTGCGCCCATCCATGCCCATACCCGGCAGGAGCAGGTCCACCCCATCCGGCCTGACCTGGAAGATGTCCGGCCACTGGGTCAGTTGTTGTGCAAATTCCGGCCGTAACAGCCCGACTTTCACCCGGTCCACACGGAAGGGGATGAATCCGTCCGGATCGTGGCGGTTGCACGCGGTGATATGTCGCAGAAAACCCATAACCTATGACTCGGCCATCTTGGCCTGTTGCCACAACAGCTCCATCTCATCCAGGTCCAGATCGTCCATCTTCCGGCCACCGGCCCTGAGCACAGACTCCATGGCCTGAAACCTTTTTTCAAAACGATGATTCGCCCGCCGCAGCGCCGTTTCGGCATCGACCCTGGCGTGTCTGGCCAGATTCACGCAGGAAAAGAGCAGATCTCCTATCTCCGCCTCCAGACGATCCTCCCCTCCGGCCATGGCGATCTCATCCCTCACCTCACCCAACTCCTCTTCGATCTTCTCCATGGGACCAGAGATATCGGGCCAATCGAAACCTATCTCGGCCGCCCGTTTCTGCAGCTTGGTGGAACGCACCAAAGACGGCAGGGCATGGGCCACACCATCCAGCTGTCCGGCTATTTTCCCATTATTATTCTTGCTGTTACGCTCATCCGCCTTGTGTCTCTCCCACGCCTGGGTCTGCTGATCCGCATCGTCTATCCGCTCATCGGCAAAGACATGGGGGTGACGGCGGATCATCTTGGCGCATATGGCATCAACCACGTCCTGAAAACTGAACAGAGACCGCTCGCCCGCCATCTGGGTATAGAAGACCACCTGAAACAGCAGGTCCCCCAGTTCATCCTTCAGCTCCTCCATGGCGTTTCGCTGGATGGCATCCGCCACCTCGTATGCCTCTTCTATGGTATGGCGGGAGATGCTGGCAAAGGTCTGCTCCCTATCCCAGGGACAACCTGTAACCGGGTCGCGCAAGCGTTGCATGATCTCTATCAGTTGTTGCATCTGCCCTCCAAAGTAGGTCTCTGTATATACGGGACACCGTGATAATAACAAGAAAAAAATAAATCTGGTGGTATAATGCCGCTTCAAATTTTATCGGGATAAACCCTTCATCCTTTCAGGTTGAATCAACTTAGAACCATAGGTGTTTGTTAGTGAGAGCCAGAGTAATCCTTCTGTTAACGGTCTTGTTCATCTATACAGGCAGTTCATTCGGAGCACAATTCGCCCGCACCAAACCGGAGAAGTTCACTCTGGACGAGAAGGGTGCGACATTCGATTTCTGCTACAACTGGAGTTGTAACGAGATCATGGATGTCCATCTGAATAAGAAATTCCTGGACAAGCTGGCCGCCAAGATTGCCCACTGCGCCACCTCCGCGGAACAGGAGATCCTGGCCATACGCAACGCCGTACGAGACGCGGAAAACCAGATCCTGGCCGACCACGAATTTCTGGTTGGCGATATCGCGGGCAACAAACTGGACAAGCTGAAAGAGGGCGCGCTCGACTGCGTCGACAACTCAAGCAATACCAACGCCCTGCTGCACGTCATGGAATCCAACAAGCCATTCAAATACTGGAAGGTGGATAAACCGTACGGCAGAGGCTTCTTCCGGCCACACTGGACCGCGACCCTCAGGACCGAAGACAAAGAATTTATAGAGAAATATCGCGACAAGACCCAGATGGGTGACAAGGGCTACACCATATGGACCATGGATACCTGGCTCACCACCTTCGCCTTCAACCCGTTCCTGTTCGAGATCAACGACTGGCTGGATGAACTGGACCCCTGGGGCAATGACCTGTACCGCGGTCTGTACCATACCAAGATCGAATGCTGGGGACCGGTGGAACCCAGATCCAGGGATGACAAGCCACCCGATGAATCTACCGTTTCAGATCGCTGATTTTTCCTAGGGGACGCATTTTAAATGCGTCCCCTTTTTTATCAGCTCAGCGCCGGCTGCAACGCCTCACTCAAACCTATCCCGAACCTTGCATCGGCCAGTTCCAGCACCGGACGAATATCCATAAGAAGCTGCAGCAGATCCTGATCACTCACGCCATCCGTATTCCCCGCCTGAATCTCCCTGATCAGCTCTATAGACGGATCATCCGCGACCCAAACCGGCGCATGTTGCCCGGCCCTGTCCCCCTCATCCAGTTGTTCAGCGGCAACCACGCAGTTACCTCCGGAATCTATGGCCTGCAGCAGCGCCTCTTCCGAACGACTGATGAGACCGTGGGCGCTGAGTACGGAGTCCAGCTCGAACAACGACATGCCAGCACTTAGACTCACCTTTATGCGCTCGCCGGCATATTTCAGGACCATGCTATCTATATTCCTGCATACCCTCTCCACCGCCAGGCGCCCTCCCACCCTGTTGGTCAGGGGCAGCACCAGACCGAACCTGGCCTGATCGATGCGGGCGGCAAGGTCTTCGGTGCGGATGATACTTTTAATCTTCTTGCCGACCTGAAACAGGAGCTGGAAAAAGACCTTGCTACCCAGCTTATCCAGTAACGCCTGATAGTTGTCGATCTCCATGATGGCCAAGGTAAACTCCGTCTTATGCCGTGACGCCAGGGTGAGATTGCGTTCCACATGCAGTTGAAAATAGTTTCTTCCAGCCAGACCGCTGATCGGATCGAGTTCAACATCACGTTCAAGCCGCATGACCTGCTGCTGATAATTTACATATGCCGCGACGCGACCGCAGATAACCGACTCCTCAAAGGGCTTATGCACAAAATCCGTTGCCCCCTCTTCCAGCAGTTGCCGCTTTAGATCCTCGGTATCATCCTCTCCCGAGACCATTATGATCGGCAGGTTGATCAGCCGCGGATCACCGTCACCACGGATACTTTCAAGGAACTGATGCCCGCTCATCCCAGGCATCTGCAGATCGCAGAAGACCAACACTATATCCTCTTCCGCACGCAACATGGCCAGGGCAGATTCGGCATCCTCAGCAGCATGCACTATGTACTTATCACCAAGCATCTTGCTGAGACTCCAGCGCACCACCTTTGAGTCATCCACCACCAATATCTGCGGCTTGGTTGGTCTGATTATCTCTGTAACCATCCTACGCTCTCCATTTGTTGCATCAGTATCCACTTTCACCCCAGTCGTTACGGCGCTTCATCACAAGAACAACTGGCGGGATTTATCGTCTAAACTATATTATCGCCTAAGAAATCTCCGATTTATTATGTTTTTGTCATCGCCGCACAGGCGTAGTTCCAGAAAACCAGACAGATAGATCCCCGCCTGCGCGGGAATGACGAATAAGTCAGAGATTACCAAAATTATCACGCACAAAGGAAATAGCCTATGCAGCGTTGGAAAATAATTTTAGGAGTGGCCATGCTGTACGTCATTACCGGATGCTCCGATGGAACCGGCAGCAAGGCCAAAGGCAAACCGGAAGACGATCACGTATGGAAGGGCCAGACCCAGGCGCTTGACCGGGCCAGGGATGTGGAGTCGGTACTTATGGAATCGGCAAAAAAGCGCCAGGAAGAGATGGATCAGCAGCTCAAATAGATAGCCGCTCTAGGCATCGAACCTGCGCTCCATCTCCTCTTTGGGCATAGGACGATGGAAGAAAAACCCCTGCCCCGCGCAATAGCCGTCGTTCAAGAGAAAATCTCTTTGATACTCGGTCTCAACCCCCTCGGCAGTCACCTGCAAACCCAGACCTGAGGCAAGGCAGATCACCGCCTTGGTCAAGGCGAAGTTGCTTGCATCACCAGGGATGTCCCGAATGAAGGAGCGATCGATCTTCAATTTATCTACCGGCAACTGCTTGAGCTTGGAGATGGATGAGTATCCCAATCCGTAATTGTCGATGGCGATAGTTATCCCGCGCATCTTCAACCGCTCCAGTACCGCGATGGCCCGACCGGAATTGTTGATAAAGGCAGACTCTTTAACCTCCAGCTCAAGATTGCACGCAGGGAACCCGGTCGCATCAAGCAAGGCCAGGATCTTCTGTTCGAAGCAGTCATTGTTCAACTCGGCCTCGGATACATTCACACTCAGGCGTCCGTTATACCGCCCCTGATCGATCCAGAGCCTTCCCTGGGAGAGGGCCTTGCGCAACACCCATTCACTCAGTTGGGCGATGAGTCCCGTATCTTCCGCCTGGGTGATAAAACGCCGCGGCCCCAGGGTCCCCATATCTGGATGTTCCCAACGCAACAGCACCTCAATCCCTACTATCTCACCACTGCTGATCTCGACCTGCGGCTGGAAGTGCAAAACAAACTCATCATGGTCCAACGCCTTTCTCAGGCTACTCTCCACAAGCACCCTCTCAAAGGCGACCGTGGTCATATCGTCCGTATAAAATGCATAGCCGTTGGCCCCGGCATCCTTGGCCCGGTACATTGCTATATCGGCATTCTTGATGAGTTCATCCGGGGTATCGGCATCCTCCGGGTAGATGCTTATCCCAATACTGGTAGTGATAAAATACTCAGCGCCCCGCGACTCAAACGGTTCGGAAAATGCGTTGACCACCTTCTCCGCCACCAGGGCCGCATCCGACGGGTCCTCAATATCCTCCACCAGCATGGTGAATTCGTCACCTCCGTTACGCGCCACCACATCATCCAGACGCACGGTCTTGGCCAGCCTTTCACCCACCGCCTGCAACAGATCATCACCCACGGCGTGGCCGTAGTTATCATTGATCATCTTAAAGTTATCCAGATCCAGAAACAGAAGGGCCAGCTTCCCCTTCTTGCGATAGGCGTGTTTTACCGCATGCTCCAGGCGCGCATTAAACAGCAGCCTGTTTGGCAGATCGGTCAAAGGGTCGTGGTGTGCGAGATAATCCAGGCGCTCCTGCGACTCCTTTATATTGGTTATATCGGAAAAGATTGAAATATAGTTGACGATTGCACCATGGGCATCAGTTACCGCATTCACCGTCACCAGCACAGGCAGCAAAGATCCATCCCTGCGCTTAGTCCACACCTCACCCTGCCACTCGCCCTTCTCTCTGATAGAGTAAGAGATATGGTCGGAGAAGGCATCGCCCTGCTTCCAGCATCTCCAAACAACAGGCGTCTTTCCAACAAGCTCGTCCTTGTTATAGCCCAGCATATCCTCCGTGGCCTTGTTTATCTTCAGCACATGCCTGTCGGCATCGGTGATGATTATCCCCTCCGCCGTATGCTCAAACACCTCTCCGTACAGACGCAGATCATCCAGCCTTTTGTGTAGTTCAGACTCGGTCTTCTGCAGTTCCGCGCGCGTCTCCACCAGATCCGACACGTCATTGATCGCACCAACCACGCCAACTATGTTCTCCTGCCCATCCAAAAGGGGCGCATAGTTGCCTGCTATATAGTGCACATCCTCAAACTCACCATCCAACAACTTATCGTTGAACCTAACCACTTCCCCGCTCATACACTTTTGAATCAAGTCCATATGACGCTCCAGAAATGTTCCAGGAAGAACGTGATCTATAGTGCTCTTCTCAATCACGTCCAAAGGTAAACCGCATGTCTCTTCAAAATGTTTATTGGCAGCCAGGTAGTGTCCGTCCATATCAAAGGCGGCAATCCACATGGGCGCTGTATCCAGTATTGAGCGGAGCAGATTACGGCTTTCCAACAAGGCCAGTTCAGCTCGCTTCTGCTTGGTAATATCCTGTATGGTTCCGAAGACCCTTATAAGCGCGCCAGACACATCGAATACCGGCTCGGAATACACAGAAACATAACGCATCCCACCATCAGGATTGATGATCCCGAAAGAGAGCCCATCCAACTCATCTCCGGGCTCGGCATCCAGCACATCCCTTAAATAGGCCGTGACTGCCGATCTATCATCGGGATGGACGCGCGACAGGAAGAATCTAATGGTCAGCCTGACCTCAGTGGGATCAACGCCGAATATGCGATATGTCTCACCGGACCACTCAACGGCCTTATTGGGGATCTTTATGCTCCAGCTACCGACATGGGCCAGGGCCTGCGCCTTGGCCACCTCCACCGCCTTGCTGGCAACCATCTTATTAAACTTCTTACTATCGGCGGGAACGGACTTACTCCTACTGGAGTGATATTCCAGGATTACAGACAGCAGCCTGGCGCCACTATTTACAATGCTGGCCTGCTCATCGCTTAACGTGCCCAGTGATCCCTGCTCAACCATAAGATATCCATAATGATTATATTTAGTCCTTAGCGGCAGACATTCGGCGGCGGGTCTCTGTTCACAACCCTTATAGCGCAGGGTAATACCCAGACCCATACCGTTAATCACATCCGCAAACAGCTCAGCCGCGTACCCGGCCTCCTCCACCTGGGATAGATGAACAGCGAGATGAAGTATCTTCTGAGCCAAATCGACGCCAGACATTACCGCATAACCTTTTTTATTATTGTCCGCATCGCACACAAGATCGCCATCTATATAATTATTCTTTTCGTCCTGTTTCGTACCCACGCCCAACGCAGCCTTAAATCCCCGTTAGAAATGATATCTTGAGACGATCAACCCCACTCCCGACCATATCGCCCCGCCACGGAACAGCGGCAACCGGAAGGGCCGTAACCCTATGATTAGTTGATCTTACCAGGAGATTAGTGGCACCCATCAGGCCTGAAATCGTCACATACAGCGGACGACTCCCTATAACAACACAACCCCATGCTGCTTATTATCATCCCTTCCAAGAATCATTAATTTACTTATTAGTTCTGAGTTAATAATGCTCCGGCCGACCCTTATAGCCCTATCCGATCAACCAGTCAACGACAAAAGCAGGCCGGCAAACAGGCCCTATATGGGCCCAAATAAACAATATTCATATAAAACGGACAATTATGGAGTTTTGTTATTTTTGTTTGATAGGTATCGATCTTGCGGGATAGGAACTAAAGGCATGATACAGTGGGGACGCGTTTAAAAAGAAAAGGAGGCGCGATTAAATGCGGTGAAAGAAAAGTGACGCGTTTAAATGCGTCTCTGTTTCCACCAACGTAACCACGTCATCCCCAGTAACAGCGGGGACGCATTTAAATGCGTCCCCTCTTCTGTTTTTCTCTAAGTCACATCTAGCATGAGGAAGATATCAACATCGTATCCAAGTGATCTCTTGGTTCCTGGTGAAACATCGAACCAACTCCGGTTGGAACACCGAACACGGCCATCGCATTGACCAGCTGATTTACC
>JBNKIR010000058.1:0-4958 GCA_050290785.1 Sedimenticolaceae bacterium | reverse complement strand
GAGCTATTCACCGATATTGAGGTCGGCGTCACCGGCACTCTTGGGGCCATAGCAGATACCGGCAGCCTGATCCTGTGGCCGGATGCCGCCGAACCGCGTCTTATGTCACTGGTACCACCTGTACATATCGCCCTGGTCGAGGCCGACAAGATCTATCGCACCCTGACCGATGCCATGAGCAAACAAGAGTGGGCTTCCGGAATGCCTACCAATGCACTGCTTATCTCAGGACCGTCCAAGACCGCCGACATCGAGCAGACCCTGACCTATGGTATACATGGACCGCAGCAGCTGATTGTTCTGATCGAGTAAAAGAGACCGGCTACTCAGCGGCAATCATAAATTCCTTCGCCGCCACCCTTTTTCCTTGGATAAACAGCTCGACGCTATAGTTACCGGGCCTCCAGCGCCCGGGCTGTGCAAATCCATACGCGCCATTGTAGTAAGTTGATCTGTCCGAGACTGGTATATAAAAACGTTTCCGCTCCTTTTTGATAACCAGGCCCTGCGTATCTTTCCATACCGCATCAATATGAAAATAGGTCTTTTGTGCTGGCGCCTTATGCCCCAGTTCCAGTTCCCAACGGATAAAGCGAGTAGATGAACTGGGGAATGTCCTGGCATACTTCCTATTTTTCAATGGGACCTTACGTCCACTGTCTGCATAAAAGCGGACGCCCTCCACCCATGATTGCAGTTCCGGGATCCGTACCTGCCTTGGTCTGCTTTGCGGGCCTTCTTGACTCTGTCCGACCTGCCGTTCGAGGAACAGGTGCCCCTGCCGTTGTTCCGCCACGCCACCCCTGGCTGATGGAGAGTGTACGGCCCCGTTCAGGATACCCAGCATCTGCTCCACCAGAGAGATCTGCATGACCAGATCATCCTCGAAGTCATCCTTATCCAACAGGAAACGGCTGCTGGTGATGTGAATCGCCTGGGATAGTCTCTTCACCGCAGTTCCGAACTTATCCAGCTCATTTGCCGCCAGCGCCCGATTTAGATCCTTTTGCAAAAAGCGTGCGGCGTGGAGTAGTCCACGGGCATGGCCGATGGCCTTCTGCACCTGTGAAATCCTGGCATTGCAGGGGAGTTTAAAGAGCTCCTGCCGCCCCTGTTCCATGGTCTTGATCGATCTGGCCACCCTGCCGGGCAGGTTCCCTTTGTGGCGCAATGCCTCACGCAGCCTCGGGATCAGATCGCGCCCGATCCAGCGAATGATGGGACCGGCAACCAACTCGATAACAATCTCATTACTGGTGACCTTTACCAGGAGCTTGGCCACATGCCGGTATATCTCCCGGCGCAGCTTGAGTCGCAGGGCGCGCCTGGCCGAATCCAGATCGTAGAATCCCAGTCCCAGCATCTTTTGGGTCTCTCGCTCCAGGAACTCCCTCACCTTGCGGTCGGCATGATATGCCCCCTTGTCCACCGCCTCCTTCCAGCTGTCGCTGACCAGGATGTCTTTTAACCCCTCGCCCTTGAGACGGGAGACCATGCGCTCCCGGGCCAACTGCAGAACCTCTTTACCAAAGGACCTTCCGGCCTCCCGCATGGCCGGTTCCCGGATCTTCACCACCGGCAGACCGGACAGTTCCTGATATTTGGTGGTGATCCGGTTCAGGGTCAGGGTGGTGCTGATCAACAGATCAAGCTCCTGGTACAACCCCTTGCGGGTCTGGGCGTTGTGAAAGTCGACCAGCAGTTTTTTATAACGCCTGCCCGCACTCAACAACTCGTTCCCGATCTTGCGGATGGCCTGGCTGCTAGTCCCCGCGACACCCGACATACGATCGATCTTGCGTTCCAGGGCAGAAAGGATTTTCTGCTGCTCCTGTAACTGCTTCAGATATCTGGTGAGACTGCCCCCCTTACCGCAATCGCCCGGGATGCTTTCCCTGGCGGTCGCCGGTCTATCCTCGGACACAACCTGGTTATCACGATTCGCGCACTTCCGCTCCCACTCCTGCATCTTGGCCGCGGGATGGGAACCGATCCCACACTCTTTCTGTAGCCGCCATTGACAGCAACCGTCACTGGCGCCCATGCCACATGTGATCTCGAGCGCGCGACACTTATCATGGACCGGGGTGAGCCAGCGCATCGCCCCCTGTCGCTCGGCATTACTTTGGGAATTGAAGGTGAGAAGCAGTATGACCAGAATAGATCTGCTCAGAATTGAGTACGGCCTGATAATCGTTGTTTTTATGGCTGCCATAACCCTAAGGATAGTGCTTTTTATCTAGACAGCGGAACCTCTTCCTCCATTGCCGAGACCTTCTCCTGCTGATTCAGCTCCAGATCCTCGCGGCAATCCCGCAGTTGCAACGCGTATGCCTCGGCCGTGTTCTGGACCTTCTGGGCCACCCGCAGTAACCAGGCCTTTTTGTTATAGCTCTGGCGACTATAGCCGATGTGTCCTTCATGGTAGGCCAGATACTGATTGTACCCGTCCCACTTGGATATCTTCAGTTTTTCGTAGCTGACGTTCGTGTACCAACCGATGAAATCCATGGCGTCACGAAAGTTAATCCGTTTAGCCTCGCTGTTTCCGGTCTCCTCCAGATAGTTTTCCCAGGTGCCGTTCACCGCCTGACAGTAACCGTAGGCAGTGGTGGGTCTCCCAATGGGGATTACCCACATGAAGGTCTTCATGGGGGGGCGGGCGTTGTCTACAAATTTGGATTCATAACGAACAATAGACATCAGGACATGGGCCGGCGTGCCCCACTTGCGCTCGGTATCCATCACGACCTGATACCAATCATCTTTCTCCTGGAATATGGAACAGACATTCTCCACATCCTCTGGCGGAGCGGTTCTTGGGGTGGCGCAGCTGGTTAGGACAAGGGAGACGAGGGCTACAATCACAACACCGAAGAGCATCCGCATCCGGGAATAGATCGCCTCTCTTGCCATGGCGTCTGATTCCGGATTCGAAGTAGATCTCTGCATGCTTGGGTTATTTCCTGTACTGACGTCAACCAACTGATTTAAATCGAGAAACATCTTATCGCCAGGTCAAAGATGTCCTCTGTTAGAGCAGGCTGATGGAATTTCGTTCCATCATCTTGATGACAGATATTAACCAGAAACGGGAGGAAGAGAAAGGGGTGATAAATACCGAAAAATCTGGGTAGTGTATATCTATTTGACACCAGCCCTATTTTCACAACAGGGATGCTGCCTCTGGTCTTCTTAACATTCTGATATCAAATTTTTATTACAATTTTGAATACAGCTACGGTTTTGACAACCCCGGCAAAAATAAAAATGCAGCCCCAGTAGCTGCCCACCATAAAGTATTAAAAAGAGCGCAAAAATAATCGTGTTCGAATATATCCAATAAATTGGCAGTATAAGTATCCCATAAAGAACCATAATGAATAGTATTTTTTCAAAGATATTAAGCGGTCCCTTACGCTTTGATGAAACAATAGCCAAGGCCATTGATGGAGGCAGTTGCACACAGTCATTGGCAACAAGTAAATGAGGACACCTTGGACAAACGGTGAATCGCATCAAAAGCGCGATACCAATATACGAATATAGTAAATAGGAAATCCCGAGAATCACATTGTGCAAAAAGAGTCCATATGCGCCGGTTAAAATACCTGCATTGAATGTAACTTGCGCATAGATTTTTTCCTTCGGGGTAAATGAGCAAATTGTCTCTATATCATTAGGATCCATCCTATCTCCCTCTTATGAATCAGGATAACTGGTTAACGATATAACTATAGACCGGGTACGATTCTGAGGCCGTGCACTGAGTGTATGCCCAGAGGGAACTTAAACGTATTACTATACATTGCACTCATGAAACGCCACTGCCAAGAAGAAGAATCACAACTGCGATAACAACCCCTATTAGAACGTAGTGCCAAGCAATAGCAACAATACCCAATGCGGCTGCACTAGATGAAATGCGGTGATTTTCATTCTGTAAATATGAAACAACACCAAGCGTCAACGCGATTAACCCTAAAATGCTATAAGCGTAATCTACTTTATCACGCGCATATTCTTCTTTTTTACCCAGCAAAAGCACTTTGCTTTTTTCTAGAACTTGGGCACTCAAAGGGGCGTCGACTGACTGAAGTCCAGAGCGAATATCATCTTGGAATATTGCAGTTACTATCCCCAGAAACGCAAATATGATTCCAACTATTCCGATTTTGTTAATCATATTCCTTTACGCCTAATGTTTCAGTTCAGTGGTGTCAATTATTTCGGGGTAGGTTCAGTCCGTGTTAATTTCCATATTAGTGCTTACTCTATGTGCGCGCTTGAAGTTACCAGCTTCAATGCTAAACCAACGAATACAGTACCCGCCAGCCTATTTAAATAGGCCTGCACTTTCTCTGAACTGTTCAACCAACCACCCAATGTGCCTGCCAACACAGCTATGGCTGAAAATATCACCAGCGCGATACCAATGAAAACCGCACCAAGCAAGAAAACCTGCGGCGCGACGGCTCCGCTTTCAGGAGATGCAAACTGCGGAAGAAAGGCGAGAAAGAATATCGACACTTTTGGATTAGTAATATTCATAATGATGCCTCTCCGATACAAAGCACTACCGGAACGCAGCGTTGAACTATGCCCCTCAATTCGTGCCGCTGATGCCTTAAAAGCCTGCCATGCCAAGTACAGCAGATACAGTGCGCCCGCTACCTTTAAAATCGTAAACGCAACTACTGATGTTTGAAAGAGTGCCGCGATGCCGAGTGCTACTATCGTTGTATGGACGACTAAGCCTGAACACAGACCTAAAGTAACAAGTACGCCTGATTTCCAGCCATATAGCGCTGATTGCATAAGAACGAAAATATTATCAGGGCCTGGTGCAATGCTAAGCAAAGCTGAAGCCACGATAAATGTAACAATGGACTCAACTGGCATCGCTTTTTCTTTGCTCCTTTCGCACTTGCTTTGTGAATCTACCACACTTAACGTTT
>JBNKIR010000057.1:0-10241 GCA_050290785.1 Sedimenticolaceae bacterium | reverse complement strand
CGCCGCTACGAATATGTGGTGTCGCTGCGGGCGGTGGAGACGGTGGACTTCATGACGGCACGTTTCGCCCACCTGCCGTTTGAGTTCCTGGAGCTGGTGTCGCGACGCATCATCAATGAGGTTTCGGGTATTTCACGGGTGGCCTATGACATCTCCAGCAAGCCGCCGGCTACTATCGAGTGGGAGTAGCCGGCGGCAGGTTCGCCTGATTAAGGCCTTTTCTTACATCTCAGGTCTGGGTGGTACAGTACCTCCGCTCTCTCCGGCTTCAGGATCTGGCGATGCGGCCAGACCGAAGTTGGACAGATTGACCTGGCCCTGGACGGCGTTCGGACCAGGGTTTATAGGTCCGCCGCCCTGACCGGCATCAGGTGTGGGTTTGGCCACCATCCCGCGATTAAAGCGTTCCTTATTCAAGGCCAGTGAGCTGCCGGCGTTAGAAGACTCATCAGGTCCGCCATCTTCCGGCAGGGGGGTGCCGCTGGTGACACGTTGGCCGTGCTCTCTGATGGTCTCTCCCGGCAGCCATTCACCAGGTTTTCTCTTACCCTGACCAGCTGATGTTTGGACCGGGTTAATCGGGCCTTGTCCAGTGCGTACGCCACCGGTTATGACTCGCTGTTCACTGGCCATGCGGCCACGCATCTCATCGGGGTCGTCGCCTTCCGGATCAGAGTCAGGCTTTATCCGTTCGTATGCCGGCATATCTGCATCCAGTTCATCTTCATCTACCCAGACATCTTCTCCCTCTCCCAACTTGATATCACCGTTTTCCGCATCACCGCCACCGGATTCGTTGCCACTATCATTGCCCTCCGGGGCGGGTTTGCCATAGTGCTCACCGGGAACATGGCCATTCTCATCTCCAAACTTGATCATGGTTAACTGCCCCTCCCTGGTATTCATATCCCTTGCCCGATAGTCGCTGGAGCGGTTTCTGTCGCGATAGTCCTCTTCACTCATCCCATCGGGCCTGTCTCTGGGGTCACCGACCCAATGCGATAATTTGTTGGTATCCAGTCCTTCCGGCATAGGTGTTTGCATATCTTCGGCGACCGGTGGTCGGTAATCATTACCATCAATCGGGCCGTTCGGGTCGCGTGGATTATTTCGGGATACATCCGGCAGATCATATACCGGGGTTCTTTCATGGTTTGTGGTGTCGATAGTTCTTGAGCGTACAGTACTGGTGGCGGTATTAGCTATCTTGAAGGCACTCCTTACCGTGTTTTTTCTGGCCTGTGTCGTCATGCCTGGTTGGCGAACCTTTGATGGAGTCTTGTTCTTGGCGTTTATAAGGCGCTTACTGTAACTAACACCAGCCTTGTTGGTTTTTGCCGATACGGGTGCTGTGTTGGCGCTGTGCCTCTCAGCAGCAACTACCGTGCTGACTGAGGTTGTACCGCAGATCAGCATGATGCAGATTGGCAACAGTTTTTTCTGTAGGTGTTTCATTTTTTGTTCCTCCTTGTGTTTAACTGTTGTGTAATATACGTAGCCGAACCTGAATGCATACTGAACGTATGGTTAAATGTCGTGGCTGGCAGCGGCTGGTGTTTGACGTTAGTGGTGTGTGATCAATCGGCTGTCGAGTACGGTGTCTGGGTCAAGCAGTCAGCGCTGAACTTCAATCCGACTTTCGATGGTGTGATAGATAAGGTGTTTTTCAACGGAGTGGGCGGTTTTGAGATTCCTGTCTTGTTAAGGGGCGTGTGACCGTATTTGTAAGGAACGGCGCTCAGACCGATCTGCCTCAGTGCAAAGGGGTATGTATCCGTCTTCAGTTATAGATAGACAATAGCGAAAGGTGTTTGGTCAGTCATATGAAATCAACCGGAAAAGGGGTGCGCCGCATCCTTCTCTATCTGCTGCTCCTCGCTGTCTGTTGGCAGGCTTGGTATTTTTCCTGGGTATTATGGTGGAGATATTATGATCCTGATATGACTGCGTTTATGCGGCACCGTCTTGAGGTGATGCAGGAGAAGAACCGTAGGGCCAAGCTTAAACATAACTGGGTGCCCTATAAACGTATCTCCATTCACCTAAAGCGTGCCGTGGTGGCTGCCGAGGACGACAGGTTTGTCGGCCACTTTGGATTTGACTGGGAAGGTATGCGTAAGGCGCTGGAAAAAAACCAGCGCCGGGGTAAGCTGGTGGCAGGAGGCTCGACCATATCCCAGCAGTTGGCCAAGAACCTGTTCCTGTCAGGCGTCAGGACGCCTTGGCGCAAGTTACAGGAGGCCGTCATCACTGTCTGGCTGGAACTGCTTTGGGATAAACGCCGTATACTTGAGGTATATCTAAATACCGTAGAGTGGGGTAATGGTGTCTTTGGGGCGGAAGCGGCGGCGCGTCGCTATTATAAGATTGGTGCCGCCAATCTGTCTGCACATCATGCGGCGCGTCTGGCCGTGATGCTGCCGGCTCCGCGGCGCTTCGAACGCAACCCATATTCAGACTACATAAACATGCGTACCAAGCAGATCGCTGAACGTATGCGATATTCTGTAGTGCCGTAGTAGAGATAGCTAAAAGAGTGTAAGAAGGCCTCTACTGGCCGCCTTTGGGGGTAATTGGCAGTCTTAAGATGATCTCTGCACCATCTTCCTTATTGCCGGATACCTCAATAGTACCTCCGTGTTTCGATGCGATTATGTCATGACAAATTGCCAGTCCCTGTCCTGTACAGCTTCCGACCGGCTTTGTGGTGAAGAATGGGTCGAATACACGATCACGTATCTCTCCGGGAATGCCGATACCGGTGTCTGAGATGTGAATCTCTATAAAGTCACCTACATGGGCGGTTGTAATTGTGATCTTACCTGGGATCTTTCCTGATTCCTCAATTGCCTGGGTGGAGTTGATAATCAGATTCATAAATACCTGATTGATTTTGCTGATATCGCATAGTGGCTTCGGCAGGTCCGGGTCATAGTGTCGGTCAATGCTGGCAATGTCTTTCCATTGTTTGTGTGTGACGTTAAGGGAGTTGTCCAATGCCCGATTGATATCCGACTCGATTCGGGACGAGGTGGTGGGAAGAGAGAACTCCTTCATTGACATCACTATATTGGAGATACACTTGATGCCATCCATTGAATCTTTTATGGCCGCCCTGGTCTCTTCAAGATCATCGCTCCAATGTGTGCATGCACTATCCTTACTAAGTTCCTGTGCAACACCATGAATGAATTCCAGGTTGCTATGGATGCACTGGCTTGGGGTATTGATCTCATGGGCAATGCCTGCAGCCAATTGGCCGACAGCAACGAAGCGCGATGTCAGCATGGCTTCTTGTTGTGCCTTTGCCAATTGCTGTCGTTCGCTTATGTATTGTTCGACGGCCCTTGCCATCTCTCCGATCTCGTCATCTCCGGTTACCGGAACGGATGACTCCAATACTGTTTTACTCCCTGCATTACGTAGATAATGGCTGACCTGACGTAGGCGGGAAATAACCAGCTTGCCCAGAAAGAGGCCGGAGACTAGCCAGGCCATGATCAGGCTAATACTAAGTACGATCATTGTTTGATAGCGTCTGTGTTCGGCCTGAATGGTCAGTTGTTGCACAGATTGCCGATAGGATGTGCTGAAATCATTTGAGAGGTCATGGGAAGCAGATAGCAATGCGGCGCCCTGCTGCACCAGATTTTGGTTGAACTTTTTCAGATTGTTGATCAGATCGATTCTTTGTGTTGTATCTAGGCCGCCACCCAAGACCTGATCATGCAGTCCGGCCAGCACATGAACGGTGCTGCGAAACAGTTGGGCGGCGCGCTGGAATTTCAGGATCGATACACCAGTGCCTTCCTGCCCAAGCTCACTCACCAATTTATCCAATGAAGCAAGGCGTTCCTGGATCTGTCCGTAGCTCCGGTGCATCTTCTCGATGGACTCTTCCATAATCATCAGTTGGGCTTCATGTTCAATAGCCAGCGCGAGTAACACGATATTTTGCGATCTTTCCAGTCTGGTTAGACGTTCTTCTCCTAACTGATTTGATATTTCTACCGTCTCTTTGAGGGTCTGGGTGGCGATGAAACCACTCCCAAAGATCAACAGGGTCAATGCGACCAGGGCCAGGTTGAATTGACTTCTAAGACTCTTTGGCCAGGATGGGCGAAGCGGCATCAGGGTCTCCAGATCTTTCGATATATCTCACGATATCCATTGTCTGGGTCGAAAACGAAATTCGCTCCTCCGTCGAAATGTATATTATCTGGCGTGACCAGATGTACCGGCACCACGTAGCCATTGGGAGGTTGTCCTGCCAGCAGTCGGTTGAGTTCGTCCACCAACTGCCATCCGTGCAGGTTCAGGGGTTCGGCAACTGTGCCTGTCTGGAAAGAGTTGGTCATGATGCGTTGAAAGGCAGCATTGCTGCCATCGCCTGCTGATAGTAGCTTGATGGCATGTTGTTGTGTCTTTGCCCTGATCAGTTCAGGCACCATATAGTCAAAATATATGTCGTTGATCGCCATGGCATAGGTCCAGCGCTTTCCATATCGTTCCAGCAATTGTTGAGTAACTGCAGGCATAACTTCATGGCTTTTGGATATGGCTACATCCTGTATTTCAAGTAGCTCGCACTCTTGACATCCCTTGATTATGGCGGCCATGGCATTGGCCTTGGACATGGCGATCTCAAAATTTGAATCAGTGAATATCACCACTCCGGCCTTTCCCTGCGACTGAATGACGGCAGCCATTGCAGTGATCCTAGCCACTTCCAAAGGATCTGTTGATACATTAACGGCTACCGGAGAATCAGGCATGATTCCGGCGCTGGCGCAGACATGCCAGCCGACTATGGGGATATTTTTGTCTGCTATGGTATTGAGCTGAGGTTGCAGGGATGTCGCATCAGAGCCAATCAGGGCAATACCGTCGAACTGGCCGGACGCTGCATTGGCGATGGCCTGGTGCCTGCCTTGTTCCGTGCCTCCGGCATCGTATATGGTGACCTTCCAATTCAATAGCTTGGATGCCTCGTCCACTCCCCAGGCAACTCCCAGGACACCTCCATTGCGCAGATCTTCCGCCACAATGGCGATACGTTTCCCTGGTTGTCCAGGCGCCCCTGTTTTAGGTCCCGTCCACGGTGGATTTTGCGTGCTTGCAGAGGAGACCAGCAGTTGCATCTCTTCCAGGGTTTGTGTCTGCTGAGCAATGACAGGGGATGGCTGTAGAATCATGCTCAACAACACCAAGCAGATCAGATAATAATGAGAAAATCTGTGCATATAATTTCCCATCGTTGTGGCTGTAAAGCGGAACCTGCAATTAAATAGTAGGGTATTTCCCAGGTTTTTAAAGATAGTTGCCAGGAGCACGTGCTGCTTTTTTCCGCTAGTGGAGTGACCGGTTATAGGCTATCCAAACCACTGCATGATTTTACGGATTATTTTGAGCTTTCCCTTGTATGGAGGGTAACGCAGGGAGTTTTCCAGTGCGAAGCCCCTACGCATGACCGACTTGGAGTGAGAGAAGGTGGTAAACGAGTATTTGCCCATATAATGGCCCATGCCGCTCTCGCCAATGCCTCCGAATGGCAGGTCTTTGTTGGATAGATGTATGATGGTGTCATTGATGGTCATCCCGCCGCATACGACTTCCGAGATAAATAGCTCTTCATCTGATTGGTGGTCAAAAAAGCCATAGGCAGACAACGGTTTGTCATGGCTGTTTATATAATCGATCGATTCCTGCAAAGAGCTGACCTCAATGATCGGCAGGATGGGACCGAAGATCTCGTCTTGCATGATTGGAGAGGAGAAATCTGCATCGACTAATGTTGGAGAGATCCTCTCACCCTCCCGTTTGTTTCCAAAGATGACATCGTCTGCATTGATAACGGCATCCAGCCTTGCATAGTGGCGCTGATTTATAATCTTTCCATAGTCAGCGGAATCCAAGGGTTCATTTCCATAGAAGTGGGTTATCCATTTGATGGCGCTGGCAATGAAGTCAGCTTTAAGATTGCCTGGTATAAGTATGTAGTCAGGTGCCACGCAGGTCTGGCCGCAATTGAAGAATTTGCCCCAGACCACTCGCTTGGCTGCCAGATCCAGCTTGTCTGCAGTGAAGATCAGGCAGGGGCTTTTACCGCCTAGCTCTAAGGTGACAGGGGTAAGGTGTTTGGAGGCCTTTTCCAGAACGATCTTCGCTACATGGCCATTGCCTGTGTAGAAGATGTGGTCGAACTTCTGATCCAGCAGTTCCGTGGTTTCGGCAACGCCACCTTCGCAGACCGCGATAATTCCCTGGTCAAAGTTCTCTGTTATTATCTTGTGAATGGCGGAGCTGGTATGAGCAGATACCTCTGAGGGTTTAAGGATGACCTGATTACCGGCCGCGACAGCCCCAACCAGAGGTGAGAAGGAGAGCATAAAAGGGTAGTTCCACGGGGCTATGATAAGTACTTTGCCCAGCGGGGTGGGGTAGATGTAGCTTTTTGCCGGAAAAAAGGGAAGGGGGGTACCCACCCTTTTGGGTCTTGCCCACTTTCTTATATTTTTCAGTGCGTAATCTATCTCTGAAAGTACGAAGTCTATCTCAGAAACATAGGACTCAAACTGGGATTTTTTCAGATCTTTGGCCAGGGCATGGCAGATCAGTTCGCTATTTTCATCAATCGTCTGGTGCAGCTTATTAAGGATCTGTACCCTTTTATCTAAAGGGAGGAGCGGTCTCTGCGCTAAAAGTGCATTCTGTTTTTGTATGAGCTGCTGTACCATTGCTACACCTTTCAAATATTTCAGTATATAAGATAGCCAGATAAAAGTAAGGGTAGCCAGCGTGAATTACTATCAGAACAAGGGTATCGTTTTAACCGGAGCGGCTAGCGGGATGGGGCGTCTGCTTACATTGAAATTACGTGATGTAGATTGCGCTCTCTTCCTTATAGACCGTAATCTGGAGGGACTTGAACTGCTTCTAAAGGAGCTGGAGGGAGGTCAATGCAAAGTTGAGATAATAGAATGCGACCTGTCGGATTTAAGCTCCGTGACAAAGCTTGTTGAAAGGTTAAAGGGGGAACGGATTGACCTTCTTATAAATAATGCAGGAATAGTTAAAGGCAAGTCGGTCCTGGAGTTGAGCGATAGGGATATAGTGGATACATTTATGGTCAATGCGATTACTCCCATGCTGTTAACAAAAGAGTTGCTTAAGGGAATGGTTGAACGTGATTCCGGACATGTGGTGCAGATAAGTTCGGCCAGTGGACTGGTGGGAGTTCCAAAGCTTAGTGATTATGCTGCCAGCAAGGCCGCAATCCTAAGTTTCGATGAATCAATAAGGCTGGAATTGAAGAAAGGTGGTTCCAAGGTTTTGACAACTGTTTTCTGCCCCTACTATATTAATACCGGTATGTTTGCTGGTGTTAAAACCAGATTTCCTTTAATTCTCCCGCTTCTAGACCCAGAATACGTTGTCGATCGTTTATGCCGAGCCATTGCGCGCAAGGAAAAACGTGTAATCATACCGTGGTTTGCCTATACATCTTTTATAATCAAGATTTTTCCACCGGCATTCTTTGATAGGCTATTAAGCTTTTTCGGTATCAACTCATCCATGGATGAGTTTAAAGGTAGAAAATCCTGAGCCCATATCCTGATTATTTAAGATACTGATCAGATGCAGTCAGATTCTAACGATATTAAATGGATGCAGTATGCGCTGGAGCTGGCCCAGAGGGCGGAGTCCGAGGGTGAAGTGCCGGTTGGGGCGGTAATGGTTCTGGATGGTGCGATTATCGGTCAGGGTTGGAATTGTCCAATAAACACTAATGATCCCACCGCACACGCCGAGATCATGGCCTTGCGGGATGCCGGTCTGCATCAGGGCAACTACAGGTTGCCGGGCAGTACCTTGTACGTAACCCTGGAGCCTTGTCCCATGTGCGCCAGCGCCATCATCCATGCGCGGGTAGGGCGAGTGGTGTTCGGTGCCTATGACCCAAAGGGCGGCGCCGCCGGCAGCAGGTTTAATCTTCTGCCGCCGGATGATCGTTTTAATCATCGACTGGATTGCGTAGGTGGGGTGATGGAGCAGGAGTGCGGTTCTATGTTACGCGGCTTCTTCCAGAAACGGAGAAATTCATCTGCGAGCGATCCATAGGCGACAAAGTGACTAGAGGGCTGAGGATGATGACGGGGATAGAGGTGGTGTGTCCTGCTCTTTTTCTTTTTTCTGCGCCTTCTGCAGATTGAGCCAGCTTAACAGATTGTAATAGGTGCGGATGTTTTCCACATAGGTCACAGGTTCACGTCCCCTGGCATAACCGTGCTTGGTTTCTGAATAGTATTTCTCCTGGCTGAGGAGGGGTAGATAGTTCTGTACATTATCCCATGAATTTGGATTGCCACCATGTTGCTGGGTCAGTACCCTGGCGTCTTCCAAATGTCCCATACCTACGTTGTAGGCCGCCAGCGCCAGCCATATCCGATCCTTTCCCTTAATTCGTTTAGATAGACGTTGCTCAATATTGCGCAGGTATTTGGCGCCGCCGATGATGCTCTGTTTTGGATCCTCTCTGTCTGCTATGTTTAGCTCATTGGCGGTATTGTTGGTCAACATCATGATGCCACGAACCCCGGTGGGCGAGACCGCGTCCTGATCCCAGTGTGATTCCTGATAGCCCATGGCGGCTAGCAGGCGCCAATCGAAGTTACTGTTCTGCGCCGCCTCTTTAAAAAACTCTATATATTGTGGAAGTCGCACCTGAGTGTGAAATTTGAAGGTGTTGGTTCCCACAAAACCGATATTTACCGTTCTGCCGTAATAACGTTCCATCAGGCGATCAAGCTTACCGGTCAGTTTCATGCGATGAAAAAAATCCCTGGCCGCATCGTATAGGCTGGAGTCTTCGGAGTGGGGAAAGGCCCAGGCCAGCTGTTCCGGTTGGGTCAGATCAAATGCTACGGCAAGTTCAGGATAAAAACGTTTATTAATGAGCACTTCGTTGGAGTCGGCGATGGTGTAATCCAGTATCCCTTCCCAGACCAGATTGATAAGCTCTTCGCTGCCAACCTCACTGTTTGCAATCCAGTCAAGTTCAGGAATTTCCTCCTTGTGACGCAGCAGTTCCTCTTCATGGCTGCTTCCCTTCAACACTTCAAACAGGCTGCCGATGGTATCCTTTAGGTTTCTTGGTCGTTTATTGCCAAGTTTGTAGACCAGTTGCTGGGTGATGGTGTTATAGCTGGTACAAAATCGGACCATGGTCTTGCGGTTGGGGGTGATAGTGAGGCCTGCGGCTGCAATATGCGCCTTACCATTAACCAGCATGGGTAGAATATCGTTGAACCTCTTTGGAACGATAAATTTGGCCTTTACCCCTAGCTCATCGGCGAACATCGTTATCAAATCGTATTCAAAACCTGTCAGTCCATCCTTGTCTTCATAGTAGGTAGTGGCGCTGTTTCTGGTTAGAACCAGCAGTTCGCCATTTTGCTTTATCTGCTCCAATAGAGGTGGCGGAAAACTGCAACTGCCCAATAGCAGCAGGATAAATATTAAGGGTAGGTAGTAGCGCATAAAAACGAACTTGGTCCGGAGGAATATAATGCTTAGTCAATATTTCGTTTTTGTGTAAAATTGTAGACGATTCTAACTGACCTCCGTCCCCAGGAACAGGTTGACGGTATAGAATAGGCAGTAAAATCTGATTGGAGATGTGCCGGAGTGGCCGAACGGGACTGATTCGACCAATTCGCCGGGAGCGAATTGGAACGCGCGTAAGCGCGGCCCGAAGGGCGGAGGGCATGGATGCCCGGAGTAAATCAGTTGTACGCATGCGTGTACAGAACAAGTTATTGGAGAGGTGCCGGAGTGGCCGAACGGGACTGATTCGAAATCAGTTGTACGCTCGCGCGTACCGTGGGTTCGAATCCCACCCTCTCCGCCAATAAACACAAAAGCCCCGCTTGTCGGGGCTTTTGTGTTTATCAGGTGCGTGGGTGGGTGAGGGCCCACGCCGGGTTCGACCAGCCAGCACGGAGTGCTGGCGCAGGACGACGGAGCGTAGGCAGGTTTTTGCCTTTGCAAAATCCGCACTCCCGCCATCCATGGCCGTCGCGACGTCGCCCCGAAGGGGTGAGCCGCAGAGCGGCGAATCAATCCCACCCTCTCCGCCAATAAACACAAAAGCCCCGCTTGTCGGGGCTTTTGTGTTTATCAGGTGCGTGGGTGGGTGAGGGCCCACGCCGGGTTCGACCAGCCAGCACGGAGTGCTGGCG
>JBNKIR010000056.1:0-60850 GCA_050290785.1 Sedimenticolaceae bacterium | reverse complement strand
TGGGATACTCTCTGTGCCGGCGAGCGGGTATCCGGATCGCCCCATTCCAGCTGTTTCCGCATCGAGCTGGAAGATGGAGAGGTGGTCTATTTCAAACGTTATGTATACCCACCCAAACGTTGGTTCGAGTTTATGTTTCGCCCGGGCAAGGCCGCGGTCGAGGCCTGGGCCTATTCCACCCTCCGGGAGATCGGCGTCCCCTCGTTAGAGGTGGTTGCCTTTGGCGAACGCCGGGTCCTTGGGTCGCTGGCCGCTTCATTTATCGTGACCCGCGAGGTGCCGGATACCCAGGACCTGAGCAGATATGGTCCGGAGGTTTGGGTTCATCTGCCCTATGATGAGCGTATGCGAATCTACAAGGATGTATCCGGTAAACTTATTGATCAGATGCGGCTGGCTCATGGCGCCGGTTTCTTTCATCATGACCTGAAGTGGCGCAACATCCTTCTGCAAAAATGTGAAGATGGGTTTCTGCCGGTATGGATCGATGCCCCCCGCGCTTCCCGCATGGTCTTCAGACAGCACAGGGGGGTGGTGGTGGATCTGTCCGGATTGGCGCGTATCGCCATCAGCCTACTGAGCAAATATGAACGTATGCGTTTTGTCTGGCGCTATCTGGGTGTGGCCAGGAGGCCGGGAGACGCCAGCAGGTTATATCGGGAGGTCGCGCGTCATCTGGGGCGGCGCATGCCGACTAAGGACATAATAAGAGATAGGACAGGTTGATTCTGTTATGTGGCTAATGTCTGCAGGGGAGTATAACCGTTTGACGCAGGGTGCGAGAGAGCTTCAGCGCGACAGGTGCGGGGTGAAGGTCCTATTGACCGCGGATAAAAGGATAATCAAGCTGATCCGTATCAAGCGCTGGTTCTCCCTCTCCGTTATCTATCCCTATTCCCTGCGCTTTCGACGCAACGCCGAACGTCTTCGCGCCATGGGGATACCCTGCGTGACGGTAGAAAGGGTATTTTATTGTCACGCGATAAGACGTCACGGCCTTGTCTATCCTCTTATGGAAGGCGAATCATTAGAGGCTATTGCCGCGCGCGACGGGATCTCCGAAGAGATGTTCCAAAGGCTGGCTCAATTTATCGCACTGTTACATCGGAAGGGTATCTATTTTAGATCTCTGCATCTGGGCAATATCCTGCTGCTGCCGCAAGGGGGATTCGGGCTTATCGATGTGGCCGATATGCGCTTCTCACGATTTTCGCTCAGACAGGATCAGAGAAGACGCAATTTCCAGCACCTTCTGCGCAATCCAAGTCAGCGTGAGGTCTTTGCTCAATTCGGTCTGAGGCGTTTCCTGGATCTATACATAAATGCAGCCGGGCTCGATACGAAACAGGCCCGGGCGATCAGGTCGCTCTCTGAAACCATATAGATACGCGAAAGCCTCTTCTCTTGTGGTACCATCCGTTTTTTAAATCTTAAACAATCGAATCCATGATAGAACTACCTGATTTTAGTGATATAAACGTGCTGGTTGTGGGTGATGTTATGCTCGACAGCTACTGGCATGGCGGCACCAGCCGCATCTCCCCTGAGGCTCCGGTGCCGGTGGTGCGGGTTACCGATGAAGAGGGGCGCCCCGGTGGGGCCGGAAACGTGGCACTGAACATCACCTCGCTGGGTGGCAAGGCAACGCTGCTGGGACTAACCGGTAACGATGATATGGCCACCACCCTTGAGCAGCAACTGCAGGGGCAGGGGGTGGAGTGTAGTTTCGAGCGGATTGAGGGTTTTCCCACCATCACCAAACTCAGGGTGATCAGTCGGCATCAGCAACTGATCAGATTGGATTTTGAGGACGGGTTCCCCGGCTTCGATTCCGCTAAGTTACTGTCCCAATTCGATGCGCTCCTGGCCAGCGCAGATCTGGTGGTGCTGTCCGATTACGGCAAGGGGACGTTGCGTGATGTAAACGAATTCATCTCCCGCGCCAGGGCTGCGGGTAAGCCGGTGCTGGTGGACCCAAAGGGGGCGGATTTCAACAAATACGCCGGCGCGACCCTGATCACCCCGAATCTACCTGAGCTTGAGGCCGTGGTCGGACCATGTCCAACCGATGAGCAGTTGGTCGAAGGCGGTCAGGATCTGATGGACAGGAACGGACTGGACGCCCTGCTCATTACCAGGGGGGAACATGGCATGACCCTGCTGGAGCGCAACAAGCCAGCACGGCATCTACCTGCCCACGCCCGCGAGGTGTTCGATGTCACCGGCGCCGGGGATACGGTTATATCGGTCCTGGCTGCAGCCCTGGCCGCAGGCATGCCCCTGGAGTCCGCCACACAGCTGTCCAACGTGGCCGCCGGCATAGTGGTGGGTAAGCTCGGTACCTCCACTGCATCCTTGGATGAAATCCGCGCCACCCTGGCCGAGCAGCAGGTGGTGCATCGCGGAGTGATAACAGAAGATGATCTGGCGACCGCCATGGATGCGGCCAAGACCCGTGGTGAGACCATAGTCTTTACCAATGGCTGTTTCGATATCCTGCATGCCGGACATGTCACCTATCTGGAACAGGCCAGTCGGTTGGGTGATCGCCTGGTCGTGGCGGTAAATACCGATGAGACCGTGCGTCAGCTTAAGGGAGAGGATCGTCCGGTGAACAGCCTGGATCGGCGTATGATCGTGTTGGCCGCCCTGGGATGTGTCGACTGGGTGGTGCCGTTCTCTGAGGAGACGCCGGAGCGTCTGATCTGCCGTCTGCAGCCCGACTTTCTGGTCAAGGGCGGGGACAATAATCCGGATGATATCCCGGGGGCAGAGTGTGTACGCGCCGCCGGAGGCGAGGTGAAGGTGATGAGCTTTGTGGACAACTGCTCCACCACCGGCACCATAGAGACCATCAGGAATAGCACGACTTAACCTTATAACGTTCAGGATCGCCTATGAAAATCACCATATTTGGCTCTGGATATGTAGGATTGGTCACAGGCGTATGTCTGGCGGAGGTGGGTCATGATGTCCTCTGTGTGGATGTGGATGAAGAGAAGGTCTCCAGTCTGCGGCAGGGAAAGGTGATGATCCACGAGCCCGGTCTGGACGCCATGCTGAAGGCCAATGTGGATGCCGGTCGTCTGGGTTTTACCACAGACCCGGTGGAGGCGGTGACCCACGGGATGTTTCAGTTCATTGCGGTCGGCACCCCGCCGGATGAAGACGGTTCGGCCGATCTGCAATATGTGCTGGCCGTGGCCAGGACTATCGGTAGCCATCTGGATGAATACAAGATCATCGTGGATAAGTCCACGGTCCCGGTGGGTACCGCTGACCTGGTGCGTGCTGAGGTAGAGGAGGCGCTGGAAGAGCGCGGCATGGATGGCATGGGGTTTGACGTGGTATCCAACCCTGAGTTCCTGAAGGAGGGGAATGCCATCGATGATTTTATGAAGCCGGATCGCATCATCATCGGCGCTGACAATCACGATGCCACCGAGCAGCTGCGTGCTCTCTATGCGCCATTTAATCGCAGCCACGACCGCCTGATCGAGATGGATATCCGCTCTGCCGAGCTGACCAAGTACGCCGCCAACGCCATGCTGGCCACCAAGATCACCTTTATGAACGAACTGGCGAACATCGCCGAAAGGGTTGGTGCGGATATCGAGCACGTCCGCATAGGCATAGGCTCGGACAGACGTATCGGGTACCACTTTATCTACCCCGGGGCCGGTTACGGCGGCTCCTGTTTCCCTAAAGACGTGAAGGCCCTGGAGCATACCGCCGGACAGCATGATTATCAGGCCATGTTGTTGCAGGCGGTGGATAGGGTGAATGAGGCCCAGAAGCGTAATCTGTTTACCAAGGTTAAGAGGCACTTTGACGACGATCTGGAGGGCAGGGTGTTTGCCCTGTGGGGCCTGGCCTTCAAGCCCAATACCGATGATATGCGTGAGGCCCCCAGCCGTGTACTGATGGAGGAGCTCTGGGTGGAAGGGGCGCTGGTGCAGGCCTATGACCCGGAGGCGAGAATGGAGGCCATCCGCATCTACGGTGATAGAGACGATCTGTTTATCTGCGAGTCGGCGGAAGAGGCCCTGGAAGGTGCGGACGCCCTGATCATCGTGACCGAGTGGAAACAGTTCCGCGCCCCCGATTTCGGACTGATCCGGGCCAGGCTGCGGCAGCCTGTGATCTTTGACGGACGTAATCTATACGATCCTGAAACCATGGATATGGAAGGTTTTACCTATTACGGCATAGGTCGCGGCGCCAGCGTGGATGGTTCCGTCTGACAACCTGAATATATGCAACGCGCCAAGGTGGACATAGCAATCTTCGGGGGCGGCATCGCCGGGCTCTGGACCCTGGCGCGACTGCGTCAGGAGGGCTTCTCGGCGGTGTTGTTTGAGTCGCGCGCCCTGGGCGGCGTGCAGACCATCGCCTCCCAGGGGATCATCCACGGGGGGGCCAAGTACGCACTTACCGGTAATCTGACGGAGTCTGCCCGGGCCATAGGCGCCATGCCAGGGGTGTGGCGTGCCTGCCTGGAGGGCGGTGGTGAGCTGGACCTGAAGCGGGTAAGGGTGTTGAGTGAGCACCAGTATCTCTGGTCCACCGCCGGACTGGTCTCGCGCATGGCTGGATTCTTCGCCGGCAAGGCCATGCGTAGTCGCATGGTCCAGGTGGGGAGGGATGAACTCCCGGCCAGTTTCCAGGACCCTGGATTCCGGGGCGTCCTCTACCGCCTGGAAGAGCAGGTACTGGATGTGGCCTCCCTGGTTGCTGAGCTGGCCCGTCAGATGGGGGATCACTGCCATCTACTGGAAGAGGGTGAATATCAGTTCGGGCGTACCGCATCCGGATCGCATCTGATACGCATCTCCGGCCATGATCTGGAGCTGGAGGTCAAACGCCTTGTCCTGGCGGCGGGCAAAGGCAATGCCGAACTGCTGCGCAGTCTGGGCCGGGAACGGCCCGGCATGCAGTTGCGGCCACTGCATATGGTGATTACCAAGGGCGATCTGCCTTCTCTTTATGCCCACTGTCTGGGTTCCGGGACCACTCCGCGCATCACCGTTACCAGCGCCCCTATGTCTGATGGGCGTACCGCCTGGTATCTGGGTGGGCAGGTGGCGGAGTCCGGGGTCGAGCGTTCAGCGGAACAGCAGATAGAGATGGCCCGGCGTGAACTGGCGCAGGTATTGCCCTGGGTCGATATTGCGGGCACCGAATGGTGCAGTCTGCGCATCGACCGGGCCGAGCCGAAGACCGCCGGAGGCCTGCGTCCTGAGAGCTGTTTCCTGGATTCAAAGGATGGGGTGGTTACGGTATGGCCCACCAAGCTGGCCTTCGCCCCGCGCCTGGCCCAGGAGGTGATTGAGCTGTTCGAGGAAGAGGGGGTGTATCCACAGCCGGGTGATGTGCAGGGCATGGACAGGCTGCCAGGACCGGAATTGGCCCTGCCGCCATGGGAGCCCGCCACGGAATGAATATGCGGCAGTTAGGTTCTACCGGCATCATGGTCAGTCCCATCGGGCTGGGTACGGTCAAGTTCGGGCGCAATGAGCAGGTAAAATACCCCAGGCCGTTCGATCTGCCCAAAGACTCTGAGATCGTCGATCTGTTGTTCCTGGCCTCGGACCTGGGGATCAACCTGTTGGACACCGCCCCGGCCTATGGCGCAAGCCAATCCCGTCTGGGACGACTGCTCCCCGGTCCCCGTGACCGTTGGGTGGTGGTCTCCAAGGTGGGAGAGTTCTTTGAGGATGGCGTATCCAGATTCGATTTCTCCTTTGATAGCACCATCCAGGTGGTGGAGCATAGCCTGCGTACCCTGAACATGGACTATCTCGATCTGGTCCTGATCCACTCCGATGGCGATGACCTGCGCATCCTGGAGCAGGAGGGGGCGCTGGACGCCCTGCGGGAGCTGAAAGGGCGGGGACTGATCCGGGCTCACGGCATGTCCAGCAAGACCCCGGATGGCGGTCTGTGCACGGTCCGGGAGATGGACGTGGTGATGGCCACCTGTAACCCTGACTATAGCGCTGACCTGCCGGTGCTGGAGGCGGCTGCAGCAGCCAACAAGGGGGTGTTGATCAAGAAGGGTCTGCAGAGCGGTCATGTGAGCGGACCTGAGGGGGTGGCTCGATCCATGGAGTATGTCTTCTCCCAACCGGGAGTCAGCAGTATGATCGTGGGCACCATCAACCCCCAACACCTGCAAGACGATGTAAAGATCTTCGATTCTGTGGTGAAATAACCAATATGAGATACGCAGAGACACTTAAGGGGGCCATGCAGGCATCCATCCAGGCCAAGCAGCACTTCCTGCAGCAGGATCAGCAGCTGGATCAATTTCACCAGGCGGTGACCCAGGTGGTCGCGGCCTATCGCAACGGCGGGCGCTTATATATCGCCGGCAACGGCGGTTCCGCGGCCGACGCCCAGCATCTGGCCGCAGAGTTCGTCTGTCGTCTGGGTCGCGACCGCGCCGCACTCCCTGCGGAGGCGCTGACCGTGGATACATCCACCCTGACCGCTATCGGCAATGACTATGGCTATGACATGATCTTCCAGCGTCAGGTAGAGGGGAAGATGCGGGATGGGGATATATTTCTCGGCATAAGCACCTCCGGCAACTCGCCCAATATCGTTCATGCCCTGAAGAGATGCCGCGAGCTGGGGTTCATCAGCATCCTGTTTGCCGGGCGCGATGGTGGCGAGGCGGCCCCGTTGGCGGACTACACCATCCTGGCCCGGGGTGATGACACCAGGGTCATCCAGGAACAGCACATCGTATTCGCACACGCCCTTTGCGCCTGTGTGGAGGACGAACTGTTTCCCCAGTAGCTGCATGCTGCGCCTCTACACCATACTGTTCTATCTGCTGGTACCCTTCATCCTGCTGCGTCTGCAGTGGCGCGGTCTGCGCGCCCCCGGTTATCGTCAACGCTGGTCGGAGCGCTTCGGCCTCTTCCCGGCATTTGGGATCGGAGGGAGTATCTGGATCCATGCGGTGTCGGTGGGTGAGGTCATGGCCACGGAGCGCCTGGTAAAGAGATTGCTCGAAGCCCATCCGGATCTGCCGGTGGTGATCACCACCACCACCCCCACAGGCTCTGAGCGCGTCTCCACCCTGTTCGGTGACAAGGTGCTGCATGTGTATGCCCCCTATGATCTGCCATTTGCCCTGCGCAACTTTATGCGTCGAGCCCGTCCCAGGCTGCTGGTGATGATGGAGACCGAGATCTGGCCCAATATGCTGGCGGAGTGCAGGAAGGAGGGGATCCCGACCATACTGGCCAACGCCAGGCTGTCTGAAAAGTCGGCCCACAACTACGCCAAATGGCCGGGGTTCACCAGGATGATCCTGAATATGCTAGGGATGGTGGCGGCACAGGGCGAGGCGGACGCCAGGAGGTTTGCCGCACTGGGTATGCCGGAAGAGAGGATTAGCGTCATCGGCAGCGTCAAGTTCGACTCCAAGATACCTGCCAGCCTGCTGGAGCGGTCTGAGGTGCTGCGGCGCGAGTGGTCCGACCGTCCGGTGTGGGTCGCGGCCAGCACCCAGGAGGGTGAGGATGAGCAGGTGCTGGCTGCACACAGGATCATCCGCAAGACCGTTACCAACGCCCTGTTGGTTCTGGTGCCGCGCCATCCGGAGCGTTTCGATAAGGTGTATGCCCTGTGTAAGCGCGAGAAATTCAACTGCGTGCGCCGTTCCAGCGGTAAGCCCTGTGCCGGAGATGTAGAGGTCTTTCTGGGGGACACCATGGGTGAGCTCTCCCTGTTTCTGGCGGCGGCGGACGCCGCATTTGTCGGCGGCAGTCTGGTCAAACATGGAGGACAAAATGTGCTGGAGCCTGCGGCCCTGGGCAAACCGGTGGCGTTCGGCCCCCACATGTATAACTTTGCTGCGATTAGTGAGCTATTGATGGATAGTGATGCGGCCCAGGTCGTGATCGGGTCCGGCGACCTGGCTGAGGTGATCAGACTATGGTTGGTGGATGTCAGCGAGCGGACCCGTGTGGGCGAGAACGGCCGCCGGGTGGTGCAGGAGAATCAGGGGGCGGTTGACCGGCTGTTTGATCTGATCGAACAGCGCCTGGATGGGAGACTTTTGGTAAAAATCCTGAAAAGCGTTAGCCGCAAATGAACGCAGATTTCTTTTCCCCTCTCCCTCTGGGAGATGATTAGGGTGCGGGGATAAACAGCTTTCTCGTTCCCACGCTCCTGCGTGGGAATGCATATGTGAATTAGGTAGTGTGGTCAGGTATGGGTTACCCCGTAGACTGTGGGAACCAGGGCGAATCGCCTGGAAGACCGGGATCCTGCAAATTCAGAAAACGAATTCAGCGACCGCGTCGGGTGTCTCCAGCCGTTCCAGACAGGTCTCGAACAGTACCTCTTCGCGCCACTGATAGTCGCCGACCCGGGTGAACAGGGTGGCCTGCATGGCCGGGAAGTCGCCCGCCACACCGAGCAGGCGTCCGCCCATGTTTAACCTACGGGTCAGTTTTTCGCTGATCTTGGGCAGTGATCCGGAAAGCACAATTACATCGAATGGACCAAGTTCCTCTGCCAGTTCCAGGCCATTGCCGGTGATGAACTCTACATTGTTAATACCGTGTTGTTGTAACCGTTCCCTGGCCTGAGCGGTGAAATCATCATGGATATCAATGCTGGTAACCTTGCCACCCATGTGAGCCAGACAGGCGGTGAGATAGCCGCTGCCGCTGCCGATCTCCAGGATGGAGTCTGTCGGTTGGATGTCCAGGGCCTGGAGTATCCTTGCCTCTACCTTGGGGGCCATCATCTTCTGGCCGTGTCCGATGGCGATCTCTATATCGGCGAACGCCATCTCACGGTACTGCTCCGGTACGAAATTCTCCCGTGGTACCTCTGTGGCCAGCGCCAGGATCTTGGGGTCGAGTACCGACCAGGTCCTGAGTTGCTGCTTAATCATATTGTCTCTGGCTTGTTCCATATAATTGGCAATCATCGTCGTGACCTTGAATGATGTAATCAGTAGTTATTTTAAATTATGTCTAATGTGGGAGGGCATAGACTACGGATTTTCCGCATGGCAGGCAAGCATTTACCCAGTTTTTGCGTGGTTCTTAGGCTTGCAATGCATGCCCCCATCCGATAAGTTGCGACTATCCACCCGGGCCGTGACAGCCGGGTAGCTGGGGGTGCCGCGCCACCGGCCAGATGTCTGGCAGGGGCGGGCTGAGAGAACACCCTTTGAACCTGATCCGAGTGCTTCGTTGGGAGTACTGAAACGGCGGAGGGAAGCTGAGGAGCCTATAGCAGGGCGGTCGCTTCCATGTCGCCAATATAAGGAAGCTACGCATGAGCGCTATCCCTGAAGATTTTATCCGCCAGACCGTTCGTCTGTCGGAAGAGGTCACCAGACCTTTTCCCAATTCCCGCAAGATTTACGTAGAAGGGTCACGCCCGGATATCCGGGTACCCATGCGCGAGATCATGCAGACCGATACGCCATCCAACTTCGGGGAGGAACAGAATCCGCCCGTTCCGGTGTACGATACCTCCGGACCCTATACCGATCCCGATGTAGAGATCGATCTGCTTAAAGGGATGCCGGATCTGCGCAGCGTCTGGATCGCAGAGCGCGCCGATACGGAACGGCTGGATGGTCCCAGTTCCGAATACGGACGCAAGCGGGCGGACGACCCCCAGCTTGCATCCATGCGCTTCGAGCACATCCGGGCCCCACGCCGCGCCAAGCCAGGACGTAATGTCACCCAGATGCACTATGCCCGCCAGGGGATCATCACGCCGGAGATGGAGTATGTGGCCATCCGCGAGAACTGCCGGTTGCAGGAGCTGCGGGCAGATCCGGCCTATGCCAGGCTGTTGGTGCAGCATAAGGGGCAGAATTTCGGGGCGAATACCCCACGGGAGATCACCCCGGAGTTCGTGCGCAGTGAGATCGCCGCCGGTCGTGCCATCATCCCGGCCAACATTAACCACCCGGAGCTGGAGCCGATGATAATCGGTCGCAACTTCCTGGTGAAGATCAACGGCAACCTGGGCAACTCGGCCATCACCTCATCCATCGCCGAGGAGGTGGAGAAGATGGTGTGGGGTATCCGCTGGGGTTCGGATACCATCATGGATCTCTCCACCGGCGACAATATCCACGAGACCAGGGAGTGGATCATCCGCAACTCCCCGGTGCCCATCGGTACCGTACCCATCTATCAGGCCCTGGAAAAGGTCAGCGGTGTGGCCGAAGACCTGACCTGGGAGGTGGTGCGCGATACCCTGATCGAACAGGCGGAGCAGGGGGTGGACTACTTCACCATCCATGCCGGCCTGCTGCTGCGACACGTGCCTATGACCGCCAAGCGCCTAACCGGCATCGTCTCCCGTGGCGGCTCCATCATGGCCAAGTGGTGTCTGGCCCACCACCAGGAGAATTTTCTCTATACCCGTTTCGCGGAGATCTGCGAGATCATGCAGGCCTATGATGTGGCCTTCTCCCTGGGCGATGGCCTGCGTCCCGGATCACTGGCCGACGCCAATGACGAGGCCCAGTTCGGTGAACTGGAGACCCTGGGGGAGCTTACCAGGATCGCCTGGGAGCACGACGTGCAGGTGATGATAGAGGGCCCCGGCCACGTCCCCATGCAGATGATCAAACAGAACATGGAGAAGGAGCTGGAGGATTGTTACGAGGCCCCCTTCTATACCCTGGGGCCTCTGATCACCGATATCGCCCCCGGCTATGACCATATCACCTCCGGCATCGGCGCCGCCCAGATCGGCTGGTACGGCTGCGCCATGCTCTGTTACGTGACACCGAAGGAGCACCTGGGGTTGCCCAACAAGCAGGATGTGCGCGAGGGTATCATCACCTATCGCATCGCGGCCCACGGGGCCGACCTGGCCAAGGGTCATCCCGGGGCCCAGATGCGGGACAACGCCATGTCCAAGGCCCGTTTCGAGTTTCGCTGGGAGGACCAGTTCAACCTGGGGCTGGACCCGGAGAAGGCGCGGGAGTTCCACGACGAGACCATGCCCAAGGATTCCGGCAAGGTGGCCCACTTCTGTTCCATGTGTGGTCCCAAGTTCTGTTCCATGAAGATCAGTCAGGATGTGCGCGATTACGCGGCCGAACACGGGATCGGCGTGGAAGATGCATTTGGGGATGGTCTAAAGGCCAAGGCCAAAGAGTATGTTGCAAAGGGTAGTCAGATCTACCTGAAGGATTGAGCTGGAATGAAGAGAGTTGAGAAACGCATAGAGGGTTTTCTGTGGGGTAGCCGCCTAGTGGTGATGCTTGCCGTTTTGTCTGCGATAGCCGGAGCATTTGCATTGTTTTTTATGGCCACCGTAGATTCCTACTACATGATTTCACATATTATTGGTTATGCTGCTCCTACACTGGATGCGTCAGCTCGCGTGAGTTTGCGCAGTGAGACTGTCACGCATGTGGTGGAGATAGTAGATGGGTATCTGTTGGCTACGTTCTTACTGATCTTTGGATTGGGTCTGTATGAGTTGTTTATCAGCAAGATCGACCAAGCCGAGAAGGCGGAGAATGCATCTCGCGTGCTACTGATCCATAGCCTGGATGACCTCAAGGGGCGTTTGGCCAAGGTGATACTAATGATCCTGGTAGTGCGCTATTTTGAGTATGCCCTGGATATGAGTTTGCCGGCATTGGATCTTCTGATGTTTGCCGGGGGTATTATGCTGCTGGGATTGGCCCTGTATTTGAGCAGCCTTGCGGATAAAAATCATTAGGGTCTGTTTGCCTGTGCGATGAATCCAGTCGATCTTCCCAAATCCCCCGGCACCTATATCCTGGTGCTGGAGGTGATGGAGCCGGTCCGGATCAGCGCGGGGCGGCTGGGGAAGCTTGATGTTGGGCCCGGGTGGTACGCCTATATCGGCAGCGCCTTCGGTCCTGGCGGGGTGGCGGCGCGCTGTAACCACCATCTGCGCATATCCCAGAGCCCCCACTGGCATATAGACTATCTGCGGTCCGTTTCCAGGTTGCGGGAGATTTGGTTCAGCTGCGATTCAGCTAGAAGAGAACATACTTGGAGTAACCTGGTAGGAAAAGGCAGGGGTGCAACGCAGCCTTTCCCCGGTTTTGGAGCGAGTGATTGCGATTGTCGGAGCCATCTGTTCCGGTTCTCTCAGGCTCCCTCTTTCCAGGGGTTCAGACGGCGTCTATCCGGCCTGCTGCCAGAGCATGGTCCGTTACAGCGCAGGCTGATAGGTGGAGATTGATCAGAATCGGTAGGGAGAGGCCTTTTGGGGGAGCTGTTTCGGTTTCTGATTGATAATTTGTCGCAGACTACCGGTAAGTTTGTGTTAGTATTTTGGACCGATTTTTGAATTGCCTAGCGGATTATTCCAATACTGGGCTGTAAGTAACTCGTTAACGTAAGGAACTTAATATTATGAAGATGAAAGCTATCGCAATGGTTGCAGGTACCGCCCTGCTCTCTCTGGGCCTTGTTGGAAATGCCGCAGCTGATCAGGCACTGGCCACCTCCAAGGGGTGTATGGCTTGCCACCAGGTCGAGACCAAGGTTGTTGGACCTGCTTATAAAGAGGTAGCCGCCAAGTACAAGGGTGATGCCGCCGCTGAAGATATGCTGGTAAACAAGGTATTGGAGGGTGGTACCGGCACCTGGGGTCAGATTCCAATGCCACCAAACAAGGCTACCACCAGTCCGGAAGAGGCCCGTACCCTGGTCAAGTGGGTCCTGTCTCAATAAAGATCAATTTGATCGGTTGCCGTCGCTCGGCGGTCCAACTTGATTAACTGACCGATCCTTTGTAGGATCAGAAAAACAGAGGAGGAGTGAAGCGTAGGTTTCACTCCTCCTTTGCCGTTTTGTACACATGAAAAGTGCGTGATATGGCGCACTTCTTGGCCTTGGGGTAGTAAAAAGGTGAGTAATTTTGATCGCAATCTATGGTTGTCAGTCGGCCTGCTGTTCCTGGCGCTGATAGCGGTCGTCATCTATAAATTCCAGCCGCTGTTGCATCCGGAATTGGCGGCGATGACCCCGGTCGATCCGAACTGTGATCTCAGGGCCGGACCGTGTGTGGGCAGACTGCCCGATGGGACGGAGATCAGTTTCAGCATAGAGCCAAGGACCATTCCCCTGGTTGAGACACTGCAACTTAAAGCTAGGGTAAAAGGGGTGCCGGCGCATGGTGTTGAGGTGGATTTCATCGGCCTTAATATGGATATGGGGTTCAACCGATCCAAACTTAAGATCGATGGAGATGGCAGTTTCAGCGGCAGCGGCGTATTACCGGTGTGCGTCATGACCGTCATGGAGTGGGAGGCGCGGGTGATGGTGCGGACCGATCAGGGGGTGATTGCGGCGCCATTTCGTTTTAGTACCACGAGGGCGGGCTATCCGCTCTCAGGGCAATAGAAGGCTATGGCGATATGAAAAGAGTCTTACCCCTCGGTCTGATCCTGTTGTTATCGATGGCGCTGGCGTGGCTGGTCCTGCTCTGGCATCCAGAGCCGAGCCAGTCCATCAAGATCAGGCAGGCGCCCCAGGGTGGCGATTTTACCCTCAACTCGGCATCAGGTCCGGTGAGTCTGGAGTCAATGCGCGGCAAGGTGGTGGTTATCTATTTTGGCTATACCATGTGTCCGGATGTATGCCCTACCAGTCTTGGTCTCCTGTCGGCCGCCCTCAACGGATTAAGCCAGGACGAGCTGGAACAGGTCAGGGGGCTATTCATAAGTGTGGACCCGGATCGTGACGGCCTGGATCGTCTGCAAACCTACGCCGCATTTTTTCATCCCAACATCCAGGGCGTCACCGGAACCAACGAACAGGTTGCTGTTGTGGCAGGACAATATGGCGCTGCCTATCGCAAGAGCAAACTGGACTCGGCCATGGACTATGCGGTCGATCATTCGGCTGATCTTTATGTCGTGGACAGGAATGGGAAGCTGAGTGAGGGCATACGGCATGGCACCCCTTCGAGTGAGATATTAAAGACGATCAGGCGGGTGCTGGCTACAGAAAAGAATTAACCAATGAAGTGATTGATAGGACCAACGAGGAGATAAGCGGAATGAAACTATATCATCGTATTGCTGTTGTAACCCTTGGCCTGCTGTTCAGTACAGCGGTCTTTGCCGGAACGGCGGCGGACGCCATAACCGTATCTGACCCCTATATACCAGCCATGCCCTCCGGGCAGCCCAACGGCCTGGCCTATATGGGGCTGTCTAATGGTTCAGACCAGGATATGGAACTGGTTGGCGCCGAGGGTACGGTTGCCAAGGCAATCGAGTTGCACACCCACATCATGAAAGACGGCATGATGCAGATGAAGAAGGTAGAGAAGATTGCGCTGCCGGCGGGCAAGACGGTGATGCTGGAGACCGGCGGTCTGCATGTGATGTTGATCGGCCTGACCCAGGATCTGGTGCCGGATGCCAAGGTGGTGCTCACCCTGGTGTTCAATGACGGCAGCAAGAAGCAGGTGGAGGTGCCGGTGCGCAAGATGGAGATGAAAATGAAGATGCAGGGCGGGATGGATCATAAGAATTAATCTTTCGTGCCGATCTGGCCCCGCGGGCGATGGAGGTCTGTCTTCATCGCCCAGAGGGCCGGGCTCCCACTCTATCCGCTGGGCATCCCTTCCCGGAATACCACCTGATAACCGCGCCTTGTCTGCATATCCCGCAGTTTGGCCATGGCCTGCTCGGCCTCATCCCTGTCCTGGAAATAGCTGCGTTTGATCTGGCCGCGGCTGCCCTGAAACCCCGATTCGCGCACCAGTACCCAACTGCCAAGCAGGTCTTGCTGCAGGTGTAGCTGATAGAATCTCAGGGGTTGATCCTGAGACTGGATTGTCTGCATATATATGCGCATGGTTCAGATCATGTCGATAAAGGGGCTATATGTTATAACGTGTAATCGATATGAACCAGATGACATCATTTTTTCCTTCTGTATCTTCCATTGCCGGTCATAGCGGGAGCAGCATTGCCCTGATCTCTAAGGGCAAAGAGATAAGCTACTCTGATCTCTCTCTATGGGCGCAGTCCTTGGCGGCGCAGCTGCTGAGGCATGGGGTGGAGAGGGGTGATCTGGCGGCGGTGCACACTACCTCTTCTCTTACCATCTATCTGGCGCTATACGCCACCCTGTATCTTGGCGTGACCATCTTCCCCCTGGATCCGTTTATGTCCAGAGGGCGCAGGGAGCGGCTACTGGCCCAGGCCGGATGCAGTCTGGTGCTGACCGATATCGATCTTGAGGATCTGCCGCAGTGGGTGAATGCCATCCAGATCGCCTATCCGTATGCATCTGATGGGGTGATGGGTCAGCACGCTGACGGTGGAGCGGTGCAGCTCATTATCGCCACCAGCGGCAGTGAGGGCGAACCCAAGGGGGTGATGCTGTCGGGAGGCAATATCGCGTCGAGTGTCGGCGCATCCAGAGACAGACTGGGTCTGGAGCGCGGTGATATTTGGTTGAATTGCCTGCCCATGTTTCATATCGGTGGGATCATGATCGCCTATCGTTGCCTTGATGCCGGGGCCGGAATGCTGCTGCACTCCGGCTTTGACGCGGATCGGGTATGGGCCGATCTAAATGATTATCCTGTTACGCATATATCCCTGGTCCCTGCCATGCTGGACAGATTGCTTGATGCCTCTGGTGACGCAACGCCACCGGATAGTCTGCGGGTGGCGTTGATCGGCGGTGGGCATCTCGCGCCGGAGTTGGCGGCACGGGCCCATGCCGCAGGTTGGCCCCTCTGCGCCAGTTACGGTATGAGCGAAAGCTGTTCCCAGTGCGCTACCGATTGTGGTGCCCAGGCCGGTACATCCCCGGGTATGGTCGGCATGCCTCTGGATGGATTTGAGATCGCCCTGTCTCAACGTGGTCGTATCCGTGTGCGTGGGCCGGCGGTGATGCTGGGCTACGCCAATCCGGATCTCTCACCTGGGCAGGGTCTATCCGACGTCGGTTGGTTCGAGACCGGTGACCTGGGTGAAATAGGCGAATCAGGCCGTATCCGGGTGCTGGGGCGGGCCGATGATATGCTGATCTGCGGTGGTGTGACCATACATCCCGGTGAGATAGAGGGACAGGTGTACGGATGCCCTGGGGTGGGTGAGGTGGCGGTGACATCCAGGTCTGACCCAATCTGGGGAGATCTGCTGGTGGCCATGTATACAGGTGAGGCAGGCAAGGATGATGTTGAGTCATGGTGTCGCGCCAATCTTGCTTCCGTACTGCGGCCCCGTGAGTTTATCCGCGTGTCCGATCTGCCGCGCAACGGCATGGGCAAGCTGGACCGGGTCGGTTTAAGGGGGATGTTGGCTCAGGAGTAGGGGGTAAATCCCAGGCCTGGCACAGGGGGTATGGTGATTGTCCCATTCCGGATATCCGGTCCTTGGCCCAGATCCTGTTGCAGCCACTCTCCAGTACCAAGACCGTGGCAGAGTTGCCCCTCTGTATCCAGGGCCGCTGCCAGATGAGTGGCGGCCCAGACCCCGGCGGCGCTATCCACCGTGGTGGTTGCCACCACCTCTATTCCGAGCTCCTGGGCGCGTTGTCCGAGTTGCAGCGCAGGTAGAAGTCCGCCCAGGGCCATGGGCTTTAAGATGATGCGGCGCAGGGGTTGGAGTTTGGGCAGATCGGCCAGATCCGACAGCGTCTCGTCCAGGGCCAGGACGATATCTGTCCCATCCTGGAGCCGTGCCAGTTCCTTCAGGTCAGGATGGGCCAGCGGCTCCTCCAGTGATTCGATCGGCAGATCCCGTATCCCGTTTAGAAAGCCCTTGGCCGTGGCGAAGTCCCAGGCCCGGTTTGCGTCCAGTCTAAGCTGAACCGATTTAGGCAGTTCAGCGCATATACGGGATAACATTTCTAATTCACGCCCTATATCAGAGATCCCGACCTTTAGTTTGAGTACAGAGTATCCTTTTTCTATCGCTGCTGAGGCGCGCTGCGATATGTCGTCATCCAGCGCGCCGATAGCCGCGTTTACCTTTGTCTCTGGTTGTGATCCTGGGTTTAGATATAGATGCAGTGGCATGCCCCGGTGTCTTGCCATCAGATCCAGTAGCGCCGTCTCCAGGGCACAACGGGCAGCGGGGTGGAGTTCGACTACGGATAACATATCCATGCAGTCCACAATCGGCACCCCGCACAGTTGCGGCAGTACCGACTCCAGGGTTGTCTGTGCCGCCGCATGATCTGGAAGTGGGGCGCAGTCACCGTATCCTACCTGGCCGCTGTCGTCTTCCAGCCTGAGCAGGGCGCCCCGGCGTGTGGTGAAGTCATCTGTGTGGCTCTGCCACCTTGCGTGGAGTGGGAGGGAGTAGGGTGAGACTATTGCGTCTGTGATCTTCATTCTTGGTCGGAGATACCCCTCTGCGCTGCCCGCGCCACGAAGGTATTCGGGACGCGGGCGTTATCAGGAGGGAGATCAGAGTGAGGTATCTATGCCATACTCCTTGCCGTAGTGCTGTACTACGAAGTCTATATCCTTATCCCCCCTCCCTGACAGATTGACCAGGATCGATCCACGCTCACCATTCTCAGCCATACGCAGTGCCTGGGCCACCGCATGGGCCGATTCGATCGCTGGGATGATGCCCTCCAGGCGGGAGAGCTCGAAGAATGCGTCTATCGCCTCCTTGTCGCTGATGGTCTCATAGGTGACGCGCTTGATGTCCTTCAGATAGCTGTGTTGAGGCCCGACCGCTGGATAGTCCAGGCCGCTGGCGACGGAGTAGACCTCCTGGGGTTCGCCCTCCTCGTCCTTTAGCATGTAGGATTTGAAGCCGTGCATCACCCCAGGTTCGCCCTTGGACAGGGTGGCGGCGTGTTCTCCCGGTGTATTCAGGTCGCGGCCCGACGGTTCACAGCCGAACAGTTTTACCGAGGCGTCGTCCAGAAAGGCGCTGAACAGCCCCATGGCGTTGGAGCCGCCGCCGACGCAGGCCACCAGATTGTCCGGCAGGCCACCGGTCATCTCGGCGAACTGCTCTTTGGCCTCGTTGCCCACTATGGACTGGAAGTCCCGCACCATCATCGGGAAAGGGTGGGGGCCGACCACGGAGCCGATGGCATAGAGCTGGTTTACCGGGTCCTGCAGATATCCGGTGAAGGCGGCGTCCACCGCCTCCTTCAGGGTCTTTCTGCCGTGGGTGGCCGGGATTACCCTGGCCCCAAGGATATGCATGCGCACCACGTTGGGGTGCTCTTTGACGATATCCACCTCACCCATATAGATGTCGCACTCCAGGCCGACCAGGGCGGCTGCAGTGGCCAGGGCCACGCCGTGTTGCCCGGCCCCGGTCTCGGCGATGATCTTCCTCTTGCCCATCTTCTTGGCCAGCAGGGCCTCGCCCAGGCAGTGGTTTATCTTGTGCGCGCCGGTGTGATTCAGGTCCTCGCGTTTCAGATAGATGTCGGTGCCGTATTTTTTCGATAGGTTCTTGGCATGAAAGATGGGGCTGGGACGTCCCACATAGTGTTTGTACAGCTCTGACAGTTCCGCAATAAAGTCAGGGTCTTCCCTGATCTTGAGATATGCCTCGGTGATCTCATCGATGATCTTTTGTAGCTCTTCCGGGATGAAGCTGCCGCCATACTCTCCGAAATAGCCATCTTTGTCCGGTAGCGGGTGATTAAAGGTGTTTTTCATTGTTGCTCCAAATCATAGATATGCCAGAACCGGAATGGGGTGTGGTCCTGCCTTTAGTGGATTAATTGATGTTATTGAGACATAAAAAAACCGTGTCGACCGTATAAACTACAAATGATCGACACGGCTTTCAAGCCTTTATTTTTTGGCCTGTATTATCTGGTGCGTTCGCACACCCCCTCAGGGAAGAAGAACTCGATCTCAACCGCCGCGGTCTCAGGGGCGTCAGAGCCGTGTACGGCGTTTTCGTCTACGGTCTCGGCAAAGTCGGCGCGGATGGTGCCTTCGGCGGCCTCCTGCGGGTTGGTGGCACCCATGATCTCGCGGTTCTTGGCGATGGCGTTCTCACCCTCCAGTACCTGGACCATGACCGGTCCGGAGGTCATAAAGTCGCACAGGTCATTAAAGAAAGGGCGTTCCTTGTGTACCGCGTAGAAGCCTTCGGCCTGCTCGCGGGTCAGGTGCAGCATCTTGGATGCGACTATCTTGAGGCCGTTGCTCTCAAAACGGCTGTAGATCTTGCCGATGATGTTCTTGGCAACGGCATCTGGTTTGATGATGGAAAAGGTGCGTTCGAGCGCCATGATGTGACTCCAATATATTCAGGTAATAGGGTGTAAAGGGTGGGAATTTTACCCTAATGGCAGAATTGATCAATCCGGCCAGGCTATTTCTTTTTCCTTAGGCCTTCCGCCTCCAGTAGCAGATCGGCGTGTTCCGGGGTCAGGATGAAACGTCTGCCCTCTTCCTTTTGTACCTGCTGCAGGAATTCACAAGAGAGGCAGTTTTCGATCTTCTTACAAAACTCCCCCTGGGCTTCCCCTCCGCAGAGGGTTCCGGCGATAGCCCAGCAGAATCTGCCGCCGTGTTCGCCATCATTTATACAGTCATAATCGTTGGGCAGGGCCGCCCTGCATACGCCAAGCTCAGCGTACTTCTCCCCACCAGGCTCCCTGCCACACTTTTTTACTTCCCAGCACTGTTTCTTGGTCATGGTTCCCTCGTTAGCCTCTGTCCTCATAGCAGTATTTCTCGGCCTTGAGACGGCGCAGGCTCTCTATCCTGGCGTTGGCGGAGAGGACACGTTTGTCCTCCATAAAATCTCCGGCTGCACGGAAGGCAAGATAGCCATAACCGACCAGTGATATGGTTGCGCCAGCTATGATGGCACCCCCTACATACGGGTCTCTATCAAAATCCGGGCGATAGTTATAGGTGTATGGCATGACCCTGGATATCTCACGATCCAACTGGGCACAGCTCAGGGAGATATCCTCAGATTTTTGAGTATATGGCTTGGGGGTGCGATATGGGTTGAATTGCGATAGTTCCGCTGCAGATGCAGACGTGCTTGTGGATAAAAACAACGCGCTCAACACCACTCTTATCTTTAGGGCTTTGATATTCAATACGGTACCCCGGAGGTTTGATCTCAAGTAAACTGGTTATCGGCAGCCAGATTGAATCCTTGAGCTCTTCTCCCTAGGTCACTTGGCTGCCAGGGAGAGCGCAGGCCAGGAAAACCGGTATTCAAGGGGGGTGGAAAATGAAGCTCGCAAGGCTGGTTGTGTTGTTTCTGTTGCTAATGTGTGCGCTATGCTCTGTCAGTGCAGGGCCAGTTACCATAGTGGCCTTGGGCGACAGCCTGACCCAGGGAGATGGTGATGTTGAGCCGGGGGGTGGCTATCCTGCGAGGCTGGCGACCAGATTCGCCTCTGAGCGCCCCGGATCGGTGGTGAAGAATCTGGGGCAATCCGGCTGGACCTCTGACGACCTGATCAATACCCAACTGGAGCCAGCTGTCGATCTGTTGCGCGCGGCGCCTGCGGAGCATACCAGGATTGCTGTTGTGTGGATTGGGAGTAATGACCTGTTTGGGCTGTACAACTATGTGTGCGATGAGGAGTACCGTAATGATTTCTCCGCATGTGAGCGGGATGGCCTGCGAATCTTTACGGAAAATATTCAACGGATCCTCTCCGCGCTGCAAGGCAGTGGAGCAAGGTTATATATTGCCCTCTTGGATGATCAGTCAAAACGTCCGGTCATGACCGATCCGGAGATGCGCGGCAGCAGTTTTGACAGGATATCAGTGGATGATGTGACCAGGATGTCTGTTCAGACCGGTAAATATAATGCCGTGATTCGGCAGATGGCTGACCGTTTCGGGGCGGTAACGGTGGATTTTTCCGACGCCAAACTGTTTACGGAGCAATCTACCCTGGATAGCGACGGCAACCACCCCAATGCCAAGGGTTACGATATCATCGCCGAGGTCTGGTATAAGGCTGTTGTGGCCCCATAGACCAGGTAAACTTGTACCTATGGGCGGGAAGGCGTAAGCTTTTTCCGCATGAATCCATTGTTACTGTTTTTACTTCTGTTTGTAGGAATCCCCCTGCTGGAGCTCTACTGGCTGATTGAGGTTGGTTCTTATATAGGTGCAATCCCCACTATAGCACTGACCGTCTTTACCGCTGTTCTCGGTGGATTGCTGGTGCGGATGCAGGGGTTGGCAACAGCGATAAAGGTGCAGAAATCCATGGCCATGGGGGAGATACCGGCGATAGAGATGCTGGAAGGGGTGGTGCTGCTGGCCTGTGGCTTTATGTTGCTGTTACCTGGTTTTATTACCGATGTGATCGGTTTTTTTGCCTTGGTGCCTGCTGTGCGTAAATGGGCGATACTGAAATTCCTGAAGCGGGCTCGGATTATGGATCCCCCGCAGCCGACCCATGGCGACGCCCATAGGCCACGCATCATCGAGGGTGAGTTTCGCCGCGACGATGATTGAGACTAGCTAATACCGATTAGCAGCTTTGCCCGGTACCAGAGCATGCCGACATATTCGTGCAGTGCCAAATAGCTGATCCTGAGCGCTGATGCATCGGGCAGCCAATCTCCAACCTCGCTGTTGTTCAGACCTCTTTTTCCGGTGGAGAAGATGGTCGGTGCTGCAAATACATCAACACCGTTCAGTTTGAACACATGCATGGCGCGCGGCATGTGCCAGGCGTGGGTGACCAGGGCCACCTTGTTTATCTCCAGGGTCTTTAACAGCCCACTGGTGTAGACGGCGTTCTCCCAGGTGTTCTTGCTCTTGTCCTCCGTGGCCACCACCTTGCAACCGAACTCATCTTTTAGCACCTTGCTGGCCAGCTTGGCCTCAGACTCTCGACCGGTAATCATGTTGCCACCGGAGACGATGATAGGGAGGTTGGTCCTCTTTTGCAGCCAGGCGGCATATCTCACCCTCTCCAGCAACATGCCTTTGATGGTGTCCCCGCCATACTCTGGGCCCTCTTCGTAGGTGCCGCCGCCCAACACCACGATGGCCTCCGCCTTGCTGGCAAGGAGCTCATCCGGGGTGACAAATATGTGCTGCTCCAAACCAGACATAAGATTTGTGGCTACCAGCGGCGTGCTGAGCAGGTAGAACATGATCATGGTTATGGCAAGAACAGTCTTTCCAAATATGCCTCGGATGAGTAACAACGAGACGATCAGAAGCAGTATTAGTCCGCCGGGTGGGAGGAGTAGAGCCTTAAGTATGATTACGATCTCTTGATCCATAACTATGCCTCATTTACCCTGTTTATTGTTTTAGAATTTGGTTTGCCTGTATGTCAGCATGGTATGAAGAGCGCACCAGTGGGCCGCTGGCCACATTCGCGAAACCCATATCTTCCCCGATCTGTCTGAGCCGATCAAACTCCTTAGGCTCAATAAAGCGCTCCACCGGCAGGTGATTTCGGCTCGGCTGCAGGTATTGGCCTAAAGTGAGCATGCTGCAACCGTTATCGTGCAGATCAAGCATCACCTCCTTCACCTCATCCATGGTCTCGCCCAATCCCAACATTAGCCCTGATTTGGTTGGTATCTGGGGATGCAGTGCGTTGAATTCCCTTAGTAGTTCCAATGATACGGTATAGTCAGCTCCAGGACGGCATTTTTTGTACAGTCGTGGCACTGTCTCCAGGTTATGGTTGAAGACATCCGGTTGGGCGTGGTGAAATTTTTCCAGGGCGATCTGTTGGCGCCCGCGGAAATCTGGTACCAGTATCTCGATAGATAGGCCGTGATTGACGCGACGAAGCTCTCGGATGCATTCGACATAGTGCTCGGCCCCGCCATCGCGTAGGTCGTCTCTGTCTACCGACGTGATCACCACATAACTCAGTTGCATGATATTTACGGCATCCGCCAGCTTGGTAGGCTCGTCCCGATCCAGGGGCTGGGGTGTCCCGTGGGCCACGTCACAGAACGGACAGCGTCTGGTGCATATGTCCCCCATGATCATGAAGGTGGCGGTGCCGTGATTGAAACATTCTCCCAGGTTGGGGCAGGCGGCCTCCTCGCACACTGAGCTAAGGTTGTGTTCACGCAGGATGCGCTTGATCCTTCCTACGGCCGCCCCTCCTGGCGCGCGGGCGCGAATCCAGGGCGGTTTGCGCTGGATGCGGGAGGTTGTGTCGACCTTTATCGGAATGCGCGCCAGCTTTTCGGCCCCTCGCTGGTGGGTGTCGGGGGTGCTGCGGGATGGGGCTATAGTGCTGTTTTTGCGGCTCATGCAACAGATTGTAACGCTGTAGGGCATTTATTTCCTGTTGCAGATGAAATTCCAGGCAGTAAATGTAGATTTCAATACATTAAAAAGGCTTTTATCAGTAATTTTCTTGATGTTATGCTTATCGGTCTGCGTCTTTGGTCACTGATAAATACAAAGGGAGTGTTGGACGGAGGATGCAACCCAATACTGAGTACAAAAAACATCTGGAGGATTCAAAATAATGGCAGATCCAATTCGTGTTGCAGTCTCCGGCGCCGCCGGTCAGATTTCCTATAGCCTGTTGTTCCGTATTGCTTCGGGCGAGGTATTCGGTGCTGACCGGCCTGTGCATTTGCACCTGCTCGAGATCCCCCAGGTGATGGATAAGCTGGAGGGCGTCGCCATGGAACTGACAGATTGCGCCTTTCCAACCCTGGCCGAGATAAAGATGTTCGATGATGCCAACAAGGCCTTTGACGGGATCAATCAGGCCTTCCTGGTGGGTTCCAGGCCGCGGGGGCCAGGTATGGAGCGTGCCGACCTGATCAAGGTAAACGGTCCGATCTTCGTGGGCCAGGGCGAGGCCCTGAACCGGGCTGCGGATGATGTGCGCTGTATGGTGGTGGGCAATCCGGCCAATACCAACTGTCTGATCGCCATGAACAATTCTGATGTGCCGAATGAACGCTTCTCATCCATGATGCGCCTGGACGAGAACCGGGCCAAGAGTCAGTTGGCGGCCAAGGCGGGGGTGCCGGTGGCGGACGTCAGCAATGTTACGATCTGGGGTAACCACTCCAACAACCAGTATCCGGATTTTGAGAACGCCAGGATCGGCGGCCGGCCTGCAGCGGATGTGATCAATGATGAGGCCTGGCTGAAAGACACATTCATCCCGGTTATTCAGGAACGTGGCGCCGCCGTTATCCAGGCCCGTGGTGCTTCCAGCGCCGCTTCGGCCGCTAATGCGGCCCTGGATCATGTGATGTCTCTGAATAAACCGTCATCTGCCGGCGACTGGTTTACGGCAGGCGTCTGTTCCAATGGCGAGTATGGAGTTGATCCTGGGCTGATGTTCGGTTTCCCGCTTACCTCATCCGGTAACGGGGACTGGGAGATAGTGGAAGGTCTGCCCATGTCCGACTGGGGTAGGGCGAAATTTGAGATCACCCTGAATGAGTTGCGCAGTGAGCGCGATGTGGTCAAGGACCTGTTGAAGGGTTGACCTGCCTATAGCTAAAAGGGAAAGGCCGAAGCATAAGCTTCGGCCTTTTTTTATCTTGAAAGGTCTATTTGTGGGTTAACATCCAGGCAATAACCTTTTTTACGTCATCAAGTGGGGCGGGACTCGCTGGCATTTCCACATCGCCCCAAACCCCTTTACCGCCGGCCTTTACCTTTGTTGCCAGGTTGTCAACTATACCTGGCTGTCCCGCATATTTTCCCGCGATCTCCTTAAACGAAGGTCCGATCAGTTTTCCATCGGCCTTGTGGCATGCCAGACAGCCAGAACTCATCGCAGTGGCCTGATCTGCGGAGACCTGGAATGAGATTAGAAATGCGGAGACAAATACCAAAATCAGGATATTTTTCATGATGTTACCTATGCTCTGGGTCAGTTGTTCATGGCGCCTTGATCTATCCATTTCTCAATAGCGGAGATCTCGTCTGCGGTCATAGGCCCTTTTGAATGAGGCATCTGGATAGATTTATCAACTTTGCCCGAAACAAGCCTGTACAGAGAGCTTGATAGGGAGTCGCCAGCCACGATAACCGGTCCGAATTTTGTGCCCTTCATCAGGTTGTCGTAGGAATCTACGAGAAATTGTGTTTTCTCCGCCCCGGCACCCCCGTTTAGGTGACATTCGGAACAATGCTTATCCAGAATGGGCCTGATATCGGCCTTGTAGGAAACCTGTTGTTCGGAACCGCATCCTGACACAAATGCGGCCGTCAAGATCGATGCGACTAGGTATAGATTGCGTTTTTTCATGCTTACCGCTCCATCCAATTGCTCTAATTATTAAGTGATATAGCCTATTTTTGCTCCTCGTGAATTATTGCGGCAGTTGTTCAGAAATATTTAGTATTTTTTTTCGTCAAGAAAATCGCTTCGCTATTACGGGTGTTTCGGTGCTAGTGCCTGATTGAAAAACAGGTTGCGTCCTATGTATATCTTTTTGATTTGTATACGTGAAATAACCAAGGTGCGGGGCTGGCTGTGGGATTTGTGTTTATCTGGATTATGATGTTGAGAAATTATTAAAGAAACCAACTGGGGGGCCGATAGAGAGCACAGAGTAGATTATTTCCTAAAAGGCCAATAAGGCATGTCAGCAGAATCTGAACTGCAGGAGATATAGTTCATGACAAATAAAAACAGCTCTGTGGGGACGTCACTGTCTATCAGTACCAAGATCGATCTCGCCTTGGCTATTCTGTTTATATTGGTGCTTGTGATCTCTTCCTTAACCCAACTTGGCAGTCAAAAGGCCTTGATTGAAGAGATAGTGCAGGACCAGTCCAATGTCCTGGCGGATTCCTATTTCGACAATGTAAATACATTGATGTTGACTGGCGGCATGGCCAATAAGGAGATAGCCAGGAAGAAGATCACCTCACGCGAGGAGGTATTGGATGCCTATATCGTCCGCGGGCCAGGGGTGGCCAAGGCGTATGGTCCCGGGACCGGACCCAATAAGGCCAAAGATGATTTGGATAAAAGGGGTTTGAAGGGGGAGAAGATTGACCAGTTTACCGATACCCCGGATGGCCGCGTACTGAGCGTGGTGCTGCCGATGAAGGCATTGAAGGACTATCGAGGGACGAACTGTCTGATGTGTCATATCGTCCCGGAGGGTGAGGTGATAGGAGTGGTGAGGGTGGATTACTCTCTTAAGGCGTTGGATGACCGGGTGTTCAGTGAGATCATGTCGAGCGTCGGCATGAACTCGCTTCTGTTCTTTATCGGCCTGGTCAGCATAAGCTTTATCATGAAAAAACTGGTGGTGCGTCCACTGCACAAGATAACCGATACCGTTAGACTGGTGGAGCAGGATTCCAATCTCAGTCATCAAATAGACCTCGAATCCGGTGATGAGCTGGGTAATCTGGCCAAGGCGATAAATGTGATGCTGAAGAAGTTTGAGCATATTATCGATAAGGTCGCCCAGACCACCAATCAACTGGTGCATGAGTCTCAGCAGCTGACAAACATCACTGAACGCAGTATCGAGGGAGCCCATAGACAGCAGAGGGAGACAGAGCAGGTCGCTACCGCCATGACCGAGATGGAGCAGACGTCCGCCAATGTGGCGCAAAATGCCATGCAGGCGGCCAACTCCACACAAGAGGCGGATAAACAGGCGATAGAAGGTAGCTCCGTGGTAAACAATGCAGTTAATACCATCAATTCCCTGGCCAGTGAGGTTACAAAGGCCTCCGAGGTGATTCAGAAGCTGGAGGAGGATAGTGAAGGCATCGGTCGGGTGGTAGAGGTGATCACCAATATCGCAGAGCAGACCAATCTCCTTGCACTGAATGCGGCCATTGAGGCGGCCCGTGCCGGCGAGCAAGGAAGGGGTTTTGCCGTTGTGGCCGATGAGGTTAGGACCCTGGCAACCCGTACCCATGAGGCAACTCAAGAGATCCAGTCCATGATTGAGAGTCTGCAGCATCAGGCCCGTGGGGCAGCAGCGGTGATGCATCGCAGTCGCGATAAGGCCGAAACCAGCGTCTCCGAGGCGGCGCGCGCAGGTGCTGTGCTTGAGGAGATTACCGTTGCCGTCGGGACTATCACAGAGATGAACAATCAGATCTCAGTCGCTGCCAATGAGCAGAGTGCGGTATCTGCTGAGATGAGCAAAAGTGTGGTCAGCATCAATGATATTGCCGAGCAGTCTTCGGAGAATTCAGAGCTTATCGCCAAGGCCAGCGATGTACTGTCCGAATTGGCTGAGAATTTACAGGCGCTGGTGAATCAGTTTAAGACCTGATCTCGGTTAACACCCAGTATGAGGCCATTCAGTCTAAGGCTGGATGGCCTTTTTGTTTGGTAAACGCCTTGAGATGGCGGTGCATAGCTGTGAGGCCACATGATCTATGTTCGTGGTTATCCCCAGGTCCTTTATCTGCGTGACCTGCATCCCCGGATACCCACAGGGATTGATGCGGGAGAATGGTTCCAGATCCATGTCCACGTTCAGGCTTAGTCCATGAAAACTGCGGCCGTGGCGCACCCGCAGGCCGAGGGCGGCTATCTTTTTATCTTTCACGTATACCCCCGGTGCCTTGGGCAGGATATGGGCATCCACCTTGTAATGGCGGAGCAGGTCGATCACGGCATCCTGCAGCAGCCCCACCATTCTGCGCACTCCGATGCCGGCCCGTTGCAGATCGTACATGACATAGACTATCAGTTGCCCCGGACCATGGTAGGTCACCTGGCCGCCGCGGTCGCTCTGCACCACCGGAATATGGCCTGGATCCAGTATATGCTCCTCCTTGCCGGCAAGACCCAAGGTAAAGACAGGCGGGTGTTGCAGTAGCCACAACTCATCCGGGGTCTGTTCGGTTCGGTTTTGGGTGAACTCCTGCATCTCATGCCAGACCTCGGTATAGTCCCTAACTCCGAGATGTTTGGTTTGGAATCCCTGCTGTATGTAATTCATTACAGAGATGGTGGCTATAGGCTCATCAGAACCAGCTCATGGTCGGTCAGGTCCTGGTAGATGGAGTCCAGTTGTTGCTTGCTGGTAGCGGTGATGGTGACGGTAACGGAGAGATATTTCCCCTCCTTGCTGGCCCTGCACTGTACGGCACCTTCCCCCAGATCCGGCGCGTGCCGACGTACTATCTCCACCACCAATGCGTCAAAATCCGGCGTGGCCAGCCCCATGGCCTTGATGGAAAAATCACAGGGAAACTCTAGCAGTGTATCTTCTTCAGACATTTTCTAATGGCCGTTGTAGATGGTTGTTACTCTTCCAGACCCTGTTTGATCTGCTCTTTATATTCTGCGTAGAGGGCTGACATCCGGCTGTACATCCTGCCGGGGGTGCCGTCCGCCACCGGTCTGCCGTCCAGGGTGATGACCGGCATGATCTCCTTGGTGGAACTGGTAAGCCAGATCTCATCGGCATCTTCCAGTTCGTCCGCTCTGATGCCCCTCTCTTTGTGGGGGACACCGTTTTTGGCGGCCAGCTCCAATATCAGGTCGCGCGTGATGCCTGGCAGCAGGAAATTGCTCTTGGGTGGTGTTATCAACTCTCCGTCTGAGACGATGAACAGGTTGCTTGCCGCTCCCTCCATCGCCTCGCCTTCGCGTATAAGTATGGCCTCAACCGCGTTGGCCTCATTGGCCTGCTGTTTCAGCAGGACATTGGCCAGCAGGGTGGTGGCCTTTATGTTGCAGAGGCGCCAGCGCACATCGTCCAGGGTGATGGCCGTGATGCCTGGGTTGTCTTTCGACGGCTCCTTTATGGGGGTGGCCATGGCAAAGACCGTAGGCCGCACTACATCCGGGATGGCGTGGTCGCGCTGTTCTGCTGCTCCGCGGGTAACCTGCAGGTAGACAGACTGATCAACTCCCGGGCTCTGTTGTATGAGTCGGCCCAGTATCGTACCCCACTCATCCTCGCTCAGGGGATTGTCCATGCCAATCGCCTGTAGCCCGTTGCTCAATCGCTCCAGGTGGTGCGCCAATCGGAAGAGGCGTCCGTTGTAGGCCGGGATGACCTCATAGATGCTGTCGCCAAACAGAAAGCCCCTGTCCAGGACAGAGATCTTGGCGTCTTTGAGGGGCAGAAAACTGCCGTTCAGGTATACCTGGTTTATCATGATCTATTCAAACCTGCGCAATATACTATCTTTGATTCTACTCCAGAGCCCGCCACTGGCTACATCGTGCAGTGCCACCAGGGGCGCCTCGGCATAAGGTTTTCCGTTTAGGGTGACTATGACCTTGCCTATCTTTTGTCCCTTGGTTATCGGAGCCTCAAGTGGTGAGATCAGTGTCAGTCTGGCATTCAGATTCTTATACTGTCTGCGTGGGATGGTTATGACCAGATCCTCGGCCAGGCCCTGGGCCAGCTGCTCCTGATCACCCATCCATATCCTGGATGTGTTGAGTGTGGTCCCGGCCTGGTACAGGAGGTGGGTCTCAAAGTTTTGAAAGCCGTAGTCGAGCAGGGCCTTGCTGACCACTGACCTTGATTCTGCGCTCTTGGTTCCCATTACTACGCTGACCAGGCGCATGTCGTTGCGTTTTGCCGAGGCCACCAGGCAGTATCCTGCGCTGTCTGTGTGTCCGGTCTTGATGCCGTCGACCGATTCGTCCATCCATAATAACTTGTTACGGTTGTATTGCCTGATGCCGTTGTGGGTGAACTCCTTCTCTGCATATACGGCATAGTGTTCCGGAAAATCACGAATGGTTGCTATCGACATCAGGGCTATGTCATAGGCAGTGGTGAGATGATTGTCGTTCGGCATCCCGGTGCTGTTGGCGAAGTGTGTATCCTTCATGCCCAGTTCCAGCGCGTGCTCATTCATGAGCTGCACGAACCCGTCTTCGCTGCCGGCGGTATGTTCGGCCAGGGCTACACTGGCGTCGTTTCCCGACTGGATGATCATCCCCTTGAGCAGGGTCTCCACCTCTATGTTGGATCCTGGTTCTATGAACATGCGGGATCCGCCCATGCGCCAGGCCTTGTCGCTGACGACGACCTTGTCGCCCAGAGCGATATTTCCCTTCTTGATCTCGTCCAGCACCGTATATGCGGTCATGATCTTGGTGATGCTGGCCGGTTCCAGGCGTTGGTGGGCACTCTTTTCAGCCAGGATCTTCTTGCTGTTGAGATCTATGAGGATATAGCTGGAGGCGGCCACTTCCGGTGGTGGTGGGACGCGTGACGCTGAGAAGGCATCGCTGACGATTGCAAGGCCCATAAGTGACAGGGCTAAAATGGTCGATCTTTTGTTGAAAAAACGCACTTTAAGGCTGGCTCCTGGGGTCTCGTATATTCGAAATTATAAGGTTTCGAGCCTGCCGCAGAGGGGCAGCTTCACAGATGGCATTCTATCCTGGATGCCTGGAGATCGAAACCGCGACTGTCACTCTACGATCAGATGCATGTCCCTGATGCCAAGTTGGGCCAGTTGCATGCTGGCGGCATCTGTCTGGTCGATGGTTTGCATGGGGCCCACCTGTACCCGATAGATGGTTTGGGTATAGTTGACCGCCATCTGTATGCGCACCTGGTTGTTCATCGGCCCCCTGAGTCTCTCCAGTAATCTCTCTGCGTTGTTGCGGTCGATGAAGGCGCCCACCTGGAGAAATAGGGTGGCATCTTCCCGGATGGCAATATTGTTGCGTGTCGGTGTGGGTATGCCCTGGTTCGGGTCCAGGGCCTGAACCTCCACTAGACCGGTGCCGGTGCCGTTTATTCCAAGTTTGGTGGCGGCGGCGTAGGAGAGGTCTATGAGGCGATTGTCATGAAACGGACCCCTATCATTCACCTTCACTACGGCCGCGCGACCGTTCTGCAGGTTTATTACCCTGACATAGGTTGGTAGGGGTAGGGTCTTATGGGCGGCGGTCATGGCATACATGTTATATGTCTCGCCGCTGGAAGTGCGCTGGCCATGGAATTTCGTCCCATACCATGAGGCGACGCCACGCTCCTTGTAGCCGCTGCTGCTGCTCATCACATGATAGGTCCTGCCCAGTACGGTATAGCTGCTGGGGTTGCCGCTGCGGCTGCGTGGCTCTGCCTTGGGGACGGCGTCAAGTATCTGGGATGGATTGAGTTGTCTGCTCGGAGCGCCGTCGCCCACCTTCGATCTATCAAAGATCCACGAAGGTGTGAGGGAGCAACCTGTTACCAGGGACAGGATGATTATCATGATGCCGCTGGAGCGAATCCGAGACGTGATTGGGTTAGCCATTGTTGTTGTTTTTCGCCTTGTACTGATTCAGGATTTTCTGGCTGAGTTGATAAACAGCCATCGCATAATGATTATTTTGGTTGTAACGCGTGATTACGTAAAAGTTGTGAAATCCCAGCCATATCTCTTTTTTGTTGCCGGCGTCTAACTCTATCAGGTTACATCTGGTATGTGCCGGTAGATTTTGTGCCGTCTCAACACCTGCATTGCGTAGTTCGGCGATTGTGGTGGTTGGCTTAAACCATTGGTTCAGATGCTGCTGGTAGTAACCGCCGTCGGCCTTGGCCGGTAGCGTCACCAGTTCGTCCTTGCGCCATCCATGTATGTGGTAATAATTTGCCACACTGCCGATGGCGTCGGCGGTGTTGTGTAGCAGATCCCTTTTGCCATCACCGTCAAAGTCGATGGCATACTCGCGATAGCTGGCCGGCATGAACTGTGGTTTACCGATGGCGCCGGCGTAGGAACCATGCGTCTTTTCCGGGTCTATGTCCTCCTCACTCAACAACAGCAGGTATGCCTCGAGCTGTTTGCGGAACATGCGCTGGCGTTCCGGATAGGTGAAGGCCAGGGTGGAGAGGGCGTCCAACACTAGGTGCTTCCCCATAAAACGGCCATATTTGGTCTCGACACCGATGGTGGCGATTATGATCTGGGGTGGTACCCCGTACTGTTTTTCCGCTCGCTTCAGTATCTCTGCGTGCCTGTTCCAGAAATCCACACCGCCTTTGATGCGCTCTTCAGAAACGAACAGTGGTTGATAGATGTGCCAGGGCTTGGCCTCATATGGGTGACTCATGGAGTCCACCACGTCCTGGCTGTATCTGGCCTTGGACATCAGAGCGGCAATGCTCTGCCTTTCAAAGCCGTGTTTTGCCGACATCTCTTCGACAAACTCATTCACACCGGTGGTAAATTTCTTTGGTGCGGGTTTGCGAGAGGTGGTGTCTGTACTCGATGGGGTCGCCTGGGATGATGCGGATAGGATCATCATTGCGGCCACGCAGGCCGGAATTATGCGGTGTGCGCTCAATCTGACTCTCATTGTTCTCCTGCTTCAGGTCTGCATCAGCTTCTTATGGGTATGTACGGACATCAGGATACCGAAACCGGACAATATGGTCACTAGGGAAGTTCCACCGTAGCTGACCAGCGGCAGCGGAACTCCTACCACAGGCAGGATCCCTGTCACCATTCCCGTGTTGACGAACAGGTAGACAAAAAATACCAGGATTAGTGCCCCGGCCAACAGCCGGCTATAGCTGTCCTGCCCGTTGGCGGCGATATAGAACCCGCGCAGGATGATGAATAGGTAGAGCGAGAGCAGCATTACCACACCCACAAAGCCAAACTCCTCGGAAATCACTGCAAAGATAAAATCGGTGGTGCGCTCCGGCAGGAACTCCAGTTGGGACTGGGTGCCATTCAGCCAGCCTTTACCGTACAACCCCCCGGATCCGATCGCTATCTTGGACTGAATGATATGGTAACCGGTGCCCAGCGGGTCTCTTTCCGGGTCCAGAAAGGTGAGCACCCGGTTGCGTTGATAGTCCTGCATGCCCCATTTCCACAGCGCCCACCCTGTGGGTATGGACACTACGACTATCCCGATGATAAGCCTCCAGCTCAACCCGCCCAGGAACAGGACGAACAGACCGGAGATCCCGACCAGCAGGGCCGTACCCAGATCCGGCTGTTTGGCGATAAGCAGCATCGGCAACAGGATCATGACCCCGGAGACGGCGATCTTGCTCCAGGATGGGGGTAGCGGCGTCTTTACCAGGTACCAGGCCATCATCATGGGCATGGCCAGCTTCATCACCTCGGAGGGCTGGAAGCGAACAAATCCCAGACTGATCCAGCGTTGCGCGCCTTTTCCCATATGCCCCTCTATCAGCACGATAATCAGCAGGATGATGGCTATAGTGAAGAAGGCCGGCGACCAGAAGCGTAGCTTGTCCGGGTTTACCTGGGCCAGAAGGAACATGCTCGTGAATCCCAACGCCAATCTTATGGACTGTTTTACGATCTCTCCGCTGTCCTGGCCGCTGGCGCTATATAGAAATATCAGTCCCAGGCCACACAGCAGGACCAGGCCGGTGAGCAGCGGCAGGTCCAGGTGCAGGCGGGCGAATATGTTTCTGCCTTTTCGTTCGTCTTCAATCATTGGCTCTGACCCAGTAGGTAAAGGTCCATTATACGGCGTGCGATGGGTGCGGCGACGGAGCTGCCGTGCCCCCCGTTCTCCACAATGACCGCCACCGCAATCTTGGGTCTTTCGGCCGGTGCGAAGGAGATGAAGAGCGCATGGTCACGCAGTTTTTTCTCTATCTTATCCTCATCGTAGGTCTCATCCTGCTTGATGGAGAATACCTGTGCCGTACCGGTCTTTCCCGCGATACTGTATTTGTCGGTTTGGATGACGTTCGCGGTCCCGTGCGGACTGGCAATCACATCGGTCATGGCATTGATGATGTGGTTCCAGTTACGGATATTTACCACCGGCACTTCCTGTTTCTTGGTGGGGGGTATGGGAACAGGCTGTTGGGTCTCAGAGGGCTGAATGGCAAGCAGGACCCTGGGGGCATGGCGTTTGCCTTTGGCTGCCAGGGTCGCGGTGGCGCTGGCCAGTTCCAGTGGGGTGGCGAGGAAATAGCCCTGACCGATACCCGCGATCAGGGTCTCACCTGTGTACCACTGTTCGCCTTTGGTGCGTAGTTTCCACTCCCGGGAAGGGAGCAGGCCGCTCGTGGCCTCGCTGATGTCTATTGTAGGCTCCTGGCCGAATCCAAATTTACTCAGGTAGTCATGGATGTGGTCAATGCCTAACCTGTTTGCCAGGTCATAGAAATAGACATCGCATGATTCAATGATGGCCTTCCTTATGTTTGTGGGGCCGTGTCCCCACTTCTTCCAGTCCCGGTACTTGTGATCGTGGTTTGGGAGTTGAAAGTAGCCACGGCACACCTCCTCTCTGGACATGGTGGTTCGTTTCAGTTCAAGCCCTGCCAGTCCGACCAGAGGTTTTGTGGTGGATCCGGGGGGGTAGCGTCCGAGCAGAGCACGGTTGAACAAGGGCTTGTCCGGTGAATTCTGCAGTGTACTGTAGTCCCGGTTGGAGATGCCGTTTACAAATAGATTGGGGTCAAAGCTGGGGTTGCTGACCAGGGCGAGGATCGATCCGTCGGTCGGGTCGATCGCCACTACGGCGCCATTCTCTTCCCCCAGGGCGTCAATGGCCGCCTGCTGCAGTTTTATATCCAGGGATAGATACAGGTTCACGCCTGGCTTGGGTGGTTTGGAGTCCAGTACCCGCAGGGTCCTGCCCATGGCGTTGACCTCAACGCGGCGGGTACCCACTACACCGTGCAACTGGGTTTCATAGAATTTTTCCACTCCGCTCTTCCCTACATGACTGGTGCCGCTGTAGTTGGAGGCGTCTAGGCCTTTCAGCTCCTTCTCATTTATACGGCCCACATAACCGAGTACATGCGCGGTCTCGAGTCCCCTGGGATAGGTGCGCAGCAGCTTTGCCTTGATCTCCACGCCGGGGAAACGGTGTCTGTTGATGGAGAAACGGGCTATCTCCTCTTCGGCCAGGCCTATGCGGATGGGGATGCTGTCAAAGCGGCGCTGCTGTCTGCGTAACTGTTTGAACCTCTTTGTATTCCCCTCGCTGATCTCTATGATCTCCCCCAACTGGGCGATGGTCTTGTCCATGTCTTTGACCTGTTCAGGCGTTATCTCCAGGCTGTATACCGGCAGGTTCTGTGCGAGCAGTACCCCGTTGCGATCATATATAAGCCCTCTGGTGGGAGGTATCGGTTCCACCCGCACCCGATTGTCAATGGATTTGGTGGTGAAGTGTTTGTGATCCAGAAGCTGGAGCTTGCCTAGTCTCAGTACCAGTATCGCTATAAATGCCAGCACGAAGATGGCGGCGACGATATTGCGTCCGGCAAACAGCCTGGCTTCGGTAATATGGTCTCTAAAGCTTGAGTGTGACATCAAATAATCTGAAACCGTCGCCTTATGTTACGCAGGATTATGAATACCCAGGGCCACAACAACATGCCAATGGCCGGGGTGGTCCAGTAGAGCGCGGGCGGGGGCGGCTGGTGACTTATACCCATGGCCCAGGTCGCTATCAACGGCTCCAGAAACAGGAGCAGGAGTACCGCCACCGATTGCTGCCACAGGGGAAATACCCGTATCTGGGTGTGTAGTTTGACCACTATATATGCAACTATCGATAGTGCCAGGGCGTGCTGTCCCGGGAGTGAACCGGTCATTACATCCACGATCAGGCCCAACAGCCATCCGGATCCGACACCGATCCGTTCCGGGTGGGCCATGGCCCAGTAGATCAGCACCAGGGTGTACCATGGCGGCCTGAATGGCTGCACCAGATCCGGCAAGGGCAGCAGGGTAATTATCAGGCTGATCACAAATGTCAGCAGGATTATGAACAGGCCATGTCTGCGCCGGGAGGTCATTGCTGTCCCTCCTGTGTGGATGCGTCAGGTGTGTCTTCAGGGCTGTCCGCGCCTTCATCTGCGGATGTCTCTTCAGACGCCTCAGAAGTTGGGTTCTTGATCGTCCACACCAGTAAGACCTCGCGGGTGTGATTCAGCTGGGCATTGGGGGTGGCCACGACATCGATGAAGGCCTTGCCCTCCGTCCGTTTTGCCCCGGTGACCGTTGCTACGGGATAGCCTGGGGGAAAGCGCCCGCCCAGCCCGGAGGTCACGATCAGGTCTCCCACCTCAATATCGGTATTATTTGGCAGATAGGGGATGCTGAGTCGATCTATATCTCCGGTGCCCACGGCTATGGCCCTTTGCCCGGTGCGCAGGATCTGTATGGGCAGGGAGTGTCTGGCATCGGTGATCATCAATACGGTGGAGGTGTAGGGGGTTACGCTGGTTACCTGGCCCATCACCGCGTTGGCATCCAGGACCGGTTGCCCTTCAAAGACGCCGGAACTGGCCCCCTTGTTGATCAGGACCTGGTGTTTATATGGGTCGAGATCTACGGCCACCAGTTCTGCGATCAGCACCCTGTCTTTTACCTTGAGCGATGATTCCAGGAGATCTCTGAGCCGCATGTTCTCATGTTCCAGTGCCGCGAACTTCTGTTGCTGGGCCTGTAACAGCAGGATCTCATCTTTCAGCCTATGATTTTCTGTCTGGAGGCTGTCCCTGGTGGAGAACAGCTCCATGGTCCAGCTGCCGATCTGTGTCGGCAGGTTTGCCGCCACATGGAGGGGATATACCGCCAGGGCCAGTATCTCGTGCAGCGCCTTCAGGTGTCTCTGGTTATACCCGCCAAACATCATGGCAAGAGAGAGCACCACCGCGATAACCAGGCGTGTGTTGACAGACGGGCCGTATGTGAAGATCGGTTTGATAGAGGTCCTTCCTAACTTTATTTAGTTATGGAGTAACAAGTCTTGCATGGTAAGGACCTATTCTACCGCAAAAATATCCCCCCCGCGTCTATCCATGAGCTCCAGCGCCCGGCCGCCACCGCGGGCGACGCAGGTCAGGGGATCTTCTGCCACCAGAACGGGAAGGCCGGTTTCCTCTTCCAGCAGGCGGTCGATGTTGCTCAGCAACGCACCGCCTCCGGTGAGGACAAGCCCGCGTTCGGCCACGTCGGCGGTCAGCTCCGGAGGGGTCTGCTCCAGGGCGGTCTTTACCGAATCTACTATACCGGAGAGTGGCTCCTGCAGTGCTTCCAACACCTCATTGCTGTTGATGATAAAGCTCTTGGGTATACCTTCCGCCAAGTTGCGCCCGGTTACCTCCATCTCCTTGATGTCGTTACGTGGATAGGCGCTGCCGATATTCTTTTTGATCATCTCCGCGGTGGATTCACCGATCAGGGTGCCGTAGTTTCTGCGCACAAAGCTGATGATGGCCTCGTCCAGACGGTCGCCGCCGACGCGTGCCGAGTTGGCGTAGACGATACCGCTTAGGGAGATGATGGCCACCTCTGAGGTGCCGCCGCCGATATCCAGCACCATGGATCCTCTGGCCTCGTCGATGGGCAGTCCGGCACCGATGGCCGCAGACATGGGTTCATCGATAAGGTATACCTCGCGGGCGCCGGCGCTGATGGCGGACTCTTTGATGGCGCGCCGTTCCACCTGGGTGGAACCACAGGGGACACAGACCAGGACCCGTGGGCTGGGCCGGATCAGCCTGGTCTCATGCACCTTGCGAATAAAGTGCTGGAGCATCTTCTCGGTTACGGTAAAGTCGGCGATAACTCCGTCTTTCAACGGGCGAATGGCCGTGATATTGGCAGGTGTGCGTCCCAGCATCTTTTTCGCCTCTTCTCCAACAGCCACCACCGATCTGCCACCGCTCTGGTTGCGATCCTGACGGATGGCGACCACCGATGGTTCATTCAGCACAATCCCGCGGCCACGGGTGTAGATAAGGGTGTTTGCTGTCCCAAGATCGATGGAAAGGTCGTTGGAAAAAATCCCTCTGATACGTCGTAACATAGCCTGATTATTATCTCAAAAAGTACTGCGTTAATGGGTTGGGGCGGTTGTGCCCCCCGTGAACTGACATAATCTAACAATGGGCGGTGAGTTGAGCAAGAAACTATCGCCCGGAAATCGCAATTTATCACAGTTTTTCCTGCAGTGATTCACCGAATATGATAATTTTACCCCCTTTGGTTTTATAGGTTTTCTGAGAGAGATATGTCATTAGCAAGAGACGACGTGGAGAAGATCGCCCATCTTGCCCGTTTGGCGGTGGGTGAGGCGGAGCTGGATGCGGTGGCGTCCGGCCTCTCCGATATCCTGAAGATGGTGGAACAGATGAGTTCCGTGGATACCACAGGGGTGGCCCCTATGGCCCATCCACTGCATATGACCCAGCCTTTGCGTCCGGACCGGGTGACGGAAGAGGATCAACGTGAGCTGTTTCAGTCCATCGCCCCACAGACGGAAGATGGCCTCTATCTGGTGCCGAAGGTGATCGAATAATATGCATAGCAAGACTATTTTCCAGTTGGCGTTTGGCCTGCGCGCAGGCGAGTTCAGCAGCGTCGAGCTGACCCGGCACTATCTCGATCGCATAGGATCGCTGGATGGGCGGTTGAACTGCCTGATCACCGAGTGTGGAGATGAGGCCATGTCCCAGGCCGAGGCAGCGGACGCCAGGATCAACTCCGGAGACGCCACGCCGCTTACCGGTATTCCGATCATCCAGAAGGACATCTTCTGCACCAAGGGGATAAAGACCAGTTGCGGATCCCGCATGCTGGACAGTTTTATCTCCCCTTATGACGCGACAGTGGTGGAAAAGTTGAATGCCGCCGGTGCGGTGATCCTGGGCAAGGCCAATATGGACGAGTTCGCCATGGGGTCATCCAACGAAACAAGTTGGTACGGCCCGGTGAAAAACCCCTGGGATCTGGATAAGGTCCCCGGCGGTTCATCCGGCGGTTCGGCAGCGGCGGTGGCGGCCAGGTTGTGTGTCGCGGCTACCGGTACGGATACCGGAGGTTCCATCCGTCAGCCGGCATCTTTTTGCGGTATCACCGGTCTCAAACCCACCTATGGTCGGGTTTCGCGCTACGGCATGATCGCCTTCGCCTCCAGTCTGGATCAGGGTGGTCCCATGACCAGGAGCGCCGAGGATGCGGCCATCATGCTGCAGGCCATGGCCGGGGTGGATGCGCGGGATTCCACCAGCGTGGACGAGCCGGTGCCGGACTATTCGGCGAACTTGGGTGATGACCTGTCCGGTCTGAAGATCGGTCTGCCCAAGGAGTATTTTAAGGAGGGGCTTGATTCCCAGGTCGCCGCATCCCTGGAGTCGGCGATAGATGAGTACAAGAAGATGGGCGCCGAGTTGGTGGACATCAGTCTGCCCAATACCAATCTGGCCGTACCCACCTACTACGTGGTGGCCCCTGCCGAGTGCTCCTCAAATCTGGCCCGTTTTGATGGGGTGCGCTATGGACACAGATGTGACGATCCACAGGATCTGGAGGATCTGTATAAGCGTTCCCGCAGTGAGGGGTTTGGCGCCGAGGTGAAACGGCGCATCATGATCGGCACCTACGCCCTGTCGGCCGGTTACTACGATGCCTACTACCTCAAGGCGCAGCAGTTGCGGCATCTTATTTCGGATGATTTCAGGCGTGCCTTCGAGCAGGTGGACGTGATCATGGGTCCGACGGCCCCGACCACCGCATTCGGCATCGGTGAAAAGGCGGATGATCCGGTGACCATGTATCTGTCCGATATCTACACCATCGCGGTCAACCTGGCCGGTCTTCCTGGTATGTCCATACCGGTGCGGCCGGTGGATGGGATGCCGGTGGGTATGCAGATCATCGGTAACTATTTTGCCGAGGCGAAATTGTTGAATGTGGCGCACCGCCTGCAGCAGGCCACAGATTGGCATCTGGCTACGCCGGGTGGTTTTGAATAAAAGGGTTTATTGGTAACGAATGATGCAATGGGAAACAGTAATCGGGCTTGAGATCCACGCCCAACTTGCCACCAACTCCAAGATCTTCTCAGGATCATCCATCGCCTTTGGCGCGGAACCCAACACCCAGGCCTGCAATATAGATCTGGGTATGCCGGGGGTGTTGCCGGTGCTGAACGAAGAGGTGGTGCGTATGGCGGTGAAGTTTGGGACCGCCATCGGAGCGGAACTTGGAAGGCGTTCCATCTTTGCCCGTAAGAACTACTTCTATCCCGATCTGCCCAAGGGGTACCAGATCAGTCAGTATGAACTGCCCATCGTTGGGATGGGGCATGTGGATATCGTCTTGGACGATGGATCGGTCAAGACCGTGGGCGTGACCCGCGCCCATCTGGAAGAGGATGCGGGTAAATCCCTGCATGAAGATTTTCACGGCATGAGCGGTATCGACCTGAACCGTGCCGGCACGCCGTTGCTGGAGATCGTATCTGAACCGGACATGCGTTCGGCTAAGGAGGCGGTGGCATACGCCAGGATGATCCACCAGATCGTCCGGTACATCGGGGTGTGTGACGGCAACATGCAGGAGGGGTCGTTCCGGGTGGACGCCAATGTCTCGATCCGTCCCAAAGGGCAGGAGGAGTTCGGCACCAGGGCGGAGTTGAAGAACATCAACTCATTTCGCTTCCTGGAGAAGGCCATCAACTTCGAGGTGGAGCGCCAGATCGACCTGTTGGAATCGGGCGGCCAGGTGGTGCAGGAGACTAGGCTGTATGACGCCGATAAAGACGAGACCCGCTCCATGCGCACCAAGGAGGAGGCGAACGACTATCGCTATTTCCCCGACCCGGATCTGCTGCCGGTAGAGTTTGATGACGCCTTTATCGCAGAGGTAACCGCCGACATGCCGGAGCTGCCGGAGGCGCGCCGCCAGCGTTTTATGGATCAGTACGGTCTGGGCATCCAGGACGCGGTCACCCTGGTATCCAGTCGTGAATTGGCTGATTATTATGAAGCGGTCACCGCAACATCCGGTGACGCCAAACTATCCGCCAACTGGGTAATGGGTGAACTGGCCGCCGCCCTTAATCGAGAAAACAAAGACATCTCCGAGTCGCCGGTCACGGCAGAGATGCTGGGTGGACTTATCCGGCGCATCATGGATAACACCATATCCGGCAAGATCGCCAAGCAGGTGTTCGATGCGCTCTGGGCCGGTGAAGGTAGTGCCGATGAGATCATAGAGGCCAAGGGTCTGAAACAGATCACCGACAGCGGCGCCATCGAACAGATCGTGGATGAGGTGATAGCGGCCAACCAGCAGCAGGTGGAGAACTATCGCAATGCCGATGAACAGAAGCGTGGCAAGATGATCGGGTTTTTCGTCGGTCAGGTGATGAAGGAATCAAAGGGTAAGGCCAATCCGCAGCAGGTTAACGAGTTGCTCAACCAGAAGCTCTAGAATCTGTGCCTGGCGTGCAATTCATATCCATATTCGTTTTTCCATCCCCAGGAGAAGCTCCTGAGATTGTTTAATGCGGCCGTTTCTGCGGCCGCTGATGACTTGTCGCTGAATCCGCATCCATAGCTGGTGCGGGAATATCCGCTCCTGGTCTTATACGGTGTCTTGTATTTCGTTTTGATTATCACCATGTATCCGTGGGTCAACTGCGTGCTGGCCTGTACATGAACGTCCCGGAGTTTTATTTTGGTGAAACCCTGGTCCTGAAGAGTGGCCTTGGTTTTCTCTATTGCGCTGTCCACACTCTCTTTGGCGTCAGCGACCCACTCAATCGCAAGTGAGTTTCCCAGTTCTTTTGCAACGGTGCATACTCCGCCAGCATTGACTGAATGAGATGCGAATAGGGCTAGGCAACACAAAGCACAAACGTACTTTGAAGAGTTTGATGTCTTTATTTGTAATGCGGATGGCATTTCGAACATGACTTTTATCACCCAGGTCAGACGCTGCCTCTAACTAGAGTATATATTATGAACCTGTTTGCGTTTGTACGCTTAATGCTGTTCTTTGTTTTGGCGAGACATAAATGCATGCGCTGTGGATACAATTGTTGAAATGAAATACTATAGTATTCACCACTGCCGTTAATAAGGTAATGTAAGAATAAACGTTTAAATTTAATTAAGAGGTGTCTGATGGTTGTAAAGAAGAGAACTGCTAAGAAAACTGTTGCAAAAAAGAAGAGTACAGCAAAGAAGAAGGTTGTTGCTGTGAATCGTCAGGCCGAGGCCGTTGCAAAGCTGCGTGAAAGCTTGAAGGCGGCAAAGGCAGAAGCCAGTGAGGCAAAAAAGCAGGCGCGCGAAAGTGATCGTCGCACCCAGGCGTTGTTGAAGCTGTTGGAGTCTACCCAGGCGGCTACAGATAAGTTTTTGGCAGCCCGTACCAAAGATGCCATCAAGAAGTATGGTGCCGTGACATCACCAAAGAAACGTAAGCGCCGCGCCAAGAAGAAGGTCGCGAAAAAGAGCTAATATATTTCTCTTTTCTACCCAAACAGCCACCTCCCCAATGGATTGGACACAATCCGGGGAGGTGGCTTTTTTGTGTCTGTCAGATGCGTCTAGGGAAAGTTTTTTATCGAAGATGCTCGATTGGGCATTCCGCGGCATCTGTCGTGATTAAAGTATTGCAGGCTAATGCCGATACCTCGCTATATGTGGTCTATATCTAAGGAAATGAATAACACTGGAGACATATATGAGCTTGTTTAATAACAAAACTAACATGCGTCTGGCCGAGGTGGAGAAGGAGAACGAGGGGTTGCGCCAGGAACTAGAGCAGGCACATGCGGAGCTGAGCGCGGTAAGGCTCGAACTGGAAGATCTTCAGCAGCACGGTGCGGAGCGGGAGCGGCAGCTGGGTGGTCTGATGGAATATGAGAACGAGCATGTCAGGTCCGGCCTGTTGGATATTCAGGCGAATCTTGCCGGATCTGTGGATATGGCCAAGGTGGCAATAAACTCAGTCAGCGATATAGACAATGATTTCTCTGCGTTGGCCGTAAGTATCAACGGCATAACGGATGACCTGGGCACCCTGACCAAGATTTCCAGACACTCGGCAGAGGCCGTGGAAGGCATGTCATCCCGCGCCGAAGAGATCAGCTCGATCCTTGCCTTGATCAGGGGTATCGCGGAGCAGACGAACCTGTTGGCGCTGAATGCCGCGATTGAGGCGGCCAGGGCGGGCGAGCAGGGGAGGGGTTTTGCGGTTGTCGCAGATGAGGTGAGGGGGTTGGCGGATAAGACGCAATCAGCCATAGCCGAGACCAATGAGGTGATCAAATCCCTGCATGACAATGTGAGCTCAGTCAGTTCCGCATCATCGCAGCTGACGGAAAAGATCGATGAGGTAAGTGAGACCGTTAATGGTTTTAGGGGTGGTCTCATCGCCATGAACGACAGGGTGGATGGATATTTTGGTGGCATCTCGGTAACCACGGATAATGTATTCATGAGCCTGGCCAAACTGGATCATGTGTTATGGAAGGTGAATACCTATCTTTCAGTCAATAAGGGTGAACCGGTGTTTAATTTTGTCGATCATCATAACTGCCGTTTGGGTAAGTGGTATTACGAAGGTGAGGGGAAGGAGTTCTTCTCGGGGTCAGGTCACTACGGCAACCTGGAATACCCGCATTCGGTAGTGCATGAAGGTACCAAAGAGGTCTTTGATATTATCGAGAGAGGAGAGCAGTTGGATTATGCGGCCCTGATGGAGGCCTTTGAGGTTATGGAGGACAGCAGTAGTCAGGTCTTTTCCACTCTGGATCAGATCAAGTTTGACAAGGAGTCATAATAGCTTACTCCTTGCGTGCCAGGGCTACTGTATAGGTTTTCCCCTGTTTTATCTTTTCATAGTTGCCGAAGACCTCCTTGAAGGCGCGGGCGACAAACTTGCGTAATCCGGAGATGGTTACCACATAGAAGCGTGCTCCTGGATTCATGCGGACAAGGGCGTCGTAGAAATAGAGATAGTAGAGTTCCTTTCCAGTCTTGGCCGGAAGATTGGAGACGATGAGATCGAAGCCGGTGCTATCCACCTGATCGAAGCCGTTACTCAGGAATATCTTGGTATTTTGGATATTGTTGAGCTGCGCATTCTTTTTGCTGTATTCAACCGCGACAAAATCCTTGTCCACCAGGACGCTGTTTCCATCTGGGGCCAGTCTTGCCAGGGTGAGTCCCAGGGGGCCGTAGCCACACCCCAGATCCAGGGTGTCGTCATCCCTGTGTACCTCAATATGATCCAGCAGCAAACGGCTGCCTTCATCGATGCCCTTGGGTGAGAAGAGTCCCCAGGTGGTGTGAAACTGCAGGGTATGTCCACAAAGCGTGTCGCTGAAGACGATGTCCTGACGTAGTTTCTTCAGGTACTCTTCTGTGGAATTGTCCAGGATCTTATCGTTCATGTTCTGACGTTACTCGGTTATTGTTGGGGCTGCATACGGGGCATTTCGGGTCTGCCTTCAGTTTTATGGTTCGCCACTGCATATGCATGGCGTCCAGCAGCATCAGTTTTCCATTCAATGTTGTGCCGGCCCCGGTTAAGATCTTTATGGCCTCGGTGGCCTGCATACACCCTATGATGCCGACTACCGGCGCAAGCACTCCGTTCTCTGAACAGGTCTCATTCACTTCGCTCCCGCTGCCATAGAGGCAGTGGTAGCAGGGGCCACCTGGCATCCCGCTAAAGACCGATATCTGGCCCTCCATGCGGATGGCTGCGCCCGATACCAGTGGGGTGCGGGTGGAGACGCAAGCCTGGTTTATGGCAAAGCGGGTGGCGAAGTTGTCGCTGCAGTCTATAACCAGATCGACACTGCTTGCCTGCTCGGTCAGCTCTTCGGGGGCAAGCGCCCGCTCGATGGTCGAGATGCTGCAATCCGGATTCAGGCTCAACAGGGCCTCTTTAGCTGAGGCAACCTTTTTATGTCCTATATTCTGCGTAGTGTGGACGATCTGTCGTTGCAGGTTGGTAAGGTCAACCTTATCGAAGTCCGCCAGTATCAGCTCACCGGTACCCGCCGCGGCCAGATACATGGATACGGGCGAACCCAGTCCACCCAGGCCGACAATCAGCACACTGGATCCTAGCAGCCTCTCCTGTCCCTCTATGCCTATAGTAGGCAGCATTATCTGTCGGCTGTAGCGTAATAGCTGATCGTCGTTCACTGTTTCTCTGCCCGGATGTGGTGTAGATACAGGCGCATCCTATCCTAAAAGGGGGGTGCTGGAAAATCGGGTGAGGCTTCCGGCCATGTGGGAGATACTGGTTTTGAGACAATAAAACTGCATCTTTTCGTAAGTTGTTTATATGGGGATAAGATACTATTATTACTATTAATGATAGACCATGCTTTTATTAAGGGCATTCAGGCCGATTCTAGGCGTCTAAAGCCAATTCCTGGATTTTGAGATATGCAGATGGACTGCGGTCTTGGCTATCTGTTTGGCGCCTGACGGTTTCAGTTAGAAGAGAGGAGGAATAATGTCTAAGAATTCTATGACTTTTCGCGATAATCGCACAGGTAAAGAGGTTGAGCTGCCAATCATCGAAGGCTCTACCGGTCCGGGGGTGGTGGATTGCACCAAATTCTACAGTGATTTCGGGCTGTTCATGCTCGATCCCGGCTTCAAGGCCACCGCCTCCTGTGAGAGTAAGATCACCTTTATCGATGGCGAAAAGGGAATTTTGCAGCATCGCGGATACCCTATCGAGCAGTTGGCGGAGAAGAGCAACTATCTCGAGACCTGTTATCTTCTGATGCATGGTGAGCTGCCGAATCGGGAGCAGTTTGAGCACTTTTCCCGTCTGGTTACCGAACACACCATGGTGCATGAACAGCTCCTGCAGTTTTATCGTGGTTTCAGGCGCGATGCCCACCCCATGGCTATCATGGTTGGCGTGGTCGGCGCCCTTTCCGCCTTCTATCATGACTCTCTGGATATACATAATCCCAAGCACCGCGAGATCTCCGCGATCCGCGTCCTGGCCAAACTGCCCACGATTGCCGCCGCATCCTACAAATACGATGTGGGGCAGCCTTTCATCTATCCGGACAACAGCCTTTCCTATGCGGAGAATTTTCTGCATATGATGTTTGCCACGCCTTGTGAAGAGTACAAGGTATCCCCTGTTATTGCCGATGCCATGGATAAGATCTTTATTCTGCATGCCGATCATGAGCAGAATGCCTCAACGGCGACCGTGCGTCTGGCCGGGTCAAGTCAGGCCAACCCGTTTGCCTGTGTCTCGGCAGGCATAAGCGCCCTCTGGGGTCCGGCCCATGGCGGGGCCAATGAGGCGGTACTGCGTATGTTGGATGAGATCGGTACCCCGGACCGTGTAGGTGAGTTTGTGAAACGCGCGCGTGATCCGGAAGACAGGTTCCGCCTGATGGGCTTCGGTCACCGCGTATACAAGAACTATGATCCAAGGGCCAAGGTGTTGCGTGATGCGGCGCAAGGGGTGTTGGAAGAGACCGGGTGTATGGATGATCCACTGTTTAAGATCGCCATGCAGTTAGAGAAGATAGCCCTTGAGGACGAATATTTTATTCAGAAGAAGCTCTATCCGAACGTGGATTTCTATTCCGGAATCATCCTCCGGGCTATAGGTATTCCGACAAATATGTTTACTGTGATCTTCGCCCTGGCCCGTACCGTAGGCTGGATCAGTCAGTGGATGGAGATGATCGAAGATGACCATCTATCTATCGGGCGTCCGCGCCAACTCTATACCGGGGCAACGGCAAGGGACTGGGTGCCTATGGATAAACGCGGTTAAATAGATTTGACTGGAGGATTGTAACCCGCCCCGCCTGGATTACCAGGTGGGGCGTTTTGTTGTTTGTTGGAGCGGGCTTAATCCTTTTTCCCTGTATCAGACTGAAACAGTTCCTGGTTATATGGAAACGCGATATTGATGAAGAACAGGAACGATCCGACAAACTCCATCAGCTCTCCTTTTTTAGAATCATCCATCATGCCTTGGATTAAGATCAGCGCGGCCAGATAGGCAATCACCTGGTATGACTTGGCTATGGGGACGGCAAAACTGTCCAGGAACCCCTTAAGGGCAGGTGTGCGTCTATACAGCGGCACCAGTATAAGCAGATAGATAAGCAGGAACAGTTGCAGCCCAATACCGAAGACTATCTTGTTGATCTTCTTTCCGCCGACTACCAGATTGTGCAGATTGGTTTCGCCCTGTGCATTATTTTGCAAAAAGAACTCTGAACTCTGGGTATTGAATATGCGTTGTCCCCAGGATATCTCCTCTCCTGCCCCAAAGAAAAAAACGATGCCAAGCATGAGGGTCATGAAGAGAAACAGTTTAGGTCTTTCACTTCGCAGATAGAGCACACGACGAAAGCACACCGCCGAGGTAAGGGCCAGACCGAGGACGGTGAGCCACTCTATTACTCCATCTTCGGTGATTACCACAGATAGGTATAGATCGTGGTTCAGATATTTTAATGCCACGCTGGCCAGAGATACTGCTATAACAAATCCTAATATGGATTTTTCAATGGTGGTTATCTGATTATGCACGGATTTTTCCAACTATTTGTTTTGTCAGTTCTATGCCGATCCTGAATAGACCGAATGTTACGATTAAGGGATCGATAAGGTAATCCCAGATGTTTTTTGACTCCATGGCGCCGATCAGGAATGCACATGTTGCAATTGCGATGCACAGCAATATTAGATCGTTGTTCAGGCGTAGAGCGATCAGCATGATTGCCAGCAAGGTTGCCAAAAATAGCACAGGGGCTTCAATTCCGCGATAGGCGTTGAGATAACCCCATTGGTATGGATCTGTCATGCCCAGGCCTAATGCGGCAGGATAAAACATGGCCCCGATAATGAGTAACAGAATAAACAGCTGTCTGGACTTTTCTCTGGAGGTGGTGGGGAAGATGAGAAAATATCCCAGCATGACGATGGTGGTGATGCTCATGTCCCCGAAAATACCCCTGGTGATCTGGGCCGGCGGCATCACACCGACCGGGGTGATTGCGGCTAAAAAGACCACTATGGTCAGGGTGTAGGACCAACCCATTTTCATGTTGCAGATACAGGCAAGCCGCAGGGCGATGACCGAGAGGAGTATGGCGTGGCCTCCGATGCCGATGATCGTTGACAGGGTCATGGGATGCGGGACTCCAGCCAGGCCTGATTGAAGCGAACGTGTCTTATCTTTTGTACGTTCCATGAATATACCAGGTGGAGATCGCCATTGGTTGCCTGGATCAGGCTGGGGTAGGAGTAGCCCTGTTTCTTTCCCTTCTTCTCCTCGTCCCACTGTTCAAACACGTGGATCTTTTTCCAGCTCTCTCCATGATCATCAGAGATCGCAAGGGTTAGTCTGTCTCTTTCGTCCGGATGATCGTTGAATACCATCAGCAGGCGCTGGCCTCCGCTGACACTTATGCCGGTAATGGCGGCATTCGGATTGGGCAGGTCGATCTTGAATGGCTCCGGCCAGGCAAGGCCGGCGTTATCGGTAAATTGGGCCAATATGCGATTTGGCGGATCTCCGGCATAGCGCAATAAGGATACGGCCTCCAGCTCCGAGTAGGGCATGATTACCGGCTGTAGTGCATCCCGTCCCCAGGTTAGCCTGGTTTTATCGATGACATTGCCATCCCGGTCCAGGCGTAGCAGTTCACCGAACTTGGCCAGGAACTCATGATAAACCGGTAGGCCGATGGTTCCGTCCGTGAAACGTATCGCGTTGCCCTTGACCAGTGTGCTTAGATTTAAGGTAGGGGATGTTATAAGGCGTTTCACGGTTTCCCAGCTTTTACCTTCGTCTCTGGATATGGCCAGATTGATCCCGCTGGTGGCCCAGCCTCCAACGGCGCTTACATAGAAGAGCCAGATGTTGTTATCGGCGCCGCGGGTGATGACAGGATTCCCCAGTTTGCGGGCATAGCGTCTGTTGCCCGTACGGGCCGTTTCCAGGTCGGTAGCAATATGTTCCTGGCCCCATTCACCGCTGGTGGCGTTCCAGACATTTGTGTATATGGCTACATCGGAGTGCCCTTCCCTGGTGCCCCCATACCATACCGCCCGGATATCTCCGTTGCTCAACTCCACCACTCCGGCGCTATGCACCTCTGCCGTGACCCCGCTGGAGGCAAAGGTAGAGTCGTATATGGGCTCGCCTCTGGATAGGATCTCTGGCGTTGTCGCAAACCCAGCCGGCGGTGGATAGGCGTGTATCTTCCAGGTCAGGCCGGTGATGGATAGGAGACAAATGATAAAGAGGATACGTGTCTGCATGTATTTTATGTATGTTTTTATAGCCCTAAATGATTGCGCGCATTCATGAATGCTGGAAAGCATTACGTAATGCCGGTGTCCAAATATCTAGTTTAACTGGCCTCTGCTTACCCGATCATGACCTGCCAGATCCTGGCTGGTATGGATGGCGGAGAATCCCGCCTCCTGTAACAGTGATCTCACCCGCTCTCCCTGGTCAAAGCCGTGCTCCAGGAACAGCCATCCGGAAGGGGTGATATGTCCAGGTGTCTCCCGGACGATCCTGGTGATGTCATCCAGGCCATCGTCACCGGAACGCAGTGCCCTCTGTGGCTCCCAGGGAAGACCGTCGTGTGCCAGATGTCCGTCTCCATCGGCGATGTATGGCGGATTGCTGACTATGATATCGAATTTTCTGCCAGAGGGGAGGGCGTTACACCACTCGCCCATGGCGGTCTTTATGTTGTGAAGCCCCAGGCGCCGGAAATTGCGTTGTGCCACCTGAATGGTGCTATGGGAGCAGTCCGTGGCGATGATCTCGCACATGGGGCGTTCGCTCGCGATGGCTGCAGCAATCGCCCCGCTGCCGGTACCCAGATCAACTATGCTCATGGGTGTGGTCTGTGGGATGTGCTCCAGGGCCTGTTCCACCAGGATCTCGGTCTCCGGTCTTGGTATCAGTGTATCCGGGGTCACCTCCAGATCAAGTGACCAGAATTCGCGCCGTCCGGTTATATATGCGATCGGTTCATGGGCGGCGCGACGCTCGATCATGGCCTGGAAGCTGTGGTTCTGCTCTATGGACAGATGCATCTCTGGCCATGCCAGCAGGTAGGTGCGGGGTCTGTCCAGGAGTGATGCAAGCAGCACCTCGGCCTCGAGTCTGGGTATGCTGTCCGGAATAGCGGAGAGCTTCTGGATGGCCAGTTTCAGGGCCATGGCAATGGTGGGCGTATGGTCTGGTTGCATAAAGATCATTTTAACCATGTTACGAATGGTTGGACCATGTCCTGGATCAGTTAAGGTTGAGACAAGGGCGTGTCTGTAATTTGTTCAGAGCTGGCCTGAGGCCAGGGATGTTAGCTGTTCCGCCTGGAACTCCTGAATCAGCGGGTCGATTACCTGGCCCATGTCTCCCTGAATTATCTCGTCCAATTTGTACAGGGTCAGATTTATTCTGTGGTCGGTAAGCCTGTTTTGGGGGAAATTGTAGGTGCGGATGCGCTCAGAGCGGTCCCCGCTGCCCACCTGGAGTTTGCGGTTCATGGCCTGCTCACTGGCCTGCTCCTGCTGGGCGCTCGAGAGCAGCTTGGCCTGGAGCAGAGACATGGCCCTGGCCTTGTTCTTGTGCTGGGAACGTTCGTCCTGACACTCCACCACGATGCCGCTGGGCAGGTGGGTGATGCGCACTGCAGAGTCGGTCTTGTTGACGTGCTGGCCGCCGGCGCCGGACGCGCGGTAGGTATCTATGCGCAGGTCGTTGCTGTTGATGTCGATATGGTCGATGTCCTCGGCCTCGGCCAGGATGGCCACGGTGCAGGCGGAGGTGTGGATGCGCCCCTGGGACTCTGTCTCGGGGACCCGCTGCACCCGATGGGTGCCTGATTCGAACTTCAGTTTGGAATAGACGTTGCGTCCGCTGATGCGGCTTACCACCTCTTTGTAGCCACCTTGTTCGCCATGGCTTTCGCTGATGACCTCCACCTTCCAGCCCTGCAGCTCGGCAAAGCGGGAGTACATGCGATGCAGGTCGCCGGCGAACAGGGCTGCCTCGGAGCCACCGGTGCCGGCGCGGACCTCCAGGAATATGTTGCGCTCATCGTTGGGATCGGGTGGGATCAGGAGCAGTTGTAGTTCCGGTTCCAATTCGGTGCGTTTCTGCTCCGCCTGTTCCAGCTCATCCCTGGCCAGTTCCGCCATCTCCGGGTCCTGCAGCATCTCCCTGGTACCCTCAATCTCCTGCTCCAGGTCACGGTAGCGGTTGTAGCAGTTCACCACCGGGTCCAGTTGCGCGTACTCCTGGCTGAGTGAGCGGAACAGGTTCTGGTCACCCTGTACATCAGGTTCTGCCAGGAGGGCGGTTATCTCCTCAAATCGTTCGCTGATCTGATCAAGTTTACTGCGGATGGATGGGTTCATTATTTGATGCCGGACTCTTTCAGCTTGAGGAGGGTGTCTGCAGCCCTTAATAGTGACTGCTGACCCTGAAAGCCGGCCTGACGTATCTTGGTACTGGGGGTATGCAGGATCTTGTTGGTCAGGGTGTGTGCCAGGTATTGCAGCACCTCTTCCGGGGCCTTGCCGTTCTGCAGTTGTCTCAGGGCGCGCTCCAGCACCTCATCCCTGATGCTTTCGGCCTGTCCACGGTAGTTCTGGATGATGCTCACCGCATCCAGGGAGCGCAGCCACCCCATGAACTCCTCGGTATGCTGCTCAATCATCTCCTTGGCCTGAAGTGCCGCCTCCTGGCGCGAGCGCATGTTCTCCTGGATCACCTCATCCAGGTCGTCCACTGTATAGAGATAGACGTCGTCCAGATTGCCCACCTCGGCCTCGATGTCCCTGGGCACGGCGATGTCCACCATAAATACCGGCTGATGCCGGCGTTTCTGCAGAGCGCTCTCAACTGCGCCCTTGCCCAGGATCGGCAGGGGGCTGGCGGTGGATGAGATGATGATGTCTGCCTCGGAGAGATGGGTGGATATCTCGGTCAGCGAGATGGCGTAACCGTCGAACTGATTGGCCAGTGTATGGGCTCGGTCCAGGGTGCGATTGGCCACGATGATGCGCCCGATTCCGTGCTGGTGCAGGTGGCGGGCCGCAAGCTCTATGGTCTCGCCGGCGCCGATCAGCATGGCGGTCTGTTCCGACAGGTCGCTGAAGATCTGGCGCGCCAGACTCACGGCGGCGAACGCCACCGATACCGGGCTGCAGCCGATGGCGGTATCGGTGCGGACCTGTTTGGCCACTGAAAAGGTGTGTTGGAACAGTCTGCCCAGTAGCTTGCCGGTAGCCTTGGCCACGTTTGCGGTCTGGTATGCCGACTTGACCTGTCCCAGGATCTGGGGTTCGCCCAGGACCATGGAGTCCAGGCCACAGGCCACCTGCAGCAGGTGCTGAATGGCATCTTTACCTTCATAACGGTATAGATACGGGGATATGGTTTCCAGCTCGATCCCGTGAAAATTGCTTAACCAGAGTCCGACCTCATCCTGTTCTGTTTCCGTCAGGCTGCAGTAGATCTCTGTGCGATTGCAGGTAGATAGGATGACGGCCTCGTTCAGCCACGGGTTTTCCAGCAGGCTGCGTAGCGCACCCACGATGATATCCGGGCCGAATGTGATACGTTCTCGGATATCTACTGGGGCAGTTTTATGATTTAAGCCTAGGATGAGGAGTGACATAGATGCCGTTTCTATTAATTGCAAACGGTAAATTCTGAATTATCAAGGGGATAAATTCAAGAGGGGTGTGCATTTATGATGATATGGACTGGAGGTGTGGATCAATGATGGCTCGCTTTGATCTAGATCTCAGAACCGTACATCATATTTTGTACTATGTAGACTGGAGGGTATACTCCGTGCTCTATTAGGCTGTGCATGTCGAAGATAGTCTGATACCTGAAGATGCCGCGCTGGGCCATGATCATTGGACAGCGTGGTGTTTCTGGATGGGTAAGTAGTATTGGATCAAAGAACAACAATGTATCTGGAGTTAATAGTATGGATATGAAGCAAGGACTGGTTGCGGCCATGATCATGGTCGCTCCACTGACCGCAAATGCGGTAATCATTTCTGGGTATGGCGTCGAAGCATCATCATATACGGCAAGTAACTGTCCCAGCTACTGTACCACTGCCGGAGGTGGTGACTTTCAAAGTGACATTAACGGAGGAGAATTTGTCGCCAGCGCCTACTCTCTGGAAACGAGTTACGCCAGGGGTGAAGCCGAGGCCGCGCTTTCAGGTAGTACCTATCTACCCACTCTCAGAGTAAGTGCGGATTCAGATCTGGGTAAAGGTGGCTTTGCAAACGCGTTCGGGGTGCAGGGGTTTACCTATAACGGCGCCTCATCCACCACGGTAACCCTGGACTTTAACCTGCATGGGTCGGTTGGTGATGGGGCGGCGGGTTATACCTATAACCAGCTACGCGCCGATGTGGCCGTGGTGTATGGCAGTTCACTGGAGTGGTATCCTCACTTTGCGACGCTGGTTTACGAGGTGGTGCCTGGCAACAATATGGACCTGGTTGATGTCCAGTCGCTGTTTATCAGCAGCGGCACGAATGTAAATACCTCAAGTTCCATCACATTTGATCTTGATCCTGGCACGGATTTCTTTGTTATCGCCTCCATGGGAGCTGCGTCAGAGAATGGTTTTGCCGATGCCTGGAATACGTTGACAATGTCGTTTGATGATGATGCCGGGTTGGCTGCGGCCAGCGTGAATGCAGTGCCGGTACCGGCGGCGGTCTGGTTGTTCGGATCCGGCCTGTTGGGTCTGATGGGGATGTCTAGACGCCACAGGGTCTGAAGCTGGCTGGCATCAAGAGGTGTATTCATAAACCGGGTCAAAGTGACCCGGTTTATGTTTTTTGTACGTTTGTGACCGGCTAGTCAGCGGAGACAACGCGGTTTCTGCCTCTCTGCTTGGCCAGATAGAGTCTTCTGTCTGCAGTTTCCACCAGATCATCTGTGGATTGCACACCGTCGGTTACGTCGGAGATGCCTATGGAGATGGTCAAGGGTATTTCCTCTTTTTCAAACTTAAACATATGTTCTGCTACGGCATCTTTTAGCATAGTGGCGAATTTGCATGCCCCCGTGATATCCACTTCGGGCAGGATGATGGCAAACTCTTCGCCGCCATAACGGCAGACATAGTCCACCCGCCGTGAGCGACTGACAAATATGCGCGCTAGGGTTTTTAGTATGTGGTCGCCGGCCCTATGGCCGAATGTATCGTTCACTTTTTTGAAGTGGTCGATATCGGTTATCAGCAGTGAAAGTTCACGGTTGTATCTTTGTGCCCGCTCTAATTCGTTTTCCAAAGAATCGTTGAAATGTCTGCGGTTGAAGATGTTGGTCAGGCCGTCGATCTTGGCTAGTCTGAATAGCTCTTCGTGATAGGCCTGCTCAATGTTATTTCTGGAAAGAAACTTGAATATTGTCTTGCCGATACGCAGCAGATCACCATCCTGTAGATAGCGTTCATCAACCTTAACGTCATTTACAAAACAGCCGTTCTTGGATTCATTATCAACTATGCGACAGCCTTTTCTGTCTTTAACTATGAATGCGTGGTCTCTGGATACCGAGTCGTCATTGACCTGGATGTCGGCGTTGATCGAGCGTCCGATCATGGTTTGATTTATCTTGATTGTATGCTGATGTCCGATATCTCCTCCGGATATGACTATCAGGCATGCGTTGATCTGCTCGCTGTTTGACGTTTCGTTAACGAGCCCATCAACCAGGAATGTCTGGGTAGTCTCTTCCACTATGTTGCTCCGGGCGATATTGGACATGGTATTGTCCTGATCATGTTCCTCAGTTTGCTAAACTTGCTGCAGGTCCTGATAGGTATACCCTGAAAATCTCATTGAGGGCCTGATTTAAGTATAGGAGAAGCCTAACTTGTTGATTAGACAGGGTTCACACTTCCTGGTGATGGCTATTCGGCTTTGAGGGTCAGTTCAACATCAAGGCGGTATAAGCCTCTGATTTTCATGAGTGGGTCGTGAAGTTTGATATACTTCTTTTTCGAACTTCGTGGTTTGAATTGGATATGATGATTAACTCTTTTTTCTGCAGGTTGATACCCGTTGTATTTTCGTTTGCTTTGGCGGCTTGTACCGGCACATTGCAGGAACAGCTGTTGTCCAGTGCTGCTGATGGGCAGTACGGATTAGAGAAACTGCCGGTTGCCAATCCGGCTCCATCTTTGAGTACGGATATCATTTATAACGTCCTGGTGGGCGAGATTGCACTGCAGCGCCAGGATCTGAGTTTGGCATACACGCATCAATTAAAGAGTGCGGATCTTGCGCAGGACGCGGTGGCGGCCGAGCGCGCTGTTAGGATCGCCTTGCACCAAAAAGATCAGGCAGGTGCATTAAAGGCGACCGAGAGCTGGATCAGGTTGGCTCCGGAATCCGTCGATGCCAGGCAGATAGCAGTGATGTTATATATGCAGAAAGGCGATGCCGATATTGCCCTGAACCACCTCAAGCAGGTGGTTAAGTTACATGGTGGGGGCAGCCAGGATGGTTTTATCCAGGCGGTAGTGGCGGTGGCCTCAGGGGAGAACAACGATCTCGCGCTGCAACTGATGCAGTCGCTGAGTATGGATTACAGATCCAGCGCAGATGCAAGTTATGCAGTAGCCTTAACTGCGGTTATGGCAAAGAGGTTTGATGTGGCCGAAAGCGAGGTACGCAAGGCCATCAAGGTCGATCCGAAGATGGAAAATGCCTATGTTTTGCTGAGCCGAATCTATATGGAGCGAAAGGATTCGGACGGCGCCATGAAAGTTATGCGGCAGGCCCTGAAAAAATTACCGGACAGTAAATCGCTACACTCCGGTTATGCGAGGTTATTGATAGATCTAGATAAGCCGAGGCTGGCATACCAGCAGTTTCAGCAGCTGAGTAAGCTGGATCCGGATGATGACAAAATAATATTTTCTCTTGGCGTGCTTGCCTTGCAAACGAAGAAATTCAAACAGGCGGCTGGCCACTTTAATGCCCTTTTGCAGGACAAGACGAGAGTGGATGATGCGTCATTCTATATGGGTCGTATCGCTGATGAGCAAGAGAGGCCGAAAGAGGCCATGGATTGGTACGGAAAGGTAAAGGGCGGGAAATTCATGTTTGCTGCCCAGCTTAGGATGGCGGGTCTGGTAGCGGAACATGAAAGCCTGGAGAAGGCCAGGGTCATGTTGGCTGGCATGCGGGTGAGGATGCCTGATCGATCGGTAGATCTTTACATCATGGAAGGGGATCTTCTGCGCAAGTTTTCCTCTCAGGAAAAGGTGATTGAGCTGTTTGATGCGGCACTCAAGGATCATCCTGATGATCTGGATCTGCTCTACGCCAGGGCTCTATCCGCATCTGCTTTAGGTAGGATGGATATCTTAGAGCGTGATATCAATCTTATCCTGAAGAAAAAGCCGGATCATGCGGATGCCTTGAATGCATTGGGATATACCCTGGCGGATCAGACCGACCGTTATCAGGAGGCAATGGACTACATAAAGAAGGCGCTGGCATTGAAGCCGGACTCTCCTGCGATACTGGACAGCATGGGGTGGATTCAGTATCGGTTAGGAAACCATGTAGAGGCGCTCGCGTATCTGCGTCGCGCCTTCGATATGGCCCAGGATGTCGAGATAGCGGCGCATTTGGGGGAGTTGCTCTGGGTGACAGGTAAGAAGCAGGAGGCCCAAAAGATTATGCGGGGGGCGCTCGAGAAGAACCCTGATAATAAGTATCTACTGAAGACCATCAAGCGGTTGGGGATATAGGTGAACTGGGGTGATGCATGTCCGGCTCCGGCCAAACTGAATCTCATGCTGCGCATAGTTGGCCGCAGGGGCGATGGCTATCATCTGTTGCAGACGGTATTTCAATTTATCGATCTTGCCGATCAGCTTCGCTTCGCTGTTCGGAACGATGGCAGGATAACCAGATCCAGGAAACTTGATGGTGTGGATGAGGATGCAGACCTGGTGATCAGGGCGGCGCGTCTGCTCCAAGCAGATACTGGTATTACATCCGGAGTGGAAATAGAGTTGAGGAAATCCATTCCCATGGGGGCTGGTCTCGGTGGGGGCAGTTCAGATGCCGCTACTACCATGCTTGCCCTGAATCGGCTTTGGGGGCTGGGGTTGTCCGTCGAAAGACTGGCCGAACTAGGCCTGCAACTGGGTGCGGACGTCCCGGTGTTTATCCATGGCGTTGCTGCCTGGGCCGAAGGCGTCGGAGAGAAGCTTGAGCCTGTTTCTCTCCCTGCCCCCTGGTATTTGCTGCTGTTTCCATCTTGCCACGTCTCTACAGCGGAAATTTTTTCCGATCCAGAATTGACACGGGACTCCCCCCGCATCACAATAGCCGACTTCTTTGCGGGCAGCAGAGAGAATCACTGCTTGCCTATAGTATGCAAGAGGCACCCTGAAGTTGCGGAGGCCATAGGATGGTTGAAGCAATTTGGTGACGCGAGATTGACCGGCACCGGGGCTGCGGTTTTCGCATCCTTTAGTAGCGAAGAGGAGGCAAAGGAAGTGTTAGATAAACTGCCTGGACACATGAACGGGGTGGTGGTGAGAGGCCTCAATATCTCTCCGGTCCTGGATGTCTTGAGAGGCGGTTAAACAAAGGTTTATTGGGGCGTCGCCAAGCGGTAAGGCACAGGGTTTTGATCCCTGCATACCCAGGTTCGAATCCTGGCGCCCCAGCCATATTTGTTTAAATATGTTGTAGGTATTGTGTGGGTGCAGGATGAGAACCTGGAAGGTTCGACAGATTTGCCTGGAGCAAATCTGAACAGCGGAGCAAAGCGACGCTGGCCCCGCAGGGGCGAAGGACAGGATGTCCTGAGTAATCCTGGCGCTCCAGCCATACTATTATATATACAGTCGATCAGGAGCCATATCGTGCCAAGCAGCGGCATCATGATTTTTTCCGGCAACTCAAACCATGAGTTGGTGGCGGACATTACCTCGCGTCTAAGAATTCCTCTTGGTCGGGCGGTTGTGGGTAAATTCAGCGACGGTGAAGTTATGGCCGAGATTCAGGAGAATGTTCGCGGGCGTGATGTCTACGTAATTCAGTCTACATCGAATCCTACCAACGATAACCTGATGGAGCTTCTGGTGCTGATTGACGCCTTGACCTGGGCTTCGGCCGATAGGGTTACTGCGGTGATACCATACTATGGTTATGCCAGACAGGATAGGAGGCCGCGTTCGGCCCGAGTGCCAATTACAGCGCGTCTGGTAGCGAAACAGCTGGCTGCGGCTGGCGCGGATAGGGTGCTCACTGTGGATCTGCATGCGGATCAGATTCAGGGTTTCTTTGATATCCCTGTGGACAATATATATGCATTGCCCATCCTGCTCGGCGATGTTTGGCGTCAAAAATACCCGAACCTGATGGTGGTTTCGCCGGATGTCGGGGGTGTTGTGCGGGCGCGGGCTTTGGCCAAACAGCTGGACGACGCCGACTTGGCCATCATTGATAAACGCCGTCCTCAGGCGAATGAGGCCAAGGTGATGAATATTATCGGTGATGTAGAGGGTAGAAGCTGCGTGCTGATCGACGATATGGTGGATACTGCAGGTACCCTGTGTAAAGCGGCCCAGGCCTTGAAGGAGCATGGTGCTGAGAGGGTGGTGGCATACTGTACGCATCCGGTGCTGTCTGGTCCCGCGGTTAAAAACATATCCGGGTCTGTGCTGGACGAGTTGGTGGTATCCAATACCATTCAGCTGAACGATGAGGCTCAGGCCTGTAACAAGATCAGGCAGATCAGCATTGCAGAACTGCTGGCAGAGACTATTCGCCGTATATCACACAATGAGTCGGTAAGCTCTCTGTTTATGGAGTAGAGATAGATTTGGGAAGGCGGTCTTTGATCGTCATCCACAAAGAGAGGCCGCTTTCCTGGTCGCGGGAAAGTGGCATTTTTTAACTAATAGGCGTTATTGGAGAAAGTTATGAAAGACGAATTTGAGATCGACGCGCAATCGCGTGAAGATGCGGGGAAGGGTGCGAGCCGCCGCCTGCGTCGTGAAGGTCTTGTGCCTGGGATTATCTATGGTGGCAAGTCCGAGCCAAAGATGGTTTCACTTAAGCACAACGAGCTGGAGCAGCATCTGGAGCATGAGGCCTTCTATTCCCATGTATTGAAATTGAAGGTAGATGGTAAGGCAGAGCAGGTGATCCTTAAGGATCTGCAGCGCCATCCAGCCAAGCCTATGGTAATGCACGTCGATTTTCAGCGCGTATCTGCGGATACCAAGCTGCGTACAAGTGTGCCTCTCCACTTCGTGGGTGAGGATGTTGCGCCTGGTATCAAGATGGGTGGCGCTGCCTCCCACTATATGACCAGCGTGGAAGTTCTATGTCTCCCCAAGGATCTGCCTGAGTATATCAATGTAGATATTACGGAGATGCAGATCGGCGACAACGTCCACCTCTCTGAGCTGAAGTTGCCTAAGGGTGTTGAGATTACTGCGCTTTCTCATGGTGAGGAGCAGGATGCGCTGGTTGTGTCGATACATAGCGCTCACGCCGGTATGTCGGAAGAGGGCGGGGACGGAACTGAAGGTGATGGTGTCTCTTCCTCCTCTGGTGAAACGGCAGGTGGAGATTAAGCGAGTGGAGTGATTTCAAGGTCAGGGGTTGTGATAGTGGTTTTAGCCTCTGATCTTGATCTCAACCGAGTATAGTGTCAGCCCCTATCCAACTGATTGTAGGCCTGGGGAATCCGGGCAGACAATATGAACAGAATCGCCACAATACTGGTTTCTGGTTTGTGGATATGCTGGCTCGCCGTTACGGTGGCGAGTTTAAAGTAGAGAGCAGGTTTCACGGTTTGGCATGCCGCGTCAGGGTTGAGGGGGATGAGTGTTGGCTGCTGAAGCCTTCAACCTTTATGAACAGAAGCGGTCAGTCGGTTTCCAGTCTGGCCAAGTACTTCAAGATAGGTGTGCCCCAGATTCTAGTAGCTCATGATGAGTTGGATCTGCCTGTGGGCGATACCAGACTTAAAAAAGGTGGAGGTCACGGAGGACATAACGGATTGCGGGATATTGTCAGCGCCATGGGTGGTAACGAGTTCTGGCGTTTGCGTATAGGGATAGATCATCCGGGCGACAAGGATATGGTTGTGGATTACGTATTGAGTAATCCATCCCGTGATGATGCTCTTGCCATTGAATCAGGCCTGGAAAAGGTGTCTGATCTGCTGCCGAAGATTGTTCAGGGCGAAACTCAATCGGTGATGAAAGATCTGCACACGGGTAGTTGATCCCGATTGGTTTGATTGTCTTCGCGTAAAAAGTTAGGCATTTGCCGAAAAAATGGCTAAAAACATCCTGTTGGATGTTGACATGCGGGGGTGATCTAACTGAAAATAGCCCGCTTATGTTTGGAGGGGTTCCCGAGTGGCCAAAGGGATCAGACTGTAAATCTGACGGCTCCGCCTTCGGAGGTTCGAATCCTCCCCCCTCCACCAAAAGTTAGAATATCCTCCAGGGGATTATTGGGGAGGATGAGAACCGGTGGAGGTTCGACGGAGCCGCGAAGCGGCGGAGAACGTTGCGTAGCAACGACCCAGAGGGTGAGGGCCGAAGGCCTGAGTAATCCTTTTCTTCCATCAGGATTGACAATAGTGATCGCTTTGAGGGTTTCTTTGTGATGCCTGTGGTTACTATTATATAAGGTGTTACAAGTGGCGCGGTGGTTTGAGATCGAGTCAGCGCGGGTGTAGTTCAATGGTAGAACTTCAGCCTTCCAAGCTGAATACGTGGGTTCGATTCCCATCACCCGCTCCATATTGCAGTGTTGGGGTTTCGGAGTGTTGGGTCGGACTTGAGTTGGGGTCAGTGTCCAAAACCTGTAACATTTAAGGAATTAGGCCCGGGTAGCTCAGTCGGTAGAGCGCACCCTTGGTAAGGGTGAGGTCGGCAGTTCAAATCTGCTCCTGGGCTCCAGTTTTGTAGCTGGGGCGTGCGGAAAAGCGCGTGAATTTATCTTAATAACTTTTAATTTGAATAATCTAATTGGAGATTAAATTCGATGTCCAAGGAAAAATTCGAACGTACGAAGCCGCATGTTAACGTGGGTACGATTGGTCACGTAGACCATGGTAAGACCACGCTTACAGCGGCGCTGACCAAGGTAATGGCTGAGACTCACGGTGGTGAGAGCAAGGCCTTTG
>JBNKIR010000055.1:0-50439 GCA_050290785.1 Sedimenticolaceae bacterium | reverse complement strand
GGGATCATGTGCATGTTGGCGCTATGGGTCTCGATCTCACGCTTGGGAATAGGCAATGAATTAGTATGCCAGCGGTACCAACGCCCGCTTTGGGAGATATCGATCTGATCTAGTACCGCCTCATCTGACATCCTGCCCCATCCCAGGGCCAGATCTACCGGCGAGATGTCTGCCTCCTTGTCGAATGAGTAATCCTCCCTGGAGAGCACCTTGGCCTTGATCTTGAACTTGGCCAAAGGTGTGACCTTGTATTTGCCGAACTCAAAACTGGCCGGGGCATCGATGTTGATCTGTATGGGATCGTCCTTGGCCATCACGCCTGGGCCGAGGGTAACATCGCCTGGTCTTGTGAACAGCTGCCAGGCAACAACGGCCACCAGTATCAGAAAGAGGAGCTTCTTCATTTAGCTGTTACCCGGCAAGTTTTCTCAGGACGTAGTGCAGAATACCACCGTGCATAAAGTAGTCCCACTCCTTGGGTGTATCTATACGAACGGTCACGGGAAACTCAATCCTGTCGCCATCCCCTCTGGTAGCAGTTACCTGTAGCTGTTTGGGTTTTTCTCTGACATCCCCGATATCAAACACCTCGCTGCCGTCCAAACCAAGTATCTCCGCACTCTCACCCGTCAGGAACTGCAGCGGCAATACCCCCATCCCTACAAGATTGGAGCGGTGGATACGTTCGTAGCTGGCGGCGATCACCGCCTTCACCCCCAACAGGCGGGTACCCTTGGCCGCCCAGTCGCGGGAAGATCCGGTACCGTACTCCTTGCCTGCCAGGACCACCAGTGGCGTGCCTTCATCCTGATAGCGCATGGCGGCATCATATATGGCCATCTGTTCACCACTTGGTTGATGTCTGGTCCAGCCGCCCTCGGTACCGGGGGCCAATAGATTACGCAGACGGATGTTGGCAAAGGTGCCACGCATCATCACCTCGTGGTTGCCGCGCCGGGAACCGTAGCTGTTGAAATCCTGTTTCAAGATCCCCCTCTCCTTCAGGTAGATCCCAGCCGGGCTATCCTCGGCGATGGATCCGGCCGGGGAGATATGGTCTGTGGTAACGCTATCGCCCAGCATGGCCAGTACCCGCGCGCCGGTGATGGCCGCGATCGGTTCCGGCCTCCCGGTCATGCCGTCGAAATAGCTAGGCTTGCGGATATAGGTGGATGTCTTATCCCAATTGTATTGCTGAGTGGAGACCGCATCCAGGCCCTGCCAGCGGCCGTCGCCGGAGAAGACGCTGTCGTAGGCTGAGCGGAACATGTCGGGGTTTATACTGGAATGGATAATCGCCTGCACCTCATGGCTGTCGGGCCAGATATCACGCAAATAGACCGGATTGCCCTCCCTGTCCGCGCCCAGAGGATCGGAATAGAGATCTATGTCCATGGTCCCGGCCAGGGCGTAGGCCACCACCAGCGGTGGCGACGCCAGGTAGTTCATCTTCACCTGGGGATGAATGCGTCCCTCGAAATTGCGGTTGCCTGAGAGCACCGATGTACACACCAGATCTCCCTGCCGGATGGCATCCGCGATCGGTTGCGGCAATGGACCGGAGTTGCCGATACAGGTGGTACAGCCGTAACCCACCACGCCGAAACCGAGTTGCGCCAGGTCATCCAGTAGTCCGGCCTGGGTAAGATAGTCGGTCACCACCTGGGAACCTGGCGCCAGACTGGTCTTGACCCATGGTCTGCTGCTCAGGCCCAACTGCACCGCCTTGCGCGCCAGCAGTCCGGCCGCCACCATGACTGATGGGTTGGAGGTGTTGGTGCAGGATGTGATGGCGGCAATCACCACCGCGCCGTCTCTTAGGTCAAATCCCTGCCCCTGATACTCCACCGCAACGGTCTTTGCGCCGGAGCTGTCCTGACGGAAACCGCTAACCGCTTCCCGATAGGATGCTTTGGAACTGCTTAGGGGTATGCGGTCCTGCGGCAGCCTGGGGCCGGACAGACTCGGTTCCACCCCGGAGAGATCCAGTTCCAGCAGATCACTGTACTCCGGGTCCGGCGCGCCAGGTTCCCGAAACATCCCCTGGGCCCTGGCGTAGGCCTGCACCAGTGCCACCTGTTCAGCGCTCCTGCCGGAAAGTTCAAGATAACGCAGGGTCTCGGCATCGATCGGAAAGATACCGCAGGTGGCGCCATATTCCGGGGCCATGTTGGCGATGGTGGCCCGGTCGGTCAGCGGCAGATGCCCCAGGCCGTCGCCGAAGAACTCCACGAACTTGCCCACCACGCCCTTCCGGCGCAGCATCTGGGTCACGGTCAGCACCAGGTCGGTGGCGGTTACACCTTCGGCAAGTTCACCTGTGAGACGAAATCCCACCACCTGCGGGATCAACATGCTGATGGGCTGTCCCAGCATCCCGGCCTCGGCCTCTATGCCGCCCACACCCCAACCCAGCACCCCGATGCCATTGATCATGGTGGTGTGGGAGTCGGTACCCACCAGGCTGTCCGGATAGGCCTGCCTGATGCCATCCACCTCTCTGGTAAATACCACAGAGGCCAGATACTCCAGATTGACCTGATGCACGATGCCGGTACCGGGCGGTACCACCCGAAAGTTGGAGAAGGTCTGCTGTCCCCAGCGCAGAAAGGCGTAGCGTTCCCGGTTACGTTCGAACTCAATTCGGGTATTCAGGTCCAGGGCATTATCGATCTTGAAGTTATCCACCTGTACCGAATGGTCGATAACCAGATCCACCGGCGAGAGGGGGTTGATACGCTCCGGATCACCACCCAGATCGCTCATGGCCTCGCGCATGGCCGCCAGATCCACCACCGCCGGCACCCCGGTGAAGTCCTGCAACACCACACGGGCCGGGGTGAAGGCTATCTCCCGGTCCGGTTGCGCCTGGGGATCCCAATTGGCCAGGGCCCGTATATCGTCTGCAGTTACGTCTACCCCGTTCTCCAGCCGTAGCAGGTTCTCCAACAATATCTTCAGAGAATACGGCAGACGTGAAGTATTGTATTCAGGCTCTAACGCCTTGAGGCTGAAGATCTCGTATTCGACCCCGTCTACATTCAGGCCGCTGCGTGCATTAAAGCTATTGCTCATAGATAGACCCTTGTTCTAATCCAAGGAAACCTTTCAATAGTCATCCATGTTGCGCCACTCGGCGTCCTCCAGCCAGGTATCAGGACGCTGCAGAAATCTAATCAGGTTATCCAGGATCAGATAGTGTTTCTCCTCCTCCTGGGCGATCTGCAGGCATATCTCCCGCTGTTCCGGATCTGTCAATTTCTGCGCCCTCTGTGCATAGCCCGCCTGGCTCTCCCTCTCCATCTCCCGCGCCATGATATATGCCTCGATCTGATCATTGGTTGGGGCCTCCATACCACCACCATCCCTCATCTCGGCAAACAGGGTCTTGATCCGGGCGATTGGTCTTGCGTCTCCCCTATTGGCGGGCTGTCCCTGTTTCATCCGCATAAAGAGCTGATAGTGCTCGGCCTCTGCATCAGCCAGGAGTTCAAAGACACTCCTTACGCCAAGGTTGCCTGCCCTGGACGCCAGTTCGCGATAATAGTTCTCACCATCTTTCTCTGTCTGCAGGGCGTAATCGATAATATTCATCCTCTATCTCCTTCGCAGTTCAGATATCGGTATTTATCCATGCAATCCTGTGTATTTAAAAACATAGTTAAATACAAGGTCTTATTAATAGAGTGTAGTTTATAGTTGGAGATGGTTCTCTGGATGATGCTGATCTGGCAGGTATGGTGCGTTTGTTGGACGATATGAATCAGACAGGGAAGGTTACGGTCACGCACAGACCTTGGCCATCTGAGGCATCACTCAGCATAATCCCTGCGCAGTGCAGATCTGCAATCTGCTTGACGATGGAGAGACCCAGACCGCTGCCAGACGCCTCGACCCCTTCCCCACGCTGAAAACGCCGGAACAGGTCTTCTCTCTGCTCTTCAGGTATCCCCGGACCGTTATCCTCCACCAATAGTCGCACCACGCTCCCATCCTTCAGGAGATGCAGCCGCACCTCACCTCCGGCAGGGGTGTAGCGTATCCCGTTATCCACCAGGTTCCGCACCAGAATATTCATGGTGGTTGCATCTCCACGAATATATACCGGGGCATCCGCGCTATCCAGAGACAGCTCTATCCCCTTTTCCTGTGCGTTTTGATTGATCAGGGAGAGTACTTCCGTTGTTACACCGTGCAGATCTATCTTCTGTTGTAAGATTGAATCCTGTTGCAGGGTATCCGCACGGGCCAGGGTAAGCAGCTGTTCCAGTAGATGGGTGGTACGGTCGACCCCAGTCACAATATCGTTCAGGAATCCTGCATTTTCCTCACTGTTGTCATCCAGCTGTTTGACCTGGGCCTGGGTCTTGAGGGCGGCCAGGGGCGTACGCAGTTCGTGTGCCGCATTGGCGGTAAAACGACGTTCATTCTCAAGCGCCCGCCGGACACGCCGGAACAATCCATTCAAGGCGTATACGATAGGAACCACCTCGCCCGGGACATCCCCCGTGACGATCGGCTGCAGGGATCCTGGATCCCTTCGTTCCACCGTGTTTGCCAATCTGTTGAGCGGCAACAGACCTTTGCCGACGATCACCCAGATGATCAGGCCCAGGATAGGCAGAGAGAGAAACATGGGCCACAGACTGTTGATGAGTATGCTGGCAACGGTCTCCTGGCGAACCGCCATCCTTTCACCCACATGCACCCTCATGCTTGATTCCAATATATTGAATCCAAACACGCGCCATCCCTTCTCGCCGCTACCCAGGTTATAAAAACCATCGTCCTCCAAATGAAAAGACGGGGCATTGGGTGAACGCAACATGGGTTTTTCGTCGCCGTAACTCACCATAAATGCGATCGTTGATTCGTATTTATGGCCTGGATTGGATTCACTTGAGAGCAGGGTAAGATAATCCTCCTGATTCTTGGAATCGGTCTGCTGCCCGTACTCTATTACCAACTGCGTTAACAGCGGTGAGCGCCACAGGGCCTTCTCCCCCAGTTCCGTGACCAGACGTTGGAGGATATCCCGTCGTTCCGTCTCCTCGTCCGCCTCGTGGATCAGCAGAGTTGCCAACACCCGCGCCTCCTGGGCCAGGGCGGCATCAAACACCTCCTCCACCTCGGACTCTGCCGCCCAATATACAAACAGCAACAGTACACACCATACTAGGGCGACAACGCCGATCAGACGCAGGAGAAGTCTTTTCCGGATGGTAGGAGCGCCCCCCATGACTATCCATTCTCCTTGGGTTTGGGGATGGTGTATCCGACTCCACGCACCGTACGAATCAACTCCTTACCCAGTTTTTTACGCAGATGGTGGATATAGACCTCCAGGGCGTTGCTTTCAACCCCCTCATCCCACCCGTACAGGGCCTCTTCTAACTGGTCTCTGGAGAGGATCTGTCCACGATGGTTCAGTAACGCCTCCAGCACCGCATATTCGTTGCTGCCAAGAAGGACAACCTCATCATTCAGATACACTGTGCGTGCGGCCGGATCGACAGTGACCTCTCCATGTTGGATAAGCGCCGTGGCACGCCCTTCGCGCCGACGGGTAATAGATCGTAACCGCGCGGCCACCTCCATGAGGTCAAACGGCTTGATGACATAGTCGTCCGCACCCTCATCCAGACCGGTAATACGATCATCCACCGTGTCCCGTGCGGTCAGCACCAGGACCGGCAGATCACTTTTGGAACTACGCAACTTGCGCAAGACCTCCAGGCCGTCCTGGCGTGGAAGGCCAAGATCCAGGATCAGGGCATCCAGGTGCTCGGTTGCCAACGCCTGCTCCGCTGCAACCCCATCGCGCACCCAGTCCACCGTATGGCCAAGTTTCTGCAGCCCGGCGGTAAGCCCTTTCCCCAATAGTGGATCATCTTCCGCTAATAATACGCGCATAGTCGTTTTTCTGGTTCCTCGCTTCAGCCAGGGCCGTGCGGACCTCTTCTCTGCGACCGGCATCAAACACAGGACGATCACTCAGGGGAGCGGCAGCCAGGGCCTTTTCAAATGACTCCACGGCACCAGCATAATCCTTCTGCTTCATCAAAAAATCGCCATAGAAATAGTTCTGGTCGATCCCTTTCGGATTCAGCTGCAACCCCTTTTTCAGGTAATTGCGCGCCGTATTTTCATTTCCGAATCCGACCGGCCATCCCGGTACCTGATAGTACAGGCTCCCCAGGGAGGTGTATACCGATCCATCCAGGGCCCGCGCATCTATCTTTTCGGCCTGCAACAGAAGATCCTTTGACCTGGTCACGAAATCCATGGCCTTGAGTTTTGCCATGCCCTTCAATTCGCCGGCAATGCTGGCCAGGATAATCGCTTCCCATACCAGCGGCTCCGCCTGACCGGGATTGGCGCTGCTGATCTTATTGGCCTTTATAGCCAACTGCTCAAAGGCGGCCTTGCGTTGTTTCTTGGGTGTCTGGTATTTGGTTACCGCCCACTCCTTACTCAACGCCTGTAGCTCCGGGCTCATCTGGGCCCATGAGGTAGTTATAAAGAAAAAACACAGTATAAGTGTTGTCACTATTCTAAGTTTCATGGGTTCTCTCCTCTGGCAAACGGTGACATCTTAAGATTTTGTTTATACAGGGCCTTATCCACTAAACGCGGAAGCAAGGCGTTAATACGGACAAACAGAGATTCAGGGAAGCCGAGATAGAGCTCTTTCTTACCTCGCACAATACACTCGACGATGTGATTCGCCACCCAGTGCGGATCGTCCATATTCATCTTCACCTCCTGTGCCATCTGGTAGACGGCTCCGGAGTTAAGCTTGGTCTTCACCGCCCGCGGAGCCACATAGGTGACCCCTATGTTGGTGTCGGCCAGCTCCCGGCGCAGCGCCTCGGTAAAACCGCGCAGACCGAACTTGCTTGCCGAATAGGCGGCAAACCAGGCGAAGGCTATGGAACCGAAGGTGGAACCGATATTGACGATGCGTCCGTGGTCCCGCTCAATCATACTGGGCAGCACGCGACGGGTGATCAACATAGGAACCATGGTGTTGAGCTGTACTATGCGCTCCAGGACAGCAGGATCCTCTTCCGCGAACGGCCGAAAACTCTGCAGTCCGGCATTATTGATCAGCAGGTCCACCCCTTCCATCTCCCTGATCGCCTGATCCACGGCGGCATCACGCTGTTTGCTGTCCAGCAGATCCGCTTCGATCACAAAACTACAGCCGCCAAGATCAAAGATCGTATTTGACAGCTCATCCAAAGCTGTCCGGTTACGCCCCAACAGGGCGATTACCGCGCCCTCTTTCGCCAGGGCCTTGGCGGTCTCGACTCCGATACCGCCTGCGGCACCGGTCAGGATGGTTCTAACCCCTTCGAGTCTCATATCAACTCTCCTTCCTTCTCAGTAGTAGTGGTATATCTCCTGCCGACCATCGGCACGAACATAGCCATGGCCCCGAATAGCGCCAAATATTCAGCCATCTTCCAAAAGGCATAGTGCAGACCGTAATAGAAAGCAGGATCTACATACGCCATGGGGCCGATGAATAGGTGGTAGTTATCCATTTACTGCTTCCTCTGATCGTTACGCCGCCTTGGTGTCTTCGTGAGGGATCAGTGGCAACTCACGAAAGATATCGCCATACAGTTTGTAAAAACGCTTGGCGGTATGGATCACGAACTGGCGGTCTTCCTCGCTCTCGATGCGGTTCACCACCTTGGCAAAATGATCCATGTGCGAGACATCCAGAGAACCGTGGCTATTGAGATAGGTAAATGCCTCGTCCGGCAGCCCCAGGGTGTTCTGGATATTCTTCGCCGCCTCGCAGGCTATCTTTACGCTGGTCCCTTCCAGTACCAGGACCATACCGAACAGGCCGATGGGGTTGCGCCGCTGCACAACGTCATAGGCATAGGCACACATAAGTTCTGCGGCCACGCCTGGCTCACCGTTGCGTACCGCCTCCGCATCGCCACCACAGACCTTGATGTCATTCAGGATCCACTCCTGGTGACCCAGCTCCTCCTCGATATAGTGGGCGATGGCGTCCCGCAGCCACTCTGCGGCATGGGGCACCTTCGAACCACAGGCCATAAGCAGTGGCGTGGTGTGTTTTACGTGATGATAGGCCTGGGTAAGGAAGGCGATATAGCTCTCCAGGGAAAGCTCACCCCGCGCACCCTGCTGGATAAATGGGATCGATAGCAGCTCCTGACGCTCCGCTTCAGTCGCCTTGTTTAGTTCTGTGTAAAAATCGCTCATGAAACCAACTCCTCTTGGTATAGTGATTCAATCTGTTGTTGATATATCTGATGAATGGTCTGACGGCGTATGCGCCCGGTGCCTGATAGTTGCCCGTTTACCGGGGTAAAAGGTTCATCGGCGATATGCCATCTGGTGATACGCGCATAATCTGGAAGGGTGCTGTTCACCCGGGCAATGGAGGAAGACAGATCTTCCGGCGACGTACCGGGTATAGGTACGATCACGGCTGCATTCCATGGCTTGGCCTCACCGAACACCGCCGCCTGGATAATGGTCTTCTCCAGCACCAGTTCCCGCTCTACCCACTCTGGAGAGACGTTGCGTCCGTAAGCGGTGATAAACAGGTTACGCCGTCTGCCAGTAAGATAGAGGTAACCATCCTGGTCGATACGGCCCAGATCACCCGTGTGCCACCAGCCATCATCCAGTTCCTGATCTGCTTCACCCAGATAGCCGGCGAAGAGATTACCGGACACCAGCACCTCGCCATCCTCTGCAATCCGCAGTTGCGTGTGCGGCAGGGGACGACCGGCAGAGCCCTCGCGATTATGTGCAGGTGTATTCAGTGTGGTGACTGAGGCGCATTCAGAGAGTCCGTACCCCTCATAAACCGGCAGCTTCAAAAGACGCGCCCGCGCCAGCAGTTGAGGGGATACGGCGGCACCGCCCACGGCGATAAAACACAGATGTCCCGGTCGCTCAAACCCCTGCTCTATGGCCTCCACCAACCCCTGCAGGGTTTGCGGAGTGAGGATCACGCTGGTGGCTTCGTTTTCGTGGATGGAGCGCACCATGGTCTCTATATCCAAACCGGACGCACCCCTTAACCCTGTCTGCGCCAGCGGCGGCAACACGGCGGTGGCTCCGGTCCATAGGGAGACATAGAGCCCGGCGATATTCTCCAGCAGGATGGCCATAGGCATGAGGGCCAGGTGACGGTCGCCATCCATGACCTCTATCGTCGCTGCCAGGGATGCAACTACTGGTTCGATACGTTCCCACGGCAGCATCACACCTTTCGGCTCCCCGGTGGTACCTGAGGTATAGGTCACCTTGGATATCTCTGTATCCACTGCCGTGCCATCACCGGCTGCATTCATCAACGCAACCTCCTGTTCCAGGACAGGCAGATAGGTCCAGGACTCTGTAACTGTGTGCGATGCCCTACTGCGGAACCACTCAGGGTTATCGCTTACTACCGCCTGCACTGACGCCTGCTGCAGACAGTGCTGTACCTGCTGCGGCGAGAAGAATGGCGGGATAGGGATCAGGGTGATTCCGGCCGAGATGGCAGCCAGATCAAACAACGCCCAGACCGGTCCGTTGTCCATATCTATGCCCAGGGTGGTTATATTGAGCTCCCACAACTTGCGGGCGATCCTGTGCACCTCTCCAACCAGTTCCTGATAACTCAGCTCCTGACCATTGCCGCTGAGCGCTACCGCATGCGGCTTGGTAAATGCATGTATTGCGATCCGTTCAAACAGTTTCATGCGGCCTTACTCCCTACCTGTCCGGCATGTAACCAGAGTCGACCCAATACGGATTCCGCCTCCAGCAGCCCCTGTAAGATCCGGAATCCGTACTCCACACGGCCTGCCATTACCCTTGGCTCCTGATCGTAATAACTGCCCCAGGCAGAGCGCTCATCCGCATCCAGGCGGGATGGATCGGCGCTACCAAGATCGATCGGATTCATACCCAGACGACGGAAGGCATTGCACAGGACCGGACCTGCGGTGAAGACCACCCATTTCCCTTGTGATGCCTGGAGATAGGCGGTCAATGCGGTGATCAGCCAGCGTCCGCCTCCGGAGGCGGTAACCGCAAGATTACCCACCTCCACGATGCCATCCCGATCTACCGGACGGTTGACCTTGGCCGCCAGCAACTGCTCCACCGGCCTGTCCAGATACTGCTCAAGAAACAGCCTCTCCTCTTTGGCCGAACGGAGACCCAGGGCCCCCAGCAGATCACCATCATCATTGCGCAGGCTCATCAACGTCGGCAAAAAATGCCGGACATCCGCACCATGCGCATGGTAAAAACAGCGATGAATGAACTGTTCAATCTCGGAACGTCTATGATCCTGAACAGTGCACATCTCCACCTGTGTGGGATAGGCGCCGAACCCCTTTTCGCATTTGTCTGTACTATCCATATTCACTACTCATCTCAGAAGATGGGTGAACTTTACTAAATGAAACTTAATGCTTTCTTAAGACGAGTGGGGTTTTTAGATTCAAGCAGTTAGAGCAGGTTGAAGAACGGCGATCCTGAGCCCTCAGTGACAGGCTGCGGCCCTCGATACCCGTATGCCAATAATAAGAGTTTGACCCTATCCATCCATCTCCTGGCGCAGGCGCCTCAGGAACACCTGCATCTCCTTGGACGCCTGGATATCTCCCCTGTCGCTGGCCACCTGTATACCCCTGGTCAGCACCTCTGCCGCAAGTTCCATCTCGCCGCACTGCTGCAGTGCCTTGCCATACAGCTTCCAGGCTGCGGAGTATTCCGGGTCCAGATCCACCGCCCGCGCCAGGTGCGCCCTGGCCCGCTCCGGATCGTTCCCGTTCAGGTAGGCGTTACCGATGCCGAAACGCAACAGGGCGTTGTCCTGGCCTGATTCGAGGAGCTTTAACAGGTCTTCCAGCATTGGATTTCTATTCCTCCCTTTTTGATTATCAGGCCTCATGTGTTATTTTCAAGAAAAAATAAAATCGGGGATAAGCAGCATGATCTTTAGACAACTGTTTGACCGCATATCCTGCACCTATACCTATCTGATAGCGGAACGAGACACCGGGGAGGCCATCCTGGTCGACCCAGTGATCGATAACGTGGCGCAATATCTGCAACTGATCGATGAGCTGGATCTGTCCCTTATCCTCGGCATCGACACCCACATCCACGCCGATCATGTGACCGGCCTTGGCGCTTTGCGAGAGGAGACCCTGTGCGCCATCGCCATGGGCGAACGGGCCAAGGCAGAGTGCGTCAACTACAAGGTGCGGGACGGGGAACAGCTAAAGGTTGGAGATATCAATCTGGATGTAATCTACACCCCCGGACACACCGATGACTCCTACTCCTTTTTGGTGGAGGGCCGGGTGCTGACCGGCGACACCCTGCTTATACGCGGCACCGGTCGTACCGATTTCCAGAATGGTGACCCGGCCGCACAATACGATAGCCTGTTTAACAAGCTGTTAAAGCTGCCGGACGAAACCATCGTCTATCCCGCCCATGACTATAACGGCATGACCATCAGCACCATCGGTGAAGAGAAGAGGTACAACCCGCGCCTACAGGTAAGTTCCGAACAGGAGTACGTGGACCTGATGAACGGCCTGGAACTGGAAGACCCCAAGCTGATGGACGTCGCGGTACCGAGCAATCTCGCCTGTGGGTCAATCAGGTAACAAAAACTAACCGGCCTGTTGCAGGCTGGCAAAGGTCTCACCGATCAGCATGAAGTCCGCCTTGCGCGGGGCCGATCTCCTCCATGCCAGGCCGATGACCCTGGACGGTTCCGGTTTCTTAAACCGTCTGAGCTCGAGATGTTCGCTGCGACCGATCTCCACATCTATGGACATCTCCGGCAGCAGGGTTATGCCCACCCTGCTGGATACCATCTGGGTCAGGGTACTGAGACTGCTGGCGCGGAAATCACCCAGTTCGTGGGCACCGCCGCTCTCGCACACCGGCCATACATGATCTCGGAGACAGTGACCGTCCTCCAACAGCAACACCTCTTCGTCGAATAGATCTGACTGTTGTACATATTGTCTCTTAGCCAGGGGATGGGACTCAGGCAGCGCCAGCAGGAAACGGTCATCGAACAGCCCCACACTCTCCAGATCACCCAACTCCACCCCCAGCGCCAGCAGGGCCAGGTCCAGTTTGCCTTCGTTCAGCAGTCTGACCAGCACATCGGTCTTCTCTTCATACAGGAGCAGACGTAGGTGCGGATACAACTCCCTAACCTGGGGTAACGCCTTGGGCAGAAGATAGGGGGCGATGGTGGGGATGACCCCCAGGCGCAGGGTACCGGACATGGGGATGGTGAGCGCCTGCGCCGCCTCGATCAGATCATTGGCGCCATTCAACACCTGATGGGCCCGACGCACGATCTCTTCTCCCGCCGGAGTCACCAGCACCGTGCGCTGATTGCGCTCGAGCAGCTTCAGTCCCAATTGATCCTCCAGATGTTTGATCTGGGTGCTCAGGGCCGGCTGGCTGACATGGCAGGCGGCAGCGGCCCGATGGAAACTGCGTAGTTCCGCCAAGGCGGTCAAATATTCAAGCTGGCGCAGGGTGATTTTCATAATAACTTTATATTATCAATTCGGTAATAACTATCAATTAGAAATATAGTAAATCAAATCCTATACTCCAAGTGTGTTTTTGGAGATCAACTGTGAATCTACATTTTGGAGGAATAAAGAATGGATCTGAAAAACAGCAAGACCGAGCAAAACCTGAAGGATGCATTTGCCGGGGAGTCCCAGGCCAATCGCCGCTATCTCTACTTCGCATCCAAGGCCGATGTAGAGGGCTATAACGACGTCGCCGCCCTGTTCCGCTCCACCGCTGAGGGGGAGACCGGACACGCCCATGGCCATCTGGAGTATCTGGAAGAGTGCGGCGATCCAGCCACCGGCATGGCATTCGGCAGCACCTCGGACAACCTGAAGACCGCGGTCGCGGGTGAGACCCACGAGTACACCGATATGTACCCGGGTATGGCCAAGACCGCGCGCGACGAAGGCTTTGATGAGATCGCCGATTGGTTCGAGACCCTGGCCAAGGCGGAGCGCTCCCACGCCAACCGCTATCAAAAGGCCCTGGATGAACTGGAGGCATAATCCAGGCATTTGCCGCCGGGGGTAACACCCCGGCTTACCAGAATAAATAACTACGGAGATAAACGGATGGCAACGCGAGAAGGTAATCTGGAGGCCCCAACTCGTCACGCTCTGGATTGGAAGAACCCCGAATTCTACGATGAAGAGAGCCTGTTCCAGGAGATGGAGCGGGTGTTCGACAAGTGCCATGGCTGCCGCCGCTGTGTGAGCCTGTGCAACTCCTTCCCTACCCTGTTCGACCTGGTGGATGAGTCCGAGAGCATGGAGGTGGACGGCGTGGCCAAGCAGGACTACTGGCAGGTGGTGGATCACTGTTACCTGTGCGATCTCTGTTTCATGACCAAGTGTCCCTACACCCCGCCCCATGAGTGGAACCTGGACTTTCCCCACCTCATGCTGCGGGCCAAGGCGGTACGCTTCAAGAAAGGTGACGTAAGCGCCAGGGACAAGATCCTTACCAGCACGGATAAGGTGGGCAATCTGGCCGGTATCCCGGTGGTGGCCGGTGTGGTGAATGCGGTCAACAAGGCCAAACCGACCCGCAAGCTCCTGGAGGCGGTACTAGGGGTACACGCAGATGCCAGGCTCCCCGAGTACCACTCCAAGACCATGCGTTCCATACTCGCCGACAGACGGGGTCTGGAGGCAGAGGGAGAGGCAACGGAGACCACCACGGGCAAGGTGGTCCTGTTCACCACCTGCTACGGCAATCGCAACGAGCCGGTCATTGGAGAAGACCTGGTGGCGGTGTTCGAGCACAACAACATCCCGGTCACCCTGATGCAGCAGGAGCAGTGCTGCGGCATGCCCAAGATGGAGCTGGGTGACCTGGAATCGGTGGAAAAGGCAAAACAGGCCAATGTGCCGGAACTGGCCGCACTGGTGGATAAGGGCTGGGATATCGTGGCCCCCATCCCCTCCTGCGCCCTCATGTTCAAACAGGAGCTGCCACTGCTGTTCCCGGACGACCCGGAGGTAAAGAAGGTGAGCGCGGCCATATTCGACCCGTTTGAGTATCTGCTGCTAAGACACAAGGGCGGCAAGCTGAATACCGATTTTCAGAACCCACTGGGCAAGGTGGCCTACCACGCAGCCTGTCATCAGAGGGTACAGAACATCGGGCCCAAGACCAAGGAGGTGTTGGAGCTGATCCCGGATACCCAGATAGAGCTCATCGAGCGCTGCTCCGGGCACGACGGCACCTATGCGGTAAAAAAGGAGTTCCATGACGTGTCGATGAAGATCGTGCGCCCGGTAGTGAGCCGGGTAAAGAAATTTGAGGCCGACCACTACGGCAGCGACTGCCCCATGGCCGGACACCATATCGAACACGGTATGGCCGATGGCAGCCAGACCGAACACCCGATGAGCCTGTTAAGAAAGGCATACGGTATTTAGTTTTAGGAGAATCTACAGATGAACAAGCTGACCCATGCAGATCTATACGGACTGGAGGAGTACGCCCGTATCCGTCCTGAATTCAGGGCCAGGGTGATGGCGCACAAAGACGATCGCCGCGTATCCATCGGCGATCACGCCACCCTCTATTTCGAGGATGCCCTGACCATGCAGTATCAGGTGCAGGAGATGCTGCGCATCGAACGCATCTTTGAGCCGGATGGCATCCAGGAGGAGCTGGATGTCTACAACCCACTGATCCCGGACGGCAACAACTGGAAGGCCACCTTCATGGTGGAGTACGCAGACGAGGCCGAACGCAAACAGGCCCTGTCCAGGCTGATCGGGATAGAAAAACGGCTGTGGGTACAGGTGGATGGATTCGACAGGGTATACCCCATCGCCAACGAAGACCTGGAGCGGGAGACCGAAGACAAGACTTCAGCAGTACATTTCGTGCGTTTTGAGCTGACCCAGGAGATGGTGGATGCGGCTAAGCCCGGTAGAAAAGTCAGCATGGGTATTGAACATGCCGCATACGATCACTATGTGGAAGATATACCACCCAATGTAAAACAGTCTCTGATCGCAGATCTACATTAAACAAGGAGAGGACTATGGCCTACGAACTACCCGAACTGCCCTATGCCAAGAATGCACTGGAACCACACATATCGGCCGAGACCCTGGAATATCACCACGGCAAGCATCACGCCGCCTATGTGGCCAACCTGAACAAACTGGTTGCCGGAACCGAGTATGAAGGAAAATCACTGGAAGATATCATCACCAGCTCCGACGGCGGAATCTTCAATAATGCGGCCCAGATCTGGAACCACAGCTTCTACTGGAACTGCCTGTCACCAAGCGGTGGCGGAGCCCCCGACGGCGACCTGTCCAGGGCCATCAACGACGCCTTCGGCTCCTTTGATGCATTCAAGGAGCAGTTCACCGCATCTGCCATCGGCAACTTCGGCTCCGGCTGGACCTGGCTGGTGAAGAATTTCGATGGCTCAATCGAGATCGTAAACACCGGCAACGCCGGCAATCCCCTGACCAACGACCAGGTACCTCTTTTAACCTGCGATGTGTGGGAACACGCCTATTACATCGACTACCGCAATGCCCGTCCGGCCTATCTGGGGGCGTTCTGGAATCTGGTGAACTGGGAATTTGCCAGCCAGAACTACGCAAGCTAGAAAGAAATCGACTTTTTTATGATATTTATCATATTTTAGTTGACAGCCGTTGTGATAAACGTCAGTATGTCGTCAAGCTTGATGCTATATAGTCTTTGTGCCCCATGCCGATCCGTACTGGCCAAGGCATGGATAAACATCTAATCAACCTGATCCAGAGGCAAACAAAATGGCAAAGATTACCTTGAAAGGAAACGAGATAAACACATCGGGAGAACTGCCTGCGGTAGGGACACAGGCACCGGATTTCGTATTGACCAAGACCGACCTATCGGATGTATCGCTTGCTGATTTGAGTGGCAAACGGGTGATACTGAACATCTTCCCCAGCATCGATACCGATGTATGTGCCGCCTCCGTGCGCCACTTCAACGCAGATGCCAACTCCCTGGAGAACACCGTAGTACTCTGCATCTCCCAGGACCTGCCCTTCGCCCATGCCCGTTTCTGTGGCGCTGAGGGCCTGGATAACGTTGAGTCCGTGAGTGAGCTGCGCAACCTGGATTTCGGCGCTAACTATGGCGTCCGCATCGTGGACGGTCCTCTGGCCGGACTCCTGGCCAGGGCGATAGTGATCCTGGATGAGACAGGCCAGGTCGTCTACACCGAACAAGTCCCCGAGATCGTACAGGAACCAAACTATGACGCAGCTTTGAGTTCCATTCAGTAAGATCTCCACCTCTGGGCCGCACCCCTTGCGGCCCTTTTTTTTGGAGAACAGGAAATGGCCATAGAAGAAGGAAAGGCGGCACCGGCATTCACCCTCCCTGACGCAGACGGCAACAAGATCTCCCTGAAGGATCTCAAGGGCAAGGATGTCATACTCTACTTCTACCCGCGCGACGACACCCCTGGCTGTACCAAAGAGGCATGCGGCTTCCGCGATCTGTGGGGGGAGATAGAGGCGCTCGGAGTGGTGGTATTGGGCGTATCTCCTGACGGCGACGAATCACATAAAAAGTTCGCCAGTAAGTTCAACCTCCCCTTCACCCTGCTTTCCGACCCAGACAAGAAGGTGATGACCAAATATGGCGCCTATGGAGAGAAGGTCATGTACGGAAAAAAGACCATGGGGGTGATCCGCTCCACAGTCTGGATCGGACCCAATGGCAAGGTGAAGAAACACTGGAAAAGGGTAGCCAAGGCGGAAGACCATCCGGCCAAGGTCCTGGAGGCACTACAGTCTGCGATACAGGATTAACTCTCCGCAAATCATTTCATGGATCCAGTCTTAGAAACGACATGCTAGACTGTACTGAGTACTGTACTAACCTATCGTCTTAAATGATCGTAGATAAACTGAAAGAGTTTCTGCACCTTGAGGCGGCCAGCGGGATCATCCTCCTGCTGGCCTCCGTGCTGGCGATGATCGCGGAAAACTCCCCGGCCGACATATATTATAACGCGCTGCTGGATATACCCGTCGCCATCATCTTTGGTGAATTCGAGATAGCAAAGCCCCTGCTGCTTTGGATCAACGACGGCCTGATGGCCATATTCTTCTTTCTCATCGGTCTGGAGATAAAGCGCGAGGCCCTGGCGGGAGAACTGTCTGATCCATCCAAGGTCGTTCTCCCCATCATTGCTGCGGTCGGCGGCATGGCCGTACCTGCAGTTATCTATGCCACGATCAACTGGGGAGACCCGGTGTCGATAAAAGGTTGGGCCATCCCTTCCGCCACCGATATAGCCTTCGCCCTGGGTGTGCTCGCACTCCTGGGGAGTCGAGTCCCTCAGGCGCTGAAACTGTTCCTTATGACCCTGGCCATCGTTGATGATCTCGGCGCCATCATCATTATCGCCCTGTTTTACACCACCGACCTGTCAGTAACCTCACTGATCATCGCTGCCGCCGCAATACTGCTGCTGTTTGCAATGAACAGGAAAGGGATATTGGGTCTTGCCCCGTATTTGCTAGTCGGGATTGTACTCTGGGCCGCGGTATTGAAATCGGGTGTGCATGCAACATTGGCCGGTGTAGTAACGGCATTCTTTATCCCATTTAAAAAGGCGCCAGGTGAATCTCATACCCAACTGGAGAGGCTGGAGCACGACCTGCATCCATCTGTAGCCTACGGTATCCTGCCGATATTTGCCTTTGCCAACGCCGGTATCGCCTTTGACGGCATAGGTGCAGACTCATTTCTGCACCCAGTGCCATTGGGTATAGCCACCGGACTATTCTTCGGCAATCAGATAGGCGTATTCGGATTCAGTTGGATCACCATAAAACTCGGCATATCGAAACTGCCGGCGGAGGTGAGTTGGACCCAGCTGTACGGGGTGTCCGCACTCTGCGGCATTGGTTTCACCATGAGTCTGTTCGTCGGATCCCTGGCATTCGAACAGGGCGGACCAAATGCCGTAGATGACCGGCTGGGCATCTTGATCGGATCCATGTTGTCCGGCATATTGGGTTATCTGGTGTTACGTTTTATCCATAAGGACACTACCTAATAAGCTGTAATTAAAAGGCCGGGGCGAACCCGGCCTTCAATATCCAACTGTTAATTGCTCTGCTTCTATTTAGGCATCGTCACATAAAAGGCGCCTCGTATATCTCCCTGTTTATAGTTTTTCGCCTTGTCTTCCGGATATAGTTCGTCAATCTTGGCCGCCACCTTTGGATCTATCTCCGATCCGTGACACTTGAGGCATACTATTTGGGTTGGAATCGCCTTCATATAGCGGAACTCATCTCCGACAACCTCTGAGTGGTCCATGTTCTCCACATCCTCACCCGCCTTTTTGCGGGCCTCAAACTTAAGCAGGACCTCCTTTTGCCATTCGGTAGGGGCATTCTCCGGGTTGCGGTTGTTTAGACTTACACGGCTAATCTTGATACTACTCTTGGCATTCATCTTTTCAGCAATCTCAGGGGCTTTGGTATTGCACACCTTGATTGCATTCTCAGGACCGCCAGCCTCCATGGAACTCTTCAATTCAGCTACCAGCTGATCGAATAGGGACTTGATAGTGGCTCTCGCCTCTTTAACTTGCGGATCCGGCTCACCAGCAGCTACTGTGCCTGCAATAAGCATGGCCGATAAAAACAGAACTCTAACTCTCATATCTCTCTCCTTTGAAAACTATCATTGCGATATTTATCAGCAGACAGTTAAAGCGGCCATCCGCTGGAATCAAACATTTTTTATAATTATGTTTTTTAGACTATAGGCAAATTGACAGACCAGCAACCACTCTGCCCGAACAGTCAATCCCAACCTTGACGATTGTCCTTTGCGATCTCTTCGGCATCTGCGGTCAGGATCTGTTCGATGTGTTCCCGGGCCTGGAGGGACAACAGCCTGCGGTCTTCCTCCGTCTCGGTCTCCTGCAGTTTGCGCAACAGCTTCTGATCATACGCATGAAACACCTGGGTGGCGGTCCTGGACCTGTAGGCCCCGAATCCGAGTTGCTTCAGGGCCTCTTCCCCCAGACGCAGGGCCGAGTCATAGAACTCGCGCCGGAACAAAGTGACCCCACGCCGCATGATCTCGTACACATGTCCGTTGTTGCGCGCACGGGTCATGATGGTGAGATGGGGAAAGTGTCTCTGCGCCTGCTCGATGATCTGCAGGGTCTTGTCCGCATCATCTATGGTGATGATCAACAACTTGGCCTTGTCCGCACCGGCCGCCTCCAGGATCTCATATCTGCTGGAGTCACCATAGTAGACCTTGTAGCCGAATTTACGAATGGCCTCGATCTGATCCGGATCATGATCCAGGATGGTGGTGGGTATGCCGTTGGCATGCAACAGTCGGCCCACGGTACGACCGAAACGCCCGAAGCCGGCGATGATGACCGGGTTATCCTCTTCATCTATGGCGTCCGGCTCCGGCGTCTGGTCCAGATGAATGAAACGCGTGGTTATCACATGCTGGTAGAGCAGAAGCAGGAATGGTGTGGTCAGCATGGACAGGGCCACGATCACCACCAGATAGTCTACGGTGCCCTTCTCCAACACCCCGCTGCCGGAGGCAACGGAAAATATCACGAAGGCGAACTCACCGCCCTGAGACAACAGGAACACGAACAGGCTTTGCTGGCTCTGGGGGATCTTGCCCGCCTTGGCCAACAACCAGAGCACCAGACTTTTGACTACGACCAACAGGGCCACCAAGGCCAATATCCTAATAGGATCTTTAAACAGCAGTCCAAAATCGATGGACATGCCTACCGATATAAAGAACAGTCCCATCAGCAGGCCCTTGAACGGCTCTATCTCCACCTCCAGTTCATGCCGGTATTCCGAATCCGCCAACAGCACCCCCGCCAGGAAGGCGCCCAGGGCCATGGACATACCGACCGCGTTCACCAACATGGATATGCCAAACACCAGCAACAGGGCAAAGGCGGTGAAGATCTCCCGCATGCCGGTATTGGCGATATAGCGGAAGATGGGGCGGGTAAGATAGTGACCGCCCACCACGATTGCGGCTATCACCCCTACCGCCTTGAGCAGACCCAGCCAGGCGCTATCACCAGCATCCGCAACCACCACACCCAGCGCCGGCAACAGGGCCAGGATGGGAATGACGGCGATATCCTGAAACAGCAGCACCGAGAAGGCGGAGTTGCCGGCATGGGTCGCCAGGAGATTGCGCTCCTTGAGGGTCTGCAAGGCGATGGCGGTAGAAGAGAGAGAAAGGCCCATGGCTACGATCAAGGAGGTATTAAGGGAGTAACCCAGGGCCAGGCCAATCAGCAGCAGCAGGACGGTGGTGAACAGGAGTTGACTGCCACCCGTACCCACTATGGAGCGGCGCATCCTCCAGAGACGCTTGGGCTTCAGTTCCAGACCGATGATAAACAGCAGCAGCACCACACCAAACTCGGCGAAGTGTCTAATATCATCTACGTTCTGCACCAAACCCAGACCCCAGGGACCGATTGCCGTGCCTGCAGCCAGATAGCCCAACACCGAACCCAGGCCCAGACGTTGCATGATCGGTACGGCTATGACGCTGGCGGACAGATATACAATCGCATTCAATAAAAAATGTTGCTCATTCATCTCTGCTTTCCGGGCGATAATTCAACAGGCGTTTGCGATACTGGTCCACATACCCAGACATGGCATTCTCATCCTGCTTATGGGCACTGAAGATAAGTATGGGCTCAAGGTAGTTCATGCCACAGTGATTGGCCATGCACTCATAGGGATAGAGGATCTCGTGGATAGTATGACGATTGTGCCCCTCCGCACTATACGCCGCCTCGCCCTGGCCGATGGTGATCACCGGAAGAAAATCCTTGCCCTGCATGGCGTCGCCCCCGGTGCCGAAGGCAAAGCCGTACTCCAGCACCACATCCTGCCACTGTTTGAACATGGCGGGTGCGCTATACCAATAGAACGGGTGTTGTACCACCAGCAGATCGGTCTCCCGCAGTGTATGCTGCTCTCTCTCCTTATCTATATAGAAGTCCGGGTATTGCTCATACAGATCACAGATATGCACCCCAGGGATATCGCTTACACCTTCCAGTAGCACCCGGTTCACCTTGGAACGGTGGGGAAAGGGGTGTACAAAAAGCAACTGAATGTGCGGTATATATGCGTCTGACATAAATGTTCCTTAGGTCCTGGCCTTGAAAAATAGGCACAACCACCCATTTATTTTACATAATGGACGATACAATTGTACTCAGGCAGATCCTTTTATATCCTGAGGCGGAAATATAGAATCGATCCTATCAATATCTCTAGACCAGATGGAACGGCCATGGCAGCAAAAGAGTTAAATGCAATCGTCGGCGAGATACAGTTCATATCCTCGGATACCATGATCCTCAGGGTTACCCCGGACGGTTGGGAGATACCGGACTACAGCCCGGGACAGTTCGTGGTCCTGGGACTTCCCGCCAGCGCGCCCCGCATAGAGGTTTCAGATCAGGAGTTTAATCCGCCCGATCCAGACAAGACCATCATGCGCTCCTACTCCATCGCCTCCTCTTCCTATAAGAAGGAGTATCTGGAGTTCTACATCTCCCTGGTGCGCTCCGGCTCCCTCACCCCCAGGCTGTTTGCCCTCAAGCGCGGGGACCGGATATTCATGCGTTCCAAGATCACCGGCATGTTCACCCTGGATCAGATACCGCCGGAATCCAATCTGATTTTTATGGGCACGGGAACCGGCATAGCGCCCTACATGAGCATGATCCGCACCTTCATCCATCCGGGTGACAACAGAAACTTCTCTATAATCCACGGTGCCCGACACTCCTGGGACCTGGGTTACAGCTCGGAATTGAGCACCCTGAACAACCTGATACCCAACTTCCACTACATCCCGGCAATCACCAGGCCGGAAGATGAGGTGATCGCCTGGTCCGGCAATGTGGGACGCATCCAGGAGATATGGGAAAGCGGCGTCGCCGATGCCGATTGGGACACCAAGGCCTCACCGGACAACACCCACATCTTTCTCTGCGGCAACCCGACCATGGTCGAGGATATGGCCAAGATACTCGCGGACGCCGGCTACCCGGAACACACCAAGAAGGAACCTGGGGTGGTCCATCTGGAGCGCTACTGGTAATGGGTTGGAATGACTGGGTCCTGGAACACGAACAACTGATCCGCCTCGGTTTTTTCTTTGGTGTCTTCGCCGCTGTGGCCATTGCCGAGGTCCTGTTTCCGCGCCGCAAGCTGTCGGTCTCCAAGGCCATGCGCTGGATCAACAACCTGGGCCTGGTGTTTTTCAATACCCTAGTCCTGCGTCTGCTGTTCCCTGCCGCCGCCGTGGGCATGGCGGCCTATGCCCAGGCCCACGGCTGGGGCCTGCTCAACCAGTATCAACCGCCGTTCATCCTGGCGGTGATCATATCCGTGATAGCCATGGACATGGTGATCTATCTGCAGCATGTGTTGGTACACGCCGTACCTGCACTGTGGCAACTGCACATGGTGCATCATGTGGATCCGGACTATGACGTAACCACCGGTGCACGCTTTCATACCCTGGAGATCATCCTCTCCATGCTGATCAAGTTCGCCACCATCGCCGCCCTGGGTCCGCCCGTCATCGGCGTGGTCATCTTCGAGGTACTGCTGAACGCCACCGCCATGTTCAATCACGGCAACATGCGGCTGCCGGAAAAGGTTGACCGGATTGTGCGTCTGTTCCTGGTCACTCCAGACATGCACCGGGTACACCACTCTGTAATACCGGAAGAGACCAACAGCAACTTCGGTTTTAACCTGCCCTGGTGGGATCGCATCTTCGGCACCTATCGTGCCCAGCCACAGGATGGACATGTGGGTATGACCATAGGGATTCAGGGTTTTAACCAGCCCAAGCAGATAAGCTGGCTACCAGGTATGCTGGCCCTACCCTTTGTGGCCAGGGCATCAGGCTACGCCATAAACGAACGCAGATGGAATAAACCAAAAACAGGGGATTAATCCTATGAAAAAATACAAATGTGATGTGTGCGGCTATATCTATGACGAGGCCGAAGGAGATCCAGAGGGAGACATCCCCGCCGGGACCAAATGGGAAGACCTGCCGGAGGACTGGGAGTGTCCGGATTGCGGTGCGGGTAAGGATGAGTTTGAGTTGGTTGAGGAGTAATCACCCACCGATTACGCGGATACTCCTGGGCAATAGCATATTGACATAACCGCAAAGCTGGGCGACCATTTCATCTAACAGCATTGAATTTAATTTTTTGGTAACCGAAACCGTAAACCATGAACCGTTCTGAGATGACAAACAGCCAATCCGCCACTCTGGTAGTGGTATCTGTCGTCTCTGTCGTGAACGTCGTGGTGGCCTCTGCGCCGTAGCGGGATTGGTACTTAGTTTAATCAAACCCCGACGGCGCAAACCGGCGGGGTTTTTTATTGCCCGCAGCCGGTCACAGCCGAAGGGGTCTAACACAGGAGACCCTTACAATGAACAGAATGACCGGAGCAGAGCTCACCATCCGCCTGCTCGAACGCCAGGGCATCAATATCATCACCGGCATACCCGGTGGCGCCAACCTGCCCCTGTATGACGCCCTATACGGCAGCGACAGGATCCGCCACGTTTTGGCGCGGCACGAGCAGGGGGCGGGCTTCATCGCCCAGGGCATGGCCCGGGTCACCGGGATGCCCCAGGTCTGTTTCGCCACCTCCGGCCCCGGCGCCACCAATGTGCTGACGGCGATCGCGGACGCCAAGCTGGACTCCGTTCCGGTCATCTGTATCACCGGGCAGGTCCCCAGCAGCATGATCGGCAGCGACGCCTTTCAAGAAGTCGACACCTACGGGCTCAGCATCCCCATCACCAAGCACAACTTCCTGATCCGCAGCGTGGAAGAGTTGCTGGATGCCATCCCGGCTGCCTTCCGCATAGCGGCGTCCGGCCGCCCCGGTCCGGTCCTGATCGATATCCCCAAGGATATCCAGAACCAGGAGATCGCGTTCGAGCGGTGGCCAGAGCCGGGAAAACCGGATACGCCTCAACCCGCCAGGCGCGAGGATATTGCACAGGCCGCGGCCATGATCAACCGCTCGCAACGCCCCATCCTCTACCTGGGTGGCGGCACCATCATGTCCAACGCATCGGACCAGGCCCGTACCCTGATGGAAAGGTCCAGTATACCCACCACCATGACCCTGATGGCCCTGGGGGCCATACCGGCGGATCATGAGCTGTCCCTGGGCATGCTCGGCATGCACGCCGCCCCCTACACCAACATGGCCCTGGAGGCCTGTGATCTGCTGATCGCGGTGGGAGCCCGTTTCGACGACCGCGCCACCGGCAAGGTATCCGCCTTCTGCCCCAACGCCGAGATCATCCATATCGATATAGATCCCAGCGAACTGGACAAGATCAAACAGGCCCACATCGGGATAAACGGCGACGTGCGTGCGGTATTGGAGCAGCTGATCCCCATGATCGATAGCAACGACCGCGACGCCTGGATAGCCGAGATCAACCGACTGAAACAGGACCATCCATTCATCGCACCGGACGCGGACCAGGCCGACTCTGCCTATGGCTCCATCCGCAAGATTGCCGAGCTGGCCGGTGATGACGCCATCGTCAGCACCGACGTGGGCCAGCACCAGATGCGCACGGCCCAACTCTACCCCTTGCGCAGACCGAGACGCTGGCTCACCTCCGGTGGACTGGGGACCATGGGCTTCGGCCTGCCGGCCGCCATCGGTGCCGCTTTGGCGGAACCGGACCAGACGGTGATCTGTATCACCGGGGATGGCAGTCTGATGATGAACATCCAGGAACTGGCTACCGCGGTGGAGCAACGGGCCAACATCAAGATCATCCTGATGAACAACAACGCCCTGGGCCTGGTGCACCAGCAGCAAACCCTGTTCTACGGTCAGCGCACCTTTGCCTCGGACTATGCCACGCAGATGGATTTCATGACCATAGCAAGAGGCTTCGGCATGCCCGGCTACGACCTGGCCTCCAGTGATGATCACGAAGGGCTGTTTAGACAGGCCCTGGAGCACAATGGCCCCTGTCTGATCCATGTCCCTATCGCCGTTGAAGAGAAGGTATTCCCCATGGTGCCCCCCGGCGCCGCCAACAGAGATATGATCGGAGGTGCCAGCAATGCAGCCTGAAACTACATACAACGACACAGAGCATGAGATCCTGGAGTTGAGGGTACGCAACCACCCCGGGGTCATGTCCCATGTCTCGGGCCTGTTCGCCCGCCGCGCCTACAACGTGGAGGGGATCCTGTGTATGCCCATGGGTGACAAAAGCCAGAGCCGTATCTGGCTGCTGGTGGATCGGGAGAAGTGCCTGGAGCAGATGATCAAACAGGTGGAGAAGCTGGAAGATATCCTGGAGGTAAGACGACACGGGGCAGATCATGAGGTATTCCTCAAGTTGGAGAAGTTTTTTCAGGCATAGTCCTGTCCACCATGCATGGAAATGCACCCCTTGCATCCTGCCGACATAGACTCTAGTATGTCAGCAATATTGTTTTTATTTTGGAATAGATGAAATGATTACGAATCTGGTTGGAAACAGAATCCGTGAACTGCGGGCCAAACGCAAGATGACCCAGCAGCAGTTGGCGGACCGGGCGGATATACCGCGCGCCACCCTGGCCACAATCGAAAAGGATGAATCCAACCCCAGCCTTGCAGCTGTCTACAAGATAGCCGTAGCACTGGACTGTACCATCGATGATCTGCTGGAGACACACCACGAACGGGTTGAGGTGACGCCTAAAGACACGATGGGGAGATTTGAATCCGGTGATGGCCGCTATCGGGCCCTGACCGTATCCCCCAATGGAAACCCATCGTTTTCACAACAGCTGTTCGAACTCGACCCTAAATCTACCTATGACGGCAAGCCCCATCCACCTGGTAGTGAAGAGTACCTGCATATAACGCAGGGAGTGGTAGTGCTGGAGATCGCAAACGAAGATACGGTCTTACGCGAGGGCGACAGCGCCCATTTCCGGGGGAATGTAAAGCACAGCTACCATAATCGCGGAGACACCAAGGCCAGGGGCATTGTCACCATCCTTGAGTTTCCGGATATAAAGTAGCTGTTCCTAACCGCTATTGGCCAGATCATCCAGGGCAACCATATCCGATATCTGCACCTGCTTATTGCGGATATTTATCATGCCCAGGTTCTGCAGTTTCATAAGTATGCGGCTGACGGTCTCGCTGGCCAGACCCAGATAGCTTGCGATATCGCTGCGGGACATGCTCAACCTGAAATCCTCATCCGAGATTCCACGCTTGTTCAATCTGGCATATATACTCAGAAGGAAGGCCGCAAGTCGCTGTTCACTGCTCTGTCGTATCAGTGTCGAATGCAGCCCGTGATAAAAGGCTATCTCGTTCCCCAGGATGGATATAACTCTGGTGTGGAGTTCCTGTTCCGGGCATCCTACCTTGTTCAGATTATCCAGCATCAGCTCACAGATGGCCCCGTCCTCCAGGGCATGGGCGGTGGAGTTGTATGCATCAAGCACTATCCCCTCGGTGCCGACCATCTCCCCGGCCAGATGAAAACCGATCACCCTCTCCTGCCCCTGTGGAGTCAAGGTAGTGGTCTTGAACGAACCGGATTTAACCGCGATGAATGAGCGGAATGGATCACCAATATTAAAGATGATCTCTCCGCGGGAAACAGGCCTGCTGCGTAACAGAACACCCTTGGTCTGCTCGCCTTCACCATATCCGAGCAACTCACACAGAGCATCCAGTCCGCATAGCTGGCACTCAACTTCTATACTTCGATTCTTCACAGACATTGCAACGCAGGATTAGTCCGCCACGTCCCCCACTCTATTAAGCGATGTTTCTTATTCTATATATACAATACATACAGGAATCCAATATTACTTGAATATGGTATCAATGGAAAACCCGTCTTTCTCCAGGATTATACGCAATCTTTTCAATCCATCCATCTGAATCTGTCGGACGCGCTCCCTGGTAACGCCAAGCTCCTTGGCCACCTGCTCCAGGGTGGAGATCTCATATCCGTGCAGACCAAAGCGCCGTTCCACCACCTCGCGCTGCTTCTCATTCAGCTTGCTAAGCCAGGTGTCCAGGTTGGAACTGATGTTTTCGCTCTGAATCCTGTCTGCCGGATCTTCAGATTTGACATCCGAGATGGTCTCCAGCAGGGGCTTATCGGCATTCTTGCCAAACGGCGTATCCACTGAAGTGATGCGTTCATTCAGGCCCAGCATACGCTTGACCTCATCGATCGGCTTATCCAGCAGCTCCGCAACCTCTTCGGCCGTAGGCTCATGATCCAGGCTCTGGGTCAATTTACGGGCTGCGCGTAGATAGATATTTATCTCTTTCACTACATGGATCGGCAGACGAATGGTCCTGGTCTGATTCATGATCGCCCGTTCTATGGTCTGGCGAATCCACCAGGTGGCATAGGTCGAGAAACGAAAACCGCGCTCCGGATCGAATTTCTCCACCGCGCGCATAAGTCCAAGATTCCCCTCCTCGATAAGATCAAGCAGGGCCAGCCCACGATTCATGTAGCGCCTGGCTATCTTCACCACCAGCCGTAGATTACTTTCAATCATCCTCTGTCTGGATGCTTCATCACCCTTTTGGGCCTTGCGGGCGAAATAGACCTCTTCTTCGGCCGTTAATAGCTCAGATGCGCCAATCTCATTGAGATAGAGACGGGTTGCATCCATCTGGGACTGGGTGACATCCTCAGATATCTGGGCCTTTGGGGATTCTTCTGCACTATCCATATCATCAGTGGATTCATCATCTGCAGAGGAATCATCTTCCAACTCCTCAGAAAAATCGACTTCCAGTTCAGAATCAACCGCATCATCCTTATTACTCATACATCTAACTCCTTTGTTTAAACTAGGACCTACGGGGCAGCAATGCCAAGGGATCAACCGGAACACCGTTTCGCCTTATCTCAAAATGCAGAACGGTATTTCCACTCCCGTTTTTCCCCATAGCCGCAATATGGGTTCCCTTTTTAACTTTGTCTCCTTCTTTAACCAGTAGTTTCTGGTTATGGCCATATGCGCTCAGATAGTTTTTATTGTGTTTTATGATAATGAGCTTTCCATAGCCGATAAGTCCACTGCCACTGTAAACGACCGTACCCGCCTCAGCCGCCTTTATCTCTTGCCCCATCCGCCCTGAGAGCAACACACCCTTACGACTTTGATCGCCTTTTCGAAAACCTGTACTAACCCTACCATTTGTCGGCCACTGCCAGCGAAGCTTTAGTACACCATAGGATTCATTTGTTGATGTGGTTCTCGTTTCAGGAACGGGTTTCCTGTCAGATGAAGAGGCCTGAGATGATTTGGTCTCAATAGCAGGCCTGGTCACGACCTGACTCACATCTGAGCGACTGCCGCCGGGTCTGGTTATCCGCAGGCTCTGCCCTGGATGTATCCGGTACGGATAACGAATATTGTTCCACTGGGCGAACTCGCGGTAATCGAATCCATACCTCCAGGCAATGGAGTAGATCGTGTCACCTCTTCTTATTCTGTAATATCCAGGCTTGGTGGTGGGCCTGGGAGAGTATGATGGGTATTGGCGCTGATACCCGGCCTCGCGACTTACCACAGGGGCAGGCATGGGTGGTGCACACGCATGGAGCAGCACCGATAGTAACAGGATTGTTGACACTCTGAATTGCGGCGTGGCCCAACTCATAAAGTAGTCACCATTTAATTATTACCAACAGGATCACAACCAATAAAACAGTCACCCACCCTATGATGTCGATATATTTACGCAGGGTATTCTCCATCGACGCCCCTCCCCAATACAGCAACCCTGCCACCAGAAAGAATCTTGCGCCCCTCCCGATGGCAGATGCCAGGACGAATGGGATGAAGGTCATGGAGATAACGCCGGCGGTTATGGTAAATACCTTGTAGGGAATGGGTGAGAACCCGGCCAGGAACACCGCCCAGAACCCCCACTCATCAAACCACTGTTTGGCCAGGAGGTATTTGGGATAGTAGCCGGCATCCTGCAACAGGGGTTCAACCAGTTCGAAGGAGAACATGCCGATCATGTAGCCCAACATTCCACCAAGTACGGATGTCACTGTGGTCAGCAGCGCCAGATTCCATGCCTTGTGCGGATTGGCCAGGACCATCGGCGCCAACATGACATCCGGCGGGATGGGGAAGAAGGATGATTCGGAAAAGCTCAGGGCAGCCAGATAACGCGGGGCATGTCGATGGCGTGACCAGATAATGACCTTATCGTATATGCGTGAGAACCATTTCATCTCTGCACCCCCCCCAGCATGGGCACAAAGATAACCCGTTCCAGCATCTCTTTCTCGTATCCGTCTGCCGTCTTGGTAACCTTCACCAACACCTGATCACGATCCGGCCCTACCGGTAGTATCATCCTACCGCCCTCCTGTAACTGATCGACCAGGGCCAAGGGTATACCGGCTGGGGCGGCCGTAACCATAATGCCGTCAAATGGCGCATATTCAGGCAATCCAATGCCGCCATCGCTAAGCCTCAAACGGGTATTTTTCAGACCCATCTCACGCAGGCGCTGCCTGGCCTGCTCCAATAGGGGGCCTATCCTCTCCACGCTGTAGACCCGCCTTACCATCTGGGCCAGGATCGCGGTCTGATAACCGGACCCGGTACCCACCTCCAGCACATTTGTGAGAGGTCCATCCTGCAAAAGGAGTTCCGTCATGCGGGCCACTATATAGGGCTGGGAGATGGTCTGGCCCAGGCCAATGGGCAAGGCGGTATCTTCATAGGCCCTGCTGGCCAGCGCCTCCTCCACAAATATATGCCGCGGAGTATTGCGCATCACCTCCAATACGGCCTGGCTCTTTATGCCCTCTTCCTTCAGGCGATCTATCAGACGATTGCGTGTCCGCATGGATGTCATACCGATACCGCGATGCTGGGCACTGTTCACTTGCCCACCTCCGACAGCCAGTCTCCGATAGCATCCCGGACGGCATGGTTGGTCAGGTCCACCTGCAAGGGTGTGACCGACACGTACCCCTCCCGAACCGCATGGAAGTCCGTACCCGGCCCGGCGTCCTGCTCCGCACCGGCAGGTCCAACCCAATAGATGGCGTTGCCGCGCGGATCCTCTGTCTTGATCACGGGCTCGGCCTTATGCCGGTGTCCGAGACGGGTAGATTGATAGCCACGGATCTCCTCATAGGCCAGATCAGGCACATTCACATTGAGTATGGTATCGGCAGAGAGCGGACTCTGCTGCAGATGCTGCACCATCTCACGGATAACTCTGGCACCTGTCTCATAGTGTTGCGGATTGGATGAATTCATGGAGATGGCGATAGCGGGCAGCCCGAGAAAACGTCCCTCGGTTGCAGCGGCTACAGTACCGGAATAGAGCACGTCATCACCCATGTTGGCGCCGGAATTTATCCCGGCAATGACCATATCGGGCTCATCCTCCAACAGGCCGGTAATGGCCAGATGGACACAATCGGTCGGGGTACCGTCCACCCGGATAAAGCCGTTCGGTTCGGTGTGAGCGCGCACCGGGCTGGTGAGGGTAAGGGAGTTGCTGGCCCCGCTACGGTCCCGTTCCGGGGCGACCACGATGATTTCGGCAATATCCTTCAGGGTTTCGGCCATCATCACAAGGCCGGGCGCCTTGTAGCCATCATCATTACTAAGCAAAATTCTCATAGAGTAAAAACATCACCCGCAATCAGGACCATACGTAAAGATGCACCATTTTATATGTATCAGACCACAGATACCTATCCCCTGTTACCAGATATTACCACTCTTATAATCATCCTGATATTTAAGATTAAGCACCTAGCACCGTGATTTTGATAGACTATATCAGAGTAAGCTGTAACTGTCGGCCCCGGATCGCACCATGTCAAAAGACCAACCAAAAAAAGAGCAGGAACAGAATCTGTTTCAGGAGATGATGCAGGATGCGGCGCCGCTGAAGCAGGACAAGATCTCACCCTGGCGCAAGGGCCTGCCCCCGCGCCCCTTGCCCCATGCGTCGTTTGAGGATGATGGGAACGATATGGAGATGATCTCCGAGGACGAAGTCAAAACCGGGGATGAACTCTCTTTCTGCCGACCCGGTCTACAAAAAAGGGTGTTTCAGGATCTGCGCCGCGGTCGCCTGGAGATAGAGATGGAGCTTGATCTGCACGGACTCACCACTCGACACGCACACAGCGTGTTGGAGCAGTTTATCCGCGACTGTCACCGCAGACACGTCAGATGCGTACGTATTATCCACGGAAAAGGCTACGGGTCAGAAGACAGGCAGCCTGTATTGAAACAGAAGGTGAATTACTGGTTGCGCCAACGCCAGGATGTCCTGGCATTCTGTTCCGCTACCTCTCGGGATGGCGGTACCGGTGCGGCCTATGTACTGCTGCGTTCAGCCAATAAAAACCGTCGCTGAAAGATCTCATCCCTCGCGTTCGCTGGGAAGGGGCTTAGGCAGTACTGCCAATTGTAGGGAAATAGTGTCCCGCGGCACACCCGCGGGACAATGAAGTGGTTATTGTGTTCCAGTATCGATCAATCTGACATTGCTCCAGCGCTTGCTCCGCCCTTACTCACCAATACCGCAATCAGCCTGCGTGTATCCACGCCGCTCTTGCCGGCCAGCTCCCGCAGGGACTCATGTCCTGTCTCGATCTCCACACCGGCCTGCCCAAACCTCTGGGTCAACTCCGACTGACTCAGCTTGAATACAGGGGCAAGGTCATAAACTTCCGCGGTCTCAATCCCCTGCAGGATGGATCTGGTCGGATTTGCATGTGGCTCGGAAGATAAGGATGCCACCAGAAACATAACGCTTATGGCAGAGACAATCGTGGTACCAAACCATGCGGCCGGTTTCCTGAAATGGTGTTTAAAGGCCTTCCAGTTCATTGCCAGGTGGACCAGCATGGCGACGGCAAAGGCCATACCCAGCCACTCATGCACCCCCTTTACCAAACCCTCTCCCACATGGAAGAAGAGCATTACACCGGACACCCCGATCACCAGAGACAATACCCCCGTTACCGGCGTGACAAACCTTCTTGGCAGACGCTCACCACCCCGCTGCTGTCTTGTTGTAGCCATGATAAACACCCCTTGTTAAGTGAAAACTCACGAATAGACTACATGGGGCATGTATCTGAGGTATGTCCTGTTTGTAATAAAATGTATCAAGCCGGAATGGACGGTGTTACCACTACGCAGATGACGGCATGACAATCTCACGCAATACCGCAGTGGCATAGCTACCGGGATATAACCCAAATCTCAATTCAAGATCTCCGCTCGCCAGCCAATCCCACTCCAGATCCATCACCCTGGCCCGGAGCGCCCTACGCTCATGACTGAGACCAAACTGCACCAACCCTCCGGTCCATTCCGGGTATGCCTGCAACACGGAGTCCTCCAACCCGGCAAGCTCCCCGGTTGTCACTTCGCCCTTACCCCAGAGCGGGCCGGTGGGATGTATATCCAGATCCGCCAGTCGTCGTTTGATTTCGTCGTCTATCTCTGCAACAGAGAAGTGGGAACGGCTTCCATCCAGCGACATCAGATCTCCAGGGATGGCCAGATTCCAATTTCCTGCCACAACCCGTTCTGCCAGAACCATATTAAACAGATAAGAACGGGCAGCTGAAAGATAGAGACCACGCTTATGCCGTGAGACCCTTTTCAATCTGCCGGCAAAGAGTCTTGCCGCCAGGTCGAGATTGTTCTGATCATGGCCGAAGCGCTGTTCGCCATAGTAGTTAGGCACCCCGCTGCCCGTTATATGTTCCAGTCTGTTTTCAATATCATCCCTGTCCCCATCCAGTTCGCGCAGGAGCAGACGAAATCGGTTCTGTGCCAGCGCACCCCTGCGCAGCTTGCGCCTGTGTCTTACCGCCCGCAACAACTTCAGATCCGGCGATCCCACCCCCTCCCAATCCGGAATTTCTGTGGTGGGCAAACGGATGGAAAACCACTGACTGGTGACGGCGTTGCGATCTTTCAGACCGGCGTAGCCCACATCCCGGAGCGGGACCCCGTAGAAACCGGCGAGCTCCTTGGCCAACCACTCGGTGTTGGTGTTGCGCTTCTGTACATAGAGAAAGAGATGCTCGCCTTCCCCTTCCGGCTGGAAACCAAGATGCTCCTCGACCTGAAAGTCTTCCGGACTACTACGTATCCTGGCCGTGGCTTGGGGACGGCCGTAGGCGTGGGGATAGGATGATACCGGCCGAAAGTCGCCAACCGACCCTTCAGCCACTAATGAGCACCACGGCATGGGCGGCTATGCCCTCGCCGCGCCCGGTATAGCCCATGCCCTCGGTGGTGGTGGCCTTGATATTGATATTGGCCTCAGGGATGAGTATGTCCTGAGAGATGTTCGCCCGCATCCGGTCCAGATATGGCGCCAGCTTGGGGGCCTGGGCGATGATGGTCATGTCTGCATTCAGTATGGAGCGCTCACTCTCCCTGACCATATACGCCACCTGACGCAGCAGGATACGGCTATCTATATCCTTGAATTCATCACTACTGTCAGGGAAGTGTCGGCCGATATCTCCCAGTGAGGCAGCGCCCAGGATGGCGTCACACAGGGCATGGATCAGCACATCACCATCGGAGTGCGCGATCAGACCATGATCGTGTTCTATCTCCACACCACCCAGCACCAGCCTTAACCCAGGTCCCAGGCGATGGGCATCAAAACCTTGTCCTACTCGCATTATTCTTTCCCCTGTTTCTTCAGATAGAACGAGGCCAGGGCCAGGTCCTCAGGACGGGTGATCTTAATGTTATCGTCGTGTCCCTCTACCATCTGCGGACGCATGCCAGCCAGCTCTATGGCGCTGGCGTCGTCGGTTACCACAAGGCCGTTATCGATGGCGCCCTGCAGTGCCTTGGTCAGGGTACCCAATCTGAACATCTGTGGGGTATATGCATGCCAGAGACCTTCCCGCGGCACCGTCTCGGTCACGGCCGCCACTTGATCCGTCCTCTTCATGGTGTCCCGTACCGGGACACCTAGCAACCCACCTACAGGGTGGTCTTTGAGCGAGTCCATAAGGAGATCAAGATCGGTGGAACGCAGACAGGGTCTGGCCGCATCATGCACCAGCACCCAATCCTCAGGCCTGGCACTCTCCTGCAACACTTTGAGGGCATTGAGTACGGAGTGGCAGCGCTCCGCCCCGCCATCCACCGCCACTATCCTGGGATCGGTGGCGGATGCCGTGTCTCCCCACCAGCGGTCATCCGCTGCCAGAGCGATATAGATACCATCTATCCTGGGATGGGAGAGCAGTGTTTGCAGGGTCTGGTCCAGAACCGTACCGCCATTGAGTGGCAGGTACTGCTTGGGTATATCGCTGCCCATACGCAACCCGATACCCGCCGCAGGTACTAGCGCCCAGTATCTGGTCTGGCTCACTCGGGGGCCTTCATCTTTGGATCATCCACTATCTGGTAGAACTCTTCGTTCTCCCTGATCATCCCCAGTTCGCTGCGGGATCGCTCTTCGATGGCATCCAGACCCTTCTTCAGGTCCTGCACCTCTGCACGCAGGGCGTTGTTGCGTTGCTGCATGGTATCCAACTCGGCCTTCTGCGCCTGCACCTCTTTACGCAGGGCATGCACCTCCGCCAGGCTGCCCTCTCCCACCCAGAGGCGGTACTGAAGCAGCAACAGCAGAACGATCAATATCCCGATGACTATGCGCATAGCTCAATATACCATTGATCCCCGCGCAGAGGCGCCAACCACGCCCGAAATCCCAAAATAATCCTAGACCTTGATACCCGCAGGAAACGCCCCCATACCGGCGTACACCGCATCCGCTCCCAGCTGATCCTCGATACGCATCAACTGATTGTACTTGGCCACCCGATCGGAACGACACAGGGATCCTGTCTTGATCTGTCCGGTGTTGGCTGCCACCACCAGATCGGCGATGGTGGTATCCTCGGTCTCACCGGAGCGATGCGATATCACGGCCGAATATCCGGCATCGTGGGCCATGTTGATGGCCTGCAGGGTCTCGGTCAGGGTCCCGATCTGGTTCAGCTTGATCAGGATGGAGTTGGTGATCTTCTGATCTATGCCGCGCTGCAGGATCTTGGTGTTGGTGACAAACAGATCGTCTCCCACCAACTGAATGCGGCTACCGAGCTTATCGGTCAATATCTTCCAGCCGTCCCAGTCACTCTCGTCCATGCCGTCTTCGATAGAAATAATCGGATACTGATCCACCAGGGCGGCAAGGTAATCCACGAAGCCCGCGGCATCGAACTTACGCCCTTCTGATGCCAGGTCATACATGCCATCTTTGTAGAACTCGGAACTGGCGGCATCCAGGGCCAGATGGATATCGCTACCCGCCTTGAATCCGACCTGGTCGATGGCCTCCAGGATCACCTCGATGGCCGCCTCATTGGATGGCAGGTTGGGGGCGAAACCGCCCTCGTCACCCACTGCGGTATTCAAGCCCCGTCCTTTCAGGACACTCTTCAGGGCGTGGAACACCTCTGCGCCATAACGCACCGCCTCACGGATGGAGGACGCGCCGGTGGGCATGATCATGAACTCCTGGATATCCACACTGTTGTCGGCGTGGGCGCCGCCGTTGATGATGTTCATCATGGGTACCGGCATGCGGTATGGCCCGGAAGAGAGATAGCGGTACAGCGGCTGACAGCTCTCCTGGGCTGCAGCGTGGGCTGCGGCCAGGGATACGCCGAGGATGGCGTTGGCGCCCAGACGGTCCTTGTTCTCGGTACCGTCCAGCTCGATCATCCTGCGGTCTATGGCCTCCTGATCAGATACCTCCATACCGTTGATGGCATCTCTCAGCTCGCCGGCGATATTCGCGACCGCCTTTAACACACCTTTGCCACCATAACGGGACTTGTCACCGTCCCGCATCTCCAGCGCCTCGCGTGATCCGGTGGAGGCACCGGATGGGACCACGGCGCGGCCGATGGCACCATCGGCCGTGATCACATCCGCCTCTACGGTTGGATTACCCCGTGAATCAAGGATCTCACGACCACGAATATCTACAATCTCAGACATTATTATCTCCCGAACAAGCAAATCTATTTAGAGCTTTGTAGGAGCCCAGTCCCCTGGGCGAAAAGACAGAGGCTGATATCGCCCACAGGGGTGGGCTCCTACACGATAAAATGATCCAGATATTATAACGAACTAGGCTTAACAGTCCTATCAATCGCCTGCAGTGTCTCCAGCAACCCCTTTAGCTGATCCAGGGGCCAGGAGTTCGGTCCATCGCTCAGGGCCTGCTCCGGATCCGGATGGGTCTCCATAAAGAGTCCTGCCACCCCCACCGCCACCGCCGCCCGCGCCAGCACCGGAACAAACTCCCGCTGTCCGCCCGAGCTTGCCCCCTGCCCACCCGGCAACTGCACAGAGTGGGTGGCATCGAACACCACCGGGCATCCGGTATCGCTCAGCACCGCCAGGGAGCGCATGTCCGAGACCAGGTTGTTATAGCCGAAGGATACCCCGCGCTCACACACCATGATCTGCTCGTTGCCGACGGCCTTGGCCTTGGCCACCACATGCTGCATATCCCATGGCGCCAGGAACTGGCCCTTTTTTATATTTACCGGCTTGCCTGTAGCGGCCACGGCCTGGATAAAATTGGTCTGACGACAGAGAAAGGCCGGCGTCTGTAATACATCCACCACATCCGCCACCTCATCCAGAGGGGTATCTTCATGCACATCGGTCAGCACCGGCACCCCGATCTGTTCCTGCACCAGTTGCAGGATGCGCAACCCCTCCTCCATGCCGGGACCGCGGTAGCTCTCTCCGGAGGAGCGGTTGGCCTTGTCGAAGGATGACTTGAATATGAATGGGATGCCCAGTTCACCGGTGATCTCCTTGAGCCTTCCGGCAGTATCCAGGATCAGCTGCTCACCCTCGATGACGCAGGGGCCAGCGATCAGAAACAGTGGCCGGTCCCGACCCGCCTCAAAGCCACAGAGCTTCATGCCTGTTCTGCCACCCGACACACCCTGCCCTGATACTCCAGGGCGGCCTGGATGAATCCGCTAAACAGCGGATGTCCGTCCCTGGGAGTGGAGGTAAACTCAGGGTGGAACTGACAGGCGATAAACCATGGATGTTGCGGTATCTCTATCATCTCCATCAATCGGCCATCAATGGAGCGGCCGCTGAACTTCAACCCCGCCTGCTCCAGCTGCTCCAGATATTTATTGTTGAATTCGTAGCGATGACGATGCCGTTCCCTGATCACGGCCTTGCCATAGAGGGCATATGCCTGACTATCGGCATCCAGCTTGGTCTCCTGGGCGCCAAGACGCATGGTGCCGCCCAGATCCGAGTCTTCGCTCCTGGTCTCGGTCTGACCGTCCGCGTTCAGCCACTCGGTGATCAGGGCGATCACCGGATGTTGCGCGTGACGATTAAACTCTGTGCTATGGGCACCCTCCAGGCCTGCCACATTGCGGGCATACTCGATCACCGCCACCTGCATACCCAGGCAGATACCCAGATAGGGCACATCATTCTCGCGGGCATACTTTACTGCAGCGATCTTGCCCTCGACCCCCCTGTCACCGAAACCGCCCGGCACCAGGATGGCATCCACCTCCTCCAGACAGCCGGTCCCGCCGGTCTCGATATCCTCGGAATCCACATAGATGATCTTAACCTTGGTCCTGGTCTGGATGCCTGCATGCACCAGCGCCTCGGTAAGACTCTTGTAGGCCTCGGTCAGGTGCATATATTTGCCCACCATGGCGATCTTGACCTCGCCATTGGCCTGCTCCAGTCCATCTATTACCTGATACCACTCTGTAAGATCTGCGGAGGGCACATCCAGCCGCAACTGGCGCACCACGATCTCATCCAGTGACTGCTCATGCAGTATCAACGGTATACGGTAGATGTGATCGGCGTCCGGAGCGGAGATAACCGCCTCTTCAGCCACGTTGGTAAAGAGTGAGATCTTGCGCCGTTCTCCATCCGGCAGCGGATGATCGCTACGGCAGAACAGGATGTCTGGCTGGATACCGATGGACCTGAGTTCCTTCACCGAGTGCTGGGTCGGTTTGGTCTTCACCTCGCCGGCGGTCTTGATGTAGGGCACCAGGGTCAGGTGCATGAACAGGGCATTATCGTGCCCCATCTCCACGCCCATCTGACGGATGGCCTCAAGGAATGGCAGGGACTCGATGTCACCCACGGTTCCACCGATCTCCACCAGACATACATCCGAGTCACCAGCACCCAGAAGCACGCTCTCCCTGATCTCATTGGTTACGTGGGGAATGACCTGAACCGTACCACCAAGGTAATCCCCGCGTCTCTCCTTGCGGATTACGCTATCGTAGATCTGCCCCGTGGTGAAGTTGTTGTTCTTCCCCATGGTAGTACGCACAAAGCGTTCATAGTGACCAAGATCCAGGTCTGTCTCAGCACCGTCGTCGGTCACGAAGACCTCACCGTGTTGAAACGGACTCATGGTTCCCGGATCCACATTGATATATGGATCCAGCTTGATCATGGTGACTTTGAGGCCTCTGGCCTCCAACAATGCGCCCAGGGATGCCGACGCAATTCCTTTGCCCAGGGAGGAAACAACACCGCCCGTAATGAATACAAATTTGCTCATGGAACCTACTTAAATTAGTTGTGGAAAGCTTGTTACTTGGACGGCATTACAAGTTACCAGAACCAAGCATCTTCTACAATCTAATATATATCCATCATCTAATGCTTATATTCCCAGCAGAGGTTTTCGGACTCTAAGCAAACTCAACCAGCTACAGAATTTCAAAACAATTTCCGCATGCTACGACAGGTTGTACCTGCGCATGTTTTTCTTGATCTGAGTCAATTAAAACTGCAAAATGCTCCGATGTCGAAGATAACGGGACAGGTATGTGACTAAGAATAAGATCGTTTCCATCGATAGAAAGAGACCGCGTTGCGAAGTCTGCAATGTGGCGTCTATCATCCTTCCCGAGTTTCCTACCGAGGAAGAACTCAGGCTGTTCGAGTCCATGGTCACACACTGCTACCCGGTACACCGCGGTGAATACCTCTTTCATGGAGGAGATGCATTCAAGAGCCTCTATGCCATTAAATCAGGGTCAATCAAGACCTATACCAGAAAGGAGGCCGGAAACGACCAGATCACCGGCTTCTATCTCTCCGGAGAGTTGATCGGCCTGGACGCCATAGAGGAAGGGATGCACCACTGCTCGGCCAAGGCCCTGGAGACATCGGCCGTGTGTGAAATACCCTTTGATCGACTGGAGGCACTCAGTTCATCCATCCCTGATTTGCAACGCCAGATGTACCGCCTGTTCAGTAAGGAGATACATCAGGACACCAACCTTCTCACCCTGCTTGGCAGTAAAAATGCCGAAGAGAGACTTGCAGGCTTTCTGCTGGACTTCTCCAGCCGATTCAGAAAACGCGGTTTCTCATCTACGGATTTCTATCTCAGCATGTCTCGCAACGATATAGGCAGTTATCTTGGACTGGCGGTGGAGACGGTAAGCAGGCTGTTCACACGTTTCCATGACGAGGGGATACTGCATGTGGAGCGGAAACACGTTCAGCTCAAGGATATGGATAGACTTAAGACCATCTTTCGCAGCAACGATTACAACAATAAGAAAAAACTGGCCTAACCGCCTGTATCCCCCAGCCAGACACAGATCCCAGACTCCACCTTTATCGCATCCAGACGTCCTTTATGGGCCTGCAGTTCCTGCTCTCCAGCCATTATCACCTTAAGGGCTGGGCGATCTGGCGATACCGGCCTGATTTTAGATTCCATGGATCCATCCATCCCGGCTGAAAAGCTATCCAGCATCAGCGTGGCCTGACCACCGGTCAGTGCCAGATAGACATCGGACAGGATCTCGGCATCCAACAAGGCCCCGTGCAACTCACGGTGGCTGTTGTCTATCTCATAACGCTTACACAGTGCATCCAGGCTGTTGCGCTGCCCCGGATGCATCTTTTTCGCCAGCACCAGGCTATCGGTTACGGTACAGTAGTCCGTCAGCTTGCCCCAGTTTCCCTCCAACTGCGATAGTTCGTGATCGATGAACCCCACATCAAACGGCGCATTGTGGATGACCAGGTCGGCGCCAGAGACATAGTCTATAAAATCCTGGACGATATCCCCAAAGCGTGGTTTGTCCTGGAGAAATTCGTTGGTTATGCCGTGCACATCTATCGCCGCAGCATCTATCTCCCGGTCCGGCTGCAGATATTGATGAAACTGGTTGCCCGTCAAGATGCGGTCCACCAGCTCCACGCATCCTATCTCGATGATCTTATGGCCCAGGTGCGGCTCCAGGCCTGTTGTCTCTGTATCAAGTACTATCTGGCGCATATTACCCCTCTAACTCATCTATGCCCCTGTTGGCCAGGGAATCTGCCAACTCGTTGTCCGGATGACCGCTGTGGCCCTTGACCCAGCCCCAGACCACATCATGCCTGGAAACCATCTCGTCCAGTTCCTGCCACAGATCGCTGTTCTTGACCGGTTTTTTTGCCGCCGTGCGCCAGCCATTGCGTTTCCAATTATGGATCCATCCGGTGATGCCCTGTTGCACGTATTTGGAATCCGTTGTTACCCGCACCGCTGACGGACGGGTCAACTGTTCCAACGCCATGATCACCGCCTTCAACTCCATACGGTTATTGGTGGTCTCTTTCTCTCCCCCATAGAGCTGTTTCTCCTTGCCTTTAAAACGCATGACCGCACCCCAGCCACCTGGACCCGGATTGCCCCTGCAGGCCCCATCGGTATAGATCTCCACCCTATCTGACATGATCTTAAACGCCCTAAACTAGCCTCTTGTCGTCGGTTCCAGCAGCTTGCCAGCCACCACCCTGGACCTCTTTCTCCAGCCCTGCCTTATCGGTGTATATGTGCTCACACGCTTCACCGCCTGCACCACATAGCCGGCTGAGATGAAGGAGAAGTATTTCGGGTTCAACCTCTCCAATGGCTGCAGCCGGTTCAGCATGGCCTCACTCTTAAGTGGTGGACGGTACATCACCGGCCTGATTATCTCCACATTAAAATTCAACAAACGCAACCAATCCTGCAACCGAAACAGGGATATAAACTGGGCACACCAAGGCACCCTGCCCCGGTGTTGCAACAGGAGCTTATACAGCCCCCAGACACCCCACGGATTAAACCCGGAGATGATGATCCGCCCCTCGGGGATCAATATCCTCTCCGCCTCGCGCAACACCTGGTGCGGGTTTGGTGTGAAATCCAGGGTATGGGAGAGCAATACCGCATCCACACTATCTGAGGCTATGGGCAACTGAGGTATATCCACCTGCGCATCTATCCTGACTGCATCTGAACTCTCATCCGTGGCCAACACCAGACAACTGCCAATCCTGCACTCCTGCATCACGTCATCCAGGCTATCTGCCATCCCCAACTGGATCAGATAATATCCAAACAGCTTGGGAAGCAGCTCATTCAGACATGCCTTTTCCTGTTCCAGATACGCCCTTCCAGGCTGCTGACCGAACCACTCCCGCATATCCCTGGCAAGGTCCTGTTCTGATTTACAAAAACGTTTTTTGGCCATGATGCGATGTAAGTTATGCCCTGATGATGTACTTAGGTAAAACAATAATACTGACCTTGAGCCAGAAGGCCAGAGGTTCCTTCGTATGGAAATAACCCGGGTAATTCAGTATAGTCTTCGGCTCTTGTCTCTCAGACCTATAAGATCGGGCGTTTGCTGATATATGCCAATAAAACACACAAGAATTATAATAATTACAGCAATTGCAATCACACTATCCGGATGCAATATCGATGGCCTGATCAGGAGCGGGCTCACCCAGGATTTAAACTCCCAATTCAGTCTGCTATCAGTAAACGAACTGCAAGAGCAAATAGCCTTAGCTCAAAAGGCAGGAACAGAAAGTGAGATAGCGGATATCTCTGAAGACGAATCCCCTCAGGCCGAGGATGATGCCGTAAATGAAGAACCCGATCAGGCGGCACCCCAGGAAACCAATGAAGTCGGGAGTAACGATAATTCAGTCTCCAATAATAGTCTCCCGGTTACGGCGCAGAACTTATTGAATGCAGAAGAGAATGACCTGTGGGGCCGATTGCGTAAAGGCTTTAGACTGAAGGTGCCGGAAAATGAGCGCATGTCCCAGCATATAAGTTGGCTGCAACGTAACAAATCATATCTAAGCAAACTGCAACTGCGTGCCGAGCCATATATCTACTTCATCCTTACGGAGGCCGAAAAGCGCGGAGTACCAACAGAACTGGCCCTGCTGCCGGCAGTGGAAAGCGCGTTCCGTCCGTTTGCCTATTCCCATGGCAGCGCAGCCGGACTCTGGCAGTTTGTCCCATCCACCGGACGTCATTTCAAACTAAAGCAGAATTGGTGGTATGACGGACGGAGAGATGTGGTTGCATCCACACGTGCCGCTTTTGATTATCTGCAGTCCCTCTCCAGGCGTTTTGATGGCGACTGGGAACTGGCCCTTGCCGCCTACAACTGTGGTGCCGGCAACGTCAACAAGGCCATTAGGGCAAACAGAAGCAAGGGGAAGCCGACGGACTTCTGGTCACTTTCACTTCCAAAGGAGACCAGTGGCTATGTCCCCAGACTGCTGGCCCTGAGCAGAATCGTCCATGATCCGGAGAAGGCTGGGATCAAGTTAAGGACCATCCCCAATGAGCCATACTTCGCCTCGGTCGATATAGGATCACAGCTTGACCTGGCCCTGGCGGCTGAAATGGCTGGGATTTCCACGGATGAGTTATATCGCCTCAATCCAGGCCTGAACCGTTGGGCCACCGCCCCGGACGGCCCCCATAGACTCAACCTTCCGGTCGCCAAGGTCACGGAATTTGAACAGAATCTGGCGGAACTGGATCCGAAACAGCGCATCCACTGGAAGAGACACAAGATAACCAGCGGCGATACCGTAAGCACAATCGCCCAGAAGTACGACACCACATCAGCCCTGATCAGACAGGCCAATAACCTGAAAGGTAACAGCATACGTGCGGGCAAGTATCTGGTGATCCCAACTGCCACCAAATCTCTGGAACATTACGCCCTCACTGCGGATAAACGCAGACAGCAGATTCAAAACAGGAAGCGCCAGGGCAATAAGATCACCCATACTGTCGAGGCCGGTGACAACTTTTGGGACCTGGCCAGACAATACAATGTCAGCCACAGAAAACTGGCCGGATGGAACGGGATGGCCCCCAAGGACACGCTGAAGCTCGGACAGAAGCTAGTGCTATGGGTCGATGACGCAACCTTCAAAAAATATAACACCACAGAGTTGCCTGCCATCATGAAGGTGCGCCCGCCCAGCACCCGTAACTCCGTATACTATCGGGTGCGTGAAGGAGATTCCCTCTCCACCATCGCACACCGGTTCAAGGTAAAGGTGGCCGACCTGAAAAAATGGAACGACATCACCGGCAAATATCTAAAACCGGGACAGAACCTAAAGCTCTATGTTGACGTCACCGCCCAGACGCTCTAGCACGCCAGCATATAATCAGCTCCCGTTAATACCCCAGTTGTATGGCAGGTCTGTACGCAGAATGAGCCGATCTGGAATATCCGTATAGCGTTTCACGAACTCCCGCACCCCACCGGCGCGTTTAAAATCATACTCAAACCATAAGAACATCTGGGATACCCGCACCTGATTTCTGCTCCTGGACAACCCCTTACCCCGGTTATTCAGAAAGAGTCTGGTCTGATCATCCAACTGCCGATCCAGTTGTCTTGCCAGATATGGCTGCCGGCGCAGGTCCGGGCAACTGGTGGAACCGCATGCCAAGGCAAAGTAGTTGCGTATATCACCCAAGGGCCTTAGTTCACTCTGACCGATATCGCTCAATGAGACCATCCTGCCTGCCACCATACCGGCCTTTTTCTTCCACACCGGAGAGAAAAAGCTACCGATATCACGAATACTCTTTAGTGGCCAATTCCTGACAATGAGCTTAATGGTCATGATGTTGTAGGCGTTGATATAGAAGGCCATGCGCTCCTTCTTGCCCCTGAGATTTGCCTCGGGATAGTTCGCCAGCGTCTTTAGGACCTTAGGCCAATGCGGATCGCGGGAAATCCCGGTGTAATCCACCAGATTGACCCTGACGCCGTTACGTACCCCGGGCCTTACATATCGCTGTAACAGGATCCGATAATCCTCCCAACCAGGCTCCTTTGATACAACCGTGGTTGAGAACAGGATCAGTCCAGAGAACAGCATGAAAAGTGTTAATCTGAATAAGGACATAGCAGACTCCAACGGCCTAGGAAAATGGCCGGGTTATGAATGGAACTACCGACATCCTTAACGCTGCAATATCCAGACCAGCGCACAAAACAGATCCGGAGGCCTGATACAGCCAGAAGAAATATTTTCTTTTATATTAGAATCAAGGTGTTACATATCAAAGGAACACCATTCCTTTGCCGGCATTTTCCGGCCGGCGGCAAATGCTTGCAGTAGCGGCAAGACACACAATTGATGGCATTCATCCACACATATAGTTATGCTAAGCGGTCTGATCACATTGATGGATCACAAAAATCAGGAATAACCACGGGAACAATATATGTCTATATCTCACTTCAAATTCGGCCTGCTGATCACGATTGCACTCATAATGGCGAGCATGCCGCTGCAGGCAGCGGACGATAAATCCGCTACCTTCAAGGATTGGGGCTACAAATGCGAAAAACCTCAGGGAAGCGAAAATGAGCTCTGTTTTATCTTCCAGAGAATAACCAGCACCAAGGATGACAAGAGGATAGCCGACGTAACCATAGCCTACCTTCCCAAGGTAGATGATCCGGTTATGGTCGTAACCCTGCCCCTGGGGGTATTCCTGCCAGCCGGTATACAAATGCAGATAGATGAGGAAAAGGAGGGTATCAGGGCCCCATACATTCAATGTATCCAGGACGGATGTCAGGCCCGGGCGAAGCTGGATAGTAAGCTGGCATCCAAGATGAAAGGTGGTAAGAGTATGATAGTTGCCTTTCTAACGCCGCAACAGAAACAGCTGGCATTCCCCATCTCTCTCAACGGATTTACCGCAGCATTCGGCAACCTTAAAAAATAGCTCTAATGTCACTTACCATAGGTAAGGCATAGATTTGTCGTAGGAGCCCAGTCCCCTGGGCGATATCTGCAATTTTTGATCGCCCACAGGAGTGGGCTCCTACACCACCCTGTCATTTCCACCGTCCACCGGAACCTGGGCGGCGGTGGTCTTGGCAAACAGCTGTCCGCACATGGCCGCGGCCAGTTCCGCCACATCCTTGGAACCGATCTCGGTCTTTAGCAAATTCTTGGTCTTGTACTCCCGCACCGTCATCCCGTAGTGTGCGGCACGGTTTTGCAATACCTCATCGGTCCAGACCCCGGTATCGAACACCGCGTCCGGATGCAGGGTATTGATACGAATGCCATCCGCACCCCACTCCAGGGCGGCGACGCGGGCCAGCTGATTCATGGCCGCCTTGGATGCGGAATAGGCCGCAGCGCCGGGACCTGGAGCTGGGACATTCTTGGAGCCGATCACCACCACCCGGCCATATTTCGGGGCCAGCTTGAGCAACGGATAACAGTCGCGCATCAGGGCCATATTCGCGTCCAGATTCACTGCCATCACCTTGCGCCAGAGGGCGTCATCCAGTTCGGATATCCTGGCCCCTCCCGGGAAGATACCGGCGTTTAGGATCAGCATATCCAATCCGCCGAACCGCTCTACCCCGGCCTGCAGGGCCGTCGTTACCGCTTCTCTATCGGTTACATCGCACTGGATGCCGAGGAACGCCGGTTGCCCCAGCATGGTCGTGATAGATTCATCCAGATCCAGACCGATCACGGCGGCGCCTCTGGCCAGGAGAGACTCCACACAGGCCCTGCCAATACCGGATGCAGCCCCGGTAACCAGGGCCACCTCACCCTGCAGTTCGGGCGTAGAATCACCCTTGCGCAGCTTGGCCTGTTCCAGTTCCCAATACTCCACCTCAAAGATCCGATCCTCAGGCAGCGCGGTCCAACGGTCCGCCAACTCCGCCCGCTGAATAACCTGCATGGTATGGCGATATATGTCTGAGTTTATGTTCGCATCCTTGATGCTCCTGCCCGCCGTTACCAAACCCAACTCCGGGTCCAGGATCACCCGGGGCGCAGGGTCCAGCATACTGACCTCCTGGCGCGCCATATGTACGTTTGCGTCGAAGTAGGCGCGATAGTCCGTAACATAGGCGTCCACATCCCGACCCAACATAGGCAGACGTTTGGTGCGGATCACGTGGTCCGGGGTGGCCGGTCCCTGCTGACTGATCCGGCCCAGGTCATCCCGGCGACAAAATGTCATGGCCTCAGGAGAACGGTCACAGGTCAGCAGAAGCGGTACCCCTGCTGCCTGCGATACCCGCGACCGCAAATCGGCAACCTGCTCCATTTGCAATGGCGTGGCATAGCGTGCGTCTGTTGGCAACTCCCAAGCATTCTTACCCTTCAGATACTGCTCCGCCCGGTCTACCAACTCGATCATGGTCTCATATGATATGCGGGCATCATCGGCAAAGGAGAAGATGCCGTGGTGCATCAACACCAACCCGCGGGTGTTGGCGTTTGCCTCGGCGGCATAGCGCTCCGCCACCAGCCTTGCCAGGTCGAACCCCGGCATCTCATAGGGGACGATCACCACCTCATCGCCATAGATCTCGCGGATGATATCCTCACCACCAGGCAGGTTAGTAACCGTAACCACCGCATCGGCATGGGTGTGATCTACAAACTTATAGGGCAGCGCCGCGTGCAGGATGGCCTCCACCGATCCGGTCGGCGCGCTGGCGATGGTCTGCTGGGTCTTCAGTTCATTCACCATCTGGGTATCTGACAGGGCATCCAATTTGGCCAGCTTCAGCAGATGCGCCATACGAATGGGGGTGAATCCAGGGGCTTCGATGGTGGCAAGATCCCAGCCAGAACCCTTCACATAAAGGATATCCTCCTCTTCTCCCAGCACATTCCTCTCGCGAATCTTTACCGAGGTATTACCGCCCCCATGCAACACCAGCTCGGGATTACTCCCTAACAGACGTGAGGTATAGACCCTTAGTTGTATATCGTCTTTGCAGCAGGCTGCATCCGCATCGTTCCAGAGGCTCTTCATGGCTGATCATCAAACTCATATTAAAAAAGGAGCGACTATCCTAAACTACACTTAATAGAGAGAAAAGGGTCCAAAAGGAGTGGAAAGCCGTGCCAGCAAACAGGTTAATTTCTAAGTTAGCCCTAAACACCCAACAGCTATTGGTCGTCTTCGTTGCCTTGTTTATCACGGCCGCAACATCTTACACCGTAGTACATCTGGTTGAAGAACGTTACCGGGCCTCACTGCATAACGAATTATCCACCCTGCTGAAGGTCATAACGGATGCCACCAATATATGGAGTCAAGAGCAAATTCTTCTGGCGAAAAACGTTGCCGATGATCCGCATATACTCGAGATTACCAAGGAGCTGTTAGCAACGCCACGGGAACAAAAGGCCCTTTTGGCTGCTCCTGGCCAAAAGCAGTTACATTATGAGATGCGCTCCTTTTTGGAATCCATTACCTACGAGGGCTATTTCATAATAGCTCCAGATAATATAAGCCTTGCCTCATCCCGTGACTCCAACATAGGCACCAAGAACCTGCTACTGCGTTATCCGGAGTTGCTAAAGGAGCTCTGGAGCGGCAAAACCCTGCTCACCCCGATCCAGCGCTCCGACGTACCTTTGCAAAGGGGTGCGCAACCCTTTGCATCAGGCCACGAAACCATGTTCGTAGCAACGCCGATCAGAGACGAAGAAGGTACGGTACTGGCGCTGCTGACCTTACGTATCAATCCCTACAACACCCTATTTCCAATAATGGAAAATGCACGTATCGGCGAAACCGGTGACAGCTACGCCCTTGACCGCTACGGCATACTGCTGAGTAGGAGCCGATTTGAAGATCAACTAGTCCGCATAGGATTGCTGCAACCCGGTGAATCGAGTGCCTCCCATCTACAGGTCCGCGACCCTGGCGTTGATCTGACACGGAAAGCCAATGATCTGACATCTAAGGATAAATGGCCGCTGACCAAGATGGCGGCAAGTGCTGTACGCGGTGAGGATGGCATAGACCTGGAAGGATATCGTGACTACCGCGGCGTACCAGTAGTGGGTGCATGGCACTGGAACCAGGAACTGGGATTCGGTTTTACCGTTGAGATAGACGTTTCCGAGGCCTACGCATTGTACTACTTCATGCGTCTGACCACATATGGTGGCGGCGCGGTTGCCGCCATGATTATGGTACTGTTGGTGTTGGTATTTGCATCGGGCAGACGTCAGATCGCCAGTGTACAAAGACGTCTGCAATCCATTGTGGAGACAGCCAGTGATGGAATCATAGTTATTGACGATAGCGGCCGCATTGAAAGTGTTAATCCGGCAATAGAGAAGATGTTCACATATAGCGCCAAACAATTGATCGGCAACAATGTGAGCATGCTGTTGCCTGAGCCGGACCGCAGCTCACACGACGATTACCTAGCGCGTTATCTGGAAACTGGCGGCAACATGGCCATCGGCACAGAACGAGAGTTAGAAGGACAACGATCAAATGGCGAGCTGTTCCCCATTGAACTCAGCGTTAACCGTATGGAGCTGGAGAACAGACTATACTTCGCTGGCTTGATCCGCGATATCAGCGAACGGAAGCAAGCCGAACAAGAACTACAACGTGAAAAAGAGGCTACCGAGAACGCCAACAAGATGCTGAGCGTTACCCAGCACGCCCTGGATCGTACCGGCATCGGGGAATACTGGATCGCAGCCAAGGACGGGCAAGTAATCAGGGCCAACGACCACGCCTGCAAACACCTGGGCTACAGCATGGAGGAGTTGCTGCGACTCAAGGTACCGGATTTTGATCCGAATTTTACTGCGGACGAGTACCCAAAACTGATCGCGCCGATACTGGAACAGGGTTGGGGACGTTTCGAGACCTCCCACCGAACCAAGGCCGGAGCAGAAGTGCCGGTGGAGGTGATTATCGTCTATCTGCCTGATCCACCATCAGGGGAACCGATGACTATCGCCTTCTCCATCGACATCAGCGAACGCAAGAAGACAGAGCGGGAGATTATAAAGGCCAGGGAAGCAGCTGAAGAGGCAACTCGCGCCAAATCCACATTCCTGGCCACCATGAGCCATGAGATACGCACGCCGTTGTATGGAGTGGTGGGAACCGTCGACATGCTGGCCTACTCCAAGCTGGATAAATCACAGCAGGATCTGGTGGATACCGCCAAGGATTCGGCAGTACTGTTACAGAGCATCATTGATGACATACTGGATTTCTCAAAGATCGAGGCGGGACGACTGGAGCTGGAACAACTGCCTATCAACCTGGAACCGCTGGTCGAGAAGCTGGGGGATAACCTACAGCATCTGGCCACGAAACGTGGCGTAGAGCTGCTGATTTACTGCGATCCGAAGATACCAGAGGTCATAGGCGATCCGGTGCGTCTGCGCCAGATCCTATACAATCTTACCGGGAATGCCATCAAGTTCAGCAGCGATCTCCCCGATAGAGATGGGCATGTTGTCGTCAGCGCCATGCTGGAAGGGCAGGAAAATGGCCAGGCTAATGTTTGCCTGCGGATTAAGGATAACGGCATTGGCATGAGCGCAGAGGTACAAAAACGCTTGTTCCAACCCTTTGTACAGGGCGAGGAAGAGACCACACGCCGTTTTGGTGGTACCGGACTTGGCCTGGTCATCACCGAACGTCTAGTCGATATGATGGGCGGTCATATTGATATATTGAGTTATGAGGGAGAAGGCACCAGTTTCTCAGTCCACCTCTCACTGAAGATGGAGGAAGAGCCACCACGAAACTACTTCTCTGATCTGGGCGGAGTCAAGGTCCTGCTGATAAAGGAGGATAATGATGTGTCCTGGATGCTGACCAGCTACCTGCAACATGCCGGTGCGGATGTAATATCCGTTAACCCGAATGAAGCCATCGATACCTGCCAAAGGGCATGCCACCACATCAAAGAACCGGTGGTAGTGATCGATACCGAAGGCGATCCAGACGAGGCCAAAACATTACGCCAGAAGTTGCGTGACCAGATAAAAGATGTGGA
>JBNKIR010000054.1:0-80799 GCA_050290785.1 Sedimenticolaceae bacterium | reverse complement strand
GCCGTTGCTGCCGTTGCTCACCGCGCTGATCACACGTCCCGGGTTCTCGAAGCTGTCGTTCGCCAGCACGTTGTAGGTTATGGCCGTCTCTTCACTGGTGGTGATGGTGTCCGTCACTATGTCCACCACCGGCGTGACGGTGATCGCGAGAGTTGAGATATCACTACTGGTGCCATTCACCATGGTATATGTCACCTGCGGTACAGTTCCGTTATAGTCCGCCGTCGGCGTGAACATATAGCTACCATCGTTATTGATGATAAGGTCGCCTTCGCTCAAATTGGCAGTGGTACCCGCAGCGTAGGAAATTCCTCCCACTGAGAACTTGGTAACTCCAATGGTGCCATTCGCGCTGGTTCCATCTATGACGTTGCCGCTTATCGCTGTATCTTCCGACGTCGTCTCAGATTCATCATCATCAGTAAAACTGTAATCCACCTCTTCTTCAATCAGCGGTAGATTGCTGATATCACCGTCGGCAAATGCTGGGCCCATCAGCACACGCCCTCCGGCATAAGGACCATGATCCAGATCGTCTCCAAGATTGGGGGTGGTATAGTCGGTGAAAGCAGCACCGGACGTTGGACCTATTGGCCCATTGACACCGGCAGCAGGGGCAACTTCATCAAGGTTAAGATCGGGAATAAGATCCAGTATCTCCTGACCCGGTATGACGCTGCCATCGTCCAGACTTACATCTGGCGGCATGCCCGCTTGGGCAAAGACAAGATAATTTGGAATTACAACCGTAGAACCGTCAGGCAGGACAACAGTTAGATCCCCCGGATTCTCATCGGTCTGAATGAATTTTACTTCAGGCAGGTGCTTTCGATCTGCAACTCCATGCAGTATGTATCCACCATCCCCGAATGTTACGACACCTGTATTTACTTCTATATTCCCTAGATCACCGCGCTCGCCTGCCATGGGTGACTCCTTGCACGTTATTTTTATATCCAAATATGGCGTGCGATCTCCGTTTACTGCTGATTCACGCCCACGTCCTGATATTGTTATTATTTCCCCCGTATATCGGGGCTGGAAAGAATAGCACAGACAATCCGCAGTCTGTCAATTTTGTGAATTGGATCACATAGTTAAAAGTGAGACTTGAGTCACATTTTTATTGTGATTTTCTTCCATCAGAGTTTTGCACAGGATCTTCAAACAGCTCTACTGATACATCAGGGAACCTCATTATCAAGCCTTCATAATAACCAGCTTCACCTATGCACTCAGGATTGTCCACCTCGGTACATGGAATCTCAACTACCTTCCACTCACCATCTTTGATTTGCATAAGGGCAAATAGATCTTCATAGTTATTCTTGCCATCTGGTGATTGTGGCAGGGTGTGAACCCAGGACCATCCATCCTTCACCCTGATATTTCGCACGACGAAAACCACATCCAGTCCTTGGATACGCTTCACCTCTGTACGTAGTGCATCGAGAATATTTTTGCGCAACGGGTCGCCCGGTTGAGGTGTGAGAACTGGATCTGCCGCCTGTATAGCAAAGCCGAACACCGTTAGTAGTAGCACAAATATGAATATATGGCGTTTGATCTTCATGACCATTTATCTCCAAACATGCTATCGATTGTTATCAAGAAGAGAAAAAGCTGGAACTTTGTGGTGCGGCAACTCTGGATAGACGCTCGGCATCTATGATCGTCACTGCCCCTCTCTTGGTGGAGACCAGACCATCTGCGCAAAACCCCTGAATAAGCCTGGCTATGACTTCACGTGTTGTGCCGAGATGTCCAGCGAGTATTTGCTGAGTCATGGCCACCACTCCATCATCCGATGCGTTATTCAAAAGAAAGCTGGCCAGACGCTGATCCAGATTACATGAGTGGATCTGTTCCAGTTCATCCATCAGACGAAACACCAGAGTGGAAAGAGCGGTGACTGTCAGATTCTGTACGGCATCCTCACTCTCAAACAGACGGCGGTAGAGCGAACCTGGAATCACCGCGACATGCGTGTCCGGTGATGCCTCTACCCAGGCCGGATAACGCAGATCATTGAACAGGCAGTTGAGCGCTAGGACACAGGTCTCTCCAGGTCGGATAAAATATAGTGTGGCCTCTGTACCTTGCGGTGTATAGGTATATACGCGCAGCTGTCCACTCAACACCAGATATGCCCCGGAAACCGACTGCCCTTTGTGGATCACCGCCGTCTGTCTCTGGAACTCCACCTGCTGCAACTCACGCTCCAGCATGTTCGCACCCTCCGGAGAGAGGTGAAGAAAATTCTGCACTGCCTGATAATCGCTCAATTCAGTAACCACCATTAAAATCTTACTGATCAATTGAACGTATGTATCACATGTCACTGTCTCCGGGCAAAGGGTTTATATTTGATTATCTTTTCACACTATTCACCAACCTGTCGCTGCTAAGGGCGTTAAGGAAGGCAACTATATCCGCTACCTCTCTGTCACTGAGCCTGGGTAGATTATGCTCGCTCATGGTCGACTCTCTATCAGACCACAATAGATAGCGTCCGGCACGCCCCAGTTGCCCGGCAGCCATGATTCGCACCACTTCCTCCAGCTTCTTTACGGCACCGTTATGTAGCCATGGACCGGTGAGGGCCACATTACGCAATGAGGGCACACGCCATACACCGCGATTGGTATCTGTAGTGACGTTGTATTCAAGCAGCAGTTTATACTGCTGTTCCTGTGGGATCGGGTTGGATGGAAAGATACGCTGCGGGAGAGAGCTATCGAAGATGCTGGCAGCGCTGAAATTGGGACCATGATGACAGGTGATGCAACCCACCGATTGAAACAGATTCATGCCACGCAGTTGTTCCTGCGAAAGTGCCGTGATATCCCCACGCACAAATCGATCATATGGGGTATCCGGCGTGATCAGAGTGCGCTCATAGGCGGCAATTGCCTCGGCTATGCGATCAATGGTAATGGCCACACCCGCACCAAAGGCGTCGGCAAATAACTTGTGGTATCTCTCCTGCTGGCGCACCCTATTCTCCACCTCCGCTGGAGATGGCATACCCATCTCTATAGGGTTCATCAGTGGACCTTTGGCCTGATCCTCCAGCGACGGCGACCTGCCGTCCCAGAAAAACATGGTCTGAAACGCCGTATTCCATACCGTAGGTGCGTTGCGATCACCGGTCTGTTGATCAATCCCAAGTGCTGTGGCCCTGCCATCGGCACCGGCATGCTCATACAGACTATGGCACGAGGCGCAGGAGAGCGTACCGTCACGTGACAACTCCTTATCAAAAAAGAGCTGTTCACCCAGGGCGATCTTCTGTGGTGTGGATGGGTTGTAGGCTGGTGATGGCGCCTGCTCGGGCAGTGCCTGCCACACGTAACGCTCCTGCGACACCGACGGTGTCTCGTAGACATGCCCATTTTCCACGGGTAAATCTATCCATGCGAATCGCGCCGGACCCGGTTTAACCTGGACCCTTGCAATATTCCCGGCAGCTACAGGCGGACTAAGGAACGGATTGATGGTGTACTGCGGAAATCTGGCGATGGTGACAATGATCAGGATCTTTATGCTAAAGGCCAGAATGCCCGAACCCAACGCCACTGCCAACAGTTTGTGCTTGCCCTTGGCCAGCATTGATGCCGGCCCCAAATCCATATAGACCATTGACACCATGACCAACGATCCGATCATTATTGCGATTAGGCCAATTGAGATAATATCGAAAATACCGTGATACATATGCAACTCCGGAAGATTACGCCGCGCGACCAGCGGCTGCCGCGGCGTAGATAGACTCAGACAGCGGTGCGCCGGAAGAAGGTGTCGCCAGGGGTGGCAGTGGTCACCTCGGTGATACTATCGAATGGAAGACCGACCTTTTCATGGGCGCGTCGTACAGCATCGGCATCGGGCGCCATGGTAAAACAGAAGGCACGTCCCTCTTCGTAACCGACATGCACCCGCAACGACACCACGTTCTCTGCGTAGCAGGCCTGCTCGTATTTGGCGTAAAACAGCTCGAACTGTTCCGGGGTTAGACCATCAGGAAAAGTGTTGTTGGATACGTCATGGGTATCGATGAAAAACCTCATTGCTTGCATAGTAATCTCCTACGTTTATCTTCTACACGCAGCAAGAATACTTGAGCCCTATGCCTATGATATGTAACAAAAGTTACACTATCGATCGTTTGGTATTTTAGTATTTACTAATTTTGTTTGCGCCTTATTGATATATGTCATTTCGTTTTTGGTCGCTGTTGCTGAGAATCCTACACCATCGACCAAAACAGCAGCCGGTCTGGTGGAGGGGCGGCGAAATGAGATATCAATTGGCAAGACAGATCGCACCTGGCAAGCAAATTACCATTTCTCTCCTGCTTGCAGGCATGTTCTTCATATTTGGAGGGACGACCCTGCATGCCGAGGAGGCGGTGCATACTGAAGGTAGCGGGATCGGTGTAAGCGAGTATACCGGGGATAAACGTACCGACGCGGAACAGCGCATGCTACAGGATGTGGATAGCGACTCCACCGCAGACCACACAGAATTCGAGGAGCTACAGGGTCCATTCGCCAATGGCAGCGAAGTGACCAAGGCCTGTCTATCATGTCACAACAAGGCGGGTGAGCAATTCATGCACTCCATCCACTGGAAATGGGAGTACAAACACCCTGAAACCGGCCAGACACTAGGCAAAAAGACCCTTATAAACAACTTCTGCACCAATGCCCGCGGCAACGAGGGCATGTGCGCCATGTGCCATGCCAGCTATAACCATGTAGATAGCAACTTCGATTACTCCAATCAGGAGAACATCGACTGTGTAGTCTGCCATGACCGCACCGGCACCTACTATAAGCTACCGCCGACCAAGGGCAACGAGGCCTGTTCTGTCATGTTCGATGGCAAGAAACCGATCGATCTGACCGAGGTGGCGCAGAATGTCGGTATGCCGACCCGTGCCAACTGTGGCGGCTGTCACTTCAAAGGAGGTGGCGGCGATAACGTAAAACATGGCGATCTCTCCACTGCGCTGATCGAACCGGACAAATCGGTAGATATCCACATGGCTGCGGACGGTCTGGATTTTTCCTGTACCGAATGCCACGTTACCGAAAAACATATCACCTCCGGCAGCCGTTACAGTGCCATGGCCACAGATCCGGAAGGCATGGGCAAACCGGGACAGAGACGCAATGCGGCCAGCTGCGAGTCCTGCCACGGCAACTCCCCGCACGACATGGACGGCCTCAAAGGTATTAAGCTCAACGGACATACCGACCGTGTGGCCTGTGTCACCTGTCACGTACCGGAGTTCGCCCGTGGCGGCGTGGCCACCAAGACCTTCTGGGACTGGCGTGAAGCTGGCAAGTTGAAAGATGGAGAGGGTTTCTATCTGAAAGAGTATACCCAGGGAAATGGTGAGCATCGCAAGACCTATAAGTCGATCAAGGGTGAGTTCAAATACGGAGAGAATCTCCAGCCGCACTACGCCTGGTTCGACGGCCAGATGCGCTACACCACCGTCGATACAAAATTCGATCCCACCAAACCGGTGGAGATAAACTCCTTCAACGGATCATTTAAGGACCCTAAATCACGTATATGGCCATTCAAACGTATGGAAACCTTCCAGCCATACGATAAGGGAAATAACACCCTGGTATATATGCATCTGTGGGGAGATGACGACTCTGCCTACTGGGGCAACTACGACTTTCAGAAGGCCATCAGCTGGGGTATGAAGGAGTTCGGCCTACCCTACAGTGGTGATTACGGATTCGTGAAGACCTACATGTACTGGCCAATAACCCATATGGTGGCACCAAAGGATAAGGCCCTGGCCTGCGCCGAGTGTCACGCCAAAGAGGGTCGCCTGAAGGACCTTAAGGGTTTCTACATGCCGGGACGGGATAACTTCACATGGCTGGACCGTCTGGGTTATCTGCTTGTACTTGGTGCTCTTGCGATTGTGGTTCTGCACACCATCCTACGTCTGGTGATGTACAGAAAAAGCAAATCTGAAGCAAAGAGCTAGATGAGGATTTAACGATGCCAAATGTAAAAAGACGCAAACAATCGGTAAAGATCTATACCATCTACGAGCGCTTCTGGCACTGGTCCCAGGCGATACTTATATTTACCCTGGCCTATACCGGATTTGGGTTGCACGGCACCCACGACTTACTGGATTTCCAGACCGCGGTTGGACTCCACACCACCTCTGCGATCCTGCTTATCGTGCTCTGGCTCTTTACCACCTTCTGGAACTTCACCACTGGAAACTGGCGGCAGTTTCTACCCAAGCGTGGCGGGATGTTTGCGGTGATCAAATATTACGCCTGGGGCATACTCTCCGGTGCCAAACACCCACACATCAAGACCCTGCGCCACAAACAGAACCCCCTGCAGGCGCTGGCCTATCTCACCTTCATGATCCTGATCGGTCCCGCCCTGGCCGCAACCGGCATTGTGTATCTGTTGTATGATTTCTGGAACGGAATTCCGGATGCCGGCTTCTATTTCCAGATACTGGTATTTCTGCATACCGCAGCCGCGTTCCTGATGGTGGCCTTTGTGATCATACACGTCTACATGACCACCACCGGCACCACGCCCTTCTCCTACATCAAGACCATGATTACCGGTGTTGAGAGAGTTGAGCTAACTGAGGTGGAAGAGGCATATCTGGAGGCGGAGCATCCGAAGAGGCTTAAGGGGGAGTAGTTTAGGTTACCCTCATCCCAGTGTATCCATACTTGTAAAAGCCCACTCCTGTGGGAGATTACTAATCTGTCATCCCCGCCTGCGCGGGGACGACGGTAATTTAATTATCACCAATCTAAAGAAGACCTACTTCACCCCAAACTCAGCAATGATCTTCTCCAAGGCCAGATTAAACTCATCCGGCTTAACCTGAGCCACAAAATGTCCTACATGGGGAATCAGCACCACACCCTCATGCAGTGGCTTCTCGTCTCCATTGGGAGCACCATTGATGTTGCGCAGCCTCTTGCCGTACTTCTCCAGCGTATCTCGCCTATTCCTGGCGCTCCACCTGAAGATATCGTACATGGCGCTAACACCCATCTCCGGATCAGCACCGGCGAACTCTTGCACAATGGATTTCTTGACCACAGCATCGACATCAGGAACAAACATGGAACTGACCATCTGCTCGGATGACTTTGCGAAATCATCTTTAAATGGTTTTACAAACTCTTCGATCTTATCTTCTGCGGTCGGATATACAAAAGGTGTATAGAAGGTATCCACACCTACCACTCCAATCACCTTGTCCCCAAGCAGATTAGCGGCCTCGATAGAGACCGGACCACCCATGGAGTGGCCGACCAGGATCACCTTGTCTGCGCCTACAGAGTTCACCACCGCAGCCACATCCTGACCGAAGGCGGACATCGTGTAATCTTTGCGTGCGGAGGTAGATGCCCCGTGCCCGGCCAGATCCAGCCATACCACCCTATGCACCTTGGCAAAGTGCTCTACCTGCCTATCCCAGAACCCATGATTACAGGTCCAGCAGTGCACAAAGACGATAGTCACATCCCCTGCCCCCTGAACACCGTAACTGATGATACTGCCATCTGCTGACTTGACCGTTGCCGTGCTCCCTTCTGCCTGTTCGCCGGCATAGCCAACATCGGCAATAAACACAGCCAGTATCAGACTGATCAATATGGATCGAATGCCCTTATGAAACTTCATTGATTGCTCCTTGTATTTACAAGATCTATATCCATGCACCCATATGTGTATCGTGCATAGATAAAATTATATCCAACATCTTCGACCTGTATCTGCCAAGTTAATCCTTTTTTAAAGGATTGTTTTCCTTGACTTCCAGCATATTGTTACCGAATATTATTTTAGGGTGCGCACGGAATTGTATGTATACATGGCCCTGACGGCCTGAACTTAAATTCACACGACAACCGTGGGAATCACTAGCGAATACAATCAGTTATGCTAGATACAAAAGACACTCTGATCGACAACGAATATGTCCGCATGTGGTATTACCCCAAGCCTGGCATCATACATCATCAGTTTCTCCAGCCAGTATCCAGTGAGGCATTTCAGAATACTCTAATATCCGGATTACGTGTTTTACAGAAATACGGCGCCCAAAAGTGGCTTTCCGACGACCGCCTTAACTCCATACTGTCGGCTGAAGACAACTCCTGGTCACATAATTTCTGGCTACCGCGCGCCTATAAGGCAGGCTGGAGATACTGGGCGGTGTTACCTCCAAACAAGGCTCGCGGCCATGTCAATATGAAACGGATAACTGAAGAGGTTGGACATCTGCCCAGGATAGAGATAGGGATATTCTCAGATCCTGACGAGGCATTACAATGGTTAGTCGAGCAAGGGACAAACGACAATAAATAGCCTGTTTGTAAAGATGATAACCGCCAAATACCAAAGAACCCGCCATAAGGCGGGTTCTTTGCTTTCCAAATATATGGATTCTAAGTTAAGCGCTTCTCTTATGCCCTTGAGTATCATCAGGCTTTACCTCATCCGGCTTTTCGCCCTGCTCCTTATTTACATCTTTTAGCAAATGCACATCCGCAGATCTTATTTTGCCACTAACCTTGAACTGGTCGACATGACGTTTGAGATCATCCCCCAGACGGGCCAGCATCATGCTGGACTCTGAAGTCTGCTCAGCACCGGACGCAATGGTATTGGCCTCCTGGTTAGTATTATCCAGATTACGGCTGATCTCTTCTGTCACTGCGGCCTGCTCTTCTGTGGCATTGGCGATCTGTATACTCATCTCCAGCAATTTGGATACGGCGCTTTCTATCTCGGTAAAGGACTGCTGCGTCTTTTCATTCAGATCTACTGTAGATCCAAGATCAGAGATATTTGCCTGCAACATAGTTGTCGTCTGCTCGCTGCGCTCCTGGAGCGACTCTATGATCACGCGGATCTCCTCGGCGGAATCCTGACTACGCTTCGCCAGCACCCTTACCTCATCTGCCACCACGGCAAATCCACGTCCCTGTTCACCGGCACGTGCCGCTTCGATAGCTGCGTTCAGGGCCAGCAGATTGGTCTGTTCGGCGATACTCTTGATCACGTCCAGAACGGTGCCGACCCTCTCGCTGTCATTCTGCAGTGCATCAACCACATGTTGCGACTCGATCAGACTATTGGATAAACGTTGTATCGACTCTGAGCTATCCTGCACCACCACCCTGCCCGTCTCGACATGGGAACCGGCGTTACGGGATGCATCGGCCACAGCATTGGTGTTCTGCGCCACCTCCTTTACGGTCGCCGTCATCTCTTCCACAGCAGTTGCAACCTGCTGGATCTCGGCATGCTGACGCTCAATACCGTTACGGGTATCCTTGGTTATCATGGAGAGCTCTTCAGAGGCGGTGGCCAGCTCTGTAGTGGATTCACCTATGTTGGACATAATCCCGTCCAGCTTCTCGACGAATACATTGAAGGCGCGTGCCAACATACCCAGTTCATCGTTGGCCTTGTCGTCCAGACGTACCGTGAGGTCACCCGATCCTGAGGATATATCCTGCATCGAGCTTACTATGCGCTCAATCGGCCGCACGATGCTGATGCTGAAGATCCAGCCTAGCACACCGCTGGCGATGAACAGCACCACAGCAGTGATCCATACCAGATTCATCACATATCCGTGCAGTTCAATGGCTGCGGCTTCTGCCTCATCCTCATCCTCCTCGGCCAGTATCGCCCACTTCTGCCCGTTGATCTCAACAGGCTTATATGCGGAAAGTACTTGTATGCCACGATAGTCGTTAAATTTAGAAAACCCTGTCTGCCCACTTAACGCACTCTTCACGCCAGGAGAGTTTACCGGCATTAAACCTATAACAGTCTGTTTGCTCTTAATGGCGTTGATGGTGGCCGCATCTATACCGGCCTTGCCAATGGCGGATATGAACCCGGCCTTATCTTCCAGCCAGAAACGGCTTTGGCTGCGCATCTTATAATCGGACCCGATCAGATATGTCTCACCACTGTCTCCCAGACCGGACTCCTTCCACTTGCCCTCACCAGTCATCACGTTGTTGATCCTGTCGATAGGCAACTGAAAGGCCAGGACACCGATACGCCTATCACCATCAAAGACCGGTGTAGCGATAAAAATCGCTGGATCCTGATACGAAGGGAGATATGGCGCGAAGTCTGTCATGAATACTTCATTGGCGGATGAAAGGGCCATTGCACCACGATATGCCTCGGCCAAACCGGTATCGGCAAAAGGTCCGTTCTTCAAGGAAGTGGCATAGTCCAGTTCCTTGAAGACGGAATAGACGACATGACCGCTATCGGCATCGATCAGAAATATGTCGTAGTAGCCGAAGCGCTGCTGCAACTCCCTGATGGATGGATGATATTTGCTGTGCAGCTGCGAGTAGTTGCTGCCATCACCGCTCGCCATCAACGCGTCTTTGGAACCGAGCGGGTTGGGATTGGCCTTTATGTAGCGCTGCTGCATGACGATAGCGGTGCTGTCCAGCTTGGTGAAGATCTGTTCCACATCCGGAGTTTGACCACCATTCCGTCCGCTATACTCTTTTGCGAACTCGTCAACGTAATATGATTTGAGAGTACCCTTGTCCGCTGCCGCATCAACAAGGACTTCATTCTGAAAGTTTTTGTAGGCATCTGTAAGACCACGCACAGCCTCAACTATCATACGGTCCTTGTTATATGCCAATGCCTGATCACGCATATTTTCAAAGTAATGGACAATCTGCCTAGCCCTATCATCTCGCAACGAAATGAGATGAGATTCCACCTGCTCTTCCAGGGCGGATTCTGCATGATCAACCGCTATCAAACCTACCATGGTACTGGCAAACACCGCAGGAACCAGCGCCAGCAAGATGCTTCCGTACCTGAGTTTTGTCTTAACCAACATGGCTATCCCCCCGGTTAAAAAATGTACTTCTCAGTTCCAGTGAGACTTGAAAAGAGATCCCTAATGGATCGCACCCAAATCTCATTAGCGGCAGAAACATCAGTATCTTTACTGTTTTATGATATTTATTAAAAAAACCCAGGAGTAAAATTCCTACGCCTACTCCATAAGCAGATACCAGCCATAACCAACAATGAGTGCAGGCATTGCACTGTATACGCTTGCCATGATTGCCGCCTTCAGGGCCACGGCTATGGCTGCAACCAAGGTGCCCATACCGAAAGTAATAATAAGGGCCTGTTCCCTGTCTATTTGAAACGCTTATGTTGTCAGTTTTAGCGTTGCCGAATATAGCGCATTCAACCTATAATCCATGTGTGAACATCAAAACACCACTCAGACAAGGCAGTTACGCCGATCTACTGAAAACCCATGGGGTCTATCCCACGGCGCAACGTATGGCTATTGCCGAAGTGGTGTTTAAACAGCATCAGCACCTCACGGCCGATGAGATCTACGACCGGGTCAAGATCGCGGCCAATGTTTCCAGGGCAACCGTATACAACACTATGGGATTGTTCTCAGAACAGGGGTTGGTGCGGGAGATCAAGGCCGACTCCAGCAAGACCTTCTACGATTCCAATACCAGCCGCCATCACCACTTCTTCAATATAGATACCGGTGAGTTGACTGATTTCGATCCAGAGGTGTTTTCTGTACCCTCCCCCGACAAGCTGCCATCGGGAACGGAACTGCACAGCATAGATGTGGTGGTGCGGATAAGAAACACATCTTTACCACACGTCTGACCTGCTACTTTTCCCCTTCCTCTCCTGCTTCCTTCTTTTCAGATTCCTGCAGCCATTGGGCAAATTTTGTTGGCAATGGGGTCCGACTGCCATCAAGCTTCCAGCCATTTCTTTCCGCCACGCTATGCATAGTTGCAATACGCTTATCGTCCAGCGGGTGGGAGCTGAAGATCGCCGGCTGCTCACTCATACCCTCTTTTTTCATGACCTCAGAGATCAGCCCTAACAGATCGGACGCACCACCTACATGGCCATAGATATCCGCCAGAACTGCAAACGCCGCGATATCTGCCTCCGTCTCCATCTCTCGTGAGAAATGCAGGATGGTAAAGATGCCGGCACTACCCAGAATAGTTGCATCGGTATTACCCAAAAGAATCCCTAAACCGGCCTGGATACTTAGCGATCTGCCAAAACTTACGATGGGATCACGATGCTTGATATGCGACATCTCATGCGCAATCAGCATGGCCAGGGCATCCTCGCTTGGCAACAGCTCAAGCAGACCTCTGAACAGGATGATATTCCCACCAATGGTGGCAAAGCCGTTTATGGTCTCTCCTGACGAGTAACGCAGGTTTATCTTAAACTCTTTTCCCAGTTGCATGGATGAGGCAACACGATCGCTGAGCGAGTCCAGATACTGCTCCAGTTCGCTCCGTTCGCTACTCTCTGGGGCAATCTCTTTAGTCCATTCCTGTTCTATCTCAAATGGGATAAATCGGGCCAGGGTACCGCCGAAATACCCAAGCAACACAGCGATCAACACCACCGCCGCAACGGCACCGGCTGTGAGTATGAAGAACTCTTTCAGGGGATGTTCCTGGGATGTGTTGATCCCCTCAGGGATCTTTGGATTACTATACCGCATTTACTTTATGCGTTTTTGTTAGGGATTAATGCAGTTCCGTAGGCGAGCACCTCCACTGAACCGATGGTGTTCTTCACTCCTTTGGATATTGAAGCGGTCTCGTACTTGATATTAAACACCATCTTGGCATCTCTATTCCGCGCCTCTTCTTTCATGCGCAACAGTGCCTCTCGACGCGCCCGATCTATAAGCGTCTCATATGCTACGACCCTGCCGCCAAAAATATTGCGCAGGGTAGCAAGAAATCTTTTGAAATAGTCCACAGAGATAACCACGCTGCCCATCACCAGTTCCTGATCATATTTCATTTTCATTGGCGGAAAACGACTGGCGATGGCAGGCAGCGCATTCAACTCATCTTCCCGCTCAAGAATACTTTTGTAGTGTTTGGATTCAGCCCACTTGCCAAAGCCATAACCCAGAGAGAGCAATATAATAAAGATCAGTAGATCATACATGGCCTACTCCAATCTAACGGCTGTGCCATATACATATATCTCTGCAGCTCCCTGAGCAATACTGGAGGTGGAAAACCTGACATTCAGGATGGCATTTGCACCCACCGATTCCGCCTGTTGCTGCATCCTATCCATGGCCTCTTCGCGCGATTCCTGCAGCAACTCGGTGTAGCCCTTTAGTTCTCCTCCAAAGATGTTCTTAAGACTGGCCATTATGTCTCTACCGACATGCTTGGCCCGAACTGAACTACCCTGAACCAGACCCAGGTGCTCAACCACCCTTTTGCCTGGAACGATCTCAAGATTGGTGATCAACATTAGGATAACTCTCCCCTACTTATTGTTATTTGTAATAAGCCTGGGGCCATTCTCAACCTATATGAATATGGGTGTCAACCGGGGATGTGGGTTATGGGAACTGTTCCTGATAAAACAAAAGGCCCCATAAAATGGGGCCTTTTCATATGGCAGCGATTGCTTGGTCTACAGCCCTCTAGCCACTCATGGCAGGGATAGATTCGCCGCCTTGCGGCTCACACCCCTACGGGGCGACTTTGATCCGCAAAGTCGTCCTGCGCCAGCGCTATGCGCTGGCTGGTCGAACCGAAGGGTTCAAATCGAGCCTACCCTCTCCCGATAAAGCAAAAGGCCCCATAAAATGGGGCCTTTTCATATGGCAGAGATTGCTGGTCTACCGCCCTCTAGCCACTCATGGCAGGGATAGATTCGCTGCCTTGCGGCTCACCCCTACGGGGCGACTTCGCTACGCTTCGTCGTCCTGCGCCAGCGCTACGCGCTGGCTGGTCGAACCGAAGGGTTCAAATCGAGCCTACCTTCTCCCGATAAAGCAAAAGGCCCCATAAAATGGGGCCTTTTGCTTTATTTGGCGGAGAGGCAGGGATTCGAACCCTGGGAGGGCTACAAACCCTCAACGGTTTTCAAGACCGCCGCTTTCAACCGCTCAGCCACCTCTCCAAGGGTGCGAAGGATACCCGATTGTTCTCCCGGCAACAAGGCTAAACCATCTGGATGAGAGAAATTCTTAGCCATTGAAATATTGAACTTTTCCCATATATAGGAGAGTAGTATGGGAACCTAACGGAGCTGTTCGTAGTCCCATTAACTAAACAGAAAAGATCGGACATCTAAAAGGAGATGGTAACCACATGAACTATACAGTTGCTAATACTGCGCAGAACGTTTCCGCGGTAAACAAAGTGATCAGGAATACCTATACCCTGCTATCCATGACGCTGGTGTTTAGCGCCATCATGGCCGCGATCTCCACATTCGCAGAGATGCCGCCCATGACCTATCTGCTGTGTATAGGTGGCGCCTTCCTGTTGATCTGGCTGGTCCTGCCTCGCACCGCCAATTCTCCCGCTGGACTGGGGGTAGTCTTCGCCATAACCGGCCTGATGGGCTTTGGACTTGGCCCCCTGCTCTCCATGTATCTGAGCCTCCCCAACGGACCGCAGATCGTCGGTACCGCCTTCGGTGGAACCGGCGTGATCTTTCTGGGTCTTTCCGGCTATGCCCTGACCACCAGGAAGAACTTCAGTTTCATGGGTGGTTTTCTGGTCGCAGGTCTGTTGATGGTACTGATGGCGGCACTGGCCAACATATTCCTGGATATGCCTGCCCTGTCATTGGCCATATCTGCTGTAGTCATCATGCTGATGAGTGGTTTCATCCTGTATGACACCAGCCAGATGATCCATGGTGGCGAGACCAATTACCTGCTTATGACCGTCAACCTGTATATAAACATCTTCAACATCTTCGTCCATCTGTTACATATTTTGGGCGTGATGTCTGACGACTGATGTTATAAGGATGCCGTGTTAACTAAGAAAGCCCCGCCCGTCGGGGCTTTCATATTGAGGATCAAATAATGGATTGGATGAAGATCGGCTGGGCGCTTCTTTTGATTGCGATGATTGCGGTAATCTTTCCCAGGGCCAAATATATGCTGACCAACAGCCCCAAGGCGGAAAAGGGGGATTGGATGTCGGTGGCCCTGCCTATCCTGGCCGTGATCGGTTTTGTGCTGCTGCTTACTATGCTGGTCTAAATCGTATATTACACCAAGTATGAGCCCGTTCCTGCGGGCTATCTGGACCCTATATTGAATCGCCCGGCAGAGTGGGCTCCTACAGCGTGATGATTTCCACTGTAACATTCGCATCCATTTGCGGACTGTTTTCATCGTCCAAATGATTGGCCCCCTACTTGATAACCTCCAGCCCACCCATATATGGACGTAGGACCTCGGGCACCTGGATGCTGCCGTCCTCCTGCTGATAGTTCTCCACTACCGCAACCAGAGTGCGTCCCACCGCCAGACCTGATCCGTTGATGGTATGCACCAGCTCCGGTTTTCCGGTCTCCGGGTTACGCCAGCGGGCCTGCATACGCCTGGCCTGGAAATCTCCGAAGTTGCTACAGGATGAGATCTCCCGATAGGCATTCTGTCCCGGCAGCCACACCTCCAGATCGTAGGTCTTGGTGGATGAAAAGCCCAGATCTCCGGTGCAGAGCGTTACCACCCGATAGGGCAGCCCCAGTCTTTGCAGGATGGTCTCGGCATGCCCGGTAAGCTGCTCCAGGGCCTGCGCGGATTCAGAGGGGCGCACCACCTGCACCATCTCCACCTTCTCGAACTGATGCTGACGGATCATGCCGCGGGTGTCCTTGCCGTAGGAACCGGCCTCACTGCGAAAGCATGGGGTATGTGCCACCCAGCGTCTGGGCATATCTGCGTCTTCGATGATCTCATCGCGCACCAGATTGGTTACCGGTACCTCGGCGGTGGGAATCAGGTAATACTCCATCTCTCCAGAAAGCTTGAACAGGTCCTCTGCAAACTTAGGCAACTGACCGGTACCCTGCAGGCTGTCTGCGTTGACCATGTAGGGCACATAGGCCTCGGTGTAGCCGTGTTCATCGGTGTGGGTGTCCAGCATGAACTGGGTCAGGGCCCGCTGCAGACGGGCCATGGGACCCTGCAGGGTGACAAACCTGGAACCGGTGACCTTGGCCGCCGCCTCGAAATCCATGCCGCCCTGGGCCACGCCGAGATCCACATGGTCCTTGGGCTCGAAGCTGAAGTCCCGTGGAGTGCCCCAACGCCGTTCTTCCCTGTTATCCTCTTCGTCCGCTCCATCCGGCACATCCGCTGCGGGGATGTTCGGTATACCCAGTATGATCGACTGCAGTTCGGCCTGGACCGCTCCCAGGTCATCCTGGGCCTGTTTCAGCTTATCCCCCAGGTCGGCCACCTCACCCAGCAACGGCTGGATGTCCTCACCGGCCGCCTTGGCCTTGCCGATCTGTTTGGAGCGGCTGTTGCGCTCATTCTGTAGTGTCTCTGCGGCAACCTGCAGCTCTTTACGCCTGATCTCCAGGGCAGCGATCTGCCCCGTATCCAGCTTCAGTCCGCGCCGCGCCAGTTGCTGCGCTGTGGCATCCAGTTCGTTTCTTAGTAACCTAGGGTCTAACATTATCTATTCACCAGCATTGAATTTTGCGGGCCAGCTGACTATGTGGCCCGGTTTTACTATCTTGTTCAGATGCTCCAGCACCCGAGCTACCTTTTCCGGTTCGTCAAAGAACTCCATGATCAGGGGCAGATCCAGTGACATATCCAGGAGTGTTGATGAGTGCATCTTGCCGGACTGCCCATAACCGGATACCCCACGAAAGGCGGTAACACCGCGCACCTTCTCCTCGTCATGCAACAACTGCATCAGTTTTTCCATCTGCCCCTGGCCTTCATTCAGATAGATACGCACCATGGTGACATCCAGAGTATTCATATCTGCCTCCCGATCTTTAGTCCTATCCAGGCCGCTATCACACATCCCACCACGCTTATGACCATATTCAGCAATGCCTTGGTAAATTCCGCCTGCTCAATCAGATTCAGGGTCTCGATAGAGAAGGTGGAGAATGTGGTAAAGGCACCTAACAACCCTACCAGGAGGGCCGCCCTCACCTCAGGACCAACTGCCATACGTTCCAGGAACATCACATAGAGGAAGCCCATGGCCAGGGAGCCGATGACATTCACCGACAGGGTACCATAGGGGAAACCCCTTCCCAGCAATGCGTATACCCCGTTGGATGTCCAGAATCGCAATAGGGCCCCGACGGCACCGCCTGCGGCTATGGCAATGGTATGTAGCACCTGTCCAGGCCCCCCAGTTAAAAAATAGGCATTCTACACCCTGAGCGGATTAAGGACGAGAGGGCTAACCCGATCTGTCCCGGGATGCATCCTCACCTGCCCTGGCTGCCAGATCACTGGCACGCAGACGTTCCATCTTCTCCCTTATCTTGATCTCAAGACCGCGCTCCACCGGCCGGTAATAGTTTGGTTCGCCCATCCCTTCCGGAAAATAGGTCTCACCCGCGGCATAGGCCCCAGGTTCATCATGGGCATAGCGGTACTCCCTGCCGTATCCCAACTCCTTCATCATCTTGGTTGGGGCATTGCGCAGGTGTACCGGAACTTCCAGTGATCCGTGCTCTCTGGCGTCGGACATGGCGGCATTGAAGGCCACATAGACCGCGTTGCTCTTGGCGGCGCAGGCCATATAGACCACCGCCTGGGCTACGGCCAGTTCCCCCTCCGGTGATCCCAGTCGCTCCTGGGTCTCCCAGGCATCCAATGCGATGGCCAGGGCCCTGGGGTCGGCGTTGCCGATATCCTCTGACGCCATACGCACCACTCTGCGTGCGATATACAGTGGGTCACAGCCACCATCCAGCATGCGGCAGAGCCAGTAAAGCGCGGCATCCGGATTGGAGCCGCGTACACTCTTGTGCAGGGCCGAGATCTGCTCATAGAAGGCGTCTCCGCCCTTGTCAAAGCGTCTGACACTGCCCGAGACCACCTCCCTTACCGTATCTTCAGAAATATGCTCTCCAGTGCTTAGGTCGGCAGATATCTCCAGCAGGTTCAGCGCCCGTCTGGCATCACCGTCCGCGGCCTCAGCGATCAGACGGATTGAGCAGGTATCTATATCCAGCCCCCTCTCACCCAGTCCATGTTCCTGATCATGCATCGCAGCCAGAAGGATCTGCTCCAACTCCTCCACACCCAGGCTCTTGAGGACATAGATACGGGCCCTGGATAGCAGGGCGTTATTCAGCTCGAAGGAAGGATTTTCCGTAGTGGCGCCTATGAACACCACGGTCCCATCCTCCACGTGGGGCAGAAAGGCGTCCTGTTGGGACTTGTTAAAGCGATGCACCTCATCGATGAACAGGATGGTGGGGCGATCCTCCACCTGGCGCGCCTGTCTGGCCTGCTCCACGGCCGCACGGATGTCCTTGACCCCGGCCAGGACCGCAGACAGGCTGAGAAACTGGGCTCCGGAGTGATGGGCTATAAGACGGGCCAGGGTGGTCTTGCCTGTACCGGGTGGCCCCCAGAAGATCATTGAATGCAGACGGTCAGACTCGATAGCGGCACGCAACGGCTTGTCGTCGCCCATTATGTGCACCTGGCCCTGGAACTCCCCGACGGTGCGCGGGCGCATGCGGTCCGCCAGCGGTCTCAGACCCTCATTATCTGATTGAGAGAAGAGATCGCTGGTGGTCATTCGAACTCAGTATCATTTAGGCAGATTGATATAGTTGTTGTAACTGGCCGGAGGCGTGAACTTGAAATGGTCCTTGGGGAACTTGGCGTTGTTTACTATCTCCGTAAAGTGAAATCTGGACACCTGTCCACTCTTCGACTCCATCTCCATGAGCTTAAGCCCCTTACTGTCCAGGCCTAATGTGATCTTGGTAAACTGGGCATCTTTATCCTTTGGGATCAGTTGCACCCAATCCAGATTGAATTTCCGCTTCAGCTCTTTAACCGTGAACTCCTTATCTATCTTTTCACCACCCATCAGGGCCACTGCAGGGGTCCCCTTGAGTGCGGCATCCTGCATCATGGTGCTGACCTGCTCAATGTCAGGTTCCCATACCCACACCCGAGTACCATCGGCGATGATATTCTGCTTGTATGGCACCTGATAATCCCAGCGAAAGTATTTTGGACGCTTGATATAGAGCACACCCTGGGCATGGGCCGCGCTGTCCCTGGATTTGGAGATGACGGTCTGAGTGAAATTCGCCTTTACCGATTTGGTATCCCGCAGGAGTTTATCCAGGCGTGCCCTCCCCGCCCCAGCTGTTGCCATCTGGGACACTGACAGCGCCAGGATCACGATAATTAATTTTTGTAACTTCATCTTATACCTCTGGTGGTGGTGGAGCCAAAACCTGCCTGCTGCCGTTTGATTCTGGTGGACCGACAATACCTACTCTTTCCATCTCTTCTATCATGCGTGCAGCCCGGTTGTAACCTATCTTGAGACGTCTTTGTACACCTGAAATGGACGCACGTCTGCTTTCAGTGACGATTCGTACCGCCTCATCGTAGAGAGGATCTGCATCTTCCACATTGCTGCCGTCCGGAGACATCTCAGATGCGGTGTCGACACTGCCGTGCAGGATATCATCGATATAGTCCGGCTCACCCATCTCTTTCAGGTGCTTTACCACCCTGTGCACCTCGTTATCGTCCACAAAGGCGCCGTGTATGCGCTGCGGAATAGAGGTGCCAGGCGGCAGATAGAGCATGTCTCCATGCCCCAGCAGATGCTCCGCCCCCATCTGATCCAGGATGGTACGTGAATCTATGCGGGACGATACCTGAAACGCGATCCTGCTCGGGATATTCGCCTTGATCAGTCCGGTGATCACATCCACAGATGGTCTCTGGGTGGCCAGCAGCAGATGCACCCCTGCTGCACGGGCCTTCTGGGCCAGACGTGCGATCAGCTCCTCCACCTTCTTACCGACCACCATCATCATATCGGCCAATTCGTCGATTATGACAACGATATAAGGGAGTGGTTGCAGAAACTCCTCCTGGGTCTGCTCCTGCCCCTCAGGCAGGTCCCGGCGATAGAGGGGATTGGGTAGCTGTTTGCCCTCCTTTTCCGCATCCCTGATCTTCTTGTTGTAACCCGCGAGATTCCGCACACCTATCGAGGCCATAAAGCGGAAGCGTTGCTCCATCTCCATCACGCACCAGCGCAAGGCGTTTGCTGCCTCCTTCATGTCAGTAACAACCGGTGTCAGCAGGTGTGGTATCCCCTCATAGACCGACAGCTCCAGCATCTTGGGGTCCACCATGATCATGCGCACATCCTCTGGTTTGGCCTTGTAGAGGATACTCAGGATCATGGCGTTTATGGCCACCGACTTACCGGCTCCGGTAGTACCGGCGATCAACACGTGCGGCATCTTGCCCAGATCGGCCACCTGGGGCTCGCCGGAAATGTTCTTCCCCAATGCCATGGTGAGTGGAGATTTTGCCTTATCGTAGGCCTCTGATTTCAGTACCTCGCTCAGATAGACCATCTCTCTGTGTTCGTTCGGTATCTCCAGACCAACGACTGACTTTCCCGGTATCACCTCAACCACGCGCACACTGGTTGTGGACAGGGCCCGGGCCAGGTCCTTGGACAGATTTGTGATACGGCTCACCTTGAGCCCGGGCGCCAGTTGCAGTTCAAACAGGGTGACTACTGGACCCGGATAAACCGCAACCACCTCGACGTCGATACCAAAATCACGCAGTTTGATCTCTACCAGCCTGGAGATCGCCTCCAGGGCCTCTTTGGTGTAGCCGGCCTCGCTCTTCTTTACCTGATCCAGAAGCGCCAAGGGAGGCAACTCACCTTCATGGTCCTTGGCAAACAGGGGCACCTGTTTCTCTTTCTCGCTCCTCACGCTAGGTTTTATATCCCGGATTACCGGTTCGATCTTTGGCGGCTTTCTGTTTACCTGCCTCTTCTGTTCAAACTTAAGGGCCTCCTGGCGCTGGCGCTTTACCTCGTTGGCCTTCTGCTTGTCCATCAGATCCTCATAGAGACGGTAACCTCGGTCAAATAGACTCAGGGTAAACTCACCTATCCTATCCATCACGGTAAACCAGGAGACACCGGTAAACAGGGTTACACCACTGAGGAAAAGTGCCACCAGAAGCAGACTGCCTCCGGTGGAACTGAAGATCTCTATCATCTGCACCTTCAAAAACGCACCCAGTATGCCACCTGTCCCCGTGGGAAACGGTATGTTGAAGTCTGACACATGCATGGATGAGAGTGTGCTGCCGCAGGTCAGCGTCAGAATAAAACCCAAGGCCCGCATGATCATAACGGCCAGATTCAAGGGTTCATCCGGATCGCCCTGATAGAGGATGAGCCATGTGCCCCAGGCGAACATGAATGGGAATATATAGGCGAAAAAACCAAACAGGTTTAAGAATACATCTGCAAACCAAGCCCCGACCGGACCACCGGCATTCAACACCTGTTTGTGCTCACCGGTATAGGACCAACCTGGATCCAGGGGGGAGAAGGTAAATAGAGAGATCAATAGATAGGCCGAAATGGCGAGCATAAGCAACATGACGCCTTCACGCAGACGCCTGTTTTGACGCACTCCTACCCTATTCTGGTTCTGAACCATCTTGCTTACCCGTGACACCTTGTAACCCGACTTCCCGCTATCAAATTGTGCGTACAAAAAAATCAAACAGTAACCAGCTTGGGATTATCCCCTATTCGGCAGCTTACTGCTTAATTATATATAATGTTTGAATAGTTGCTTATCTATTATGCAGTTATATAACATATTTAGTCTATTTTCTAAAGTATTAGACTGTTCCCCTGTCTATCTACACAACATGTTTCTTGTACTGGGCAACTATCATCCCGTATAGATCCATCCTGAATAATATCAGACAACATACCCGCATATTCTCTCCTTTACCCCCAAAAGAACATTACGTAGAATTTAGCGATCTGATGGAATTCCACCAAATCGACAAATAATTTAGTGGAACTCACCCCTAAACAAGATTCTGAAACAGCTAATATCTGAGATATTCACCAATTTCCGGAGTAATTTATCTATGAGTGATACCAAACACTGCAGTTTGCTGATCCTTGGCTCTGGTCCGGCCGGATACACAGCGGCCATCTACGCGGCCCGTGCCAATCTCAATCCTGTCCTGATAACCGGTTTGGAACAAGGCGGACAACTGACCACCACCACTGAGGTAGACAATTGGCCGGGAGATCACGCAGGGGTACAGGGCCCGGAACTGATGGATCGCATGCAAAAACATGCAGAGCGCTTCAATACAGAGATCATATTCGATCACATCCACACCACAGAACTGACGGCAAAGCCTTTTAAGCTGATTGGCGATCAGGCCACCTACACCTGTGATGCCCTGATTATCGCCACCGGGGCATCCGCCCAGTACCTGGGTCTGGAATCGGAAGAGAAGTTCAAGGGGCGCGGCGTATCCGCCTGTGCAACCTGCGATGGTTTTTTCTACCGCAATCAAAAAGTTGCCGTAATCGGCGGTGGCAGCACCGCTGTGGAAGAGGCGCTGTATCTATCCAATATCGCCGCCGAAGTGACCATCGTACATCGACGTGACGCCTTCCGCTCCGAGAAGATCCTGGCCGACCAGTTGATACAAAAGTCCGAGAGTGGAAATGTCACCATAGAGTGGGATCATGTACTGGATGAGGTATTGGGAGACGAGACCGGCGTCACCGGCATGCGCATCAAGAACGTCAAAGATGGATCGACCAAGGATATAGATCTACAGGGCATCTTCGTCGCCATCGGACATAAACCCAATACCGACATATTCTCCGGACAGCTGGATATGCAGCATGGCTATCTGACAGTTGCCGGTGGTATCGAGGGTAATGCCACCCAGACCAGCATTGAGGGTATCTTTGCGGCCGGAGATGTCATGGATCATGTCTATAAACAGGCCATCACCTCTGCCGGAACCGGCTGTATGGCGGCACTGGATGCGGAACGCTATCTGGATGCCCTGGAGGCCAAGGGCTAATACACAACATATCCGCAGGTCTGTAGTTAGGCCTGCGGATCAGAGCACGTGACTCATACGCTGTTCCAGCACATAGTTCTGGATCAGCACCCGCTCCAGACGCCCATACTCCTCGAACTGGGTGCCATATACATATATCCCCCACTCATCGGCCCCGATATCACCCGGTTCCTCCAGATGCATTATTTTGGTCCGGAGCTCCATCTCCTCTTCCTGCGCACATATATGCAGCTTGAACCTCAATACCAGGACATCACCAACATCAGCGATCTTGGTCATACTCTCAAGCTTGGAACCGGTGGCGCTTATGTCCTTGATTGAGGCCTGCCTCCAGCTATCCTTCTCGTCTGGCAGCTTGGCACTCCTGGCCAGGATCGGCACATCCGTCTCCACCCGGTCTGCATTGCGGATCGCCTTACTCTCAACATCCTGGGGAAAGCTTAAGTGCAGATAGGGATAAGGTGCCAGCGCATGGTGTAAAACCTTAGCCACGAATCCCTGTATATAACTACCTTGCAGCATCCTTACCGCAAACTGCTGCCCATCTTTGACTATGATAGGTTTGTCATTTACCTGCGGGGCGGTAATAAGTAGACTTTTACCAGGTACGAATCCTATAACCTTGGAGGTGTAGCGCTCACCGGATTCAGAGCCTACCTTCTGTAACTGGATTTTGTCCCCGACCAGAATCCTTAGTGTTTGTTGTATCTTCATCCGCTTGACCCTTAATAATACAAACCGATTATGCTGTTTATCCTAGACCCCAACAAGCCTGGCGAAGATTTTCCTCCTGTTGATCAGGCGGAACAGGAACCGGATGGGCTGCTTGCCGTAGGAGGAGACCTATCCACTACCAGGTTATTGAATGCCTATCGATCAGGTATTTTTCCCTGGTACAGCTCTGATCAGCCCATCCTGTGGTGGTCACCAGACCCCAGGATGGTACTTTACCCGGATCGGTTAAAGGTCTCGCGCAGCCTCGCCAAAGGCATGCGCAATAGCCGTTTTACTGTCACTATAGACCAGGCATTCACCAAGGTCATCGCATCCTGTGCGGCCCCACGCCAGGGACATCCAGGGACCTGGATCACGCATGAGATGCAACAGGCATATCTGGAACTGTTTAAATCGGGAAACGCACACTCTATTGAGGTATGGGAGGAACAGGAACTGGTAGGAGGACTTTACGGCGTATGCATTGGCAAAGTCTTCTTTGGTGAATCCATGTTCAGCAGCAAGGACAACGCCTCAAAGATGGCCCTGGTCTCTCTTTGTAATTGGCTGATCACATGGGGATACGAATTGATCGACTGTCAGGTATATTCAGAGCATCTGGCAAGTATGGGGGCGGAAGAGATCCCGCGTGCTGAGTTCTGCTCCCTTCTGGAGAGATTGTGCCATACTGCACCAAGTGCAAGCTCCTGGCAGATAGATGGTGATACGCCATGACCACAGAAAATGGAGATAAGCGCATAAGATTGTTCAAGACCAACGAACACCCATGCTCCTATCTTCCAGGCCTGTCGGCACAAACACTGTTTATAGACCCGGATGCCATAAAAGCCCCTGAGTTTTACCAATCACTGCTGGATATAGGATTCCGCCGCAGTGGCGGTGACATCTATCGACCAGAATGCCCAGAATGCAACTCCTGCATCTCCGTACGGATACCGGTAGCCAGGTTCTCTCCCAGACGCAGCCAGCGCAGGGTCTGGAATCAGCTGCACAGAGATATCAGCATCAATGTCGTAGCTGCCGAGTTCCGACAGGAACATTTCGAACTATACGACGGATATGTAAATTCCAGACACCCTGAAGGTGATATGGCCAACCCTACCGAGGATGAATACCGCCGGTTCCTCATCTGCCCATGGGGCGATACCATGTTCGTGGAGTTCCGCAAAGACGGCAGGCTGTTTTCAATAGCTGTGGTAGACATATTGCCCAATGGATTTTCTGCGGTATACACCTTTTTCGACCCGGCAATGTCCGACCTTAGCCCGGGGGTAATGGCTATCCTGTGGCAGATCGATGAGACCAGGCGCCTTGGTCTACCCTGGCTCTATCTCGGATACTGGATTCCAGGATGCCAAAAGATGCAATACAAACAGGATTACAGACCCATTCAGGTATACAGCGAAGGGCTCTGGAAGGAGTTTTCAGCTGAGGAAGACATCACAATCACGGAATTATCGATATAAAGCTGGATGCGTCCACTGTAGCTTGTGTTATACTCCCGCCGCTATAGAAATTGTTTTTGGGATAACGAATGGCAAAAGAAGATTTTATTGAAATGGAGGGAACTGTGATAGAGACCCTCCCCAACACCATGTTCCGGGTAGAGCTGGAGAATGGACATGTTGTAACCGCACACATCTCCGGGAAGATGCGCAAGCACTATATCCGCATACTCACCGGTGACACAGTTACCGTGCAGCTGACACCTTACGACCTGAGCAAAGGGCGTATTACCTATCGCGCACGTTAGAAGAAGTCCCTAACCTGTTGGCGGGGACTAATGGACAAGATGGTCGTTAACCTCGAACTTAAGCTCTCCATCAGAGACAAAGACTCGCACCATACCGCCCTCGGTTAACGCCCCAAACAGCAGCTCCTCCGCCAACGGTTTGCTGATTTTCTCCTTGATCAGCCTTTCCATGGGACGAGCCCCCATCTTTTCGTTATAGCCATTCTCCGCCAGCCACTTCTTGGCCTCCGGATCAACCGACAGGGTGACCTTTTTCTGCCCCAGCTTCCCTTCCAGGTCAAAGATAAACTTGTCAACCACATAGTTGATAACATAAGGCGAAAGCGGATCGAACTGAACGATTGCATCCAATCTGTTTCTGAACTCCGGGGTAAAGATCTTCTTGACCGCCTCCATGCCGTCGCTGCTGTGATCCTGTGCTGTAAAGCCGATTGAGGCCCTGCTCATCTCAGATGCTCCGGCATTACTGGTCATCACTAGAACCACATTGCGGAAATCAGCCTTGCGTCCGTTATTATCGGTCAGGGTCCCGTGGTCCATAATCTGCAATAACAGATTAAACACGTCCGGATGGGCCTTCTCTATCTCGTCCAACAAAAGGACGGCATGCGGATGCTTGTTCACCTCCTCGGTAAGCAGACCGCCCTGATCGTATCCTACATAACCGGGAGGGGCACCAATCAACCTGGATACGGTGTGCCGCTCCATATACTCTGACATATCGAAACGAATCAGCTTGATCCCCAGTATCAGCGCCAGTTGCCTGGTAACCTCTGTCTTACCCACACCGGTCGGACCGGTAAACAGGAACGAACCCACCGGCTTCTGCTCACCACCCAGGCCGGTGCGACTCATACGCATGGCCGACGTTAGGGTATCGATGGCCTTGTCCTGGCCGAACACCACCATCTTGAGATCACTATCCAGGGTACGCAGCGCCTCGACATCGGACATGGAAACACTCTGCGGCGGAATACGCGCCATCTTGGCCACGATATTCTCTATATCCTTGGCATCTATCGTCACCTGTCGCTCACTCTCAGGTTGCAGTTGTACCCTGGCGCCAGCCTCATCGATTACATCTATCGCCTTGTCCGGCAGATGACGATCGTTGATGTATCTATCGGATAGCTCAGCTGCAGCCCGCATGGCCTCTGTGGTATAGGTTACGTTGTGATGTGACTCAAACCTCGTCTTCAGACCGGCAAGTATCTCTATGGTCTCTTCCACTGTCGGTTCAGTTATATCGATCTTTTGAAAGCGTCTGGCCAGGGCGCGGTCCTTCTCGAAGATGCCGCGAAACTCCTGATAGGTGGTTGATCCTATACAACGCAGATCCTTGGTGGCTAGGACCGGCTTGATCAGGTTGGATGCGTCCATAACGCCTCCAGAGGCGGATCCGGCACCGATTACTGTGTGTATCTCATCGATAAACAGGATTGCATCAGGATCATCTTTCAGCTGCGCCAGGACAGCCTTCAAACGCTTCTCAAAATCACCGCGATACTTTGTCCCAGCGATCAGACCGCCCAGATCCAGGGAGTAGATGGTGCTGCCAGCCAGCACATCAGGCACCCTCTTTTCCGTTATCAATTTGGCCAACCCCTCGGCTATTGCGGTCTTTCCGACACCGGCCTCACCCACCAACAAAGGATTGTTCTTACGCCTGCGGCAAAGTATCTGTATAACACGCTCAACCTCGTCATCACGCCCGATGAGCGGATCTATCTTTCCCGCCAGGGCGAGTTCGTTCAAGTTGGTAGTGTATTCCGTCAGGGGGGACTGAACTGACGATCCTGCCTCTAACTCCTCATCAACATCGCTATTGATAGAATCGTGATCCAGGTTGTCTCCAGTTCTGGTAACGCCGTGGGACATGTAATTGACTGCGTCCAGACGGGTCATGCCCTGCTTGGCCAGGAGATAGTGGGCCTGAGACTCCTGCTCACCAAAGATAGCCACCAATACGTTGGCACCTGTTACCTCTTTGCGACCGGATGACTGCACATGAAAGACCGCCCGTTGCAGCACCCTCTGGAAGCCTATGGTTGGCTGTATCTCCTGTTCTTCATCGTGCAGCAAGGGAGTGGTCTCATTGATAAACTGATCCACTTCTGTCCTCAACCTGCTGACGTCCATGTTACAACCATGCAGGACCTCAAGTGCAGAACTATTCTCCAATAGAGCCAGTAACAGATGCTCCACTGTCATGAATTCATGCTGACGTTCCCGTGCCTGAGTGAAAGCATGGTTCAATGTAAACTCAAGTTCTTTACTTAATATCGACATCTTAGATATAAGTCCTTACTTAACTACCCAAATTGCAGAAATCTATGAACACCAATCACTCCTCTTCCATGGCGCACAACAGAGGGTGTTGGTTATTGCGCGCATAATCATTGACCTGTTCAACCTTGGTCTCGGCTATGTCCCTGGTAAATACCCCGCATATACCAGCCCCCTTCACATGAACATTCATCATCACACGTGTGGCCTGCTCCCTATTCATTCGAAAAAATGCCTCCAATACCTCAACAACAAAATCCATCGGAGTGTAATCATCGTTCAACAGTATTACCTTATACATCTTAGGAGGCTTAAGCTCCGGCTTTAGTTCCTGAACGGCTAGACCACCGTCGTGCTCGCTATTCGTTTCGTCTGACATATCTCTGATTTTAGCTGAATTTATAAATAATAATGGGACGACACAAAATTAATTACGGTCGCCAAAAAGTAAAGAATCATGGGGATAAATATATAACATATCTCCCCTTTTTATAGAATATACCGTTGACCGCCAAAATCACATATTACCTTATTAATCATGCAGTTAAACACGACAGAAGCATAACTCGAACACACCCCTATCCAGACGAAAGAGCAACTATTTGACCATTTTTTTTGTGCGGGTATACTGTAAAGTCACCATCTGTGGATTGTCGCGTGTCGAAAGCCTGTTTTTCATCTCAGGTTGTTATCAATGGTCGTCTGCGGATATATAACAAGATCATCATAATAATCAGATCGAAAAGCAGTTTGTTTTGTTGTTGTTAGGAGGAGCAGGTCAATGGCTACTGGTATAGTAAAGTGGTTCAATAACGCCAAAGGTTACGGTTTTGTTACCCCAGATGATGGAGATCAGGATGTCTTTGTGCATTTCTCCGCCATCGAGATGGATGGTTATAAAACCGTCAAAGAGGGTCAGAAGGTACAGTTTGAAGTAAATGAAGGCCCTAAAGGTCTGCATGCTGCGAACGTATTGATGATTAGCTAGCTGCCACCCCCAGGCAGTTATCACTGAATAAACACAACCCGACCAGACCACATTGGCTACAGTGTGGTTTGGTTTTGCACGTCTCTTTCCCATGAAGCACGATCAATGCGTGATACTCTTTAAAGAGCAAGACCTGCGGGCCGAGCGCCTGCTCGAACCACACCCTGATCTCATCGTATCCCTCATCTCCCTGCAGCATACCCAGGCGTGAAAAAATACGCCGGGTATAGGCATCCACAACGAATACCGGATGTTCCAGGGCATAGAGCATGATATCGTCCGCCGTTTCATGACCTACCCCGTTTATTGAGAGCAGCATCGAACGCGCACTGTCCAGATCCATGTCACGCAGCGCGCCCTCACCTCCGTTCTCGGACAGAAAACGGCAGAGGTTGTGTACCCTTTGGGCCTTTACGTTGAAATATCCTGATGGACGTATCAGTTCGGCCAGCTCATCTCTGGATAGCTCCAGGATTCCCTGCTGATGCAGCACTCCGGCCTCCTTTAGATTGGCAATGGCCCGTTCTACATTACTCCAGGCGGTATTCTGGGTAAGCACCGCACCCACCATCACCTCGAACGATGTCTCTGCCGGCCACCAGCCTTGCTTACCGTAGATATCAAGTAGCAGATCGAATATCTGCCTTACCTGTTGAGGAGTTGCATTGAATGCCATTAGCGACGCTTTCTTCTAGCACCCTTGTTGGTTACTCCCTGCGACCGTCTCGGTCTGGACTGCTCCTGCATACCGACCATGGCCAGAAGTTCAGACAGCTCCTCCGGTTCCAGTTCACGACTCTTTCCCACGTGCAGGCGGTCACCCAACATGATTGGTCCAAACCTTACCCGCTTAAGCCGATTCACCTTGGCACCAACCGCCTCCCACATCCTCCTGACCTCGCGGTTGCGCCCCTCCATGATCACCACATGGAACCAGCGATTTGCCCCCTCACCACCGGATTCGACTATATCTTCGAACCTGGCAGGGCCATCCTCCAGCTCCACCCCATGCACCAGGGTCTCGAGCATCTCATCCGTCACCTCTCCCAGCACCCGAACCGCATACTCCCTCTCCATGGCCTTGGCTGGGTGCATCAGGCGATTGGCCAGTTCTCCATCCGTGGTAAACAGCATCAATCCACTGCTGTTGATATCCAGTCGCCCAACGGCAATCCAGCGTCCGGAATGCTTCAGTTTGGGTAGTTTGCGAAAAACAGTTGGGCGGCCTTCAGGGTCATACCTGGTAACCACCTCTCCTTCCGGCTTGTTGTAGACGATTACCCGACGCTGGATATCGCTTATCCGACCTACCAGGATCTTGCGGTTTCCGACCTGGATCAGATCATCCCCCTTTACCCGGTCCCCCAGCTTGGCCGGTTTACCGTTGACCCGGAGACGACCCTCCCTGATCCAACCCTCTATCTCCCGCCTGGAGCCGAGACCGGCGTTGGCCAGGACCTTCTGTAGGCGCTCACCTTGCGGTTCGCTCTCATTCACTATCTTTTTCACCCTGCTGATCAGATTCAATCTCAGCTTCAGATTCTGATTCCGGCTCAAGTTCCGGCTCATATTCATCAGATTCAGGGATATCTTCTTCCTCTGCCGGATGCCCATCGCTTAGCTCCAGCCGCACTATCTCTGCGTCCTGCTCCGGGACCATCTCTTCTGCCGACCCATCAAACATCTCCTCTTCAGCCAGTCCGTCTGGTGCGCCCAGATCCAGTTCCCCGTTGATGGAGTCCAGATCCTTTATCTCAGACAGGGGTGGCAGGTCGTCCAGGCTCTTGAGGCCGAAGTAGTTGAGGAACTCCTTGGTAGTTGCCAACAGGGCAGGTTTTCCCGGGACGTCCCGGTGACCGACCTCCTTTACCCAGTGACGCTCCATCATGGTCTTTATGATGTTGCTGCTTACGCTCACCCCCCTCACATCTTCGATCTCACCCCTGGTGATCGGCTGACGATATGCGATCAGTGAAAGGGTCTCAAGCAGGGCGCGGGAGTATTTGGGCGGACGTTCCTCCCACAGCCTGGAGACCCAGGTGGAGTAATCAGAGCGTACGTTGATACGAAAACCTGCTGCGGTCTCCAGCAGTTCGATAGGCCTGTGGGCATAATCTCTGCTCAAGGATTCCAGTGCCCTGCGTACCTCATCCCGCTCCGGCCTCTCATCATCAAGAAATAGTTTAAGGATACGGTCTATGGAAAGTGGCTTTCCCGCCGCCATCAGGGCCGCCTCTATGATCCCCTTTAGCCTGATCTCCGACAGTCCGCCGGCATCTGTAGGCTCAGATGCCGCTTCAGTAGGTACGCCATTACTCTTACGGAATAGATTTATCCGTCTCAGGGCCGCCTCGATGATCTCTCTTATGCTCTTGTCTGCCAACTTATATTCCTATGCATCTATAACTAATACCCGGCATACGCCGGTACACTTATTCCGAAGCCGCCTTGACGTGAATAGGGCCAAACGGATCCACCTGCACCAAAAGGATCAGACCGCCCTTAATCAGTTCCAGAACGGCCAGCAGGGTTACAACCACACCCAACCTGCCCTCTTCAGCATCGAACAGCTCAACAAAATCGGTGAATGTTTCACTGTTCAGGGCCCCCAACACCAGAGACATACGCTCACGCACCGATAGCGGCTCCATCTGTACATGATGTTTGGTGAACAGATCCGCCCTGTGCATCACATCCCTGAGCGCCAATAGCATCTCTCTCAGATCGATATCAGGCAGTTTCTGCTCCACCTTCTTGTGCTGCATCTCCGCCTCGACCTGAAACTGGTCGCGATCCAATCTGGGCAGGTTATCCAGGTCTTCCGCCGCCTGCTTGTATCTCTCGTACTCCTGGAGACGCCGGATGAGTTCCGCCCTAGGATCCTCCTCTTCACCCTCTTCATCCTCCTGACGCGGCAACAGCATCCTGGATTTGATCTCAGCCAGCATGGCCGCCATCACCAGATACTCGGCCGCCAACTCCAGACGCAACTCCTTCATCAGCTCCACATACTCCATATACTGTTCCGTGATGCGGGCAATGGGGATGTCCAGGATATCCAGATTCTGGCGTTTAATCAGATAGATCAGTAGATCCAGAGGCCCCTCGAAGGCATCCAGAAATACCTCCAGCGCATCGGGCGGTATATAGAGGTCCTTCGGCATAGTGGTCCAGGGAGCACCCTGTACCACGGCGAAAGGCATCTCTTCCTGCTCTCCTGGATGGTGGTGTTCTTGCATTTTATCCTCGCCGGAACTCATGCCTATCTATAGTCCAATCCCATGGCCTGGCGCACCTCCGCCATGGTCTCCTGGGCCTGATCACGCGCGGCCTCGCAGCCTTCGGCTATGATACTGCGAACCAACTCCGGCTGCTCTTCGAATTCACGCGCCCGCTCCTGGATCGGCTTCAGCTCCTCCAGTACGGCGTTGATCACCGGTTGTTTGCAGTCGATACAGCCGATGCCGGCGGAGCGGCACCCCTCCTGTACCCACTCTTTCACATCATCATCCGAATAGACCAGATGGAACTGCCAGACCGGACATCTCTCAGGATCACCTGGATCGGTACGGCGTACCCGGTTGGTGTCGGTAGGCATGGTGCGCAACCCGTTCTCCACCACCTCCGGATCATCCCGCAGGGCGATGGTGTTGTTGTAGGATTTGGACATCTTCTGTCCGTCCAGTCCCGGCATCTTGGAGGCCTTGGTCAACAACGGCTGGGGCTCAGCCAGGATCAGACGACCGCCACCCTCCAGATATCCGAACAGACGTTCGCGATCGGCCACACCGATATTCTGCTGCCCCTCCAGCAGGGCCCGGGCAGCCGCCAGCGCCTCCTGGTCACCCTGTTCCTGGTATGCCTTGCGGTAACTGCTAAAGAGCTTGGCGTTCTTTTTGCCCATCTTCTTCACCGCCTGCTCCGATGCCGCTTCAAACCCAGGCTCACGACCATAGATATGATTAAAACGGCGCGCCACCTCCCGGGTCAGCTCCACATGGGCCACCTGGTCCTCACCCACCGGCACCATACCCGCCTTGTAGATCAGGATATCTGCGGCCTGGAGCAGCGGATAGCCAAGAAAGCCGTAGGTGGCCAGGTCCCTCTCCTTAAGCTTCTCCTGCTGATCCTTATAACTCGGCACCCGTTCCAGCCAACCCAGCGGGGTGATCATGGATAGCAGCAGGTGCAGTTCCGCATGCTCCGGCACCTGGGACTGGATGAACAGCTTGGCCTCACCGTGGTTCACGCCGGCCGCCAGCCAATCCACCACCATGTCCCACACGCTCTCCTGGATGATGGATGGGTCCTCATAGTGGGTGGTCAGGGCGTGCCAATCGGCCACAAAGAAGTAACATTCGTACTCATGTTGCAGTTCGACCCAGTTTTTCAGGACACCATGATAGTGCCCAAGGTGCAGACGCCCGGTGGGACGCATCCCGGAGAGTACCCGGGCATGTTGCGACGGTACGGTATTCAACTATTCTTCCTCATTAATTAAACAGGGTTATCAGAACCCGCCAAACCACATCGGATGCCGGCAGGATATCAATAACAAAATGGATTATGGGCCACATCACCTTTCCCAGGATCCCTGTGACCAGCAGAAGTACCACCAGCACCATGCCATAGGGCTCCAGTTGGGAATAGCTGATCGCATATTTCGGCGGCAGAAGTGAGGCCAACACCCTCCCTCCATCCAGAGGAAGTATGGGCATCAGGTTCAACACCATCAGCACCACATTGATCATGACACCGGCGCTGCCCATATAGACCAACGGGACACCAACCCACTGGGATACGACGGTTATCTCAACCCCGACCTTGACCAACAGGGACCAGATAATGGCCATTATCAGGTTGACCCCGGGACCAGCCATGGCCACAAGTCCCATATCCCGCTTGGGCCTTTTCAGGTTCCTAAAGGTCACTGGCACCGGCTTGGCCCATCCAAACAGGAATCCGGCAAACAGAAACATCAGCAAAGGCAGGGCCACCGTTCCCACCGGGTCAATGTGCTTCATGGGGTTCAAGGTGATCCGCCCCAACATTCGGGCGGTGCCGTCTCCCAGACGGTTGGCCATCCACCCGTGGGCTGCCTCATGCACGGTGATGGCAAATAGTACCGGCAGCGCCAGTACCGCTATCTTTTGGATGACATCTAAATTTCCCATCGGTGAATTATACAGGTCCTATCGAGCCAGGACAGGTGCTTTGACCATCATTCTTCAAACTGTGAGACATCGCCCTTGCCCTTCCTGGCTACCCAGGGTTGATCCTCCTCCATGATCAGCACCGTAGTGGGCTCAAAACCACAGTTGCCTCCATCGATGATCACATCCACCTCGTGATCCAGAAACTCCCGCATCTCGTATGGATCGTTCATGGGCAATTCCTCACCAGGCAGGATCAGGGTGGAACTCATGATCGGTTCGCGCAGCTCTTCCAGCAGGTGGTTGGCGATGGTGTTGTCTGGAACCCGGATGCCGATGGTCTTGCGTTTCGCGTTCTGCAGGCGCCTTGGCACCTGTTTGGTGGCACGGTGGATAAAGGTATATGGTCCAGGAGTGAGTGATTTCAGCAGGCGATAGTGCTGATTATCCACCCGGGCATAGGTGGCGATCTCGGACAGGTCCCGACATACCAGGGTGAAATTGTGCTTCTCGTCCAGTCTGCGGATACGGCGGATCCTGTCCATGGCCTCCTTATTACCGATCTGACACCCCATGGCATAGCTGGAGTCGGTGGGGTATACGATTAGACCACCCTGACGAATGATCTCTACGGCCTGACGAATCAGTCTGGGCTGGGGATTATCCGGATGTATGTGGAAAAACTGGGCCATGATCAGTGTAAGTGGTGTATTGTTACGTGGTTATTCTGTTATGGTGCTGTGGCCTGATCGCGCATATCCCAGTCATGCCAGATCGGCACCACCCCTTCCGGTAGATCCAATGTCCTGCCTATATCTGCCCTAAATTGCTCGGTGCCGTGAAAATCGGAACCCACCGACCCAGTAAGTCTAAAATCCATGGCGTGTCTGGCCATGGTATAGCAATTATCTCTCGTATAGTTGCCGGACACCACCTCTATAGCATCTCCTCCCAACTCCTTGAACTCCCCGATCAGGGTGCGCAACTTGGTCCTGGTGAATGGATACCTGGCAGGATGGGCAATGACCGCCTGACCGCCCGCAGCCCTGATCCAGCCTATCGCCTGCTCCAGAGTGGCCCAGGTCCCAGGAACATAACCAGGCTTGCCTCGCACCAGATACCGGTTAAATACCTTTGACATATTCTCCACATATCCCCTATCCACCAGGAATCTGGCAAAGTGGGTACGGCTGATCAAGCGTCCGTTGCATAGCTCCATGGCGCCATCATAGGCACCGTCTATCCCGTTCTTTTGCAGACGCCGCCCCATCTCCACGGCGCGCTCCATACGCTGCTCACGCAGAACCGTTAACCCCTGCTGCAACTGGTGGCATCCGGTATCTATACCCAGACCCACTACATGGATCACATATGGATCCCAGTTCACCGATAGCTCCACACCGGCTATTAGATCCATACCCTGGCGCAGCGCCTCCTGCTGCGCCTCTGCCACCCCCTCGGTTGTATCATGGTCGGTCAGGGCCAGTACCGATATCCCAGCCTGTTTGGCACGCACAACCAGATCCGAAGGGGTCAGGGTGCCATCAGAGGCGGTGGAATGGGTATGGAGATCGTATCTATACTTCATTTGGCGGGTCTGTTCTGCAAACAATACAACTATGGACGGCTTAGAACGGCATTATATAAAAATGTCGCCACTTCTGCTCCTTTCGAGCATAGGCTAATATAACATCAAATAAAAACAGGAGGATAAACAGTGTTATACGCAATTATGGGAACAGATCGTGAAGACAGCCTGGAGGCCAGACTTGCGGTTCGTCCGGAACATCTGGAAAGGATAAAGGCCCTGCAGGACGAGGGACGCCTGATCCTCGCCGGCCCCCTTCCTGCAATAGACAGCGAAGATCCTGGACCTGCCGGCTTTTGCGGCAGCCTTATCGTGGCTGAGTTCGATGACCTGGAGACCGCTCAGAGATGGGCCGATGAAGACCCATACGCCCGTACCGGCGTCTTCACCAGCGTATCGGTAAAGCCGTTCAAGAAGGTCCTGCCCTGAAATCCATCTTATTTAGGCGACCCTTCCTTCGGGACGGGGATGCGCGATATATAGTTGGCTACAGAAGAGATGTCAGAAGCTGTAAGGCCGCTGATGTCTTTTAGCATGCTGTGGTTGACATCACGTCGCTTCCCCTCCCGCATCCACTCCATCTGACGCAATATATACTTATAGTGTTGCCCCTGAATCTTGGGGTAGAGCTTATTCGGGTCACCAGCTCCATCTGGCCCATGGCACTCGGCACAATTGTCATGAAACAGATTTTTGCCATGCTCAAACTCTGTGCTGGCCTCTGACCAATCACCCTTACCGTTATACTGGGTCATCTTCATCTTCTCGATATAGCCAGCGACATCGGCGATGTCATGTTCGTCACCTATGGCCTCAGGCAGGGCAAATGGATACATGGTGGGGTTGTCGCGGTTGTGGGAATGGATATCAGATAACTGCTGAATCAGGACAGAGCGATGCTGTCCGGCAATCTGCGGGTAGGTGCCGTCCTTCAAGCCCCACCCTTCGTGTAGATGGCATGGGGCGCATACCGCATACACCTCCTTCCCGTTTTCCAGATCAGGTTCTAATATCTTGGCCTTGGCGTATACCCCGACATCATCACCCTGTCCGGCAAAAACCTGAATGCATACCGCCCATCCTACGACCATGCCCAGGGTACTGATTATGTTTCTTTTCGACATTCTATAATCTCCACCGCAATGACACTCATAGTAGCTTAATACATCAAAAAGTTAAGAGACTGTGCAATGGGACCTGATTATCTAGTTATCATCCTTATCCTTGGATGGCTTGGTTATATCGGCAAGAGGAACCACCTTCTTCTCATCCACATAGTATGGTTTTCCGGCCATCTCACCCTCAGTCTCCGCCAACTCACGCTCGCGCAGGGCGATCAGTTTCAGGCATTCACGCACATCCTCAGTGGTTCGATCAGACAATGGCGACGGCCTGCCTGGGGGCGGCGTGATATCACGAATAACAGAGGTGAGCACCTTGCGCATCACCATTAGTATTTCTCTCTCTTTTGCTCGCATAACTCTTTCCGAATAGTGAAAAATATATTTGAAGACATAAACAATACTTGTAGTCCCACCCCATAATGTACTAGTATGAAGTGGCTTTACAAAACATATAATCACAAAAACCCGCTCTATCTGGACAAAAATCCCGATGGAAGTGAGGCAAAAAAATGTACGCCCAGGGTGTTAAGCACCTGGAGCATACACATCATATATACGGACGTGACGTCTGGTTTGCTGCAGTAATGTCGTACTGACACCTCCTGCTGTGGAGTGTTTTATGGCTTACTCACTAGGCGCTCATGGCAATCCGTTGCCACCGAGATCAAGAACGTTTTTGCGGCCCTAGTCTGCAAGGCGTTTTGTGGTCTTACGCTCTGATTATTAACGTTTCAAACAATTAGGAGGAAGAGTCGTGGCAGACCCACTTTATATTGTGCTGTGCTCGGGAGAACACGAAAAGATACAGATGTGCGCCATGCTGGCATCGGTGGCGGCAGTTTCAGAACGTGGCGTTCATGTGTTCGTGAGCATGAATGCCGCACTGGTATTCAGAAAAGATCTCACTGAAGAGGAACGCTATCAAGGCGGCCCCTTCTCCAGCATCATGCGTACCAAAAATGTACCGGACGCCATAACCCTTTTTGAACAGGGCAAGATGTTGGGCGACATGACCATGCACATCTGCTCCATGGCGATGGATGTTGCAGGACTTGGTATGAACGATCTGGTTGACGACCTCTTTGATGGCGAGTTGGGTCTTACTGCGTTTCTTGCTGATGCCGAGCAAGGTGAGCTGATGATGCTCTAATCACAAAATCAAAAATCACTTATTTACGATGTTTAACTGGAGTAACAAAAATGTCTGAACGTAAAACGATAGACGCCCGCAGTTCATTCTGCCCCGGCCCATTGATGGAACTTATCTCTGCAATCAAATTGGCGGAGATCGGAGATGAGATTGAGGTGTGGTCATCCGACAAAGGGTCCATCAAGGATATCCCGGAGTGGGTAGCCAAGGTAGGACATGAATATGTTGAAACCGTGGAACATGACGGCTACGCAGCACTGGTAGTGAGAAAGGCAAAATAATAATAATTGATCGAAAACGTGACATCAGTTTCGCTGTGGCGCGATTTGCGCATACACCGAACTACAGCAATCGACAGGATCTGGAGCTAAGCGGTTGCTAACGATGAAGCAATATGAACCTTAGGAGGAAAATATGGCAAAACGCATACTTATAGTAGGAGGCGGCCTGTCTGGCACTATCGTGGCCAACGGACTATGCCGCAAGCTCTCAAGTCAGATGGCCAGCGGCGATGTGGTTATTACCGTTTTGGGCAATACCGACAAACATCTCTATCAACCCGGACTACTGTATGTGCCTTTCGGTCGCATACGTGAATCCGAACTGTTTCGTGATCAGCGTAAGGTCCTGGACCGCAGAGCTGTCTTCCATGTAGATGCAGCCACCAATATCGATGTTGATGCCCAGAAGGTCACCACCGAGTCCGGCCGTGTACATGAGTACGATTATCTGGTGCTGGCAACCGGATCACGCATTATGCCGCAGAACGTCCCAGGTCTGGAGGAGGCAGCCCACTGGTTCTATGATCTGGATGGTGCCCGCAAGATGCGCTCTGCACTCAGTGAATTCGAGGGCGGCAAGGTGGTGGTCAACGTAAACGCCCCACACAAATGCCCGGTGGCGCCACTTGAGATCACCTTCATGCTCTACGAATATTTCGAGAGCAAGGGCATCCTGGATAAGTGTGAGATCACCTACACCTACCCCATTGGCCGCATCCACGCCCTGGAGCCTGTGGCCCATTGGGCACTGCCGGAGATGGAGAAGCGCGGTATCAAGTACGAGACCTTCTTCAACACCAAAGAGGCAGATCCCAATGCCAAGACCATCACCTCTGAAGAGGGTGTGACCCTGGACTACGATTTTCTGGTCACCATACCGCCTCACAACGGCTCACAGGTCATCAGTGATTCCGACCTGGGTGCCGGCGGATGGGTACCCACCAACACCAAGACCCTGCATAGAGAGGGATCTACCAACGTGTTCGTGGTTGGTGACACCACCAATATCCCCATCTCCAAGGCCGGTTCCACCGCCCACTTTGAGGCAGATACACTGATCGAAAACCTCTCTTCTCTCATCACCGAGGGTTGCTGGGCGCGCGACTATGACGGCAAGGTGTTCTGCTTTGTGGAGACCGGGTTGAAGAGCGGCACCTATGTGTGGTTCAACTACACCACCCCGCCGAATCCTGGACCGCCTTCACAGATGATCCATTGGTTCAAGCTCGCCTATAACCGGCTCTATTGGCTGTCCGCACGCGGCTTGCTGTAGGAGGATAGACCCATGCCTACCAACGCAAACAACGTAACGCCAATAGAAGGCGCCAGCACATCAGATGCCCATCTGCTAGTAAAGGGACTAAGCGACGCCCTGACCGACGGCATGGTGGAACGTCTGGTGACTACCATGGGCAATGGCCTGGAGCTATTGGACAAATTCAATGACGACGATACCCGTGCGGCCCTGGATGAACTTCTCAACCAGTTGACCATGCTGCACCGCTCAGGTGGACTGGTCTCTCTGTTTGAGACCATCCATATGATCAACGCCATACGCAACGCCATGACAGACGGCATGGTGGAGCGTCTGGCCGTCTTCATCGAACATATGATCGCCAATATGGCCAATGAGGAGATCGCAGAGCTGGCCGGTCAGACGCACGAGTCACTGATTGAGGCCCGTGAAGAGATCGCCAGCACACCAAGCTCGGGTGGTCTGATGTCATCGCTAAGCCTCCTTAGCCAGGCAGATACACAAAACGCCCTGCGCTTTATGGTGGCAGTCTCCAAACGACTACAGGCTAACGTTGATTGACCTGAACCAAGTCGAATAGAGGCAAAGTAAACAAAACCCCGTCCATGCGCAGCATGTTCGGGGTTTTTGTTATCGCCAACTACTACATCCCCATAGGACCATCATTCCCGCCATCTGACTAATTTCCAAACAGATAGAATTATGCTGAAAATATCATTAAAATCACCTCCATCATTATTCAGGATATCTCAAGGATATTGGACAGGATGAGTTTCAAGCACCACTTTGCAGCAATTATTTGTCTCGCAGCGATCACCGTAGCATTGCCGGTCCATTCCGCAACTCTTGGTGTGGCAGCTGAATACAATGTCTTTGTTTTTCATGGCTTCAACAGCAGCAGCGGCCACACTCAGGGCAATCTGGCGGCAGGGGGCAATGTCACTTTTACAGGTAGTTATGCAGTTGCCGATGAAATTGGCGATGGCAGCGCACGGCTTGTAAGCGGCAATACGTTTTCCACAACAGGTAGCGGATCAGTCGGTCCCAATGGCAACGGCACTATCTATGCGGCTAGCGCCAGCTATCCCCAATACTCATTTAATGTCCTGGGCGGAGTGGCCACCCCCCCGGATCAGGGCTATTTCACCGATGCAGAAACCTACTTCCAGAATCTTTCGACATCCTGGAGAGATCTGACATCAGGACTCACCCCGGCAACCCCTATCGTAGATGGTGGGAACGTTTCTTTGACACTGAGCGGCGATCAGTCACTGAACGTATTTTCCGTGTTAGGCAGCGATCTAAGCAACGTGATCGGGTTAACCATCAACGCCCCCGCAGACTCAACCGTACTGATAAATGTTAGCGGATCTGTACAAAACTTCAGAGATGGCATGGTCTTCCTGGAAGGCGGTATCGACCCATCTCACATCATATACAATTTCTTTGAAGCCACCGAAATGGGACTTAACGGCGGCAAAAACATGATGGGTTCTATCCTGGCGCCATGGGCCGATGTGACCGGTGGCTGGGGGGCATTGGACGGCCAGCTGATTGCCCAATCATTTTCAGGAAATACTGAGTTTCACAATCAACTATTTGTTGGGACCGTCCCGCTACCTGCGGCCTTCTGGCTGTTTGGTCCGGCCTTTGGCTTTCTGTCTGTATTGAGTCGCTGCAGAAGGCAGACCAGTTAACCCTGGTCTTGCCCAAGAGAACTCTATACAACCATTTTCCAGGATTGCGCTGCTCTCTATTCTGGAACCGGGTTACTTACCAAGCTTGACCAACAGATCTTTCAGCCCGTCCTCATCCAGGATGGTTATCCCAAGCTCTTGCGCCTTAGTCAGTTTGGAACCGGCATCGCTACCGGCCAGCAGATAGTCGGTCTTTTTGGATACACTGCCGATCACCTTGGCCCCCATGGCCTGCAACTCGTCTTTTATCTCTGAGCGTGGTCTACTCAGTGTGCCGGTGATCACAAAGCTCGTGCCGCTTAGGATCTGGGAATCAGCAGCAGGTGCGTCAACCTCATCCCAGTACACCCCTGCATCCAGCAGCTTCTGGATCACATCAAGATTGTGGGTCTGATGAAAGAAGGCAGTGATATGCTCGGCCATGACCGGGCCGATACCTTCTACCTGACTAAGCTCATCTACCCTGGCCTGTTCGATCGCTTTCAGACTACGGAAATGTTCAGCCAGGGCGGAGGCAGTCACCTCCCCCACTTCCCGAATACCCAGTGCATAGATGAAGCGCGCCAGGGTGGCATGCTTGCTCTTATTCAGGGCCTGAATAAGATTCTGTGCTGACTTATCTCCCATGCGCTCAAGCCCGGCATACTGTTCATGGCTGAGGCTATAGATATCCGCCAGATCATGCACCATCCCCTTGTCTACTATGGACTCCACCAGCTTGTCGCCCAGTCCTTCGATATCCATGGCGCGACGCGAGGCAAAGTGCTTGATCGCCTCTTTGCGCTGGGCTGAGCAAAAGAGTCCACCGCTGCAACGGGCTACCGCCTCGCCCTCCGGCTTGATGACATCCGATCCACACTCAGGACAGTGCCGCGGCAACTCTACCGGTTTGACATCTCCTTTGCGTCGCTCCGGCAGCACCCGCACCACCTCCGGGATCACATCCCCGGCGCGACGCACGAATACCGTATCCCCCACCCGTAGATCCTTCTTCGCCACCTCGTCCATGTTGTGCAGTGTGGCGTTGCTGACCGTCACTCCTCCCACAAATACCGGTTTGAGTCGCGCCACCGGGGTGATGGCCCCGGTGCGCCCCACCTGAAACTCTACCGATTCGACCGTGGTCAGCTCCTCCTGGGCCGGAAATTTTCTGGCAATGGCCCAGCGCGGACTGCGGGCCACAAAGCCCAGTCTCTCCTGATCCACCAGGCGATCAACCTTGAACACCACGCCGTCTATGTCATATTCAAGACTATCTCTGCGCTGCACCATCCGGTCAAAATATGTCTTACACTCCTCAATGCCGACCAGGGTCCTGAGTTCCGGCGAGGTACGCAGTCCCCATTGCGACAACATGGCTATGCCTGCGCTCTGGCTATCAGACAGCGGTCCGCCGGCGATCTCGCCAAAGCCGTAGCAGAACATATCCAGGGGGCGGATCGCAGTGATCTTCGGATCAAGCTGGCGCAGACTGCCGGCCGCGGCATTGCGCGGATTGACAAACTCCTTCTCGCCGGCCTTACGCGCCTGCTCGTTGAAACGCGCGAAACCAGCCTTGGGCATAAACACCTCACCCCGCACCTCCAGCACATCCGGCCAGCCTGCGCCAATGAGACGCAAGGGCACGGACTGGATAGTACGTACGTTGTGGGTCACATCCTCACCCTGGGTGCCGTCACCACGGGTTGCCGCCTGCACCAGCACGCCATACTCATAACGCAGACTTACCGCCAGGCCGTCCAGCTTGGGTTCCGCACAATATTTGATCGTCTCATCCAAACCCAGGCGTTCTCTCACACGGCGATCGAAATTTTCCAGCTCCTCATCGCTAAAGGCGTTATCCAGCGAGAGCATGGGCAGGCGGTGCCTGACCTCGGAGAACGCGTTGAGAGGTTCGGCGCCTACCCGCTGGGTGGGTGAGTCCGGGGTGATCAGGTTCGGGTATTCTGCCTCCAGCCCCTGCAGTTCCCGCAGCAGGCGGTCATATTCACTATCCGGGATCTGGGGATCATCCAGCACATAGTAGAGATAGTTGTGCCGGTTTATCTCGTCTCGAAGTTGTTGGATACGCTGCCGGTCGCGGCCTTCTCTATTCATCGCTTACTGCGGACAAGTTGGATCTGACGGTGATATTCCTGAATATCTTCGCGCATGTGACTTATGGTCTGCTTGGTCAGTGCGCTGTGGGATTCATCGCGCAACTCACCTTCCAGCTTGTTTGCCAGCTGTTCTGCGGCATGGAGCATCTCGGTAAAGACGGTAAGACCATCTTTTGGTCCCGGCAGTTGGGTAAATAGTGTCAGGCCAGGGGTGGAAAAATTATCCATATCATCCACGGGAAATGTCCCTGGCTCTACCATAGATGCCATACTGAAGACGGGATGTGGTTTATTTGGATCGTCTCCGTAGCTGTGAAATATGTGCATATCTCCCGGCTCCAGCCCAACCTCATGCGCCACGAATTGGATATCATCCCCATAAAACACACCGTTGTGGGGGACTATATTCAACTGAATGATCTTAGTTGGCAGTTCCGGTTCGTCGTCCCTGGGTTTTTCTTTGCGAAAATCCCTGGTCAGAAAGGATATGGACATCTGCTCCTTGGGCATATCCGGTTTGGAGTCGATCCTGTGTTTGGGGGGATGCAGATGCTCTTCGTGAATGATCTCTTCCAGATGCTCCAACTCACTATCTATGGCCTCATCCATCTCGCCTGATACATCGTCATACTCGTCTTCATCATCTTCCGAGTATAGGTCGTCTTCATCTTCATCTTCTTCCTCGGCATCGGGATCATCCACACCGAGAAATACGGAATCGTCTTCGTCTTCCTCTTCTTCCTCATCCACAGCATCATCTGATCCATAGATGCTATCCCAGCGCGGCTCTATGTGCTCTCTGCGCTCGTCCAGTGGGTGCTGCGTCCAGTCACGTGTAGGTTCATCCTGGGTATTGCGTTTGTAACGATCAAACGCGTAGATGCCAAAGATAATAGCGGCCCCGACCAGGAACAAGATTAGACGTAGAATGTCTGCTTCCATCGATGTGTTTTCCCAGCACCTTTATTGAGACCAGTTAGACTTCTGTCAGCACAAGCATACCACGGTCAACTTTTTTGTTAATAACGATTAGTGTCGTTTTATACAACTGGGTTCAAAAATTTTCACATTATGGCAGGACTCAACTCGCAGCCATCATGGCAGCCTCATCCAGATCGACAGATACCAGCCTGGATACCCCAGCCTCATGCATGGTCACGCCGGTGAGGTGGTTCGCCATCTCCATGGTGATCTTGTTATGGGTGATGAATATAAACTGCACCTTGTCCGACATGGACTTGACCAGTTCGCAATAGCGACCCACATTGGCGTCATCCAGCGGGGCGTCCACCTCATCCAGCATACAGAAGGGAGATGGATTCAGACTGAAAATAGCAAATACCAGGGCGACTGCGGTCAACGCCTTTTCGCCGCCTGACAGCATGTGGATGCTGGAGTTGCGCTTGCCGGGAGGACGGGCCATTACCGTTACACCTGTATCCAGGAGATCATCGCCGGTAAGTTGCAGATAGGCGTGACCGCCGCCGAACAGTCGCGGAAACTTCTCCTGCAACCCTGAATTCACCTTATCGAAGGTCTCCTTGAATCTAGTGCGGGTCTCACGATCGATCTTACGGATGGCGTTTTCCAGTGTATCCAGGGATTTGCTCACGTCTTCATGCTGCGCATCCAGATACTCCTTGCGTTCAGACTGTTCCTGATATTCGTCGATTGCCGCCAGATTGATTGGACCCAGGCGACGGATACGCAGATCCATCTTCTCCAGCTCCTCTTTCCACTTCTCGATACCGGCATCCTCCGGCAGATTACTGATCAACTCTTCACGTTCAAATCCGGATTCGTTGATCTGTTCATCTATGGTCTTGAATCGGACCAGAACCTCCTGATGCTGCAGACGCCCCTGCTCCAGGATCTCCCTCTCCTGCTGCACCTTCTGCTCCGCCTCGCTCCGTCCCTGCTCATTTTTCCGCAGGTCTACATCTATCTCATCCAGTTTGTTACGGGCAGCCTGCATCTCCCTCTCGATACCTACCCGCAACTCCAGTTGTTGCTCCAGATCCTGTTTGTTTTGTTGCTGTGGCCCGTGACTCTCTTTTATTGAAACCTGTAGTTCATCACGGCGCATAGACAACTTGCTGATCTGACTCCTGACCCGTTCCAGATTCTGTTCCAACGATCCCTGGGATGAACGCATGGACTCTATGCGCAAATCAATGGCGTGTGCCTTGCTGCGCAGATCAATGGCCTCATCTCTGATATCCGCATGTTGGGTGCGCAAGGCGTCTCTGCGCTTGATCAGTACCTCACGCCTCTCCGTGAGAGATTCCATCTCAGTTAGCGCAGTATGTAGCTTGGAGCGGGATTCTTCGACCTGTTCCTTTTCGCTCCTCTGTTGCTCATGTAGCTCCTGGATCTCTCTGGAGATGGCCTCATGGCGTCTCTTCTGCTGCTCGATACGGGCCATGTAGCCACTCAGTCTGGAGCGTATATCAGATAACACGGCATTTACCCGGTTCAGCTCGCCCTGAATCCGCTCTCTGCCCTGCTCTTCCTGCTGCAGACCCTGCCGACCATCATCGATAGCCCGACTTAACTCTTCGCCCCTGGCCTGCAGACGCTTTTTCTCCTCGGTCAGGTCACGGATCTCCTGCTCACGATCGAGCACACCGGAGGTCTCTTCCGATACCCGGTTCAGGCGCAGCCAGTTCCTGCCGACCCAAATACCACTCTTAGTGATGACAGACTCACCTTGACCGAGTGATGCCCGCAGCGTCATGGCCTGGGGCAGATCGTCCACCACCTTCACCCCGGACAGCAGTGAACTCAGATCCCATGGTGAGTTGATCTTTTGGGCCAGGGAGCCATCTGCCGGCGCCGTTCTGTCGCCGGAGCTGATATCGAAAAGGGTCAGCATCCCGTTCTGCAATGACTCTATATCTGATGTAACTCCCTCAATCCCATCTGTACAGATGGCCTGCAGATGAAACCCAAGCACCATCTCCACCGCACGTTGCCAGCCGTTCTCTACCTCTATCTTCTCGGCCAGTCTTGAGGCGCTGTCCAGCTGGTGTCTCTCCAGCCACTGGGTCGTCTCCTCGCCCTTCTTGCCCAAGGCCTCCTCCTGGAGGGTCTCAAGGGAAGATAGGCGACCGGTAATTTTCTGTAATTCCGCCAGGATCTCATTCTGATCCTGTTGCAGTCTGGTATTGTTTTGGCGCATGGCCGATATCTGCTCTACAGACCGCTCCAGCTGCGCCTGAAGGGTTGATACCTGTTCCTTGCATTGCAGCTCTTGTTGCTGGACCCCGGCTATCTCCTGGTCCTGCTCCTGTCCCTTTAGCTGTTCCAGTTCCGACTCCAGGCGTTGCAGACGCACCTGATGGTTCTTTTCCTGCTGCTCCAGCTGGTTGATCCTGGTCCTCTCCACCTGGGCGGCCTGAGCAGGTTCTGCGGCATGCCGGTTGAACTCATCCCACTCATTCTGCCATGCAGTCAACTCCTGTTCGGCCTGGGCCAGGCTATCCGACGCGGTCTGTTCAAGCTTACGCGCCTCCTGCAGTTGTGGGGTCTCATCTTCCAGTATGCGTCTGATCTCCTTCAGGCGTTCACTATCCTGCTGCTGGTGTTCCATGGACTCCTGCCAGGCCTGCTCGGTCTGTTCCAGATCAAGTTCCTGTTGCTGCCTTACCTCTTCGATGTGTTTGATGGCCTGTTCCAGGCGGGCGATCTCCGCCCCAACCGCGTAGAAGCGGCCCTGCACCGCATTGAACTCATCGTTGGCCTCATTATGCTGCTCCCGTTCCCTCTCGATCTCCGCCTCAAGATGGCGCTGCTTGGCCAGGGCGGCCTCCATGGCCGTGGTCTGTTCCAGGAGTTTCTTATCTCTGCCCTCAAGCTCCTCGCCCAGTTCCCGCCAGCGCAGGGTCAGGAGCTCTGCCTTCATCTGTCGCTCCTCTTGCTTCAGCACCTTGTACCTTTCGGCCGTGGCTGACTGCCTCTTCAGACGCTGAAGCTGTTTTCCAACTTCTTCTCTTAAGTCATCGATTCTACTAAGATTTTCTCTTGTTCTTTTTATGCGGTTCTCGGTCTCGCGCCGGCGTTCCTTGTATTTTGATATGCCTGCCGCCTCTTCCAGAAACGCGCGCAGGTCCTCCGGTTTGGCCTCGATCAGACGGGAGATCATCCCCTGTTCGATGATGGAATAGCTGCGCGGTCCCAGACCCGTACCAAGGAACAGGTCCGTTATGTCACGGCGTCTACAACGAACCCCGTTCATCATATAGTTGGATTGACCGTCTCTGTGCACCTGCCGCTTTACAGATATCTGGCTGTATTTGGCATATTGGCCTCCGGCCCCGCCGTCACTGTTATCGAATATCAGTTCGATACTGGCCGAACCCACCGGTTTTCTGCCGGAGGAGCCGTTGAATATGACATCCGCCATGGACTCGCCACGCAGCATCTTGGCGGAGCTTTCGCCCATCACCCAGCGTACGGCATCAATGATGTTCGACTTTCCACAACCATTCGGACCAACAACACAGAACAGGTTGCTGGGTATGTTTACGGTGGTTGGGTCTACAAAGGACTTGAATCCTGCTAGTTTTATCTTTTCCAATCGCATGGGCGCCTAAGATACAGTTTGAGTGGGTTATACACAAGCTTCTTGTGCAAGATAATAAACATTAAGTTACATGCATATCTTTATGTTTTTTAAATGTTTTAACGCATAATAGACCAATATCCATCTGTCAAAAATTTAATCTGGTTACGATCCCCGCAAATCGGGATAAATTGAACATATAAGACGACGGGGTCATGCCAAATCAATAATGGAGTAGTTACAGGTTGTTACGTATAATCAGCAACCAAATTTCTTAAATTATCTGATCTTATACACATGCCAACCAAACCTACGAAAGAGCTGGAGGTATTTGAGAACCCTCAGCAGGAAAACGATTACACCATCCGTATCCAGGTACCTGAATTCACCTGTCTCTGCCCCAAAACAGGGCAGCCGGACTTTGCCGAACTTACCCTGGAATATATCCCGGACAGGCTCTGCGTCGAACTCAAATCCCTCAAACTCTATGTCTGGTCGTTTCGTGATGAAGGCGCATTCCACGAAGATGTCACCAATCAGATCCTGCAGGATCTGGTCAAGGCAACCAATCCAAGGTTTATGCGATTAACGGCCATATTCAACGTTAGAGGCGGCATCTACACCACAGTGGTGGTTGAACACCGTGCAGCTGGCTGGCAGCCTCCTGTGCCGGTAGAGCTGCCTTAGACACACTGACGGATAGCACAAAATACACAACTACGGATGATGGATAGAATGTTAAAGCTTGATGATGCAAAAATTGCTGTTATCGGCCTGGGCTATGTGGGGCTGCCACTTGCAGTTGAGTTTGGCAAGAAATATCCCACCCTGGGGTTTGATATCAACAGGGTCCGTATCGATCAACTCATCAATGGCAATGATTCCACCCTTGAGGTTGAGCCGGAAGAGCTGGCACAGGTATCGAATCTGACATTCACAGATCAGAATTCACAGCTTGCGGATTGCAACATCTATATCGTGACCGTCCCCACACCCATAGATGAACACAAGCAGCCGGATCTAGGCCCAATCATCTCCGCCAGCAATACCGTCGGAAAGGTCCTAAAAAAAGGCGATATAGCAATATACGAATCAACGGTCTTTCCAGGTGCCACGGAAGAGGTGTGCGTCCCGATCCTGGAAGCAGAATCTGGTTTGAGATACAACCAGGACTTCTTTGTAGGCTATAGTCCTGAGCGGATAAATCCAGGAGATAAAGAGCACCGACTGCCGAATATACTGAAAGTCACTTCCGGATCGACAGCTGAGGTGGCTGACTTTATCGACGAACTCTACCGCAGCATCATCACCGCAGGCACCCTCAAGGCCAGTAGCATCAAGGTCGCCGAGGCCGCCAAGGTAATCGAAAACACCCAACGCGATCTAAACATCGCATTAGTCAACGAACTCGCCATAATCTTCAACCGTATGGGAATAGACACCCTTGAGGTACTGGAGGCGGCCGGCAGTAAGTGGAATTTTCTCCCCTTCCGCCCAGGACTCGTTGGTGGTCACTGTATAGGCGTTGATCCCTATTACCTGACCCACAAGGCCCAGGCCATAGGACATCAGCCTGAGGTCATCCTTTCCGGTCGTCGTATAAATGACAGCATGGGCAGATATATAGTTGGCGTTATCATAAAGATGATGATCAAGAAAGGGATCTCCGTTGCCGACAGCAATATCCTGGTCCTGGGGCTTACCTTCAAGGAAAACTGCAACGATCTGCGTAATACCAAAGTAGCGGACATGATCGCTGAGTTTGAAAGCTACGGAACCGGTGTAGATGTATATGACCCATGGGCCGATCCCGATGAAGCCAATAAAGAGTATGGCATTGGTCTTATAGATGAGCCTAAACTTGGACATTATCAGGCCGTAGTCATTGCCGTTGCGCATGATGAGTTTAAGCAACTGGGTGCAGACAGGATTCGTGAGTTTGGGACGGCTAACTCAGTTATATACGATGTAAAACACATCCTGCCGAAAGATATGGTGGATGGACGTCTTTAGAACACAGACAGATTGGAGTTTTATAAAGCATGAAGGTTTTGGTTACGGGAAGCGCCGGGTTCATTGGTTCCGCTCTATCACTGCGCCTATTGGAACGTGGAGATGAAGTTATCGGACTCGATTGTCTCAATGACTATTACGACGTAAATCTGAAAAAAGCGCGCCTGGCCCGTACCGTTGATCACCCAGGCTATACCGATCTACGTATAAACCTGGAGGACAGACAGGCGGTCGCGGACGCATTTGCCAAATACAAACCCCATCGCGTCGTCAATCTGGCTGCCCAGGCCGGTGTCAGATACTCCATTGAGAACCCACAGAGTTATATAGATACCAACCTGGTTGGATTTGGAAATATCCTGGAAGGATGCAGACACAACGATGTGGAACACCTGGTATACGCCTCCAGCAGTTCTGTCTATGGCGCCAACACCAACATGCCGTTCTCTGTGCATGACAATGTCGACCACCCTTTGAGCCTGTATGCGGCAAGCAAAAAGGCCAATGAACTGATGGCCCACACCTACAGCCATCTGTATCAGCTTCCGGCAACCGGTCTACGTTTCTTTACTGTGTATGGTCCCTGGGGCCGTCCTGATATGGCCCTGTTTCTGTTCACCAAGAGCATACTTGCTGGTGAACCGATAAATGTCTTCAACTACGGTAACCACCGCCGCGATTTCACATATATCGACGACATAGTGGAAGGCGTAATCCGCACCCTGGATCGGGTTGCGGACCCAAACCCAAACTGGAGTGGTGCCAATCCGGATTCGGCTACCAGCATGGCCCCCTATCGTCTCTACAATATCGGCAATAACAATCCGGTTGAGCTAAAGCACTACATAGCCGTGCTGGAAGAGTGCCTGGGAAAAAAGGCCGAACAGAACCTGCTGCCGCTGCAACCGGGGGATGTACCGGATACCTACGCAAACGTAGAGGCCCTGGTCGAGGATACCGGATATAAACCGGCCACCAGTGTTGAGGAAGGTATCGCTAAATTTGTGGAATGGTATAGAGGGTACTATCAGGTATAAATTATAGATATAACAAAGCCGGACACTGAGGTGACCGGCTTTTAACTGTCAAGCAACTTTTCAGTCACTCAGCCTATTCATCGTCTTTTTGTGCCGCCTTCTTCTTGCGTGCCGCCTTCGGGTCGGCGATAAGCTCACGGTAGATCTCTACCCTGTCACCGGTGCAAAGGACATGATCCATGGTCACCCCCTTGCCATATATGCCCACCTTGGCAGTTTCCGGATCTATCTCTGGAAATTTCTCGATGATCTTGGATTGGGCAATAGCAGATTTGATATCCATACCCTTCTCGCCTGAGATCTTTACAATCATCTGTTCTTTTGGCGTGGCATAGGCCACTTCCACTTCAATATGCTCTTTCACTACCGTATACCTCTTCAGCTCTTATGCAGAATGCGTCCACTAGCGTGTTCGCAACCTGGTGAAATACCGCCCCGAAAGCGGCATTTATTAATTTTCCTGAAAAATCGAAATCCAACTCCAGTTCGACTTTACACGCATCATCGCGCAGGGCCCTGAAATCCCATCTACCCCTCAGATGTTTGAACGGACCTTCGACCAGTTCAATCTCCATGTATTCACCTGGAACCATTCTGTTACATGTAGAGAATCTCTGACTTATTCCGATCCTGGACACCTCCAGCTCAGCGCATACCTGATCTTCGGTACGTGACAGCAGAGTAGTGGAGCTACACCAGGGCAGAAACTCAGGATAGGATTCTACATCATTTACCAGATCAAACATCTGTTTGGCGGAATACATCACCAGAGCAGATTTTTTGATAACAGCCAATCAAACAACTCCAATTGCGTTTAAGAAGACAATAACCACGGCGACCGGCGTTATGTATCTTATTAAGATTCGCCAAATCCCGTAAATAATTCCATCTCCCAGATTAAACTCGTCCACCGATGAGCTTCTGGTCATAAATCTCCCGGCAAATATGGCTATTAACAGACCACCCAGAGGCAGCATTATATTGGCCGTGAGATAATCCAGTATATCGAAGAAGGTCTTTCCAAACAGCTGATATTCTTCTCCAGACCATATATTGAATGAAAATACCGTACCCAGGCCAAGAAGCCATACCGAAATACCAACCCATATTGACGCCCTTATCCTACTCATCCCTCGATTCTCCACCAGCCAGGCCACTGCTGGCTCAATCAGAGAGATCCCAGAGGTCCAGGCGGCAAATACCAACAGGATGAAAAACATGGTGCCAAAGGCCACACCGCCAGGCATGGCCCCAAATGCGATAGGTAGTGTCTGAAAGATGAGTCCCGGCCCGGAACCAGGCTCCAGGCCATTGGCAAAAACAATTGGGAATATAGCCATCCCGGCCAGAAGTGCGACAACCGTATCCAGCAATGCGATCATCAATGCAGAACCGGTGATAGAACTTTTCTGTGGCATATATGAGCCATAGACCATGATGGCGCCCATACCCAGGCTGAGTGTAAAAAATGCATGGCCCATCGCTATCAACATAGGCCCGCCATTAAAGGCACACTCCTGCACCTCATTCACAATCTCACATCTGTAGAACACCTTGGTAAAATCAGGGGTGAAGAGAAAATCCAGCCCCTGCTGAAAGGCATCAGTGTTGTAGGCATAACCCAGCAGAACCAGTAGCAGGATAAACAGGGCCGGCATCAGGATACGTACCGCCTTCTCCAGGCCGTGCTGTACCCCTCTGGCCACCACTACCATACACATCACCATGAACAGGGTGTGCCACGCCAGAAGACGTTCCGGATCCCCGATCAATCCGCTGAATATACTCTTTACGCCATCGGCAGTAACGCCGGTAAATATACCGGCGGCAGTACGCACTACGTATGAAAGGGCCCAGCCAGCGATCACACTGTAATAAGAGAGGATCAGAAAACCAGCTATAACGCCTCCCCATCCCAGCAAAACCCATCTCCTGCCTGCATTCTCAGCAGCGGCAAGGGTGCGCATGGTATTGATTGGACTTTGACGCCCTCTTCGGCCCAACATTATCTCAGCCATCATAATGGGCACACCGACAATGGCGATGCAGATCAGATAGATCGCCACAAACGCGCCACCTCCGTTCTCGCCGGTGATATAGGGGAATTTCCAGATATTACCCAGCCCAACCGCTGAACCGGTTGCTGCCAGGATGAACATGAGACGATTTGACCACTGACCATGGATAGAGGTGTGTTCAGTCATACTGTTTTCCTATTATATTTTTTTCCCAGGCCATCCAGCATTATCGTGGCAGGTAGTAGAAAATCGAGACCTGGGTACGTTCGCTCAGAATGCCCTTTATTCTCAATTAAAATCCCTCCCAGGACAAGGTTGAAACTTTTTTGGCCCCATATACTGGTTTATGGGACAAAAGACCGTAAAATGCCCGCCATGGCGAAGAAAGCAAAGAACAAGTCCGGCCAGGGCGGCAGCACCATTGCCCTGAATAAACAGGCCAAGCATGAATACTTCATAGAGGAGAGGTATGAGGCCGGCATTGCCCTGCAAGGCTGGGAGGTCAAGAGCCTGCGGGAAGGCAGGCTGCAGTTGAAAGAGAGCTATGTAACCATAAAGGAGGGAGAGGCCTTTCTATTTGGTGCCCATATAACCCCCCTACCGACCGCATCCAAACACATATACGCCGATCCGGTGCGTACCCGTAAACTCCTGATGCATCGCAGGGAACTGGATAAACTCATCGGACAGGTGGAACGTAGGGGGTATACCCTGGTGCCGCTGGCCATGTACTGGAAAAAAGGGATGGCCAAGCTGGAGATCGGCCTGGCCAAAGGTAAAAAGATGTATGACAAGCGTGCCACGGAAAAGGAGCGCGACTGGCAGCGCGATAAGCAGCGCATCCTCAAACATAGATGAGCTAGGAATACAGATCAGGATTATAAATCCTGATAATAATTGCGCCTTTTCAGGCAGTTAGCAATTCCAAGCCAATTCAACTCATTGTCTACCCATATTACTCAGGCGAAAAACCGTTCGCTGTCCTACACTTTAAGTGTATTGGTTGGACGTACTGATTGAGTTAGGGAGAATACGATGAGCAGATTAAGATCACTATACCTCGGCGCGATATCTGCAATCATGGTTATATGCATCTCACCTGGTATCACCAGTGCACAGCAGACATACGGTGACCAAGTGGTCAGCAGTGAAGCAATCGCATATGACAATGGCTCATTTATCAAAGTGGGCCACAAGGGCAGAAGGAATACCGCCATTGCACTCGGTGCCATAGTTCTAGGCACCATGTTATACAACCAGAATCAACAACGACAAAATTATCAAGGAAGATACTACGGAAATTCCCATGTAAACTGGTGTTATAACAGATACCGCTCTTATCGCGCCTACGACAACACCTTTCAACCCTATTATGGCCCACGTCGCCAGTGTGTTTCACCCTATTATTAGGCAATGCTATAGGCTGTTGAGGCCTGCGCTAGCGCAGGCCTTTTTTTCACTATCCCGATCAGCCATACCACTCCAGAAGCGAACAGCCAGAATGCCGCTGGCAACGGTACCGGACTGGCATCAAGCTTCCAGCTGGAGGCGCCAGACTGCCCGGGAGTACCATAATCACCATCGCCAAAATTGTTTACACTCGATGTAAAGTTCGTGTTATCGAGCGCAAACCCAACAATGGTACCCGTCAACTCCTGACTTTTGCCTGCAACAGCAAAACCTGTGGAATACTCAAGCCGCACTATCTCTACTCCAGCACTGCTTATGATTATCTGATCGCTGCTGTTGGAAAGAACAAAGTTGGCATATACATAGTCGGGGGTGTAGCCACCATTTACAGTCTTATCAGAACTTCGCCCCAGCACCAGATAGCCGAATGGATCTATGCTAAGTGAACCGCCATTATCGATAAGATGCATATTTGAAGAACTATCAGACAGAGTCAACCCATCCAGGTTCAGACTATTGCCAGTGAGATTATGCAGTTCAAACCACTCACCAGTCGTATCAGAGGCAGCAGCCGGATTGGCCATCACCTCGGTGATGATCAAATCACCAGGTGCGATAGTGGATGCTGAAGCCAGTGGGGAAAGTACCAGAAATATACAGACAGAGACCAACAAACGAACGGTATTCATACCTATTCCTCCATGAATTTAAAAATGTATAGCCACCAATCCCGGTGACGCTTGTAACGGAGGGCTACAGCTTCATGTAACCTTCCATTACCGCATTATTGACTATGTAGGTATCTGAAACAACCCCTATGCCGAATCCAGCTCGGATAGTATGGTGCGAAGCACCTGCATCGGATCAGGCGCCTGGGTGATCGGGCGACCTATCACCAGATAATCAGATCCGGCCCGTATGGCATCGACCGGAGTCATGACCCGCTTTTGATCATCCTGCTTGGATGACTTCGGCCTTACTCCTGGTGTTATCAAACGAAAATCCTGGCCTACAGAAGACCTTACATCCGTCGCCTCCAGTGGTGAACAGACCACACCATCCAATCCGGATACGTCCGCCAGTTGTGCCAGTCTTAAGACATTTTCCCGGGGCGTCCCAGGATAACCTATCTCGGCAATATCCTGTTGCTCCATGCTGGTCAGGATGGTAACTGCAATAAGCAGCGGTGGATTCTGCATCTGTTGCAACCTTGCATATGCCGTCTCCATCATCCTGCGTCCACCGGAGGCATGGACATTCGTCATCCATACCCCAAGATCAGCAGTAGCGGCACAGGCTGCCGCCACCGTATTGGGGATATCGTGAAATTTCAGGTCAAGAAAGATATCAAAACCCCTGGAGGTAAGCTGTTCGACAAACTTTGGACCGAACCTTGTAAACATCTCCTTACCTACCTTTAGTCGGCAAAGTTGTGGATCAAGGCCAGAAACCAGATCCATAGCCGCACCGGCATCAGGATAATCCAATGCCACAATTATGCGCGGTCCAATATCTTTTAACGTCACTACAACAATCCCCTTTTCAAAACTAAATTATCGTTTGCATCGGCCTGATACTGCTCCACTTATTGCAACTGGGACACTGCCAATGCATGGTCTTTGCCCCGAAACCGCAGGTGGTACATTTATATGCTGGATTCTCTTCAACCGATCTTTCCAATAGTGCCGCCAGGAGCCTTGATATCTCGTATGCATCTATGCACTCATCACTCGGATCCAGTAACAGCAACTGGTGCAACCCTTCCAGGCTTGGATTCGCCTTCAGATGTACTTTAAGAAACTGCGCTGCCGCCGCATCACCATCCTCATCACGGATCAACTGGCTCAACATGACAGTCTCGGTAAATCCGTTTTGAGTTTGCACATACCAGTGCAAAAAATCACGAAATGACTTTTTGTCCTTGATTGCTTCGTAACAGTCGCGTAGCGATTGGAGTATTATGGAAAAATAGGCCGGGTTATTCTCCGCTACTTTTTTAAACGACTTTATGGCCGCCTTATAATTGCCCTTCGCCTTCTCCATCTCGCCTAGAAGTATAGCTGCACGTACCGAGTCCCTGTTGCATCCCTGGGCCTTTTTCAGACACTCAGACGCCAGCTTCATATCTCCTGAGCTATAGGCATCATCGGCCATCTCACAATAGTAGTGGGAGCGTTGATTATTTAACTGTTCACCGGTGATAGATTCCAACTTGTTGGATATCTCCAGAGACCTATTCCACTCTTTTTCCTTTTCATAGATCAACAATAGATTTGCCAATGCCTGCTCACGATGCAGATTGGACTCAGTAAGTTCCTGAAACAGGCTTTCTGCACGATCATACAGGCCGGCACGCATATAGTCCTGACCCAGCTCCAGCAGCGCCTGAGCACGATGTTCCGGCTGCAGAGTAGGTCTGGCTATAAGATTCTGATGTATACGTATGGCACGATCCACCTCGCCTCTACGACGAAACAGGTTGCCAAGGGCCAGGTGGGTCTCTACCGTCTCACTATCCACCTCCAGCATATGAATGAACACATCAATCGCCTTATCCGGCTGCTCATTCAGAAGGAAGTTGAGTCCCTTAAAATAATCTATATTACGTCCTGAACGAAACTGTTCGCTCTTACCATAGCTACGTCTTGCCGCAAACCAACCGGATGCAGCAGCTACAGGCAACAGCAAAAGCAGTAATTCCATCATGGAATAGATCACTCCTTGAGAGGCAGAGCCCTGAGGTTCTCAACCTCTTCTGATATGACTTTCGCCTTACGCTGCAGAGATGCGTTTTCCCGCTTGAGTCGCAGGATGGTGACTGTGGCCGACAATATGCCAATGACAGCGCCTACTATCAGGGTAAAGATCAACAGAAGTGAGAGCGGCATCTCTTGAGAGCCAAAATAGTAACTTAGGGTAACACTGTCACTATTATTTAAGGCAAATACGGCACCAATAGTGATCAATACAGTGAAAATCAGCAGCTTAATCAAGAGCATGCTTATATCTCCGAAATAAATACCTTAACAGACAATATCATACTAGCTGAGCAACCGGCACCGCCAGGATTTTGTCTAAATACAGTGGGATATTAGACCTGCAAAATGGCTTTTGCCGTATCGCAGGTCTCAAGTCGGAGATAAAGCCAAGTGGAATCTTATGCGTAGTCGTCCAGCAGGCCACTGCTGCGGTAGTATCGAGGCAGCTCCTCCTCGATCTGGCCAGCCAGCTCCTGATCCTGCAGGAATTGCTCCATCTGTCCATTCTGATCATGGTCATACAGCCCTGACCCGCTGCTTTGATCAGGACTTTCCCGGTGACTCACATCCACATTCACCAGATACATGTTGCCCTCTTGCAGCATCTCACGCAGACGAGGCATGGCCGCCTCTAATGCCTCTTTAACCACCCCATTCTGAACCAGCATCTGCACACTGGTCTGATCATTGTTTACCGACAGCCTGACATGGATAGGACCTAGATCCGGTGGGTTGATACGTATGGACGCGGCCTGCACCCCCTTGCCCACCATCCACATAATGCGATCGCCCATGGCCTGTCCCCAGGCCTCTTCGCCCATCGGCGTGGTTATAGGAGGAGGCGCGACAGACGCGCCACTGCCTTGGGGAGATGCGGTCTGTACCTGCGCCAGTCCGCTGATGGCGGAATTGATGGTGTTTGTCTGGGTGCTTGTGAGCTCACCTCCACCGGCAGTGGCCGCTAAAAATGACTTGGCCCCGACATCTGCCGAGACGATCTCTGCCTTGGCCGCCCCCAGCAGATCCTGTATCTGCCTTCCGATATCACTGCCCTGCCCCTTATCGGAGAGAGTTGATAGGGCCTCACTGATCTGGCGTCCTATGTTATCCAGGGTGCGTGATGCCGCATCACCGGTCTTTTGTAGCTTCTCATCGCACGCGTTTATGGCAGAGGCGAGAATGGCCGGTATCTGCCCTCCATCATGCTTGAAGGCATCCCGTACCATTTGTGGCAGTTGTTCTGAGATCTGTTCAAACAAGGGAGATTCAGGGGAAAAGATTGCCGCTATCGGCAATCCATTGCCGGACTCCACCATCTCTTCGATCTGGGCAAATATATCCTCCGGCAGGAGCTCCTTCAGCCTGGACATGACCTCAGAGACAAGTTTTTCATCAGCCAGCACATCCTTGAACAGCGCCTCAGGACTGGTGTTCACGCCATCACTTGCTGCACCTGAAAGGGGTTTACCGGATTGCAACAGATCCAGGCTGAAATCTATGGGACTTGTATTACTCATATACCGACCTCGACTGAAAACAGTTCTCTGGTCAGTAAGGTGCAAGCCCTATGCCAAATGGGGCAGATCTAGGTGATTCCGATGATACAGGCGACGATGCGCCTATCCGGCGAGTCCAACGTAGGCATATATCAGCGCAAACCCAGCACATCCTGCATATCAAACAGCCCCTTGCCCTTCTCCTTGATCCAGCCGGCAGCGCGCACGGCGCCGTTGGCGAAGGTCATACGGCTGGATGCCTTGTGGGTGATCTCCACCCGCTCACCCATAGCAGCGAAGAGTACGGTGTGATCACCCACCACATCACCGGCCCGGATGGTCTCGAAACCGATGGTCTTGCGGTCTCGTTCTCCGGTGTGACCTTCACGTCCGTAGACTGCACACTCCGACAGATCACGTCCCAGCGCCTCGGCCACCACCTCACCCATCCTCAGGGCGGTACCGGATGGGGCATCCACCTTGTGGCGGTGATGGGCCTCTATTACCTCGATATCCACATCGTCTCCCAATACCCTTGCGGCCATATCCAGCAGTTTGAAACAAAGATTTACCCCGATACTCATATTCGGCGCAAACATAATGCCGATATGGGCGGATGCCTCTTTCAGCTTATCCTTCTCTTCCTCACTCAGACCGGTGGTACCAATGACCATGGCCTTACCGGCCTGGCGGCAGATCTCCACATGCGTCATGGTGGCAGCCGGCGCGGTAAAATCGATCAATACATCGAAGTCGTCCAGCACCTGTTCCAGATTGTCGACCAGAAATACCCCAAGCCTGCCTACCCCGGCCAACTCCCCCGCATCTGAACCTAGAAGACTGGAGTCCGGGCGTTCTATCGCGGCACCCAGCTCTTTGTCATCCGCATCATATACCGCCTGGATAAGATTTCTTCCCATACGGCCGGCTGCACCGACGATCGCTATTCTTGTCATGTCTGATACCTGGTTCTGTCTAATTGATGATCGCCCACTGTAGCGGGCGCCTAAAGGCTGGGACCTGCCTTAAAAGCCCATGCCTTCGAAGAAGCTTTTCACCCCATCCATCCATCCGGATGATTGAGGACTGTGTTTTTTACCACCGGCCTGCATGGTCTCATCCAGCTCCCGGATCAGATCTTTCTGTTTCTCGGTAAGATTGACCGGAGTTTCCACCATCACGCGGCAGATCAGATCGCCCACAGGGCCGCCACGCACCGATTTTACCCCCTTACCGCGCATGCGGAACATCTTTCCGGTCTGAGTGCCGGCCGGGATCTTCAGCTTCACCTTGCCGGTCAGGGTCGGTACCTCAAGCTCACCGCCGAGTGCGGCCGTACCGAAACTTATCGGCACCTCACAAAACAGATTGCTATCCTCTCTGCTGAAGATCTCATGCTCTTTGACTATGACCTGGACATAGAGGTCACCCGCAGGACCACCGTGATCTCCTGCCTCGCCCTCTCCCGCCAGACGGATGCGATCACCGTTGTCGACACCGGCCGGCACCTTCACCGACAGGGTCTTGTGCTCCTGTACCTTGCCCTGACCATGGCATACATCGCATGGATCATCGATTATCGTACCCTTGCCGCGGCAATTGGGACAGGTCTGCTGCACCGAGAAAAATCCCTGTGACATCCTTACCTGGCCATGTCCCCCGCAGGTGGTACAGCTCTTGGGGGTGGTCCCCTTTTTGGCGCCGGAACCGTTACAGGACTTACACTTCACCATGGTGGGGACACGGATCTTCACCGTGGTACCGGCAACCGCGTCTTCCAGGGAGATCTGCAGATTGTAGCGCAGATCAGCCCCACGATTGGCCCGAGCGCCACCGCCGGGACGGCCGCCACTGAAGATATCACCAAACACATCACCGAAGATGTCGCTAAAGCTGCCGCCACCAAAGCCTGCCCCGCCAGGACCGCCCCCCATGGACGAATCTACACCGGCATGACCGAACTGATCGTAGGCGGCGCGCTTCTGCGCATCCGACAGGATCTCATAGGCCTCCTTGGCCTCCTTGAATTTCTTTTCCGCATCCGCTGCCTGATCTCCGGTGTTTCTATCCGGATGGTACTTCATGGCCAGGCGGCGATAGGCCTTCTTCAGCTCATCTTCGCTGGCGTTCTTATTTACACCGAGTACTTCGTAATAGTCGCGTTTAGACATATTTATTGTTCCAGCACCTCAACTCACAGCACCTGCCCGTTTAAATGGCAAAACGCGCGGGCGCATCGCACCCGCACGTTCTCGGACGACCCTCCACCGAATTGCCTATTTGTTGTCGTCTTTGACTTCCTCAAATTCAGCATCGACAACGTTGTCATCCGCGGCGGATGTCCCGGCATCAGCACCCTGCGTACCGTCCTCAGCGGAGCCCTCTCCACCCTGCTGGGCATAGAGACGCTCTGCCATCTTGGCCGAGACCTCGGTCAGGGCCTTGGTCTTCTCTTCGATGGCATCCTTGTCCTCGCCCTGCATGACCTCTTCCAGCTCCTTGATCTTGGCCTCGATATTCTCTTTCTCACCGGCCTCCATCTTTTCGTCGCCCAGTTCTTCCATGGACTTCTTGATGGCATGGATCATGCCGTCGGCCTGGTTGCGCGCCTGGACCAGTTCATTGAACTTGCGGTCTTCATCGGCATGGGCCTCTGCGTCCTTGACCATACGGTCGATCTCTTCATCGCTCAGACCGGAAGATGCCTTGATCACGATGGACTGTTCCTTACCGGTGGCCCTGTCCTTGGCCGACACATTCAGGATGCCGTTGGCGTCAATATCGAAACTCACCTCGATCTGCGGGATGCCTCGCGGTGCCGGCGGGATATCGGTAAGATCGAAACGACCCAGAGACTTGTTGGCCCCGGCCTGCTCACGCTCACCCTGCAGGACATGCACGGTCACTGCGGTCTGATTGTCGTCCGCAGTAGAGAAGGTCTGACTGGCGTTGGTCGGGATAGTGGTGTTCTTATCGATCAGCTTGGTCATGACTCCGCCCAGGGTCTCGATACCCAGTGACAGCGGGGTAACATCCAGCAACAGTACGTCTTTTACCTCACCACCCAGGACGCCGCCCTGGATGGCCGCGCCGATGGCGACCGCCTCATCAGGATTCACGTCCCTGCGCGGGGCCTTGCCGAAGAACTTCTCGACCACCTCCTGCACCTTGGGCATACGGGTCTGTCCACCAACCAGGATCACCTCGTCGATATCAGAGGCCTTGAGGCCGGCGTCGTTCAGCGCCACACGGCAGGGGTCGATGGTGCGCTGCACCAGATCGTCCACCAACTGTTCCAGCTTAGCGCGGGTCAGCTTGATGTTCAGATGCTTGGGGCCGGATGCATCCGCCGTGATGTACGGCAGATTGATATCGGTCTGCTGACCATTGGAGAGCTCGATCTTGGCCTTCTCAGCGCCCTCTTTCAGACGCTGCAGTGCCAGCGGGTCGTTGCGCAGATCGAAGCCCTGGTCCTTTTTAAACTCTTCCACCAGGTAGTCGATGATGCGCATATCGAAATCTTCGCCGCCCAGGAAGGTGTCGCCGTTAGTGGAGAGCACCTCGAACTGGTGTTCGCCGTCGATCTCGGCGATCTCGATGATGGAGATATCGAAGGTACCGCCACCCAGGTCGAACACGGCCAGCTTCTGGTCGCCGCGCTTCTTGTCCATACCGTAGGCCAGGGCCGCTGCGGTAGGCTCGTTGATGATACGCTTCACATCCAGACCGGCGATGCGACCTGCATCCTTGGTGGCCTGACGCTGGGAATCATTGAAGTAGGCAGGGACGGTGATAACCGCCTCGGTCACCTCTGCGCCGAGATAGTCTTCGGCCGTCTTCTTCATCTTCTGCAACACCTTGGCGGAGATCTCAGGGGCCGCCATCTTCTTGCCGTTGGCCTCCACCCAGGCGTCTCCGTTGTCTGCCTTTACGATCTTATAGGGCACCATCTTGATATCGCGCTGCACCACGTCGTCTTCAAAACGACGTCCGATCAGACGCTTGATGGCAAACAGGGTGTTCTGGGGATTGGTGACCGCCTGGCGTTTGGCCGCCTGGCCCACCAGCACATCACCATCCGCCGTATAGGCTATGATGGAAGGCGTAGTGCGATCACCCTCTGAGTTTTCGATCACTCTGGTCTTGTCTCCCTCCATCACTGCCACGCAGGAGTTGGTGGTGCCTAGATCGATTCCAATAATTTTACCCATGGTTCGGTATCTCCAATAAAAACTGCATTATTCTCTAAAATTTACGGTTAACCCTCAGATGGGGAAAAACCTTCTATTTTTCAAGCCTGTTCATCAATTTTTCCTGTCTCACCCTGCGAGACCATCACCATAGCCGGACGAATCAGCCTGCCATTAAGGGTGTAGCCCTTCTGCATCACCGCAATCACCGTGTTCGGCGGGACGTCATCACGGGGCTGGATGCTCATGGCCTGATGAAATTCCGGATTAAACGGTTCGCCGTCGGGATCGATCTGGGCTATCTGGAACTTTTCCATAACGTCCGTAAGGAGTTTCAGGGTCAATTTGGTGCCTTCCCGCAGGCTATTGACGTCCGCGCCTTCGTTGTTGGTGGCATCCAGGCCTAGTTCCATGCTGTCTCTGACCGCCAGGATATCCGATGCGAAACGCTCCAAGGCGAATTTGTGGGCGTTTTCCAGTTCACGTTCATGGCGTCGCTGCAGGTTCTCCAACTCGGCCCTGGCACGCAACACCTGATTCCAGTGTTCATCCACCTTGCTGCGTGCGTCCTCCAGCATCAGCTGGAGCTCCTCTGTGGTCTCGGCCTTGCCTTCATCCATATCGGCGGCATCGACCAGGCTCTCATCTGACGCCTCTCCAGCTGTAATTTCTTCAGTTTCCGATTTTTTATCAGCCACTTCCTGATCTTTACCCATTTAATAAATCTCCGAATACCGCACAAAAAGAACACCTGCACCCTGCTGTACCGGGCGCATATCTTAACTTAATGACCTAATTTGGGGATGGTTATAGCTGTTTCAAGGCCGAACTTAATAATTTTGCCGTCACATCCACTACCGGTATCACCCGGTCATACTCCATGCGTTTCGGACCTATCACCCCAAGCACCCCCACTACCTTATTATTAACCTCGTAGGGGGCGGTAACGATACTGCATTTGTTCAGATGTTTATAGCCGGACTCCTCTCCAATGAATATCTGCATACCCTTGGCATGCAGACAGCCATCCAGAAGCTGAACTATCTCATGCTTTTCATTGAACGCATCGAAGAGTTGGCGCAGTCGCTTCATATTGGCCAATTCATTGAAATCCATGAGATTGGTTTGACCCGCGATCAGACAGGATCCACCGCTCTCCCTTGGCTCCAGGACCTGCTCTGTCATCTCTATGGCGCGAGCCATGATACGGTTCATGTCCGCCCGTGCCTGGCGCATCTCGTTTATCATGGACTCACGGACCTTGGTCAGGCTCTGTCCCGAGTAGGTCTGGTTAATGTAGTTCGCAACCTGTTCCAGCTCTGACGCAGAATAGGGGCGTTTGGTGGTGATGATCCTGTTGCTCACCTCACCCGACCTGGTCACCAGGATAACCATGACGCTGTCACCGGACAGTGGCAGAAACTCTATATGCAGGAAAGATACGTGATCACTGTGCGGCAGCATGACCACTCCCGCCATATGGGTGACGTCGGAAAGCACCCTGGATGCCGATTCCAGTACTGACGAAGAGCTTTGATCTTTGATCAGTTGATTCTTGAGATTATCTATCTCTGACTTATTCAGATCCTTGAGGGTCAACAGGGAGTCTATGAACATGCGATAGCCGTTGACTGTCGGCACCCTGCCTGCTGATGTGTGGGGAGAGGAGACCAGCCCCATGTCTTCCAGATTGGCCATAATGTTTCTTATGGTGGCCGGACTCAGATCCATTCCTGCATCCTGCGCCAGCGTGCGCGAACCGACCGGATCGCCATCCTTAATATAGCGTTCAATAAGTACCTTCAGAAAGTGCTGGGCGCGATCATTGACGCTATTCTGATTGACGGCTTTTCTGGCTGGCACGATACACCTCAAAGAATAATCCACTCCCGGTCTGCCTGACACTCTATCAGCAGAAGTGCCAAACAGCTCAATTATCGGCCTCGCTGTAAAACTGTCAAGAATGATTAATTATCCTATCCTTAAGCCTGCTACAAAACAGATTATTGTTGGCTGCACACCTTAGCCATGATAAGTTCCACCTTTCTAAAACTCTGGCGCTCCATTCTGGTATAGAGAGATGAAAGAACAATTCCATTCCATCGGTCTGATAGGCAAGCACGGCGGCAGCGGCATCCGGGATACGATGCGAATCCTGAGCGATTTTCTGCTGGGCCGCAATCTGGAGGTTTTGCTGGAGGTAAACTCTGCGAAATACCTGGATGGACATGGCCTGCAGACCGCAGATATGGATGAGATCGGGCAGAACTGTGATCTGATCATCGCGGTCGGCGGTGACGGCACCCTGCTGCATTCCGCCACCAGTCTGGCGGAATACGAGGTGGCCCTGCTCGGAGTGAATATGGGGCGCCTGGGGTTTCTGACCGATATCTCCCCGTCCGTTATGGTCGAGGCCATCGGAGACATCCTGGACGGCAAATACATCGAAGAGAGGCGCACCATGCTTGAGGTGGAGGTGGCGGGAAAGATCTTCCGTGCCTTCAACGATGTGGTCATGCACAAATGGAACATATCCCGCATGATCGAATATGAGACATACGTGGACGGTCAGTTTGTCAATCTGCAGCGTTCCGACGGATTCATAGTATCCACACCCACCGGCTCCACCGCATACAACCTATCCTGCGGAGGACCGCTGGTGCACCCGAACATAAACGCCACCATCCTGGTGCCGATCTGCCCGCACAGCCTGAGCAACAGGCCCATAGTGGTGGACGGAGATGCTGAGATAAAGGTGGTGGTATGTGGGCATACCACTCATCGGGATATTCAGGTCACCTGTGACGGGCTTAAGACCACTCAACCGGAAGACGATGTAATCCTGATCAACAAACACCGCAAATCGATCCGCCTGATCCACCCCAGTGACCACGACCACTTCAACACCCTCAGGGTCAAAATGGGCTGGAGCGGCAATCCTGTTTAATCCTGAAAAATTATTGGGTAGCATGTGACTCATTAACGATTGTGCCTATACCTCAGAACCCATAGATGCTTACCCACATCCACATCAAAGATCTGGCCATAGTCTCCTCCCTGGAGCTGGAGCTGAACCCCGGCATGACCACACTCACCGGAGAGACCGGTGCCGGCAAGTCCATATTGATCGACGCCCTGGGTCTGGTCCTGGGAGAACGGGCGGATAACGACATGATCAAGGACGGGGCAGATCGCGCCGAGATCACCGCCATGCTGAACGTGGACAGACTCGATCATGTCCAGGAGTGGTTGCGGGAGAACTCCCTGGATGCCGGCGGCGAATGTATCCTGCGACGGGTATTGTCGCCCTCCTCCGGCTCCAAGGCCTTTATCAATGGCAGCCCGGTGCCGGTGAAACTACTGCAGAACCTGGGAGACCTGCTGGTGGATATCCATGGCCAGCACGCCCATCAGTCTCTGCTGAAGAGAGAGCAGCAAAGGGAGTTGCTGGATGAGTATGCCGGTCATATGGAACTGAAACGGCAGGTAGAATCCGGCTTCCAGCAATGGCGGGAGGCACGGGACAGGCTGGACCATTTACGGGCCGCCAGCAGTGAACGCAGTGAAAGGCTTGAGCTGTTGCGTTACCAGGTGTCCGAGCTGAATGGGCTGAAGCTGGGAGAGAGCGAGCTGGAAGGGCTGGACCGGGATCACGCCAGGTTGAGCAATGCCGGATTATTGCAGAGTGGCTGCGACCTAATCCTGAACGGCCTGTATGACGATGAAGGCGCCATCCAGGGCAGGCTTTCTAAAATTCAGGCCGAACTGGAGAAGCTGATCGGAGCCGATCCCTCCCTTGCTGAGATACGCGAGATGCTGGAGGGGGCGGTGATCCAGGTGCAGGAGGCCACCCACAGCCTGCGTCAGTATGCCGACGGGATAGAGCTGGACCCGGCCCAACTGGAACATGCGGAGCAGCGTCTGGGTGAGATTCATGACATTGCCCGCAAATACCGTTGCAATCCGAACGAGATCAATCAGACCAGAGTGACGCTGGAACAGGAACTGGAACAGCTGGAGCATGCGGATATACACCTAGCCGAACTGGAACAGCAGGTGGAAGCCAACTGGGATGATTATCTGAGGATGACGCTGGAACTGGACGCAAGCAGACGCAAGGCGGCCCAGGACCTAAGCGCAGACGTAACCGCCAGTATGCACACCCTGGGCATGCCGGATGGTCGTATGCAAATCGATATCGAGACCCTGCCCACAGACAGGGCCGGCGCCAGCGGCCTCAACCGCATCGAATTCCTGGTTACGGCCAATCCCGGACAGGCGGCAAAACCGCTGATCAAGGTGGCGTCCGGTGGTGAGCTATCGCGCATCAGCTTGGCGATCCAGGTCGCCACCACCAGGTGCTCCGGCACACCCATCCTGATATTCGACGAGGTAGACGTCGGTATCGGGGGCGGCACTGCGGAGATTGTAGGCTCCCTGTTACGGCAACTTGGAAGACACAGACAGGTGCTATGCGTAACCCACCTGCCTCAGGTGGCGGCACAGGGCCATAATCACCTACAGGTTAGCAAGAGCGGCAGTAACGGTACGGTGCAGACCGAGGTAACAGCCCTGGATGGTGAACTGAGGGTGCAGGAGATAGCACGCATGCTGGGTGGGGTGCAGATTACCGAACAGACCCTGGCCCACGCCCAGGAGATGATCGCCCATTCTCAGGTGTAAGAAATTTATACCTTGCTTATCTTGCAGGCAGGATTATCGCAGCGACCATAAATCACCAGAGTGTGATCCTCGATCTCAAACCCATGCTTCTGGGCGATCTCATGCTGTCGCCGCTCTATCATATCATCGGAAAACTCCACCACCTTGCCACACACCACACACATGATATGGTCGTGATGTTCCCCCCGATTCAACTCGTAGACGGCATATCCACCCTCAAAATTGTGCCGTGTCACCAGCTCGGCGGTATCAAACTGGGTCAGCACTCTATAGATGGTTGCCAGACTGATATCTTCTCCCTGCTGTAGCAGGATCTTGTATACATCCTCAGCGCTTACATGCTGATCTCCGCAATTTTCCAGAACTTCCAGTATCTTCATGCGGGGTACAGTTACCTTCAGACCGGCATCTCTAATATCTTTATCTTGCAAGACAATATCTCCAATAGTGTCAACACGTGGCGAATCAGGTATCATTCGCCATCTGAATCAAATCATACTGGGTTGTTATCTAATGCAAAAGTCTTTAGTCCTCTGTCTCTTTGTCTCAACTATTGTTTTGAGCGGATGCGACACCCTGCAGGAGCTGGGTGAGGCAGTACCGGACGCACTGGGTAATACCCCACTGATGTATAAACCCACCGTTCAGCAGGGCAATGTGGTGACCCAGGAGATGGTTGATAAGCTGGAACCAGGGATGAACAGGAGACAGGTTACCTATATTCTTGGCACCCCCCTACTGGTAGACGCCTTTCACCAGGACCGCTGGGACTATGTCTATACCAAGGAGGTTGGTGGTGGCGCCGGTAACAAGACGCATATCTCGCTCTTCTTTGAAGATGATATCCTGGTGCGCATAGGCGGCGACTTCCGCCCGGAACCGAAGGAAGATCCACTGGCCGGCGAGGAGACGGTATTCACCGTTCCTGACTATCAAGCAAAGGAGAAGGGTTTCTTCACTCGCACCCTGGAGAGTATGGGAGTAGATACAGAGGAGGAAGAGAGCACCCCAAGCGCTGACGGTATGGGCGAAGAAGACCAGTTACCGGAGATGGGTAAAGAGGGTGGAGGCGATCTACCACAAACCGCAGAAGAGGCACAGGCCGAAGCAGACCAGGCAACTGCAGATGAAGAGAAAGAGGATACCGAGCAGGCGTCCGGTGGGGATGAAGACACCTCAGCAAAAGACGGTGATGGGGAAGAAGATAAGGGATTTTTCGACCGTGCACTTGAGGTTATCGGTCTAGACTGATCTCCCATCCAATCGCCCGCAAGTGTAGGCTTCTACAAACTGACCGGGAGCCTGCGAGCCCCCCACTCCCCAGGTTTCTCCTCGAATACGCCGGCACAGAGGCTACCGCAAAACCTGCACCTTCCCTCCATATCCAGATTCCAGGAACCTATCTCATACCAGTCACGCTCAATCAAAATCCCACCACAGTTTGCGCACCAGGTGCTGTCTCCGTCAGGATTTCTGGCATTACCGGTATAGGCATAGTGAACCCCGTTATTCAGCGCGATCCCACGCGCCCTTATCAGAGTATCAACCGGAGTCGCAGCTATATCCTGCATCTTCCAGGATGGATGAAAGGCGGAGAAGTGCATGGGGACATCCGGCCCCAGATTCTGCACCACCCAGTTGCTCATGGCATGCAACTCATCTTCTGAGTCGTTCAGGCCTGGTATCAGTAAGGTGGTGAGTTCCAGCCAGATATCCGTCTCATTCCTGATATAGAGCAACGTGTTCAATACGGTCTGCAGATCTCCGCCACATTGCGAACGATAGAACTCGTCGCTAAAGGACTTTAGGTCCACATTCGCCGCATCTATATGGCGAAACATCTGCTCCCTGGGTACTGGCAGTATGTATCCTGCCGTAACGGCCACACTCTTGACCCCAAGATCGTGACATGCCCTTGCCGTGTCATCCGCATATTCCAAAAATATGACGGGATCGTTATAGGTAAAGGCCACGCTCCTGCAGCCCAGTTCCCTGGCCTTTTGTGCTATCTGCTCCGGCATGGCATTCGCGGCCAGTATATCTATCTCCCGCGACTTACTCATATCCCAGTTCTGGCAAAACTTGCAGGTCAGATTGCAGCCGGCGGTACCGAAGGAGAGAACCGGGGTACCTGGAAGAAAGTGATTAAGGGGCTTCTTTTCGATAGGATCCACGCAAAATCCACTGGACCTGCCATAGGTGGTAAGCACCACCTCTTCATTATGGTTCGCGCGTACGAAACAGAGCCCCTGTCTACCCTCCTTTATCTTGCAGAGACGTGGGCATACATCGCACTGCACCCTACCGTCGGGCAGGCTATGCCAGTACTTTGTTGGAAATAGGCCCATATCTGTCCCTTTGATTCACGCTAAGCCACTCACTCCTGGTGTAATATCCAATAAAATTATAGCTGCAATACCGAAACAGTTGCCCAAAACACCATGATTATCCTTGCTTTTCTCCCGACCTGATCTAATTTAATGCTATATATGCAGAAATATATGGATATCAACGATTCCAGAGAGAATTAGTTTGACTGCTAAGATCCAAACACCTGCCGTTGCCGGACACTTCTACCCGTCAGACCCGGATGAGCTGCGTGCGGATGTAAGACATTTCATAGCCGCATCCGAACCGAAGCTCGGACATGCACCCAAAGCTCTGATCGCTCCCCATGCCGGCTATATCTATTCTGGAGCAATCGCAGGAAGTGCCTATGCCCAACTAAAGGATGTTGCCGATACGGTTCGCCGGGTTGTATTGCTTGCCCCATCACACCGGGTTGCGTTTAACGGGATAGCCTACAATAGCGCGGATTATTTCCGCAGCCCACTGGGTGATGTAGAGGTGGATGCAGAGGCGATCTCCCTGATCGCAGACCTCCCACAAGTGCATCTCCTGGACAGGGCCTTCACCCAGGAACACAGCCTGGAGGTGCATCTGCCTTTTCTGCAGGAGTCCCTGAGTAACTTCAAGATCGTCCCGCTGGTGATTGGTGATATCGACTCGACATCCGTAGCAGAAGTGATTGAGCTGTTATGGGGCGGCGAAGAGACACTGGTTGTCGTAAGTTCCGACCTTAGCCACTATCTGGATTATGATACGGCCAGGGCAACCGATTCTGCGACCAGCAAGGCGATTGAGAACCTGCAACCAGATCTGATCTCCCATAGGCAGGCGTGTGGTGGCACATCGGTTAAGGGGCTGATCAAGGTAGCCCAACGCAAAGGACTTGATGTTATGACCCTGGATCTGCGTAATTCAGGTGACACAGCCGGTCCCAGAGACCATGTAGTCGGATATGGCGCCTATGCATTCACCTAACACATCTTCACTGGAATTCACCCAGGCGGAAAAAGAGTTGTTGTTGCAGTTGGCCAGGGAGTCCATTATTCACGGTCTGATAGTAGAACGTCCTCTGGATATAGAGACAGCCAACTACCCATCTCACCTGCAGAATGAGCTCGCATGTTTTGTGACCCTGAATCGCGAAGGCTCCCTGCGGGGATGTATAGGTCATCTGGAGGCATCGCAACCGCTGGTGAAAGATGTGGTGGAAAATGCATTCTCAGCAGCATTTCACGACCCCCGTTTTCCCAGCCTGACGGAACCGGAGATGGTTGGCCTGGAAATCCATATATCCATACTCTCCAAATCGACTCCGGTAGAGTATGCCTCGGAGCGTGATCTTATTTCGCAACTGCGTCCGGGGGTGGATGGACTGATACTGAAACACGGGATTCACCAGGGGACATTTTTGCCATCGGTCTGGGACTCTCTTCCCGATCCCGCCAGCTTTCTGAACCATCTTAAGAGAAAGGCCGGACTGGCCACAGACTTCTGGTCCAACGATATCCTTATTATGCGCTATACCGCGGAAGCATTTTCCAATAACAGCACCATCACTGCCTGATACACTTTCCGACAGAGCCAGGGGCACATACGGATCCGTCGACCCAGATCGCCTTATCCAGGATGACGCCACTGATGTTGGCCCCACCCAGTTTGCTGTTCATAAGGTTGGCATAACTCAGGTCGCTATTGCTCAGATCGACATTGGTCAGATCCGCATTCTGCAGATTTATCCCCTTCATCCTGGCATCAGAGATCTCCGAGTAACTCAGGTCGGAACCGGAGAGATCGGCATACTGCATATCCGCCTTATTGAGGTTACTGCCGGACAGCTGCGCCAAACGCAGTATCGTGCTGTTCAAGATTGCACCCTGCAGATTTGCCGACTCATATTTGACCGCGTCCAGGCGGCAACTGCGCCAATTTACCCCCGGTGCGGCAACGGCGTTGCAGTATGGATCAGGTATGGCTGCGGGCGAACCAAGATAGAGGCCAACACCTACAGATACAATCACCAGGATCGAGACCACTAACAGTCCCAGATAGGGAACCCGACGTTTCTTGTATAGCTCTATCAGTTGTGTCCTGGCGATTTGATGCCGTTTGACCAGATCAGACTCCTCCCGTCTTCTCTGTCCCTTACGCTGGTCTTTGTATTTAATATCCTCCGCCCCGCCGCGCCTCTCCACGCCCCTGCGCTCATCCTCCACCAACCTGGATGGAAGGACCTCGTACAGATTCCCCTCTGCCGCGGCCTTGCGGATCTCCGGCGGGACCACCTCCGGCACATCCATAACCCCTTGCCAGCTCTTTCTATCCAGACTCACTTGATCGGACGGCTTCACCCGGCCCAGCAGCATAAAACGACGCACCGTGCCGCTGGGAAACGGTCCCTTGACGGAATCGGCCCTACGCACAAACCATAGTTTCTGTTTATTTTCTTTTGCCTGCTCGGCGGGCATCTAGCATCTCCGAAGATAACTGTATGATTATACTGAAAAACATCAATGCATCTATAATTATATCGTCAGGGGAACAAAACATCTTGAGGTGAATGGTCAACTATTCAACAACCTGGCCGATAAGTTTCTATATCTTGTATTACACCGCAGTCATATTTGATGGACATATCCAAGCTCACAATCGGTCCAAAACTCAGCATTGAGCCATCGGTGACGTCGGTCCTGAAGGGCCTGCAGCCGGGCCAACAACTACAGGCCAGCGTTGTTTCCGACACCAGTCAGAACCTGGTGAAACTGAAGATCGGCGTCACTGAGTTTATTGCCCGCACCCAGGTGAGCCTGCGCGCAGATCAGAAGATAACCCTGGATGTGGTCAAGGCCGGGGAGATGCCGGAACTACGCCTGGTCCGGGAGGCGGAGATACGCAGCTTCCAGACAGATGTACTGCGCTCGATCCTGCCGAAACAGCTGCCTATGCAGAGGCTCTACGCCAATCTCCAGGCGGTATATAGCAACATCCTGCGCAGCCTGCCGCAACCGGGGGCAGATCCGGCATCACAACAGACCTCCTCTCCCCTCTCATACCAGCCGGGTACTGGCGCTATCCCCAAGTCCGGCATTGGCGACAAGGAGGTGTTGCAACTGTTACAGGGTCTCGCCACCAAAGGTGGTGGGGCCCAGCCTGCCCTTTCTGACCAGTTCGGACCCAAGTTGATACAGGCGGCCAGAAACGTACTGGCCGCAGCCATACCCAGTTCCGGCAGCATAACACCTGCTCAACTACGGCAGGCCATCCTGGGCTACGGACTGTTCCTGGAGGCGCAACTGGCGGCCGGACAACCTCCTGGTTCCAGCTTCAAGGGAGACCTGCTCCAGCTCCTGTTCCAGATCGGCCAGCTGCTCAAGACGGACAAACAGCAACTGCCGATACCGCAAACCATGGCCAACCAGTCCACCACCCCACAGATGGAATCGGGCTTTATCAAACTTTTGGAGATACTGTTCCGCCACGCAGAGGGCAGTCTGGCCAGGGTGCACATGCATCAACTGGCATCCCTGCCCACAGAGGAGAGCGGTCGCCAGGTATGGCAATTCGAGGTACCGATAAGACACCAGGAACATATAGACAGCTTCCTGATCCAGTTGGAACAGCAAAGACCACAAAACCGCGGTGATGACGCCAAGCCCATCTGGTATGTCACCCTCACCTTCAACATCGAACCATTGGGGCCGGTAAAGGCCAAGATATCCATGCACGATAATGAGGTCTCCACCCTGTTTCTGGCCGAGAGGGCGGAGAGTGCCGAGCTGTTAAACAGACGCATTACGGAGCTCGGCCAGGCCTTCGCCGATTCCGGACTGAGTGTTGGCAAACTGTTTGCCCGCCATGGAGATGCCCAGCCGGAACGACCACAGCAGGCGGTACCCACACAGCTACTGGATGAGAAGGCATGAGCAAAGAGCATATAAATAAACCGGATGTGGCGGTCGCCCTGCTTTACGACGGCGAGAACGCACCGCGCATCACCGCCAAGGGACGTGGCGAATTGGCGGAACAGATCATCACCCTGGCCGAGGAGTATGGCGTACCACTGCATGGAGACGCGGAACTCGCCGCCCTTTTGAGTCAGATACCACTGGGCGACGAGATACCGGAATCACTCTATGTCGCCATCGCCCACGTAATATCCTTCGCCTACATCGTCTCCGGCAAGTTCCCGCCCGGATTTGAGCGGCCGGTGTAACATCGACTACCATTGCAAGTACCTACCGACGCATCCCATTCTCTGATGAACGCCCGAAACAACAAGGACGAATGAAGAGTGAACGAAAGTCTGGAACAATTTAAAAACTATATAGACTCTCTTTCTCCAATTCCTGACGCTGAATGGGATAGGGTCAGCACTCTGTGCAGCATAAAAAACTATGCCAAAAATGAGATCATATATGCACAAGGAGAGATATCAGATAGCGTAATGTTTCTCTGCGATGGTCTGGCAAGATCATATTTGATTGATACCGAAGGCAGGGATTTTACCTGGTCGATCCATTACAACGCACCTGAGTCAAACATAAAGAATCTATTCATCGTAGATTATGCAAGCTTCGTGCGCTCAGAACCCAGCGAACTCACCTTTGAGTCCCTGGAAGATACAACTGTGGTGGCGATTAAGGCGACAGACGCCAACTCACTATATTCAGACAGCCACTACTGGGCTAACCTTGGGCGTATCATATCGGATGCGGCGTACTACTCCACACACCACCGAACATTGTCACTACTCACCAAATCCGCAAAAGAACGCTATATGGCCTTAATGAGTGAAAGCCCGTCGTTTTTAGACATTGTGCCGCAATATTACGTAGCATCCTATTTAGGGATAACACCTCAGTCACTCAGCCGGATAAAGAAAGAGATAGAAATTACCAAATGTGAATGACTGGCATCATCGGCCATAATTACTATGGCTCACCTTCTGACCATCCATAGATAGGAGAGAAATCGTGAGCTATGACCTCTTGAAATCGCTACACATTCTGGGAGCTGTACTGCTTTTGGGCAACATAACGGTTACCGCATGGTGGAAATCTATGGCCAACCGCACCAACAACCCTATGGTTGTGGCGTTCGCTCAACGGCAGGTTACTTTGACCGATTTTATATTTACCCTGCCTGGCGCCATTCTGATCGTTGCAAGCGGCGATTATATCTCCTATTTCATGATGCAGGATTCATGGTCCATAACATGGGTTGCCTGGGGTAGGATATTGTTCATTCTGTCCGGATTGATCTGGATCTTTATTCTGGTGCCTGTTCAAATAAAACAGGCAAAACTGGCCAGGGAATTTACGTACGGACACGCGATACCTGACATATACTGGAAACTGAATAAGTATTGGTATCAATTTGGAGTTGTAGCTGTCCTATTACCTCTTGGCAATATCTACTGGATGGTATTTAAGCCGGCATAGGGTCCATGATCACGTACAAAGAGTGATTCGACCTTCTTCCACGGCTGCATGCAACTTCCCAAATACCAGGCATTTAAATGGCATGGCATTGGAGCTTGCTAGTCTCATGTTGGCGATTCAATCCCATAACGCCGCATCTTCTCCCACAGGCTCTTACGGCTGATACCCAGGCTTTGCGCTGTTTCTAAAATACGCCATTCATGTAGTTCCAGAGATTCATACAATAAGCTTTTTTCATAATGCTCCATTGCCTCTTTAAGATGCAAATGCTCCTCTACACTGCTATCACCATCGTCTACACCGGTGAATTCACGCGGACCCAATACCTCCTGCGGAGAGAGAATACAGGCACGCTCAACAGCATTGGCCAATTCACGCAAATTTCCAGGCCAATTTTGTTGTTCAAGATAGCGCTCAGTTGCAGGCAGAAGCAATCGCCTATCACCTCGTTTACGGGAGAATCGATCCACGATTTTGTGCGCGAGCCAACCTATATCCTCTTTGCGCTCCCGAAGCGGTGGTATATTGACATGGGCTACATTGATCCTGAAGTATAGATCCTCTCTAAAAACACCACGGGACACCATCTCCTTCAGGTCGCGATTTGTGGCATATATCAGACGCACATCGATTGGTATATTCTCTTCACTGCCGATACGCTGCACTACCCGCTCCTGAATGGTCCGCAGCAACTTGGCCTGCATTCTCGGTGAGGTCTCACCTACTTCATCAAGAAATAGAATTCCTCCATGCGCTTGCTCGAACACCCCACGGCGCGCACGAGTGGCTCCTGTAAAGGCGCCTTTTTCATGGCCGAACAGCTCCGCCTCCAACAGGTCTTTCGGCAGGGCCGCGCAGTTCAAGGCGATAAACGGTTTCTGACCAGTTGCATCTATGCGTTTTGCCAGATAGCGCGCCGCATATTCCTTGCCCACGCCGGTTTCTCCCGTGATCAACACATCCACATCATGGTCGGCAAAACGGTTCAACACCGCCTTCACTTTGTGCATCTGCGATGAAACACCAAGTTCATCGCCCTCTTCTTCCAAGTCACCAAACAAAGATGGGGCCAGCTGTCGTATCTTGATCAACAACTCATCTATGTCGAACGGTTTGGTAATATAGTCATTGGCGCCGAGCTTAAGCAGACGCACCGCCTGATCAACGGTACCGTAACCGGTGATAAAAACGGTTGGCGGAGGCGAGCTGTCACCATGCAACAGATTGCCATATAACTCTTCACCATCCAGGTCGGGAAGGCGTATATCAGAGATCAGGGCCGCATAGGAATGTGTATTTAAGGAAGAGAGCGCATCCGTACCGTTATTAAAGCAATCACAGGGAATATGCTCGATCTTGAATCGTTGGCACAACGAAGCACGCATTATGTCGTCATCTTCAACCAGACATAGACGCTGCATCATTCGATTCTCTCCTCATGGCCTGCAAGTGGCAGATCAACGATAAAGGTTGTCATTCCGCTCTCATGTTGAACATCGATGCGGCCTTTAAGTTGCTGAATCAGCTGATAGGTTACCCAAAGTCCCAATCCGTTGCCAACGGCATTCTCTGTGAAAGGCTCAAACAAACGACTCAGCCGCTCTTTTGGTATTTCAGCGCCCTCATTTTGCACCAACATGGAAAGGATACCGTTATCGACTCTGACTCTACACTTGATCATCCCACGTTCTTCTGTCGCTTGCACGGCATTGAATGAAAGATTGATCAGAATCTGTCTTATCGGCGTGGAAGGCAACGGGATTGGTTTATAGATTTCATTGCGCCAATCCAACCGAATCTGCTTGCTATTGATGTCTGATAACAGGAGGGTACGCACATCATCGATATCGTTCGTGGTCAACTGATGGCTCTTGGGATTGGCCTCAACCAGTAGGGCCGCTACCGTCTCTCGAATCTGATGCAAACCACGCTCCAACAAGGCCAGGGTCTCCCGCCCCAGGTCGTCGGTATCGCTGTAGCGCTTGAATGTGTTAAGTGCATTCAGCATTCCACCCAACGGATTATTGATCTCGTGGGCCACGCCTGCTGCCAGTCTTCCCACTGCAGCCAGGCGCTCGGAAGCGAGCATCTTCTTCTCTATCTGCTCCTTTTCCACCAGCTCGCCCAGCATCTGCTGGAAACTTATGCCCAACCGGCCGATTTCATCATTTCCCTGACGCAGGGTACAGTTGATCTCCCCCGGCTCGAGCCTACCCACCTTTCCCATGCAATTGGCCAACTGCCCCAGCGGCGTAACCATACGATTTCCCAGAAACCAACCAAGTGGCAACAACAATGCGGTGACTGCCAGTGCTGAATATATAACGCGCTTGACGATGGCATTAAACCGCGGCAAAAACAACGACCGGTCATAACCAACGATCAGAGTGCCAATAGCCACACCGTCGCTCAACATGGGTAGAATGACATACAGACGTTGATCATCTGGATGTTCATAAGGACGAGGATTGGTGTTCCCGGTCAGACGCAACACCTCGGCCTCTACACGCGCCAGTTCCGCACCATGTTCACGCAACGGCGTTGTAACCGATAACTCTTTCGGTTTGTTGGAGACATAGATCCGCCCATTCCGGTCTACCACCGCTAACAATCTTGAAGAGGCATTATCCGACCATCCCTCAGCTGCCTGCACCAGTCTATAGGCGCTCCAAAGATCATCGCGCAACAGGGTATCTGGAAGACTATTAGAAAGTACGCTGCCAATCTCCACCGCGTTGTGAAATACATCCTGACGAAGATCTTCATAGGCACGCCAGGTAAGCGCCAAGGTGACAACGCTGACGGTAATCAGTATCACCGCCGTGATAGTCAATGGGACCTTAATGCGGTAGCTGATATCGCCTAGCCTCACCCGATGCCTCCAATAGATTAGCCGCTGTCTCGATGCTGTCGTAGATAGAATCCGGCTCTGTGGCAAAGCCGTCCAGATTGAGTCGCTTCAGCAATGCCATGCCTTCCGTATCCTCACTCATACCAATGAAGGCACGACGTAATTCATCTGATCTTTTTGCGGGTACATTTCGTCGAATAACCAATGGCGGAAAACCGAAGGCGGGAGACTTTGACACCACGCGGGTGCGTCCAACCAATTCCGGCTCATTCTCTGCAAGGGTCTCCCACACATAGCTATCCACCGCACCGGCGTGGGCGACACCATCCGCAACCGCCTTTACTACATCACGGTGTGACCAGGTAAAAAATGTCCTGGAAAAAAAGTACCTGGGTATAAAACCAAGACGAATCAATTCCACCTGCGGATAAAGATAACCGGAATTGGAATCCGGGTCTGAATAGGCAAAGACCTTACCTTTTAGATCGGTCAGACCTTTAGTCTCATGATTTGATTCCGGCACTATCAGATATGAATGGTAGGTGACCTTACCTTGAAACATTGGAACCACCAGTAGTGCAAACTCGTCGCGATGCTGCACATAGGGATAACCACATAACCATGCCGCATCCAGATCGCCGCCAGATAGCAATTCAACTATCTCTCGATATGTCTGTCGCTGCACGAACTCCACCGGACGGCCAAAACGTTTAGATAAATACCTTTGCCAATCATTCAGAAATGCTGTCTGATCGGTCAGTATCACAGGCGTCAGGCCGATGCGTATGCCCTTTTGTCCATTCTCTGCAGCGGAGACATGAGAAATATGCAGCCATAAGCAAGCTGACAGAACCACAAGCCAGTAATACCTTTTGCTGTCAAATCGCCAACACCGCATAGCTGCGCCTAGGAAAGAAAACCTTGATAAGATGATAGCTTAATAGAGAACACCCTTTCCTTCTAATCTTTCGGCAAATCAAAATGTGCTCGAGCCAATATCACCTGATCCGGATCAGGTCGTTCCAGTCCACCTGGTTGAAAACGATAGATCAGAGTTGCATGCACTGTACCTGAGATTTCGCTCCCAGACATAGGCACCTCGACCACCTTTCCCGATCCCGGAGGCAACGTCTGGTTCTGCCAGTCATTATTCGAATCATGCTGCCAGCCAAATCGAAACCTGGTTTTATTGATCAACTCACCTTCTCTATCCATCTCCTCCACCAGCAACCAAACGGCGCGACCGGTAGTCCCTCCAGGCAAGGCATGTCCCGCGTTGTGTCTAACCAGTATCAATGCCGTGAGTCCGTCTTCATCATCCCGCATTGATATATTCAGGCTGGTCACATTCCGCAAAAATCCCGGTCTCGACGGTCCTGTGAAATCGTGTCCACTGCGTTCACCCTGCAGATGACAGTCAAGACAGTCCTTCCCCTGTCTGGCGGCAGGCGAACCCTGATAGCTACGTACGGTCACCTCACCCGGGGCATCATGACAACGGGCGCATACCTGCGGTATCTTCAGATTAGGATAAGGATGTTCACCACTATCGTGGCAATCGATACAGGCCACACCATCTCCGCCACTGGGCGCATGACAGTTGAGACATTTTTTATCTTTGCCCTTAGCTTGCCATTCTTTGATAAACGTCATGGTCTGTGCCGCAACCGCCATACGGCTGTGCTTGAACTCATCCTGTGCCTTCTTGTGGCAATCGACACAGGTCTCAGGCCTTTCCGATTCAGATGAAAGGGCATCTGTCGCCGCAATCAGCAACATCATCGCGCACAACAAAGCCAATCTCCTCATTTATAGATATGTGCCGGATCGTTTCTTTCACACAGTCCCTTCGGGATAACGAAAGGGACCCGTCCCGGTTCGGTATAGATGACATCCGGTGTTACAACAGTGCCGCCAAGCGCCTTCCAAGCATCGAACCCGGAGTCCAGGATCCACACCTTATGACCGGCATCCGCCAACCGATGCCGCCATGCCTCTATAAACCTGCTGTCCGCTGCGCGCGGCACGACCAGGACCACCGGCTCTTTGCCATTACCCGGCAGATAACCCAAAGGATCACGTCCGGCATTGACCGCACCCGGCAAGGTACCTTTTCTATAGTACTCCTTGCCACGCACATCCAACACCAGCGGAGGATCCGTGCCATCCACCCAGAGCTGCAGCCTTTCAGCAGATATCCTTACCGGATCAGCCAGCAGATACAGTGGCACAAGTAGGACAAGAGATATAAAGATGAACAGGGAAAATCTCGGCCTAACTTGCACTATCCCGCCTGTATCGGTTGCCGCTCGAAGTGCATGGGGACCGCCTCCGGCACTGGGGCTTGCAGAGTCATGGCTTCTTTCAGCGTTTGCACCGAAGAGGCCCGCACCAGGCCTTCATCCACCACCACTGCAGTGGCTACACCTATCTTCGCGAGATTATGCAGATGTCTCGGTTCTGAGGCGCCGCCAGAGAGCCAGATATCCAGCGGGCCAGCGCGCACCTTGTCCAACAGATCCAACTCCAGGCCGTCACCGCGTAGCTCGGCCTCCGGCGAATCCAGCCACAAGGAGCTAAGACCCAGCTCCATCGCCCTGGTCACGGCCTCATGCAGTGAGTATTCGGTGCCATCCACCTGCCACCCGTTTATCGCCGCCGTATCCGGAATATAAAAAGAGAAGCCTTCGCCCACAGCTCGACCTGAAAAGCGATAACTCATTTGGGCCCGCGAGACACTAAGGCGCGGGATCAAATTCAACTCCGGGTGGTCATCGCGAAGACGTGCTATCTGCTCCAACCCATCATCCACTACCCACCAGGCGGACCGTTCCATCCAGCAGGCATCGCGCTTAGGATCACCGTTGCGGATAA
>JBNKIR010000053.1:0-142896 GCA_050290785.1 Sedimenticolaceae bacterium | reverse complement strand
TCGAGAGTTCCTACGGTTTAGTTGACACCCTGAACTAACAGTTCAGGAGAATCGAAAGAAAGAAATCCGGGTCAGAGAGCAATTTTCTTTAATATTAGAAACAATTTTTCTCTGATCCTGTTTTCACTTACCCAAGGCATTAGCTCGTAAAAAATATGGATCAATCGCAAATAAATAGAAACTCTATTACAAATATCGCTCTTTGGGTTATTGCGTTTTTACTTGTAATAGAGGCTGTTGGTACTTCAATTTATGTTCCGCAGTTTTCCGAGCTATTCAAAGAGTTTGGACGTGAACTACCGCTTTTAACTAAAGTTGTGCTTATTGGGTCATGGGCAATTTGGGTGCTACCTATAATTTGTGCCTCTCTTATTGTGTTCAATAAAACAATTACGAGGCCACCAATTGTCTTTGGCATAATTTTGTTTTTTCTTGGCGTGCTGTGGGTGCCTACAGCAATATATGGTTTGTATTTGCCTCTTTGGCAGATGTCAGAGGTAGAATTACCATGAGCACTAACAAACACATCAAGATCTCTCACTATCGTTCGCTAGGACGCTCTGATCTAGCGCCACTTACCCAAGCCGTTACATTAAAAATATGAAAAAAATAGTCTTAATAATGATTGCAGTGGTGATTGTATATGGGTATGCCCAAGAAAAAGGTATTTCTTTACCTGGCTTATTTTCTTCGGGCAACAGCTCGGACAGCACTATTCAAAATGCATATAACAACAGGCAGAGTGATCTACAGGTCCAGGGTGTCGGTATAGTAACGAGAGTACTACCTGATGATCTTGAAGGTTCACGACACCAAAAATTCATTTTGAGGCTTGGAACAGGTCAGACTCTATTGATATCTCACAATATTGATTTGGCACCAAGAGTAAGTGGTTTAACAATCGGAGATGCGGTTGAATTTTATGGAGAGTACGAATGGAACTCAAAAGGTGGCATTATTCACTGGACGCATCATGACCCCAATAATTACCACGTTGGCGGCTGGGTGAAGCACGGTGGTAGAACCTATAAATAGTAAAGTAAACTCCGGGTCATTGACGGCAATGGGTCAGACTCGATTGAAATCTCTTGAATGGTTCGCATTGGGCGCTCAACGGCGCATACAGGATAAAGGATGAGCTATAAATGAGATATTTGGTACTCTTAGTACTAGTTAATATTTATACCGTAGCATCAGCAGAGTGGTCTCCGCCAGAAACGCCAGATCCAGATAAGATACTTGATGAGGCGCGCCAAGATGCTTGCGATGGTAAATATCAAGATGCCCTGAATAAACATCTTTGGTTTCACAATAATGCTTTGAAATATGATCGCGCCTTTTATGGTGTGCGACTATCTTTTGCATTAAGCGACTGGCAAAGGCTCGGCAATGCATACCCTCCTGCATTGCAATCACTAAGAGATGTTCGAGATAAAGCCGGAAAAGACGTAAAAAATGGTAATAATTATTACGACTCATTTAACGATTATGAGTCAATAAATGAAAGCCTGGCCGAGGAGGAGAAAACCATTCAGTTGTTTCGTTGGTTGGATACCCACCATAAGGAATGGGCAAAAAAAGTGTTCCGCATTGCCCAGTCAGCGCTGATAAGGGCGCACGAGTATGAATTGTGCGGGAAATACATAGATCCAGATAATGCATACCCAAGGTTCGTTCGCCAGTTTAATTCTATGATTGATTTTGCAAAAAAAACTGCTCCAAAACATGGAGCGAATCAGTTTGCCTATAAGAGTTTTTCCAACAATGTATCAACCTTGGTGGCTTTGTTGGTACTGAGTGATAGGAAATCAGAAGCAGAGAAAATTGCAGAGATGGCAATGCTTGAATGGGATGATAAGGGATTTGCATTAGAGTTGTCTGATGCTATGAAAGGTAATGTGCCAAAACCTTGGCCATGAGGGATACAAACATCCGGATCAGAGAGCAATTGTTTCTAATGTTTTCGAAACATTATGATAGTGGACTTATAGTGTGAATGGTTTACTACAAAAATTGGGTCTTGTTCCATTCTTTACTCAGCAACTAACAGACGCCGCTTTATTACAAGAGCGTCTGGGGCGCGTAATGACGGTACAACGGACGAGAAGCACGGTTGCCTGTGGTTTGGGCGAACGGGCTGTAGAGCTTTCGCCCGCCTTGCGCCGGAAGCCTGCCATTGATCGACCGACTGTCGGTGATTGGGTCGTACTGGATGAGTCACTTTCTAGAATTGATCAAGTCCTTGAGCGGAAAAGTCTATTCAAACGCTTGGGTGCGGGTGAAAGCAACGAACTCCAGCCTATAGCTGCGAATATCGATACCCTTTTCATAGTTACGTCCTGCAATGAAGAGTTTAAGGAATCACGACTGGAGCGGTACCTTGCACTGTGCACGGAGGCCGGGGCAATGCCCGTCATCATTCTCACCAAGACTGACCTCGTTGAAGATGTAGATACTTATGTCCGTCGTGCCCGGAAAACCAAAGCAGGGGTTCCTGTTGAGGAAATCAACGCTCTTGACCCTGCATCCGTCAGTGGGCTTTCTGTCTGGATTGATAACACCTCCACCGTTGCGCTTGTCGGTTCATCCGGTGTGGGAAAGTCCACCATTCTTAATACATTGGCAGGACGTTCCTTGGCTTCTACGGGAGAAATTCGCGACGATGACAAGAAGGGACGTCATACCACTACGCACCGTGAATTACACATCCTGCCGTCCGGCGGGCTTCTTGTTGATGTCCCAGGTATGCGAGAGCTAAAGGTCGCAGAAATCAATAGCTCGATTGATGCGGTTTTCGATGATATTGATGCGCTTGCGGCGCAGTGTAAGTTCGCCGACTGTAACCACGAAACGGAGCCAGGTTGCGCGGTACTCAAAGCGATAGAAGAAGGCGAGCTTGATAGTCGCCGACTGTCCAACTATAAAAAGTTACTGCGTGAAAATGCTCACGCGACAGCTAGCCTGGCTGAGAAGCGCGCCCAAGGGCGAGACTTCGCAAAGATGGTCAAAGAAGTTAAGTCCATAAAACAAAAAAAGGCGGAACTTGAGTGATTGGGTCAATAGGGAAAGCAGTGAGTCTGACCTCTTTGATCTTTGATTGCTAGCAACCTTTTTTGAAGATTGGAGTTTAGTTTTAATGTTTCTAATCCCAATTGAAAAAGATAATCCAACGCAGAGATTCCCTTTATGCGTAGGCACTCTGATTGCTTTCAACATTGCTATATTTGCCGCTTCATATCTATTTTTCGATCATTCTGATTTTGTAAAAGAATATGGTTTTATTCCGTCTTCATATACTCACTTCACTGCTTTTTCCTCGATGTTTCTACATGCTGGTGTTTGGCATATTTTAGGAAATATGCTCTTTCTTTACATGTATGGTGACAATGTAGAAGATGTGCTAGGTTTTTTCTTGTTTTTCGCCGTATATATCCTCTGTGGACTTGGAGGGACGGCGCTACATTATCTATTCAATGCTGAGTCAACAATCCCATGCATTGGTGCTTCTGGCGCTATTTCTGGGGTGGTTGGGCTTTACATGATGTTTTATCCGAATGCCCATGTGGATATTGATTTGTATGTAGGGCATTGGACGATTAGTGAGTTTCATACAAACGCACTTGGCGCGATACTCACGTGGTTTGGTTGGCAAACATTTTTAGGGCTTGTCTTATATTTTGTAACTGATTTACAGATTATAAGGATTGCATTTTGGGCCCATGTTGGCGGGTTGGCCACTGGTTTTATTCTTGGGTTTATTCTGAGATTGCTTGGAATTAAAGCACTTGTCCCAGAACAAGAATATAATATAACAAGGAAAGAAGAAGGTGGCTTCTGGTGCCCGTACTGCGGGCAAGAGTATGATGATTTAAAATTCGGACGCTACACATGCGAAAAGTGCGGTGCAAAATATAACTTTTCAGTGGAGAAAACCGAATAAGAAGATCAGTAGAATAATGGTGAGTTCATGGGACGCAATACATAATTCTCTCTAATTAAATGTTGTGGCCCTTGAATTGCTCTTGAATAACATGAACGGAGATGCCACTTGAACAAGAAGCAAAACGTAACTCAATCGGAAAAATCCAAAAATGAACTCATTGATCGATTACGGTTGATGGTGTTGTATTTAGCCATACCTTCCCTGCTACTGGTATCTGTTCAGGTGACAGGAGCGGAAGATCAACCACCTTCTTTTAATTATAAATCAGGCGATATCGCTGACCTTCAACGCGCCAAGTCTGCTTTTGTTGCTGAGTACGAGAAGGTGGTTGCTTACCTGAATAAGGATAATCCCAACGCTTGGGGCTACACCGACATTCTGAACCTCTGGGATTTCCGTGAAAGCTCGAGAAAACAGAGCCAGCAAGTTCAGACTGATCCCGATGATATGTACGCCCTGGCGCAACGGGTCAAGAATAATTTAGGCAAGCAAGTTACTGATCTAGGGAAAGATATTTACGAAAACGAAACCGAATACCAGATTCGTTTTCTGCTGCTAGTATCTAAAACCTTTTCAGACTCCAAAGTATGGAACCCCGTGGCAAGCCATGACAAGAATATGGCTAGCCGTGAACTCCGCGATGTAGTCAATGCCTTGAGCCGATCCGGAAGGAGTGTTGAGCTTGCAGAGCAGGAGTTCAGTAAGAGGAGGTCAGTATACAAAAGCATTGAAGAACAAGAGAGAGAAAAGGCTATACGTGCTGCTTTACGTTTGGTTGAGTTCAAGAAAGAACGGTCAAAAAGGCTGATTCAGGCACGAAAGGAGATGTACGCCAAGGGGTTGCTGCCGGAAAAAAACCTGCCGGAAGGACAGCCATTTATGGACTTGGCTTGCTGTAAGTACTGGGTTCAGGGCAGTGGAAAAAATAAATACATCACTGGTTATTATTTGTCTAAGAGCGGTAAGCGCGTAGATTACACCTCGGGGGCCATAGGCAACTTTAACCCCTATATCCCCCATGCCGGGCTTTTTGCGTTGGCCAGCGGCAATGGCTACCACATATACCAGGCTGGGGAGGCAAATCCGTCAACTGGAACCACCTACGTGGTCGTTCTGCTTGGTGAAAAGGTTGAGGAGCTGTATAGACTGCGAGTATTCAAGTGGCTAAACGAACAACCGCCAGCAGATTTCTCCTACTTCAAGATTAATTACCAGCTGACCCCAAACGGACCACTGAAGTCGTTAATTCTTAGGTAAGGAGAATAACGGGGGGCAGACTCACTGCTGTCCCACTTGCACGTCGTTCCCGCGCAGGCGGGAACCCAGTAGTTATGTCATGCAGATAAAAGCTGATATGCAAAATAGACTTATATTGTTATTTCTGATGTTTCCGTTATTGGCGATGGGCGAAGAGATAAAGCCTTTCACTACCGATGGTTGTAGTTCATTTCCGGACGGGAATATCAAACAGCACTCACTTTGGGTGAGTTGTTGTATCCGCCATGACCTGGCGTATTGGAAAGGCGGTACCTACGAAGAGAGATTGCAAGCAGATAGAACCCTGGAGTCCTGCGTCAAAGAGGTCGGCGAGCCGAAAATCGCTGCGATCATGCTGGCCGGCGTGCGAGTCGGTGGGTCGCCATACTTCCCCACCTCATTTCGCTGGGGATACGGTTGGTCCTACCCGCGAGGTTACAAATCTTTATCAGCCCAAGAAAAGATTGAAGTCAAAAAGAAATTGGATATGTTCAAGCTCATGATTGAGAGTTTAGGTAGAGAGATAAATTGATGCTACGTATCCGGGTATGGACTCCAATTACTTTCTCTATTGCCTTAGTCTGATATGATCTATATAAAGCATGGTATAAATATAAGGCAGGATGCATCCCTCACAAAGTGATTAATCATTAGCTAATCTATAGGGAATTGCTGCGTTCGTTAAGTGACGCTTTTGTTTTTAATGATCGGGAAGATGGCTAAATTGAGAAAAACCAACAGGTCCCCTTTTATCGTTGTGGCGTTTGTGGTGGTGGCTACATTGACGGTCGCGACGGCCGGGGCCGCGACCAGACAGAAACGTTTTGAGACGGCGCCACGGGAGGCCGGCGAGCCGGTCATGGCGATCATATCGATCGAATCCCAAAAGGTAACATTCTACGACGCCAAGGGCTGGATCCTGCGCGCGCCTGTGTCGACCGGTATTCGTGGTCGCGAGACTCCTGCCGGCATCTTTGCCGTCGTCGAGAAGAATAAGGAGCACCGCTCCAACATGTACGACGATGCCAAGATGCCGAACATGCAGCGCATCACCTGGAATGGCCTCGCGTTGCACGGTGGTCCTCTGCCCGGATATGCTGCCTCCCATGGTTGTGTGCGAATGCCATTCGACTTTGCGGCGAGCGTATTCAACAAGACACGGATCGGGATGCGGGTGATCATATCACCACACGATGTGGAGCCGATCGACTTCTTCCACCCGACGCTGTTCTCGTCGGATGCCGATATGGTTGCGGCCGCTCCTGAGCGAGCGGATACGCTCAAGCTCCAGGCTGCAGAGGCTGCCGGGTCACTCAAAGAGGCAAAGAAAACCGCCAAGTCCATGGCACGCAATGTGGTATTGCAGAAGAGGTTGCTACGCAAGCTGGAGTTGCGTCAGAAAAGGGCCGACGCAACCATCAAGCGCGCCGACAAGGCGTATTCCGCAGCGGACAAGGCCAAGGCAGATGCCTATGAGCGGTTACAAAAGGCCACCAGCGAGGACGCAGAAGTGGCCATGCAGGTCGAGAACGCCGAATCGGTGTTGAAGGAGAAGGCCGCCGCTGCTGCAGTGGCGGCTGCGGCGCTAAATGATGCCACCCAGAAGAGTGATGAATCCAAGAAGGTCGAGAAGGGTGCGGCGCGTGAGGTGGAGTTAGGCGAGGAGGCCATAGGTAAACTTAAAAATCTAAAGAAGAGTGCCGATGCAGGACTGAAACTGGCTGACGAGGAGCTCGCCGCAGCAGGTGAAGCCAAGGTGCAGGCCGAGTGGCAGTTGCGAAGGGCGAGGAGCGAATCCGCAGAGCTGGCGAAGCAGATCGATGCCGCAAAATCGGATTTGAAGGAGAAGATCGATGCCGCTGAGGTTGCGGCCGCTGCTGCAAATGCTGCCGTTCAGAGGAGCGATGAGGCCAAGACCGTCGAGAGGAGTGCGGCGCGCATGGTGGAGTTGCGCAAGGAGACTCTGCGTGAACTGGAAGATCTCAAGGAGAGATCAGCCGAAGCCGCAGAACTGGCGAGGCAGATAGATACCGTCGAATCAGACTTGAAGACGAGGATTGTCGCCGCAGCCGTTGTAGCCAAGATTGCACATGATGCCACCAAGAGAAGCGATGAGGCCAAGAGGGTCGAGACGAGCGCGGCGTACGAGGTGGCGTTACGCAAGGAGACTCTGGATAAACTGGTAAGTCTCAAGGATAGTGCAGACGGAGAACTCAGGCGCGCCGAAGAGGCGTTATCAGCAGCGGATAAGGCCAAGGTGCAGGCCGAGGAGCAGCTGGGCATGGCGACAGCAGATGTCGCAGAGCTGGAGACGCAGATCAAGGCCGCCGAATCGGATTTGAAGGCGAAGGTGGTTGCCGCTGAGGTTGCGGCCGCAGCTGCGAATGATGCCTCCAAGGTGAGCGATGAAGCCAGGAAGGTCGAGAGGAGTGCGGCACGCGTGGTTGAGTTACGGAAGACGTCATTACGTAAGCTGGAAAGTCTCAAGAAAAAGGCCGACTCAGAACTAAGGCGCGCCGACAAGGCGTTCTCCGCTGCGGATTATGCCAAGGTGCGGACCCAGGAGCAGTTGCGCAAGGCCAGCGCCGAGGCCGCAGAGATGGCGACGCAGGTTGATAGCGCCAAATCGGACCTGAAGGAGAAGATTGCGGCTGCTGCTGCCGCAAAGGAGGCAGTTGCTACGGCCAAGATAAGGAAGGCCGAGACCGCCCAGGCCGCACTCGAGGCCAAGCTCGCACTCGAGCCGGTATCCGTCTATATCAGCCGCGCGACGCGTAAGCTTTACGTGCGGCGTAACACACATAAGCCGGCCATCGACGGGGGCGGGGAGGAGTTCGATGCGAGTATCGAGGTCCCGGTAACCATCTACGATCCTGACAAACCGATCGGCACGCATATATTCACTGCCATGGAGCACAAGGATGGAGGTCTGCGCTGGAGCCTGGTCACCATCGATAATGGAGGAGATGCCAGGAGGGCTCTCGACCGTATTACTATCCCGCAGGATGTGTTCGATCGTATCGCGCTGACCGCGTTGCCGCGATCATCAATCATCATCTCTGATGAGCCTTTGAGCAGGGAGACCAACTATCGCACCGAGTTTGTCGCAGTACTCAGCAATCAGCCACAGGGTGGCTTCATCACGCGCAAAGTGACCCAGGACCGCGATACAGATGAAGATGACGAGGAGGATGATACAGAGGAGGGTGATATTGTTTTGCGAGCCCCTGGCTATTTAGGTCTCTGACTGTTTTATGAAGGGGACGCATTAGCAATTATGTACAGAATCATATCGCTGGTAATTGCGCCCAACATCCTGTGGATCCAGCGCTTGAGTGGCTGGATGAATATACTCTAAAATCTTGGTCCGCCGAACAGGACCGGGAATTTACCCTTAACAGGTTCGATTACCGCAGGCTGCTTTTTTTTGACCGATATCTTGGTGTTACCCATCCCATAGATCTTCACAAGTTGGTATAGGGTCCTGGCGTTGTCCGGATGTAGCCTGATACAGCCATGGGAGGCAGGTCGTCCCAGTCGCTTGATCTCTTCAGTGCCGTGAATGGCGATACCTTCAGTAAAGAAGATGGAGTGGGGCATGGGTGACATGTCGTACTGTTCCGAGTAGTGCATGGGGGTCATCCAGTTCACACGGAAATCTCCTGTGGGGGTTTGGTAACCCCTGCGCGCGGTGGATACATCCCATGTGTATTCATGATACCCAACCACGATGACGTCCATCTGCTGTTTGGACAGGTCTATGCGCACATCGACAAAGTCGGTATGCGAGTTGGCCAATATTGGAAGAAGACACAGAAGAAGTCCGAGGAATAAGATTCGTGTGTACATAACTAAATAAACAAATTCGTATAACTTTTGTTACCGGTAATTACAAATTAGTATAAAAAACGGAACTATAAAAGGTAGTCAGTCAGTTACAAGCCTTCAGGGCAATAAAAAAGGGCGTGAGATTTCACGCCCTTCGTTGTTGTGTAGGAGCCCGCTCGGCTTTGGCATCCTGCGTCGCTCTACCTCCTGCATCCATGCAGTCGTCCTGCGGCGCTTGTTTTGTATATTTTGTCGCCCAGAGGACTGGGCTCCTACATGTGTGTTAGATGACAGTAAACTTCTCCGTCTTCTCGTTATAGCTGACCAGGATGAACCAGACCAGAAGTATGCTTATGGTAAGCGTATGGCTCCAGCCCCATCCGCCCAACATGTTCGGCAGCCAGGCCTGATAACCCACCATGGTCTCTTCTACCATCAAATCGAGGTTGTCCTCTCTGGTCAGGACATCCCAGTATTTCAGGATGCCGCTGAAGATGGATGCGCTCCAACTGAAGAAGAATACCGCCACCACCAGCTTGAGATGACCTTCGCCTACCCGCCACAGGGAACCGGTGGCGCAACCGCCGGCCAGGATCATACCTATGCCGAAGATCAGTCCGCCCACCAGGGAGCCGAACCAGAAGGATGGAGGTATGCCGACAAATGGATCGGCCAGTCCCTTCTCGAAGAACAGCGAGAACAGGATGGCGGCCATAAGGATGGCCAGTATAACCGCCTTGGTCATCTCTCCCTCACCGGTGAGGAATGGCTCACGGAAGCTGCGGGAGAAGCAGAAGCGGGCACGATGCATAATGAAACCGAAGGCGAATCCGCATGGAATAAAGATGGCTCGGGTTGAGAGCATGCGGTCGTCCGAGGTGATCCAACTGTATGACCACCAGATGATCAGGAATACAACCACCGCTCCAAGCCATGGGGCCTTCTGTTTTAGCCCTGGCATCTGGGCCGCCTCCGGGGCCTTGGTGCCCCAGGTGATGTTCTCCATGATCCACAGCAGCAGCTTCAGACCTATGAAGGCGCCGGCCAACAGGCCGACCCACATCATCCAGCCAGACGGTGAGGAAAACGTTACCGGGGTAAAAAAGGCCCCGACGTTACATCCCATGGATAGGGTGGCCCCGACACCCATCAGGGTGCCGCCAATTGCGCCGGTGAAATATTCCAGCTTGGGTGGGCGGTTGATGCGAAACTGTCTGGAGAGGAGGGCGGCGGCAAAGGCGCCGATGACCAGACACAGGTTCATTATGGATATGCGGTTTTCCAAGGGGCTGGAGAGTTGGTCTGAGATGTTGAGTACTCCACCCAGTCCTATGAAGGTGTTGAACCAGTCACCCCAGTTCTTGATCCCGCCATATACCCCCCAGAATCCGCCACTGGCGACCAATACCGAACTCACCAGGACTAATAACAGGGCCCCCACATAGGGTGACCACTCATCCACCATAATGGATTGGTATTCATGTTTTATCTGCGATAACAGTGCCATTTTGTCCGTCCCATATCGATTAGTGAACCTCTGAAAGATTTAGAGGTTCACTTGGCATCTTTGTGCCTTGTTATTAGAAAGTTGTTGTTAAATCTTTATTATCTCAACAAAGGTCTCATGTGTGGCTTGGTTGTCCGTGATGGAGTCACTGGCACTCTCCATCAGCATGTAGTCAGCACCACCCTTACCCTTGGCCGTGGTCTGGCCTCCGGTCTTACCGCCGAACCCGTGGCAGATGAACAGGGTGTCTTTGCGGATACGTGGCGTGACCTTGGCCTTGATCTTTACCTCTCCTGCCGCACTTCTGACCATGACCATATCACCCTCGGTTATGCCTTTCTCTTGGGCGATGTCCGGGTGTATCCAGGCCTCATTCTCAGGATAGAGTTCATGCAGCCACAGGTTGTTGGCGTGACCGCGCTGATGGGTGAACCATGCGTGCCTGCCAGAGATAAGACGCTGCTTGCCAGCAGGCGTGGTTACCGGTTCATACTCAGGCAGCACCGGCAGGTTGTTGCGACGGAACCTCTCGGATACGAATTCGATCTTGCCGGTCGGTGTCTTGAACTTCTTCTCGCCGCTACGGAATGCCCCGTAGCTCTTCTTCTCTTCCGGCGCCAGCCAGATACCTTCCTGCATCAGGGTCTTGCGATCTATCGGTAGCCCTTTGAGCTGGGCATCGACGAACTCTTCTATGGTGAAGTTGAATACGTCGCTCAGAGGCGTATCGAACTCCCGTTTGGTGTCCAGCGCCTTGGCCAGACCCTGAATGATCTCCAAGGCGGTCCTGGCCTCGCCCTGCGGTGGTACCACCGGCTGACGGATGCCGACATATTTGCGCGGACTGCCCGGTGCCCACAGCGGGTCCAGGCGTTCCAGATAGGTGGTCTCAGGCAGGATGACATCTGCCATCCAGGCGGTCTCTGATGGCTGCACGTCGATGGCGCAGATGAAGTCCATCTGCTCCGCCATCTTCAGGTTCCTGTTGCCGTCCAGCACGGCGGCCAGTGGATTCTGTTTGTATATCATCCAACCCTTGACCGGATATGCCGATGTGCCGTCCAGGATGGCATTGCGCAGGCTGACATAGCCGCCGTCCTCATGGTTGGCCAATGGGAAACGGTCGTTGAAGTTGTCAAAGCGTTTCGCCACATCAAACGGTTCGATCTCCCACTCGAACGATCCGAGTTTGGCCTTGCCGCCGAAGCTGTGACTGCCCGGTGCGTCAAAGGCGCCCAGCAGTGCCATCAACATGGGCAGGGTGCGGCGGAACTGGGTGTCGTTGGTGTACCAGGAGCTGCGGCGACCGGGATAGATCACCACCGCCGGTGCTGCTGCGGCCATTTCTCTGGCCATGGCCACGATCTTGTCGGCCGGTATGTCGGTCTCCTGGGCCGCCCACTCCGGGGTGTTGCCCTCAACATGGGCCTTGAGCTCTTCAAAACCGTGGGTGTTGTTGGCCACAAACTCCTTGTCATAGAGCTCTTCCTTGATCAGTACATGCATCAGTGCCAGGGTAAGGGCCATATCGGTACGTGGACGTATCGGCACCCATTCGCCCTTGGCTGCGGTGTAGGTCATACGCGGGTCAACCGTAACCAGCTTGGCACCGTTCTTGATGCCTTCTATCAGGGTCCAGTTGTGGGGCAGTTCAAACGACTCGGTACGGTTGGCGCCGAACATCAGGATATATTTGGCATGGGCCAGATCCGATCCAGGCACCCCACCCATGGTGGCGAAGTAGCCGACGTTGCGCGATGCCAGACACAGGGTGGCATGGCGGGCGAAGTTGGGGGTTGGCAGATAGGTGCCCAGACGCACGAAGAACTGCTCGGTGAGGTCGGTGGTGGAGGACCAGAGCAGTGATTCGGGGCCGTGCTCTTCCATGATCTTGTTCAGGTTGTCGGCCACATATTCGAAGGCCTCATCCCAGGAGGCACGACGCCATTTGCCTTCACCACGTTTGCCGACACGGATCAGAGGATGTTTGATGCGGTCAGGATCGTACACGGACATGATGCCGGCCTGACCCTTGGCGCAGGTGCCACCGCGGGAACGTGGATTGCGGTCGTCACCGTCGATCTTTTCCAGCACACCATCCACCACCCGGCACTTGATGCCGCAGCGATTAACACACATGTTGCAGGTTGAGGGTATTACGGTCCCCTTGGTCCACGTCTCCTGCGAGTGGGGGACAGCGGCGGCATGGGCCTTGAACGAACGCATGCCTAGTGCCGTCCCGGCAGCGGCCCCTGCGGAGAGTCCTAGGAAACCGCGCCGGCTTATGCCTGTATCTATATCTGTGCCCATCAACTCCTCCTGGTTTCGGTCTTATAGTTATTTATTTAGTTACAGGATGCAGGTGTATCTGAATCCTTGGCGCCGGATACTACGAAGGCCTTCACATCTGCATACAGTTCATCATCGGACAACTTCAGAAACTTTTTTGCCGCCTTGTTGCTGTCTTTGACCGATTCCCGATACTCCTGGCTTACGTAGTCCATAATGCTCGGTTTGCTCTTGCCGGTTGCGTCATGTTTGTTGGCGTCCATGTATGCGGTCCATTCGGCGATTGTGCGTGAATTGGGTGGTATCGGGCTGCCTGTCATCTCGGCGTGGCAACCGGTGCATACCATACGGAAATAGACCCGTCCCCGCTTCCAGTTTGGTTCATCAGCTGCCTCAGCCAGATCCATGGTAAGTCCGCTGCCAATGATCATGGCAACTCCGGCAATTAGAGAGATCTTCTTAAACATAGTCACGTCCTTCCAGATTGATATTTATTTATGTTTAGTGAAATCAGTTACTTGATCTCACCTTGCTGCTTTAGTTCTTCATACCATAGTGGGCTATGGTGTTTTATATATTCTGTTTCCAGGTAACCGCTTTTCATGCCTTCCATAGAGTCCGGCTCCTCGATCAGGGCAAAGTAGATGTGGGCCAACAGTCCTATCCATACCATGGCTACACTGGCGGCGTGGATAACCAGCGCCCAGCGGAACAGCGACGAAGCCACTCCCACGCCTGGTCCGAAGAACATGATCAGGCCGGTAATGGTCAGGATTATGGAGCTTACAATGACTAATGTGCCTTGCAGACGCTGCGCCCCGTTGTAGCGACCCGCGGGAGGTGCCTCGCCTTCGACCTTCCAGGGGATGATCAGCTTGGTCAAGTACACGGCGGTAGCCCAGACACCATCCATAATCTTCATCGGCGTGAGTATCAGTATATCTTTCAAGAACGGCATGACTGTGTCGTTCCAGTTACGTATGCTGAAAATCACAAATCCCATCGCCCATATGATTCCCACCATCGAATGCATAAGAACCAGATTGGAATTGCCTCCGACCAGATTCTGTATGAATACTGACCAGCCTGCCGGGATAATACGGATCGATTCTCCGGATATAATACCGAGTCCACTGGGGGTAAGCAGAAACCAGCAAACCGCATTGAACCAGTGCATGAATATTATGTTCTTGTTGCGGACAAACACCTTGCCGGCCATAGCATCACTCGCTGTCTGAGTCATGTGACACCTCCTCACGGCGTTTTACGATCTTCATGATACCGGCAACTCCAAACAGTCCTAACATGCCGGTAATACCGACACTGGCCAGTGGATTGACGACATTGGATATTACTTGGGCCTGGATGGCAGGCTCCTTCTCCAAGGGCAGGACGTTTGAGTCCAGAATGGTGGATGCTGAATAGTAGTGGCTTGGCCTGGTATTTACCTTATCGGTGATAAGTTGTTGCCACTTCTCCTGCTTTAGAAGTTGTGACACCTCTGAGTTCGGATCATTTATATCTCCGAAGATCAATGCCTGGTTAAAGCACACCTCAACACAGGCGGGTTGTTCGCCTGCGTCTATGCGTGGTTGGCAGAAGGTGCATTTGGATATCCTGCCGTCATCCGGATTCTTAAACCTGGCATCATAAGGGCAGACCGATACACACATTTCACAGCCGGAGCAGATCTCCCTGTCAACCAGGACTGAACCGTCATCCCTCTTATAAGATGCCCCGCTCGGGCAGTAACTAATACATGGTGCGTCATCGCAGTGCTGGCAGCGTCCTGAAATGAGGGACATGCGGGGCATGCCGTCATCTGATATGGAGATGGTTTCACGAACCCAATTCCTGCTGAAGCCAAGCGGTGTGTTCCATTCTGCACGACACGCCACTTCGCATGCCTTGCAGTTGACGCAGCGTTCTGTGTCAGCAAGCATCACAAGCTTTTTTGTAGCCATTATTAATCCTTAGTGGTTTTATATGTTATTAATAATTGTCAATCTAAACTGGCTGATCTCGAATCTAGCAGAGTATTTTCCGCTCCATAATGAGAATTATCAATGAGAGTAATCTGATATATTAAAATAAGCATATTCGAAATTACGAAAACTGCAGAATTATTATTAACTTAAGTTGATTAGTTGATAAGTAACGTTTATGGATGGATAGTAATCCTTAAAATCAGATATTTGGGCAACCGGATGCAGCAAATGAAAAAACAGACTAATCGGTTAAATCATCCAATCTGCTGCCAGTTTATGCTTGACAGGTATGGGTGTCGGGCTTAGCCTGCTCAATTGCGCGGGGAAGTTTGATTTCTGAAAGCGTCTACATGGTTAGTGCAATAATAATGCCCTTGGCCTTGAAGTATCTTGGGAGCGCATGATTCCGGTACTTCACGCGGGGTATGGCACTTTACATCATGCAATCTTCTATCTGTCAGGCTATGTGTAAAAAACAAATTAGAGATAACTAGATGACCATGGATGAGAATGAAAATAAGCAGTTGATCAGCAAAAAACCTGGGTTGGAAAAAAACCTTACGGTACCTATGTTGGTCGTGGTTATGCTCACCGGGTTGGCTGTTTGGCTTGTCCCCGATGACGAAGAGGAAATTGATCTCAAGAAACCTCTACCTCAACTAGATTCAGTTATTCAGCCCATAGATTCGGAAGATAACGCTCTGCCACCTTTAGAAAGTGTATCCGCCATACGTCCTCTGGAAGAGATTGAGTCTGATGGCGCTGAGGACACTTCAAAGGATGAAGGTTCTCCGGAAAGTGTATCCACCATACGTCCTCTGGAAGAGATTGAGTCTGATGGCGCTGAGGACACCTCTAAATATGAGGGTTCTCCGGAAAGCGAGAGTTCTACCAAACCACAAGAGAACACACCGACGGATCAACCGGTCAGGCAGAAGGATGTTGATGTAAGGGTAATGATCTCCGAACTGCGCAATGCAGGATCTGATGCAGGCCAGAAGGCATATGATGAGGCAGAGAAGAGAAGGAGAGCCGGAGATAATGAAAATGCCTATCTGCTCTACTTTTTTGCCGCCCGGAATGGGCATGGAGATTCAGCCTTGGTATTGGGGACCATGGCTGACCCCATCTATCATACCAGTTTCACCAGCGCCCTGATTGCACCTGATCCGGCGCAGGCCATAAAGTGGTATAAGAAGGCGATAGATGCTGGTAACGATAGCGCTAAAAAGAATCTTGCAGATTTGACTAAACACTTAAAAACACAAGCTGAAAATGGAAGCAGTGAAGCTCAACGTCTGCTTTTGCAGTTGCGATAATTGGGAATAATTTAGAATGAAGAAGATATTGATTGCAATCATTCTAGTGTTGCTGACTGGTAATGTAGTTGCTGAAAATAAAGGACGGCTGAGTCCGTTATTGATTCCTGGAAAGCAAACTCTGTATCAACGTGTCCTGGCCATTCCTCAGGCTAAGATCTTTCCGTACGCTAAAGAGAGGGGTGACGGTAAGGTTGTTGTTCCGTTTACCGCTTTTTATGTCTACAAGAGAGAAAAGGTAGGCAAACGCGAGTGGCTGCGCGTGGGTACGGACAGGCATGGAGATATCAAGGGATGGATACCTGCTGGCAATACTATAGAGTGGAACCAGGGCCTGACCGTTGCTTTTCGCGATCCACTTGGCGGTGATCGCAGTCTGTTGTTCAGGGACCGCGATTCGCTAAAGAATCTGTTGGATTCAAAAAATAAAGCGGCCTACGCTGCCCTGCAGCGCGAGGCGAAAGCGGGCAGGACCAGCAAGGACTCTCCCGTTGTGGCCATCCAGCCGGATATGCATCTTGATATTAAGGATGATTTTTATCTTGTGCCAATCCATAAGTTTGAAGATGTATTCGTTGGGGCGGAGCGGGCCAGGATGCTTCAGGTATCCAGTGTGCCTTTGGAATACGACGATTCGGATGCCCCTGCGCCAGTGCAGAAAGAGAAGCAGGAGAGGCGTAACTATAGCGCAGGTCTGGTATTTGCCATCGACTCAACTCTTTCCATGGACAAGTATATTGACCGGACCAGAGAGGCGGTAAGGAAGATCTTTAACAGCCTGAAGAAGGCTGATCTCCTTGGAAATGTAAACTTCGGACTGGTCTCCTTCCGCGACAACACCAATGCCGCTCCAGGTATCGAATACCTGACCCGTACCTATGTAAAGTTAAATGAAGGTCAGAGTGCATCTGGTTTTCTCTCACGGGTCGAGGAGCTGTCCGCTTCCAGGGTGTCCAGTCAGGACTTTGTTGAGGACGCATATGCCGGAGTAAAGCGCGCCATAACCGATATGGATTGGAGTAACCATCAGGCGCGTTATGTTGTGTTGATCACCGATGCCGGGGCCCGTGGCGAGAGTGACCCGCTTTCAAGTACGGGTATGACTGCCGAGGGTCTGCGGCAACTGGCTATAGATAATGGAATCTCCATATTTGTCCTGCATCTGCTCACTCCGGCCACTGAAGCCAATCACGCCAGCGCCGAGGTGCAGTATCGTGAGCTTTCTGATGTCCCGGGGATAGGCAGTCTCTATTACGGGGTGCCGACAGGAGATGTGGTCGAATTCGGTTATGTGTTGGATGCCCTGGCAGCGCAGATAACCGGTCAGGTAAAGATAGCGGCGCAGAACAAGCCGATGAGTGTTGAGACCGCTGAGACCGCTGTGGTGGAGACCAAGCCTGCCACGCCGCAGCTGAAAGAGCTGCAGAAAAAGGTGGCCAAGCTCGGATATGCCCTGCGCATGCGCTATTTGAAGAAGGATGAGGGTGGCAAGGTGCCAAGCGTGTTCAATGCCTGGATCCTCGATCGTGATTTTAACAAGCCGGACAAGAAGGTCCTGGACATAAGGGTGCTGCTGACCAGGGATCAGCTTTCCGATCTGCATGATATTCTCAAGCAGATCCTAAACACCGCCGAAGACGGGCTTCTCTCACCACAGAATTTCCTGAATGAACTCAAGAGCCTGGCTGCTACCATATCCAGAGATCCGGAAAAGCTTGGATCGACCACTGCGGTAACGGCGGGAGAGGGCAATAGTCTGGCTGATCTGGGTTTTATGCGGGAATACATAGAAGACCTGCCCTATACAGCTGACTCCATGAAGCTGTCGCTGCAGGATTGGCAGAGCTGGTCTGCCCGTGATCAGATCAAGTTCATCAACGAGCTTGAGGCCAAGATCAATTACTATCGAGCCCTGCATGATCACACCGATCTTTGGGTAAGTCTGGATGGAGGCCCAGTGGATGGGGATTCTGTATTTCCTATCTCACTAGATATGTTGCCGTAGGTTCAGCATGACAAATAATAATGAAACCAGCCCGCCGAAGAGCGGGACACTGATCTATCATTTGCGGGATGTAATAAAGACGAGAGAATCAGAGGGCGTGGCCTTTCGCCTGAACGTCCCCAGTCTTCAGATTGCCCAGGGCGAGAAGATTGCCCTGATCGGAGAGAGCGGTTGTGGTAAATCCACGCTGCTGGATATGCTCTCCTTCATCCTGCAGCCAAGCTCCGTTGGTTCTTTCCGCTTTCGTCCACAGCAAAGCGGAGACCCAAACAAAGAGGACGACAAAAAGGAAGAGGCCATAGATATAAAACGCTTCTGGGATAAAAACAGTCAAAATACCCTGGGAGATCTAAGGCGGCGTCATATCGGCTATGTGATGCAGACTGGCGGTCTGCTGCCCTATCTCTCGGTGCGTGACAATATCAACCTTTCCCGTAGTGTGTTGGGTATGGATGATGACGGCACTGCCGAGCGTCTGGCTAAGGAGCTGGGGATTCATCACCATCTGAATAAACTGCCGGAGGATCTATCAACCGGCGAGCGTCAACGCGTGGCCATCGGGCGCGCCCTGGCACACTATCCGTCGATTGTTATTGCGGATGAACCGACGGCATCAGTCGACCCCTTCGCTGCGGAGAAGATTATGTCTATCTTCCTGGAGCTGGTGGAGGAGATGCACATTACTGTGATTGTAGCCAGCCACGCCTGGCAACACATTAAACGTCTAGAGTTGCGTCGTCTCTCACATCACACCCAGCGTTCGGAAGATGGGACGGCAACAGAGACGGTGGTTAAGGGGTAACCAGCTCCGAGATTTTTGTACAAACGCTGACTGAATTAACGTTAAGAAAACAGAATCGGAAATGATATATGCGTCCATTTAAGACTCTTCGACTGGCTACCCGCGACTATTTTCATGAGTGGCAGATGTCAGGCTGCTTCGTTTTGGCTTTGGCCTCGGTGCTGGGGCCTATGCTGGTCCTGTTCGGACTGAAGTTCGGGATCGTCGGCGGCATGATCGACCAGTTGATTGAAGATCCACGCAATAGAGAGATAATGCCGGTCAGCAGCGGTAAGTTTACGTCGAAGTGGATGGACCAGATGCGTAGTCGCAATGATGTTGAGTTCATCGTGCCGCGCACCAGAAGTATCGCCGCGACCATGGAAGTAAAGAGCGCAAATAATCCAAGCATCATCTCCACTGAGGTGATTCCATCTGATAGTGGCGACCCACTGTTGGCCGACATCGGGGCCACCCCATCCGGTATGGAGGGTGTGGTGCTTTCCAGGAAGGCGGCCGATAAACTCAAGGTGGGGCCGGGCGACAGGCTGGATGGAAGTGTGGTGCGCAGGTTCAACGATCAGAGGGAGAGGGCCCATATCGCCCTCAAGGTGGTGGCGGTTGCCTCACCCCAGGCGTTTGCCCGGGAGGCGATGTTTGCATCGGTCGCCCTTGCCGAGGCGTTAGAGGATTATCGGGACGGACATGCCGTGCCCGCACTTGGGTGGGAAGGCAATGCCGGTGCAAATGCACGTACCTATCCGGGATTTCGTCTCTACGCGACATCGATCTATGATGTGATTGATCTGCACAATGGTCTGCTCGACCTGGGAATTGATGTGCGCACCAGGGCGGCGGACATTCAGCTGGTACAACGAATGGACCGCAATCTCACTATGGTCTACTGGGCCATCGCCATCATCGGCCTGGTTGGCTTTTCTCTCTCTCTGGGCGCCAGCCTCTGGGCCAATGTTGAGCGTAAGAGCAAACAGTTGTCGGTGCTGAGATTGGTCGGTTTTAGAACCGGCGACATCATGTGGTTTCCTATGATTCAGGCCCTATATACGGCTATATTCGGATGGGGGCTCGCCGCCTCCATCTTCCAGGCGGCATCGATAGCGATCAATGATATGCTGGCCAGCCAGATGGAGGTGGGGCAGCATGTATGTAAATTGCAGCCTGAGCACTATCTGATCGCCCTGGGATTGACCGTGGGTTCATCGGTCCTGGCCGCCGCTCTGGCCGGACTAAGATCAGCGCGTATAGAGCCTTCAGAGGGGTTGAGGGAGATCTGATGTAGTTTTAGGCCTATAGCTGATTTTCAATAAATCTTACATGGTAGTATACATAGCCTGTAGTGCTATCATTTAAAAATTGATTTTTATCAGAGAATAGGCAAATGGCCCTCTCAGACTACGTAAATACATTCGGTCAGGACCTGCTGTTTCGCTACGGTGAACGGGTGCACAAGCTTGCCATCAACGCAGGCATGACCTGTCCCAACCGCGATGGGAGTAAGGGTATCGGTGGATGCACCTTCTGTAACAACAGCTCCTTCAGTCCCAATGCCAAGAGAGAGCCCCTGGTGGGAGAACAGATAGAGGCGGGGCGCAAGGTGATAGCCAAGCGCACCGGGGCCAGGCGTTTTATCGCGTATTTTCAGGCATATACCAACACCTATGCCGATGTGGAACAGCTCTCGGTACTCTATAGACAGGCCCTGGCGGAACCCGATGTTGTGGGTCTATCCATAGGGACCAGGCCGGATTGTGTCCCGGACCGGGTGTTGGACCTGTTGATGGAGTTTCAGGATCAGGGGCATGAGGTCTGGCTGGAACTTGGCCTGCAGAGCATATCCGACCGTACCCTGGAGCGGGTGAATCGTGGTCATGGTTTTGCCGAATACCGGGATGCGGTAGAGAGGTCCAGGAGACGTGGTCTGCCGGTCTGCACCCATCTTATCGTGGGGATGCCTGGTGAAGGCAGGAGAGAGGCCATGGAGAGTCTGGAGGCGGTGATCGACCTGGGGATAGACGGCCTGAAGCTGCATCCGTTGCATGTGGTGAAAGGCACGGCCCTGGCCAATGAGTGGCGGCGGGGAGAATACAGCCCCATGGGCCTTTACCGCTACCTCAGTATCGCCGCGGATATGATAGAACATACACCTCCAGAGGTGTTGTATCACCGGGTGACCGGCACCGCGGCGAGCGATATCCTGTTGGCGCCGGAGTGGTGCAGCAAGAAGTGGATGGTCCTGAATGGCATCGAGCGTGAATTACAACAGCGCGGCACCAGACAGGGTGCGGCCTTAGGTAATCTGATGACCCGTGCGGCAGGTTCCGGGTCTGATGGGGTAAGGGCTAGATTTTAAGATAGTTATCGGAAGTTGAAGTATGGAACTGGTATGTCCGGCAGGTAATCTGCCATCTCTCAAGGCGGCGGTAGATAATGGCGCAGATGCGGTCTATCTCGGATTCCGGGATGACACCAACGCCAGGCACTTTGCCGGCCTCAACTTTGGTCCGTCCAAGATCGCGGAGGGGATAAAGTATGCCCATGATCGCGGCTCCAGGGTGTTTATCGCCCTAAACACCTATCCACAACCGAAGGGATGGGAAAGGTGGCAGAGGGCGGTGGACCAGGCGGCGGATATGGGGGTGGACGCCCTGATCGCTGCAGACATAGGCGTATTGGACTATGCCAGCAAAAAGGAGGGATTGAATCTGCATCTCTCGGTTCAGGGGTCCGCAACCAACTACGAGGCCCTTAGGTTCTACAAGGACCACTTCAATGTGCGCCGGGCGGTATTGCCACGTGTGCTCTCCATGAGCCAGGTACAACATGTGATCGAAAACAGTCCCTTCGAGATCGAGATCTTCGGCTTCGGTAGTCTGTGTGTGATGGTGGAGGGGCGCTGTATACTATCCTCCTATGCCACCGGACGTTCGCCCAACACCTATGGCGCATGTTCGCCGGCAAGCCATGTCGAGTGGCGGGAGACGGCGAACGGACTTGAGACCAGACTGGGTGGAGTGCTGATCGAACGCTATGCCAAGGGCGAGAACGCGGGTTACCCGACCCTGTGCAAGGGTAGCTTCAAGGTGGGCGGTCACACCTATCACGCCATTGAGGATCCCACCAGCCTGAATACACTGGAGCTGTTGCCCCAGCTGATTAAGGCCGGGGTGCGGGCGGTGAAGATAGAGGGGCGTCAGCGCAGTCCGGTGTATGTGGAACAGGTGACCAGGGTGTGGCGGGCGGCCATAGATGCCTGTAGCAGGGACCTGGATGCCTTCCAGGCGCAGGACGACTGGATGGAGGAGTTGGGTAAGGTGTCGGAAGGCACCCAGACCACGCTTGGCGCCTATCATCGTCCCTGGCAGTAGTTTTTTCATCGTGGTTGTATAGATCGATACCGACCCAGGTTAATCAAATAGACAGATTCAAAGGTTAGCAAGTATGAGCAAACAGCCGAAACTCTCCCTCGGCCCCATCCTGTATTTTTGGTCCCGTGACCAAGTGCTGGAGTTTTATGAATGGGTGGAGGCATCGCCGGTGGATATCGTCTACCTGGGAGAGACCGTATGTTCCAAACGCAACCAGGTCAGCACGGACGACTGGTTTGCCATCGCTGAACGTCTGCAGGCCGCAGGCAAGGAGGTGGTGCTGTCCACTCTGGCCCTGCTCGAGGCGGAGTCCGAGCTTATTCGTCTGCGCCGTATATGCAGTAACGACAGGTATATGATTGAGGCCAACGATATGGGGGCCGTCCACCTGCGTGAGGGTAGGCCGTTCGTTACCGGTCATAGTGTAAACGTCTACAATGGGCGTACCGTGGGACTGCTGGCGCAGCAGGGGCTTAAGCGCTGGGTATTACCGGTGGAACTATCCTGGCAGACCATGGCCGATATCAGGGCCGAGAGCCCTGAGGATGTGGAGGTCGAGGTATTTGCCCTGGGACGGCTGCCACTGGCCTATTCGGCCCGCTGCTTTACCGCCCGGTCACGCAATCTGCCGAAGGATAATTGCCAGTATCTTTGCTTTGACTATCCGGATGGACTGATGCTTAAGGCCCAGGACGATACCAGCTTTCTGGCCCTGAACGGTATCCAGACCCAATCGGCACACACCTTCAATCTGCTGCCCGAACTGGACCACATGCGGGAGCTGAATGTGGACGTGGTGCGTATCAGTCCCCAATCCAGTTCTACCGACGAGATCGTGGATATCTTCCATAAATGTCTGACCAGGGAGATGGGGCTGGAGGAGGGAAACAGCAAGCTGGAGCCACTGCTGCCGGTTGGGTCCTGTGACGGTTATTGGCACGGAGATGCCGGCATGGAGACCAAGGTCAAGGCCGAGGCAAAAAAAATGGTGTAGGCGATGAGCCTACACCAAAGTACCGCTTTAGGTAAAAGTTACTATTTAACCCTGTACCAGGTCTGGGTACGGAAGAATATACCCACGTATCCACGCACTTTCAGCTTGCCGTTTTCCAGCCATAGCTTGCACTTGTAGACCTTGCCGTTTTTGGGGTCGAGGATCTTGCCGCCGCTGTACTCTTCGCCTTTCTTGACCAGACCCTGCATGATCACCATGCCTTTAACCCGTTTATCTTTGCGCGGGTCGCCATCCTGGCATTTGGTGCAGCGGGGATCAGGGTCTTCCCCCTTCTTCCTGAACAGCCTGGTGACCTGACCGTAATATTTGTCACCCCTTTTGTAGATTCGTACGATGGACTTGGGTTCGTTGGTCTTGTCGTCGATGGTCTTCCAGCTCCCGACGATAGATTCCTGCTTCGCAATGGCAGGCGCCGTAACGGCGAGGCAGAATAAAAGCGGTAACAAAATAAGTCTAATTGTATTTTTCATGTTTTCATCCAGTCGTTACTATATGAAATAGTAGAAAATATGCGCCAAGGCAGGTCAATCACATAACTGTGCGAAATCTGTGACATTTTCGGTCAGGTGATTGCGGGTTATTTATAAATACTCGTCATCCCGCGGGATTGATCGCGAGCTCCAGGTGCTTATAGATAATTTTGGCAACTAGTTTCGCAGCATGTCTAGTCAGAAACATTTATCTTGCTTCCGCGCGTTAGTTGCGAGTCTATTTCTTTTGTGTGCCCAAAAGAAATAGACGAGAGAAAAGGGCACCCGGGGTTGTGGTGTGCTGGTGGTTAGAATAGATGCATAAAAAATAATGTTCTGTGCCATGTTGTGCCTGTTATTATATTTGGCGGGTGATACCCATCATGCGAACCTGATCATTTGGGATTTCACTTACCTCTGGTATTTACCCATCAGCTTCCCCTCGGCCAGTACATGCCCCTGCATGGCCTCAAGCAGCTCATCCTTGGTAAGTCCCGGTTCCTGCGATAGCTCTGTATCCAGGGCGTAGAGCTTGAAATAGTATCGATGTGTCCCGCCGGGAGGACATGGCCCACCGTAGCCGAACCGTCCAAAATCGTTGATGCCGTGTTTTGCGCCATTTTCCAAGGTCTTGGTTGGCGGGATGTCCTGGATCAGGTTTTTGACGCTTGGTGGTATGTTAAATAAAACCCAGTGCACCCAGATGCCCATGGGGGCATCAGGATCATCATTGATAAGCGCAAGGCTCTTCGTATTTTCGGGAACACCGGACCATGCCAGGGGAGGGGAGGTATTTGTTCCGTCACAGGTGTACTTCCTCGGGATCATGTCTCCTTCAGCAAATGCGGTGCTGGTGATTGTGATGTTCATGATTATTGCCTCCTCGCGTGACTGTGTGTACTCCCTGTGTTGTGCCATGGAACCGGCACAGGAAAACTAATGGAGATAATTGGAACGCAATCGTCTGCTGTGATAGGCGTTTATCTCTATTTATTGATAATAATCCACATTTACCGTGTGTGGATGATATCTATTTCTTCTGTTTATTATTTACCAACATTAAACAGATCATTCGCAATATTTTCAGATATCAGATCAATATCTTTCAACTCATCCTCAGCGCCCCAGTTGAAGGCAGCTATTTTTACATTAACCGCTATTTCTTCGAAGTAAGAGTATTTTGTTGTGTAGCTGCCTTTGCTGATGGTTACCAGTTTTTCACCATCTTTCATGATGTCTACGTCATGTGAGATTTTCGGCTTATTTAGTGCTTTCCCGCCGTAGTTAAATGTGCGCGTGTAATCTAGGCGTATGTCTAAGCTGGCATCTGCAGTTGAGGGGTCCGAAGTGAATATGCCCTTGTTAGTTAATGCTGCAGTAATTGCCTTTTTAAATTGCTCTTCCAATTGTTCCTCTGTTGAATATGAAGTGTCTCCGGGGATTGCCCCATGTCCCAATGTGAGGTGTACTTCCAAAGAACCAAGATAATATTTGGATTTACCTTTTTCCCATGGTATCTGCTTTGCGTGGTCCGTATATGGAGATCCTGCGCAGCCAACGGCGAGGGTAAATGCGATTAACACCAGAATGTTTTTAGATGACATAGTTTTGCCTTGTTATATTATTTTTTGAAATCAGAGCAGCAGTACTATAGTTTGGTATGATTGATCATCCAAATGCCGATTGATCTGAAACCTCGCCATCAATATATCCAGACTGGTAGATCCGCGTAAGGGTTTTGTCCAGATCGTCGATCGTGATTGGTTTGGGGAGGTATTCGGTAAAACCGGCATCAAGAATGGCCTGGCGTTGTTCGGGAAACGCATGGGCGGTAACCGCGATCATCACCGGCATGGGGTCAAGCTCATGACTTAATATGTTGGCAATGTCGATACCGCTGATATCCGGCATCTGAATGTCCATAAGTATCAGATTGAAATCGCCGTTACGAATAAGGTTCAGCGCCTCCTGTCCGCCGCTGGCCTCGGCAAACCGGATACCCAGGTCGGTAAGGAAGGCAGACAGAAGCATGCGATTGATTTCGTTATCATCTACGACCAGTACATTGAACCTTTTCCAATGTTTGCGCGAAAGCTTCCCGGTATGTTCGCGCCGTGCCTGTGCACTTATTCCCGATCCCTGTTCAAAGGTCAATTCACAGCTGAAACATGATCCTTTGCCTGGCGTACTCTGTACCTCCAGTTTTCCGTTCATCTTATTGACCAGGCTTTTGACGATAGCCAGTCCCAGGCCGATGCCCTCGCTGCCGCGAGTTTCAAAGTTTTCCAGTCGGGTGAAGTTTTTAAAGATGAATTCCAGTGCCTCTTCATTGATGCCTACCCCGGTATCCTTGACCTCAAAGCGTAGGACCTCTTTGCCGTTGCTGGTATCCATATGTCTTATATTAAGATTTACATGCCCGGTTTCAGTATATTTCAAGGCATTGGAAATAAGGTTGCCGATGATCTGCCTCAATCGATTGATATCACCGTTTAGATCGTCTTTTGCGGATTCATCCACATTAAGCTTGAGAGACAAACCCTTACCTTCTGCAATAGGATTCATCATGTCCAGCAGATCCTGCATCTCTGCGCGCAGTGAGAATGGCTCGTCGTAAAGTCTGATATGGCCAGCTTCAATGGCGGTGATATCCAGGATGTCATTTACAATGCTCTGCAGGGTTTTTGCCGCCTTGTTGATCTGGCTGATATAGTGTTTCGCCTTTCCTTCCAGATTTTCATGCAGTAAAAAATCGGCAAATCCTATAATTCCGTTCAGCGGGGTACGGAGTTCGTGGCTGACCGTGGCCAGGAACTGATCCTTTGCCTCATTGGCCCGTTCAGATCTCTCCTTGGCCCCAACCAACTCCTCTTCCACCTGTTTGCGGTGTTCGATCTCTGAAAGCAGTTCACGATTTGCCTCCTCTACCTCTGAGTTGGAGGCGCGCAGTTCATGGACCAGTTTTTCGTTGCGCAGCCATAACTGGATATTGCGACTGATGCTGGCGCTGTAACTCTTGGCGATAGTAGTCATGAATATCATATAGATCAGAGTCATGGCCAGCATGGCGTTGTCGGTTACTGTGCCTTGCAACGCCATGGTGATGATGATCGGAGTCAATAGAGAGGTTAGAGCAACCAGATAGATCTTGAATACCAGGCCGCGGGTTATAATCATTCCGGCGGTCATACCGGCCAGCATGAAAAGTGTCAGCATGCGGTAGAGCGCATCGTCTACCAAGTAACTCATGGGGCCTATCATTCCCCATGGTGCGTCCTGTAGGAAAAGCAAAAATGCATAGAAACGCAACCAACTGGCGGCAGTTTCCTCTGATCCATGACGTTTGAATTGCCAGGCCGCAATAAAAAATAGCGAGAGGGCGCAGGAGTTGACCACCCCCCATGTAACAAGGAGATGCGTGGGTATCTTACCCCAATAAAATAATATGGTTACTGCAAGTAGGGCGATTAGACTGACGGAGGCCTTCGGCGCCAGCTTGTAATACTGCTTGGCCAGTTCCAGCTTGAGCTTGTTGTTCATTATTTGGAGAAGCACCTCTTATGCTGTTATGCATGTCTATCCCATAATACACGGTAGGCTGCTCTCCGTAGCGAACACCATTTTTCATAGATTCCAGTTTGGCATAATTCATATTATCAATGCCTGTGACTTGGATGCTGTTTTGCGAAAGGATTCACACTTGGGATACAGACTCGCCCATTTGACGGCAATTTTCAAGTTGCTTGCGATAAGGTGGTTGTTTCCGAGATAACTATTTTGTTTACATATAGTTGTCTCTGATTTTTGAATAAACCTCTGCATCTGCGTCTTTCCCCCTCTTTTGTGCCCCCTGCGCCAATATATCCGCTTTTTTGATTAGTGTTTGTATGGCGGCCTCTCTGTCTGCATTGTCTAGCACGCCAGAGGCTATGATCTTCTCCAACGCCATGATCCGGAAACGATCCATGCCCCAATGGCGTTGGGAGAGTTGATCATCATGGCCTCCGAATTTCTTGATCTGTGGCCGCTCAACAAAGGCCACCGGATGGGTGGAGCATATCCTCAGCCAAAGGTCGTAATCCTCACAGGCCGGTAGCTGTTCGTCGAATAGGCCTATCTCTGCAAACAGCGAACGGTGGATGATGACGGATGATGGGGAGATGACGCAGAGCGGCAGACAGTTCCGGAAGATGTGTCCGCCAGCCTTGGCGTGTTTTTTCATCTGATTGACCCGTTTGCCATCGCGAATCCAGATCTCTTCGGTGTGGCATATCCTTACCTCCCGATATTGGTGCAGTAGATCGCGCTGGGCCTCCAGTTTACCCGGTAGCCATATATCATCTGAATCGAGAAATGCCAGCCATTCACCTGTCGCAGCCTCAATCCCTCTATTGCGTGCGGCGCTCACTCCCAGATTGGGTTGTTGTATGTAAGAGCATTGCGGGAACTGTTCGGACATCATTTCGTCCGTGTTGTCGCTGGAACCGTCATCCACCACAATGATCTCCTGCGCCGGCAGGCTCTGATCAAGGACGGATTGAAGCGCCCTGGCCAAAAGATGGGCCCGGTTATAGGTCGGGATTATGACTGAGATGTTCATGTTGCATCTTTATATATATCCTATGCGGATAGATAGAATAATCGCCTGACATGAAAAAACAATTGGAGAATGGGTTGTGAAATTAACTGTACCGGTGATCGGGATACTGCGCGGGGTCGATCAGGATTTTTTTCCGCAGTTGCTACAGGCATCTTTCCGTTCCGGGTTGCAGGCCCTTGAGGTGACAATGAACACACCTGGAGCACCGGCTATGCTGCGGCAAAATATCAGCCTGGTTCCTGATGGGTGTTTTCTTGGGATGGGAACCGTACGCAATCTGGATGAGGCCGTAGTCGCCATAGATGCAGGGGCCATGTTTCTGGTTACACCGAATACCGATGTAGAGGTGATCTCCTATGCCAGGGAACGTGGTGTTCCGATAATAGCTGGTGCGTTGACCCCTACCGAGGTCTATCAGGCCTGGAGTGCCGGTGCCGATATGGTGAAGGTGTTTCCATGTCCCGGGCCCAAGTACATCAAAGATCTGCTGGGACCGATGGAGGATGTGCGGCTGGTGGCGGTAGGTGGGGTGAAACCGGACAATCTGCAGGTATTCCTGGATGCAGGTGCAGAGGCCGTTGGGGTTGGGAACAGTCTGTTTGGGGAGGAGCTGTTAAACGACAAGGATGCCGCAGGGGTGTCACAACACATGACGGCATATCTTAAGGCAGTTGCCCCTGATCCTCTTTGATCTCTCCAAATAGTCCGCTCTCAAAGTCCCGATAGGCCTGATTGATCTCCTCATCCGTGTTCATCACAAAAGGTCCGCGTCTTGCGACCGGCTCTCCTAACGGACGACCTGCGATCAGCAGCAGGCGGCACTCTTCCGTTGCTTCGATCTCTACTGTGTCACCATCATCAAGCACGGCCAGTTGGCCGCCGGTTAACTGGCCATCCGGTCCTGACCGCAGGGAGCCTGAGATCAGGTAGACAAAGGCGTTGTGTCCTTCCGGAATAAGATGACTATAGTGGACGCCGACAGGCAGGGAAATATCCAGAAAGGTTGCGTCTGTGGCTATACCGGTGACTGGTCCAATGGTGCCTTCGGTACTCTTTCCGGCGATCACCCTGATTATCGTACCATCGTTCCGTATCTCCTGTTTGATCTGTTCCTGACCAAACTCCTGGTATGCCGGCTGCCCCATCTTGAGTTCAGCAGGTAGATTGACCCAGAGTTGGAATCCATGCAGCAGGCCGTTTCTCTGTTCCGGCATCTCGGAGTGCAGGACTCCCTTGCCTGCGGTCATCCACTGAACCCCGCCGGCCTTTACCACCCCCATATGGCCTTGGCTGTCGCGGTGCCTTACCTGGCCAGAAAGTAGATATGTTACCGTCTCAAAACCCCTGTGGGGATGGGGTGGGAAACCGGCTATATAGTCACCCGGATCGTCTGATCCGAACACATCCAGCAGCAGAAAAGGATCGAGCATCCGCAACCCCGGGCTAGGGAATATCCGCCTTAGTCGTACTCCGGCTCCGTCCCTGGTCTCGCTTCCAGTGACTGTCTGTATGATCTTACGCGTGCGTGGTATCCGGGAGGTCATAATCTCTCTTCAGGTCGCCACCGCTTCCAATGTTTCATGGATCTGGTCGACTGCATCGGCCACGCTTTTGTCTCGGTTTTCGGGAGATATGTTCAATCCTTCCGCCTGGATAATGTGGACATCCGTGATGCCGAGAAAACCAAACAGGGTTTTGAGATAGCTGGTCTGGTGCTCCATGGGGCTGTCCCCGTAGATACCACCCCTGGTGCTCAAGATGTAGACGGGTCTGTTTCTGACCAGGCCTTTTGGTCCGTCAGCGGTGTATTCAAAGGTGCGTCCTGCTATGGATATATGGTCCACCCACGCCTTCAGGGTGGAGGGGATGCCGAAGTTGTACATGGGTACGCCGAGGACCAGGACATCAGCATCAAGCAACTCCCGGATCAGTTCATCAGATCTGTCGATCGCCCTTTGTTGTTCCGGAGTACGCTCTCCTTCCGGTGTCATCATGCCATCCAGGAAGAGGCTGTTTATGTGGGGCAGGGGGTCGTCCACTATGTCGCGTCGGATGATCACATCTTCCGGATTGTCTGTACGCCAGCGCCGGATAAATTCACTGGTCAGACGTCTGGACTCAGACTGCCCGCCGCGGGCGCTGGCATCTATCTGCAGGATTTTACGTGGCATATTCTCTCTCCATCTGCTGGGTAAGGCTGCTAGCCTATGATGAGAAGTCTAGGTGAGAAATACCTAGTGCGCCAGTAGGAAATATACGGCCGTTTTTGGAATGCCTAGCGACGTCCGATAAAGTCAGTTGTCTTGTCCAGGATCTTGAGCAGTGGACCCAGTCTGTCTTCGAATTCCAGTGAGTCCAGAAAGTTCTTTATATACAGGCCCAGTTCTGTGTCTCCCCCCAGACGCAGGCGACGGTTGAAGAAGAGGGTGTCCGGGTCTTCCCGGCGGGTGGCCAGCAGCATGAAATCGTAGATGTCACCCTCTATGCTGACATCATCTTTCGCCCCGGCAGGGGCGGCCTTAAGCCTCCCATGTTCCAGCGTAAGGTAGTAGCTGATCCTGGCATCCCGTACCTTGATTAGGGCCACCTTGCCGTCCAGAAAGTCCATCTCGCTATCCGCCAGTTCCGGGGCGAACAGGCGATTCAGTACCGCTGTCATCACGCTGCTGTGGGCCAGCGGTGGGATAAGCGCCAGCGGCAGGGCCAGAGGCCGAGGCAGGGTAGGTGTCTTGTTCAGTCGCGCGGATGTTGTGCTCATGATCTTCGTTCTCTGGATTGTCCGGTTACACTGGTCCCTGGTAGGTTGCTCCCTGTATGCCGTCTTGCGGTGCCTGGTACCAGCTCAGTTTCTCCTGCAGATTTACCACTTCGCCGACTATTATGAGTGTCGGAGGCTTCGGTTGTTCCCTCTCGATCAATTCCTGGATATTGGACAGGGTCCCGATAATGACCCGCTGCTTCTCTGTGGTCCCCTGTTGCACCAGGGCCACCGGCATATTCGGCGATACCCCACGGGCAATAAGTTCCTGTGCGATTATGGGCATGCCATGCAGGCCCATATAGAAGACAACGGTCTGATTGGCCTGGGCCAGATGATCCCAGTCGAGGTTGATGGTACCGTTTTTCAGGTGTCCGGTCACAAATGTGACCGATTGGGCGTAGTCGCGATGGGTCAGCGGTATTCCTGCGTAGGCGGCACAGCCGGATGCGGCGGTCACCGCCGGCACCACCTGGAAGGGTATGCCCTGTTCCGCCAGGGTGTCGATCTCCTCTCCGCCACGGCCAAATATAAAGGGATCTCCCCCCTTGAGACGTACTACACGTTTACCTTCCTTGGCCAGCTTCGCCAACAACTGATTTATCTCCTCCTGGCGCATGGCGTGGTTGTCGCGCTCCTTGCCAACATAGATGCGCTCGGCGTCGCGGCGGGTCATATCCAGGATGGCCTTGGCCACCAGTCGGTCGTAGACCACCACGTCGGCCTGCTGCATCAGACGCAGGGCGCGGAAGGTGAGCAGATCCGGATCGCCTGGTCCTCCACCCACCAGATAGACTTCGCCCATGGGTTGTGATGGATCGCTGTTCTCCAGCGCCCTCTCCATGACGATGTCCGCCTCTTCCAGATGTCCAGAGAATACCCGTTCTGCCACACCGCTACGGAGCACATTCTCCCAGAATATCTTGCGGTCTTTGGGATCAGAAAAGCGTTGCTTGACCCTGTCCCGGAATCGTTTGGCCAGGTCCGCCAATCTGCCGTAGCCTGCGGGGATCAGGGATTCCAGACGGCTGCGCATGAGTCGGGCCAAGACAGGAGAGGCACCACCAGTGGATACGGCGACCACCATAGGGGAACGGTCCACTATAGACGGCATGATGAAACTGCACAGATCCGGCTGATCCACAACATTAACCGGCAGTTGTCTGGACTGGGCGGAGGCAGATACCTTGCGGTTTACTTCCGGGTCGTCCGTTGCCGCGTAGACCAGGGAGCATCCGTCCAGATCACCGTCAAGATACCCCCTTTGCAGATATTCAATCGCACCATCATCCAACAGACGCTTCAGGCTGGGGCAGATATCAGGGGAGATCACCTTGATCTTCGCATGTGCCTCCCGCAACAGGGATACCTTGCGGGCAGCCACATCACCACCGCCTACGACCAGGGCGGTCTTGTCCTTTACATCTAGAAATATCGGCAGAAAGTCCATGGATCTATGTCTTGTTAGCGCTGCTTATCATTGAAGGCGAGACTCTATCATGGGGGAGGATAGGCGACAATTGGTACTATAGGCCAATAGAAAAAGTTAAATGGTAATCGTTGGCAAGTATATATAAAATCATTAGAATATACTAATGTATCTTCAACTTCTTGTTTTATGGTGATTTAGAGTGATTAAAGAAATCGAAAGTCGCGAGCTGGTCGAAAGGCTCAAAACCGACAAAAATACTATTTTGTTGGATATTCGAGGGGCAAACGAGTTGATGCAGGGCATTATACCTGGTTCTCAGCACCTCCCCATGCATCTGCTGCCATTGCGCGCATCTGAATTTTCCGATGACCAGGCCATAGTCCTATACTGTCGTAGTGGTGCTCGTTCCTATCAGGCATGTAATTTCCTGCAACAACAGGGACTTAAAAATGTAATGAATCTGCGTGGTGGCATCATAGACTGGGCGCAAAAGGGCCTGGATATAGAGTTTTCGGCACAGGCCAGCTACGGTTGAGTCACTAGATTGATTCGGCAGGACGCTTGCGTTTAACGCAAAGTTAGAATATAAGGTATAGCTTAATTATTACATAGTTAACAGACATTAAGTGGAGAATGACATGGCTGATTTTGATCAAGAATTAGATGCTAGCGGACTGAACTGCCCTCTACCAATCCTGCGCGCGAAGAAGACCCTGGCCGGTATGGAGTCTGGTAAAGTACTACACATCATCGCCACGGACCCAGGTTCAGTAAAGGATTTTGAGGCCTTTGCCAAGCAGACCGGCAATGAACTGATGTCATCCACCGAGGAAGGCGGCAAGTTTAATTTCTTGATGAAGAAGGCCTGATTTTCTACTTGGCGAACTGAACTGAACCTGAAGGGGAGATCAAGTTGGAACAGAAGAAACTAGCTATTATTGCGACCAAAGGGTCGCTGGATTGGGCATATCCGCCTTTCATACTCGCATCCACAGCTGCTGCCCTGGGTTATGAGGTGGAGATCTTCTTTACCTTCTACGGATTGCAACTGTTGCGCAAGAAGTTAAAGCTGGAAGTGACTCCGCTTGGAAATCCAGGCATGCCGATGCCGATGGGCATGGATAAGTGGTTTCCGGTCCTGGGAACAGCCCTTCCTGGTATGCAGGCAATGATGACCGCCATGATGAAGAAGAAGATGGCGGACAAAGGTGTGGCAAGCATTGAGGAGTTGCGTGAGCTGGCGCTGGAGGCCGAGGTAAGGATGATTGCCTGCCAGATGACAGTTGACCTGTTTGATATGGACACATCTGAATTCATGGATGAGGTGGAATATGCAGGTGCGGCTCGTTTCTTTGAGTTCGCCGGTGAGAGTGATATCTGTCTGTATATCTAAAGCCAAGCAGTGACAAGGTTGAAAGGCGTGGTCTGGGTTAGACCGCGCCTTTTTTTGTTACTAGAACAATATGGCCTTGACCTGAAAATTAGACCTGGTCTATGTCGAACCAGATCGGCTGCAATTTCCGAATAATCTGTTCAAGTAAGGTCCATTTCCATGTAAATCACCTTGAAACACCAGATGTCGTGTGCTTTGATTATAAATACACATAACAATTTGAATAAAGGTAAATTTATTAAACCATGATGATGCCTACGTTAAGGCTGCCAAGGCATGATTCAGGGTTGGAGGGCTTGGTGCGATTTGGCCGTGGTGCTTTAATAGTGCTGCTGATCTTCACTATTGCCTTTCCAGTACCTCTTCTGGCTGCGGATGATCCCCTGGTGATGGGAGTATTCCCACGGCGCAATGTGAAATTGACCCACCGTATGTTCACTCCGCTGGCTGAATATCTGTCTCTGAAGCTGGGGCGAGAGGTTCAACTCAAGACCACAAAAGATTTTAAGACCTTTTGGGCCGCCTTGAATAAAAGAGAGTTTGATCTGGTTCATTTTAATCAATACCACTACGTGGTTGCCCACGATGAACTTGGATACGACGCTTTAGTGAAAAATGTGGAATTTGGTGAGAACGCCATTGCCGGTTCCATCATGGTCAGGACGGACAGCGGGATAAAGTCGATTGAAGATCTACGCGGAAAGAAGGTGCTGTTTGGCGGTGGTCCCCGTGCCATGATCAGTTATATTGTTCCAACCTATATGCTGCGTATGGCCGGTCTCAAAAAGGGCGATTATGTAGAGGCCTTTGCCAAAAACCCGCCCAATGCCATTATATCCGCCTATCATAAGCAGGCAGATGCGGCTGGAATAGGCGCTATTGTTGCCAGGCTGAATATGGTGAATCAGGTCATAGATATAAGTAAGATGGAGTATCTGGCTCGTGGAGAGCCTCTGACACATCTTCCATGGGCGGTGAAGGATGATATGCCGCAGGAGACCAGAGACAAGATTCAGAAAATTATGATTGGGTTGAAAGATAGTGTTTCCGGGCAGGCAGTACTTGATAGTATCGAGATGTCTGATATGCAGCCGGTTAGTGATAGTGACTACGATCGACATCGAGAAATTATAAAAGAAGTGTATCCGGACGGGGGGGTGTAGCAGTTGGCGGTTTGGTTTAGAGGGTTAAGTGGTCAGTTTGTCATTCTGGTGGCAAGCATCCTTATTGTTGCAATGTTTGGCAACACCTATTTTCGCTATGAAGATGAGATTGATCGCTACATATCCAATCTGACATCACGGGGCGATTCAATAGCAAGTCTACTGGCTGAGATAAGTATAGAATCATTGTTGACCTATGATTATGTGACCCTCTCAACTCACACCACTGACGCAGGTCGTCAACACTATGTCGCCTATATAGCGGTAACAGATGCTGAAGGACGACCGCTTACCAGCAGTTTGAATGAATCAAATGCCATAGTGGCCACTGTCTTGGCTAATGGGTTGTCTGATTCTGATAATGTTGCCAGGAAGCTGGATCTGCTTCAGGGCAATAAGGATTTGATAAAGCTGCAGCTACCGGTAATTTTTGAGAAACAGCAGCTGGGTAGCGTTCTGATAGGTATGGATCCCAGTGAGGCCTATAAAAAGGCCAAGGAGAGATTGCTGATTCAGCTGCTATTGAACGGTATGATAGCCGCCGCTGTCGGCCTGGCCATTTTTATCACCTTCCGTTATCGCGTTCTGTCCAGAATAAGAGAATTGGTCTACAGCACGGAAAGGCTGGCGAAGTTCAATCTTGATCATATTGTTCCTGTATCAGGTAGAGATGAGTTGACGGAACTTGCTGAATCCTTCAACCACATGGCAGAGAAACTGAAGACTGCGATCCAGCACAAGGAACAGGCCATTGAAGAAACAGAAAAGCTGAACGAGACTCTGGAGCAGAGGGTCGCGGAGCGTTCGGCTGAGTTACGTAATCTCAATGCAGAACTTGCTTACCAGACGATGCATGATGCCCTTACCGGACTGCCTAACCGGGTTCTTATTATTGATCGATTGCAGAATGCCATTATCCAGGCCAAGCGTACCCACAGCCGTGTGGTTGTATTTCTGCTCGATCTGAACCACTTCAAGGATGTAAACGATACCTTGGGTCATCCCTCTGGCGATCTTATATTACAGGAGATGGGGAGACGTCTTCCCAACGCCCTGCGCGAGGGTGACACCATAGGCAGGTTGGGTGGAGATGAATTCGCGCTGGTCTTGCCGGATACCAATCAGGATGGGGCCTGGTCGGTCGCTAAAAAACTGTTGGATGAACTATCAACGCCGTTTAATGTTAATGGCCAGACCCTCCTATTGGATGCCAGTCTGGGTATGGCTGTATTTCCGGATCATGGTGAGGATGACGCTACGCTACTCAGACATGCGGATGTGGCCATGTATGCCGCCAAGAAGGGTGAAGAGCACATAGCCGTGTATAGTCCTGAGGTGGACACCTTCAGTGTAGAACGTCTGGCCCTGATGGCGGATCTGCGTCAGGCTATTGAGTCTGGCCAGTTAAAGCTCTATTACCAGCCAATCATAGAGTTGAAGACCGGAAAGGTTGCCCGCGCGGAGGCCCTGGCCCGTTGGAACCATCCGGTGAAGGGGATGATCCCGCCGGATCTCTTTATCAATATGGCTGAGAGCGCCGGCCTTATCAAGCCATTGACCGATTGGGTGATACGCACCGCGATCGGCCAGCTTTCTCAATGGGAAAGGGATGGGGTCGATATCAAGGTGTCGATAAATCTCTCTGTGAGGAATTTGTTGGATCCCACGCTTCCTGAACGTATGAAACAACTCTGCAAAGAAAACTCGGTTCCCTGTGATCGCCTCAAGTGTGAGATAACGGAAAATGATCTCATGGCCAATCCGGAACTGGCGATGAATACCTTGAATCACTCTGATATGGACGAGATCGATTTCTCCATCGACGATTTCGGTACCGGATACTCCTCCCTCAGTTATCTGAAGCGTCTTCCGGTCCAGGAGGTGAAGATCGATCGCTCTTTTGTCACCGATATGCTCAAGGATAATGATGATGCCGCTATCGTTCGCTCCACGATAGATCTCGCCCACAACCTCGGGCTAAGGGTGGTAGCGGAAGGGGTAGAGGATATTGAGACCATGATCCAGCTACAGGTGCTCAACTGTGATTTTGCCCAGGGTAACTATTTTCTCCGTCCGGTTCCCGCCAATGAGCTGAACAGTGCCATTGCCATGATTCAGGAGGCCGCGGCCCCCAGGTTTGTGGTCTATAAGTGAGTCACTAAACTTTCCGCTTATCCCTCGCGTATATGCTCAACCACGCCGTTTTCGTCAGGCGTACCCCATTTGCGTCCGCGGTTTATGGCAAGTTTTCTATGACCGTACTCGATCAGGTCATCCGCATTACCACCCACCATGCGGTAGGCGTCGAGTAGGAGTATCAAACAGTCTGCATATTCCATGTGATCATCAGGTGCCGCAATCAGCTCCTCTATCTCCTTGGCCAGATGATACAGAGGTATATTCGCCGGGCGGTTAGCTCCGAAGGTGGCGTCGGACCACTGTGCGATATCATTCTGCAGTTGTTGTATGTTGCTAGGCACGGATCATGTCTCCTGATGACCGTAGAGGGATGAGTAGAGTCCGTTGTTCTGGATCAGCTCGTCGTGGTGGCCCTCCTCAACGATGTGTCCATCCTCAAACACCAGTACGCGATCCGCCTGTTTCACCGCGCTGAGCCTGTGGGCGATTATCAGTGTGGTGCGTCCATGGAGGAACGTCTGCATGGCGTGGTGCAGTCTGGCCTCGGTTGCGGTATCCAGAGAGGAGGTGGCCTCATCCAGGATGACGATCCTGGGATCGCTGAGCACCATCCTGGCCACGGCCAGACGTTGTTTCTGTCCGCCGGATAGACGTATACCGTAGCGGCCGATAACGGTCTCCAGCCCGTGATCCATATTCCGGATGATATCCGCCAACTGGGCTATCTCCAGGGCGCGCCAGAGGCTGTCATCCGTAATATCCTGTCCCAGGGTAAGGTTCATGCGTACGGTGTCGTTGAACAGGGCAGGGTGTTGCAGCACCGTGGCGACATTGTCTCGCACTACATCCATGCCTATCTCCGATACCGGTACGCCATCGAAGCGTATCTCTCCGGAGTTGGGTGGGTAGAGTCCCAGTATCACCTGCACCATGGTGGTCTTGCCGCCACCACTGGCCCCGACCAGGGCAACCTTTTCTCCAGCGGCTATATGCAGGCTGATGTCATTCAATACCAGAGGGCCATCTCCATAGCGGAAAGATACATGTTCCACCTGCAGGTCGGTGGTGCACTTGTCAACAAATGGATTTATGTGGTGGGGATATTGTGGTTCCAGGTTGATCGCCAGCAGCCGGTTGATGCGTTCCAGCGCGGCCTGAGCCCCATGATAGGCGTACTGGATGGCAAGTACCTCCTGTACCGGTCCCATCATAAACCAGAGATAGGCGAATACCGCCAACATCTGGCCGATAGTGAGATCGGAGAACATAACCATGATCATACTCAGGGCGCGAAAGGTATCGAATCCGAACAGGAATACTGTGAATGACAGGCGCTGGGCCGCATCACTCTTCCAGGTGAAGGACCTGGAGTGTTTGCGTACGTGATCTGCCTTGTCGATTATTCGTGAGATATAGTGCCGTTCCCGGTTGCTGGCGCGGATCTGCTGGATGGCGTCCAGGGTCTCTGACAGAGACTCCTGGAACAGCTGATAGGCGCTGTTCTCATTGCGTTTGAGTCTTTTTACCTTACGGCCAAACAGGGTGGTTATGTAAATAACCAAAGGGTTCAGAAACAGGATGAACAGGGCCAGTTGCCAGTGCATCCATAGCAGGACCATGGCTGTCCCCACTATGCTGAGCATTGCCACCAGAAATTTGGATGTGGTAATGCCGATGAACTGATCAATGGCGTCAATGTCAGTAACCATGTGTGATGCCACGGTGCCGCTACCCATGGTCTCGTATTCGGACATGGAGACCCGTTCCAGGCGTTGCAACAGGCTTTTTCTGATATGGAAGGTCACATCCTTGGAGATGGTGGTGAACTGGCGCATCTGCCAGACCCCCAATACCAGGGAGATGAGCCTCAGGAACAGGGTCAGGAACAGTATCGTCATGATATACAGGACCGGTCCCTGCCAGTCTTCTGGAAATATGCCGTTGATTATGGCGATGGAGACTCCTGGTTTATCCAGCAGTACCTCATCTACCAGAAGTGGTATCAGTAGAGGTATGGGTACACTTACCGTCGCCCCCAGGATAGCGATGATGTTGGCGGCGATGAGCTCATGTTTCCTGCCCAGGACCATAGAGGTCAGATCTTGCCAGCTATAGGCCTCGGAGGATGATTCCTGTTTGACCTCGGATAGCGTCATTTCTGTGGTCGACTCTGACACTTCATACCTTCAGGATTGTGATTTGTCGTTGGATTTTGTATCGGGAATGGTGATCATAGACGGTATTATGATTTATGAGATGAGTGAATTATAGGGTCATTTACTGCTGCCATATATCCTGTTCCGGTGACGGATATGTTCAAATATCTGTCGGCGCCGGAACAGACTCTGATTTGTGACGGTGGTACAATCTCGATCCTGACGAGGTTGCAAAAAAGTATATTTTTAAGGAGTTTATTAGGACATCGCTGTAAGAAGCTGTATAATAAGCTTATTATCAACATTAGGATTGATATGATGAAGAGAAGGTTACCGTCTGTATTCTTGATTGCCATGTTCTGGTTGCCACTGGCCCAGGCTGAAAATCTGATGCAGGTGTATGCATTGGCGCTACAGAATGATGCGCAGCTCAAGGCCGCCAGGGCCACCAGGGATTCGGTACTGGAATCCAGGCCACAGGCCATAGCAGCGCTCTTGCCCACGCTGTCCATGTCCGGGAGCTCCACCAGCATGGATGTGGATACTGTGCACTCGACAACAGGTAAGGGTACTACCGACTATAACAAATCCAGTCTCAGCGTGGATCTGTCTATGCCGATTTACCGAAGGGAACTCTGGGTGCAACTTGACCAGGCGGATGATCAGATTGCTCAGGCCGAAGCCACCTATGCAGCATCCGAGCAGGACCTGATAGTACGTACCGCCCAGGCCTATTTCGATATTCTATACGCTCAGGACAGTCTTGAATTCGCCAAGGCCGAGACCGCCGCTATCAGCAGGCAGCTTGAGCAGGCCAAGCAAAGGTTTGACGTGGGCCTGATAGCCATAACGGCAGTACACGAGGCCCAGGCCGCCTATGATCAATCCAGGGCGGATCTTATCCAGGCGGAGAACGATCTGGATAATGCCTGGGAGGTCATGTACGAGATCACCAACCAGAGATTGAAGGCATTGGCCGTTCTGGATGAGAATCTGGTCCTGTCCAAACCCGTGCCGGACAGTATTGAAAAGTGGGGTAGTAGGGCGCTGGAGCAAAATCTCTCCATCAAGGCTGCACAAAAGGCGACCGCAATCGCCCGTAGCAATGTAAAGGTGCAACAGTCTGGCCATCTCCCGTCCCTGGATCTGGTTGGATCCCATAGTCGGGATCGCACCAGCCTCTCCAGCGGGTCGGATACCAATACATCCACCATCGGCGTGCAACTTACAGTACCACTATATGCTGGAGGCGGGGTGAATTCGCGTACCCGCCAGGCCAGATATGAATTGGAGGCGAGCCAGGAAGATCTGGATAAGGAGCGGCGCTCCGTCATCCGGCAGGTGCGTGATGCCTACCGCGGTGTGGTTGCCAGCATCAGTTCGGTCAGGGCGTTGAAGGCGAGTACCGTTTCCGCGAAAAGCGCCCTGGAGGCGACCGAGGCTGGCTATGAGGTGGGTACCCGTACCATTGTTGACGTGCTCAATTCGCAACGTGATCTGTATCGCTCCATGAAGAACTACGCCAGTGTGCGTTACAACTACATCATGAGTGGGTTGAGGCTGAAACAGGCCGCTGGGATCATCTCGGAAGAGGATCTGAAACAGATACAACCCTGGTTGAAGTGATTTGTTGTTGAAACACGAATGAACGGGGCCGATGGCCCCGTTTTAATATGCGCAATCAGTAATAACCGGTTAGAATAGATCTCATGTCTGGAAATACGATTGGAAAACTGTTCAGTGTAACCTCGTTTGGCGAGAGTCACGGCCCCGCCATTGGGTGTGTCGTGGATGGCTGTCCGCCTGGAATGGATCTGTCTGAGCAGGATCTTCAGCCGGATCTGGATCGACGCAGACCAGGCACCTCACGCCATACCACCCAGCGGCGCGAGGCGGACGAGGTGCAGATCCTCTCTGGCGTATTCGAGGGGGTGACTACCGGAACCCCTATAGGGCTGATCATCCATAACACCGATCAGAGGTCCAAGGACTATTCCAATATCATGGATAGATTCCGTCCCGGCCACGCAGACTACACCTATACCCAGAAGTACGGGGTGCGCGACTATCGTGGCGGTGGCCGCTCATCGGCCCGCGAGACCGCCATGCGGGTAGCCGCCGGTGCCATCGCCAAAAAGTATCTGCGACAGACCTGCGGTATGGAGATCCGCGGTTACCTGGCGCAACTTGGTCCCATCACTATAGAAAAGATCGACTGGGATGAGGTAAACAACAACCTATTCTTCTGTCCGGATGCCGACAAGGTGACCGAGATGGAGGCCTATATGGATGCCCTGCGCAGGGAAGGGAACTCCATTGGCGCCCGTATCAATGTGGTTGCCACCAACGTGCCTCCAGGTCTGGGAGAGCCCATATTCGATCGGCTGGATGCCGAGATCGCCCACTCCATGATGAGCATCAATGCGGTCAAGGGGGTGGAGATCGGTGCCGGTTTCCATAGCGTGGAGCAGAAGGGTACAGAGCATAGAGACGAGATCACACCTGATGGGTTTCTCAGCAACCATGCCGGCGGCATCCTGGGGGGAATCTCCAGTGGTCAGGATATAGTCGTCAGCATAGCCATGAAGCCGACCTCCAGCCTGCATATCCCCTGTAGCAGCATCGACGTACGTGGCGAAACGGTTGAGGTGAGCACGGAAGGGCGGCACGATCCCTGTGTGGGGATTCGCGCCACCCCCATAGCCGAGGCCATGCTGGCCATCACCTTGATGGACCACCTGCTGCGTCATCGTGCCCAAAACATGGATGTGCGTTCCGGTACCCCAGTTGTGCCTGCTGCGCCGAAGTGAGGGGCAATCTGACCGGTTGCCATAGCTGATGCCCTATTGGCGACTGTCATCGTTTTATCTGTTCTACTTTGCTGCCCTGGGCGTGCTGGCACCTTATTGGAGTCTGTATCTGAAGGGTCTGGGTTTTGATGCCGTAGCCATCGGCCAGCTTATGGCCATACCCATGGCCACCAAACTTATAGCACCTTATGTCTGGGGTTGGCTGGGGGATCACCTGGGACACCGTATGTCCATCGTACGTTTGGGTTCCCTGCTCACCACCATCATCTTTTCCTCGGTGTTCTGGGTCACAGGTTTTTGGCAACTGGGTGCGGCCATGGTCCTGTTTAGTTTTTTCTGGAATGCGGTGTTGCCACAGTTTGAGGCGGTCACCTTTGATTATCTGGGTAAGGATGTTTCCAGATATGCCCGTGTCAGGGTGTGGGGGTCAGTCGGTTTTATCCTTACCGTGCTGGCCTTGGGTTTGCTAGTCGATTTATATGGGCCGCGATCCATACTGCCGGTGTTATTGAGCTTCTATGGGGCAATCTGGCTATCCAGTCTGACGGTCAGGGATAAAGATTCGAAACTGCACCCCATAGAACAGCCTCCGATCCTGGAGATACTCAGGTTACCGGCGGTCATCGCCTTCTTTGTAGTCTGTTTTCTGCTGCAGGCAGGGCATGGCGCATACTATGGTTTCTACTCCATCTATATGGAGTCGGTTGGATATTCCAAGACGGTCATCGGTCTGTTTTGGGCCATCGGTGTCTTGGCCGAGGTAATTGTCTTTATCTTCATGCACCGTTTGTTGAAACGGTTCGGGGCGCGCAGGGTACTGATGGCAAGTCTGGGTCTGGCGGTATTGCGTTGGATCTTGATCGGTAACTTCCCACATTCACTGGCCGCCATACTTTCTGCCCAAACTCTGCATGCGGCGACCTTTGGCACCTTTCATGCGGCGGCAATTCATCTGGTACACCACTACTTTACCGGTAAGCATCAGGGTAGGGGGCAGGCCCTGTATAGCAGTTTGAGTTTCGGTGCCGGAGGGGCCATGGGGACCCTGGCCAGTGGTTTTCTATGGGATAGTGCCGGACCAAGTGTGGCCTTTGGCATCTCGGCCGGTTTGTCTTTTTTGGCCCTGCTGATTGCATGGCGCTGGGTGGTGAATGATCTGAATAGGGCTACATATTCCGGTTAGCGAAGTTTTTACCGGGGTTCTCATCGGAATCCATGTCCGGGTTTGGTCTGGGTTTGGAGAGGAAGAACCCCTGTACCTGGTCCACTCCTGATTCAAGCAGAAAATTAAGCGTGGATTTATCCTCAACAAATTTAGCGATGGTTTCTATCTTGAGTGAGTGTGCCACATCATTGATAGATTTGATCACAGCCTGATTATATTTGTTGCTGTCCGCTCCCAGTATCAGATTGCCGGATATCTTGATGAAACTCACCGGTAACTGTTTCAGTTGGGAAAAAGAGAAGAAGCCGTTACCAAAGTCATCCAGTGTTACCTGGCAGCCCAGGTTGTTCATTCTGTAGACCAGCTCTTTGGTGTGGATTGAGGTTGCGGCAGCAGTGCTCTCAGAGATCTCGAAAACTATTGTGGATGTATCTATGCCAGATTCGACTATGGTCTTTTCTATGATGTCCACAATATGGGGTTCGGCTACGGTTTGACCGGATAGGTTTATGGACATCCTTCCCCTATAGCCGTTCTGCTGCATTTGTTTGAGTTGTGCAAGCGCGTTTTCAACCACCCAGGAGTCGATCCTGTCCATCATATTGCATCTTTCGGCCGTTGGCAGAAAGGCGTTCGGATAGATGATCTCCTGTCTCTGCCCTGTAATGCGTAATAGTACCTCAAGTGTTTGGGATTCGGTTGGTATGAGCTGTTGCAGGTCCTGAGCCTGCTCATTCGAATAGTTTTGCAGCAGTTCCGGAGTCAGATCTTTGCTTCTAAAGATAGGTTGGTAATGCAGAAGAAACAGGTTTTGCTCCAGTGCATGGCTTATCTGGGAGGTCCAGCTTAGATCCTTGTTCTCGTAGATGTCGATTTCCGGGGTAAAGATATGTACTTGATTGCGACCATGGTTCTTCGCTATGTGACAGGCCGTGTCCGCGTTGCTGAGCGCGGCCTCGGCGTCATGTGTATTGTTGTCCATAATGGCAATGCCGATGCTCGCGTTAATATTGAATTGTTTATCCTTGTGTATAAAGACATACTGTTCCAGCATGGATCTATATTCATCGGCAGTTTGTTTTATGGATGTCTGGGATACGTTTCTCAGGATAATGGCAAACTCATCACCTCCCAGACGGGCCAGATCATCTGTCTTCCTTAAACGTGATGCCAATAGTTGTGAGATCTCAATCAGCAGTTGATCGCCTGCCGAATGGCCCATGGTGTCATTTACATATTTAAAACGATCCAGGTCGATATAGAGTAATGCACTGCAATCCGAACCGCGCTGTAGAAGATCTATCTCCTTATTCAGATCCCTTTCAAAGCGACGCCTGTTGGCTAGTTTTGTCAGTGGATCATGGTCTGCCTGCCAGCGGAGTTTGTTTTCCAGGGAGAGGCGCTCGGAAATATCGCGAAAGGCCACAACGGATCCCTGGCGTTTAGTGTCAATGCTAAATGGATAGACCGTATACTCAACAGGTACCGGTTCCCTTGCCTTGCTCCAGAAAACCGACTCCTGTCTGTTGATGGTATAGCCTTGCTCGTATGCGTTCTGTAGTTCGCTGTTTTCCTTTGCTATTGGTCTGCCACCTTCGTCGGCATAGTGAAAAAGCGTGTATGCGGACTCACCAATCAGGCTATCCTCCTTTTCATACCCCAATATGCGCATGCAGGCGGGGTTGATAAATGAGATGTTTCCATCCTGATCCACCCCATAAACGCCGTCCCCTACCGAGCGCAATATCCCACTTAGTCGTTTGCGCTCCTGCTCGATAGATTTACGTGCCCTAAGGTGACGACTCATGGCGTCAACCCGGGCAATAAAGAGATCCTCGCTTTCATTCTTGAACATACACTCAACAGCGCCGGAGTTAAGCGAGCTCTCAATGGCGTAGTCTATATAGGTACCTGTTATCAGGGCGGTGGTAATGGAGTTGGTGCGTGGATCATCCAATAGTCTCTTGCAGAGTTCATCGCCATTTGAGTCAGGCATAAAATAATCGATTATGGCGATGTCGAATTCAGAGTTGATGGCCTTGTTAAAACCGCTTTCCGCCGACTTTGCGACCTCAACTTCATAGCCGTTATCCTTGAGCAGGTTCTTGTATTTGTGACGTACGGTACGGGAGTCATCAACAAACAGAATACGTATCGGCTGTAGATGCGCCCTGGTGTCAAAGTTTGCGTTGGTCAGGCGATTATGGTGTTTCGCCAGGATTGCGGCGCTGCGCTTATGATCCTGCCAGGGTATATGGATGGTATTGAGTCTTTGGGCTGCCAGTTCCTTGGCCTCTTTGCTTCCTTCGTGCGCCAGTATGGCTATGGGTGTGGAGGAGAATTGCTTTCCGGATAGTATTTCCAACAGACGCTTTAGGTCCGCATTGGCAGAGGCCGGCCATCCTATAAGAAACGCATCGTAGCTGTTGCAGGTATTGTCCTCGGCCTCGATAAGCTGCAGGCCGTTGATGAAATCTGTAGCCGTTTCAACGTCAAATCCATACTTAAGCAGGATATTCTCTTGAATATGCCTGATAGTTGCCGATGGTTCGATCAACAATACTTTAAGCAAGGCCGCTCTATCCCTTGAATGGAATTTAACTTCTTTCTTTACGTATTCCGAACAATAGTCGGCAATGGTTCTGATTTCTTTAGAAATTTATGGATATTCTTTGGTATATAATAAATATCAATTTTGCTATGGATAATAGAGGGCGATTGTGACTATCTGGAAAAATTATCTTTCATTGGATGGGATTGCGCGGATTTCAGAAAACACCATGGTCGAGCATCTGGGTATAGAGATCACTGAGATCGGTGATGATTACCTCAAGGCATCCATGCCGGTATGTGCCCAGACCCATCAACCCATGGGCATATTGCATGGCGGGGCCACGGTGGCGCTGGCGGAGACGGTTGGCAGCATAGCTGCGGTTATGGCGGCGCCTCCGGGTAATCATTGCGTTGGACTGGAGATAAATGCCAATCATCTGCGCTCGGTTAAATCTGGTCTGGTGTTTGCGGTGGCAAGGCCCGTTCATATCGGCAGATCGACCCAGGTATGGGATATCAGAGTTACCGATGAGGATGATCGCAGTATAGCCATATCCAGGATCACCATGGCGGTCTTGGAAGCGGAGAAATAACCTACATACCATACAGCCAGGGGAGGAGAAAGCTGAGCAGCAACCACATCAGGATCGTGAGCGGAACACCTACTCTGACAAAATCCCCAAATCTGTAGTTACCGGCATTCATTACCAGAAGGTTGGTCTTATAGGCCATTGGTGTGGCGTAACTCAGGTTGGCACCGAACAGCACGGCGAGCACGAATGGCTCCGGGGGTGCCCCCAGGTGGTTTGCGATGCCTATGGCAATCGGGGTCCCTACCACGGCGGCAGCATTGTTGGATACTATATTGGTCAGGATGGACATCAATAGCATCAGTCCACTGAGTACATATGCTGGCGGCAGTCCCATGGTGGCTGCCACATAGGCTGATGCGATATATTCAGTTCCACCTGTTTCCACCAATGCCGTTCCCATCGCCAAACTGGTAACAATGATCATTATTACTGATGCATTGAGTGCTCGGCTAACATCATTCCAGCGCAGGCAGCGGGTCAGGAGCATTATGAGCACACCGATGGTTGCGCTTACCGCGATCGGCAGGATACCCAAGGCGGCCAGGGCCACTATACCGAACATGATCGCCAACGCCAGTGGCGCCTTTTTGGAGTGGGCCAGATCCTCTGTGGCGTCCAGGACCAGTAGCTCGCCCTTGGTCTTTAACTGCTTGATCTTATTTTTTGAACCCTGTAACAGGATAACGTCACCGTATTTGAGGCGCGTCTCCTCCGGATGTTCCTGTGGGGCCTGGACACCATGTCTGTCTATGATGCCTGCACGATGCAGGGCCAGCACCATGACCTGATAGCGGGCGCTGAACTGATAATCATACAGGGTGGTCCCCTCTAATGGAGATCCGCGCACCACCGCAACTTCGGCTATCTGCTGCTTGTCGTCCATTAGCGGATGTTGTTCATCTACCGGCGCATTTTGTGAATAGAGTTTTGCGCCAAGCACACTCTCAAACTCCATCAGGTGTTCCGGTGTATCGAATACCACGATACGATCGCCGGACTTGATAAACACATCCGGGAGGGTGACCAGACAGTAGGCGCGGTCTCCCCGCAGCACCTGTTCGATCTCCAGACGACCATCTGTCAGATCCAGTATCTCTGCAATGGTCTTGCCGTTTGCGACGCTATCGTCATCGATGTGTAACTGGGCCCGAAACATACGGGGAGAGGTGGATTTGAGCATAGGTTCGCGTTCCGGGATGAGCCTGGGGGCGATCAGCCACAGGTACAGGATACCTGCACTACCTGCGATGATGGCGGGCAGGGCAAAATCGAACATTCCGAACTGTCTTAGACCCAGGTCATAGGCAACGAATACCACCAGCAGGTTGGTGGAGGTGCCGATGGTGGTAGTGGTGCCGCCGATCAGGGTGGCGAACCCCATCGGCATCAGGGTGCGGGCAGCCTTGGTTCCGGTGCGTAGCGATACGCTTATCAAGATAGGCAACAGCAGCACGACTATAGGGGTGTTGTTTACAAAGGCACTTAACACGGCTCCGGCAAACAGGGTGGCGATCATGGATAATTGCGGATGATTGGTCCAGTAACGTGCCAGCTGCCTGCCGATCGGCTCCAGCGCCCCGGTTCGGACCAGACCGTGGCCAGCTATCATCAGGGCCGATACCGCTATCAGGGCCTCGTGTCCGAAGCCAGAGAAAAACTGTTTTGCACTTAGGACCTTATTTCCATCGTGGTAGGGAAACAGCTCGAAGAACAGGATGAGTGTTACGAGTACAACCAGGCTAGATGATGCCAACGGCAGCTCATCACGGGTAAACAGAAATAGGGCGATAACAACTATCACCATAACCACAATGGCATGGAAAGAAGGGGTGGCCAGACCGGTTGTGAGTGTTGCATCCATTGTCAGTTATTATGTTTCCAATGGAATGTTCAAGTTATTTACTCTTCTATGCATAGACCAAGCATAGCATTTGCCGCATTGGAGAGGGTCCTGGCGCTATGGGTGACGGCACCCAGTGTTCGATACAGATTGAGCCCATGTATGTCGATAACATGCAGCTCGCTACTATCTATCATGATTTCCGGAAGCAGGCTCCAGCCGATACCGGTAGTGGCCATGGTCTTTAGGGTTTCAAGATAGTTGGTGGAGATGGCTACGTCTATCTTAAGCTCCCTGGGTGTCAGTGCCTGTTCCAGGATGTTGCGGGTGTAGGTCCCCATCCCCGGCAGCAGTGCCGGGTGTTTGACCAGATCCTCCAGTGTGGGGTGGGCTATCTGTGCCAGCGGGTGTTCCTGGCTCACTACGAGTTGAAGTGGGTCATGCCAAAGTTGGATTATATCTAGATTGGGAGGCGGCTCGGTCGGTAGTGTGACTATGCCCAGTTCCAGCTTGCCCTGGGCCACGGCGTGGCAGGCCGCCTCCGATCCGAGGAAGCGGATATCCAGTTGCACATTGGGATGCCTTTGTCGGAATCTCCTCAATATCGACGGGATACGGTGCAGGCCGATATGGTGACTTATGCCCATGGTTAGCACACCTGTCACATCGCCCGAGAGATTGGATATGGAACGTCGGATATCCTCCATCTCCTGCAGCATGTTAATGGCCCTTGGCAGCAGATTGCGTCCGGTCTCGTTCAGGCTGGTGCTCTTGCCGATGCGGTCGAACAACTTTACCCCCAGCTCCTCCTCCAGGACGGCGATACGTTTACTCACGGCGGACTGGGTGAGAAAGATGCGTTCGGCCGCCAGGGAAAAGGAGCCGGTTTCCGCTACGGCCACGAAGGCCTTCAGGGTGTTTATGTCCATAACCTGGAGTATATTCCATTCAGGAATAATATAAAGAAAAAAGATGAATTTGTTTTCTAGTTGGTTCAGGACTAAGATTCGGACATCAATTAATGAGGAAATAGGCATGAGTAAAAAGACCCTTTACGACAAGCTTTGGGATGAGCACGTGGTCCGCACCGACGATGACGGCACGGTGTTGCTCTATATCGACCGGCAACTGGTGCATGAGGTCACCTCTCCGCAGGCGTTTGAGGGCCTGCGCATGACCGGGCGCAAGCTGTGGCGCACCGGTTCCACCATCGCCACTCCTGATCACAATGTACCCACCCTGGGACGGGCCAACGGCATCGATGACCCCATCGCCCGGTTGCAGGTGGAGACCCTGGACCAGAACTGCCAGGAGTTCGGTATTACCGAATTCGGCATGAACGACATTCGCCAGGGTGTGGTACACGTCATGGGTGCAGAGCAGGGTGCGATCCTGCCCGGCATGACCGTGGTGTGTGGCGACTCCCATACCGCCACCCACGGCGCCTTCGGGGCCCTGGCCTTCGGTATCGGCACCTCCGAGGTGGAGCATGTGCTGGCCACCCAGTGCCTGATCCAGAAGAAATCCAAGTCCATGCTGGTGCGGGTGGATGGCGAGTTGGGCAGTGGCGTGACCGCCAAGGACATCACCCTGGCCGTCATCGGCAAGTTGGGTACGGCAGGCGGGACCGGTTATGTGATCGAGTTTGCCGGTACAGCCATCAGCAATCTCAGCATGGAGGGTCGCCTCACCCTGTGTAATATGGCGATCGAGGCCGGTGCCCGTGCCGGTATCGTGGCGGTGGATGACACCACCATCGATTATCTAAAGGGCCGTCCCTATGCGCCTACCGGTGAACTCTGGGAACAGGCGGTAGCGGCCTGGCGCAACTTCAAGAGTGATGAAGGCGCCGAGTTCGATGCCGTGGTGGAGCTGGATGCAGCCAGCATCGAACCCCAGGTGACCTGGGGTACCTCGCCGGAGATGGTGTTGCCGGTCGGTGCCGTGGTGCCCAACCCGGATGACGAGGCAGACCCGGTAAAGGCCCAGGGCATGCGCCGCGCCCTGGAATACATGGGTCTGGAGGCCGGGACCAGGCTGGTGGATATCCAGCCGGATCACGTATTCATCGGCTCCTGCACCAATGGCCGCATCGAGGATCTGCGTGCGGCGGCCGAGGTGGTGAAGGGTCGCAAGGTTGCCGCAGGTATCAAGCAGGCGCTGGTGGTTCCAGGCACCGGATTGGTTAAGCAGCAGGCGGAACAGGAAGGGCTGGATAAGATATTCATCGACGCCGGGTTTGAGTGGCGCGAGCCGGGCTGTTCCATGTGTCTGGCCATGAACGCGGACCGGCTTAATCCTGGTGATCGCTGCGCTTCCACCTCGAACCGCAACTTCGAGGGTCGTCAGGGGCAGGGCGGACGCACCCATCTGGTCAGTCCGGCCATGGCAGCCGCTGCTGCGGTTGAGGGCCATTTTGTAGATGTGAGGGGGTTATAAATGGAAAAATTCACAACATTCACTGGCGTGGTCGCCCCACTGGATCGATCCAATGTGGATACCGACGCCATCATACCCAAACAGTTTCTGAAGTCGATCAAACGTACCGGATTTGGCCCCTACCTGTTTGATGAGTGGCGCTATATGGATCACGGCGAGCCGGATATGGACTGCAGCAACCGTCCGCTCAATACCGAGTTTGTGTTGAATGATGAGCGCTACTCTAAAGCCCAGGTGTTGTTGACCAGGAAAAACTTCGGTTGCGGTTCATCCCGCGAGCATGCCCCATGGGCCCTGGCCGATTTCGGCTTTAAGGTGATACTGGCACCGAGCTTCGCCGATATCTTCTTCAATAACTGTTTCAAGAACGGTATCCTGCCCATCGTATTGGATGAGGCGGTCGTTGATGGTCTGTTCGCCCAGGCCGCCAGTGAGCAGGCCCTGGAGATGACTGTGGACCTGGATGCCCAGGAGTTGCGTCTAGGCGATGGCGAGAGCATTAGCTTTGAGGTGGACGAGTTCCGCAAGCACTGTCTGCTGGAGGGCCTGGACGATATCGGTCTGACCTTGCGCCACAGTGATGAGATCAAGGACTTTGAGGAAAAGAGGCGTGAACAGGCACCTTGGGTGTTTGCCTGATAGAACATTAGTCCGCAAATGAACGCCAATAAACGCAAATGTTGATAATACCTTTAAGATGTTGATGCATGATAATGCTGGATGTGCGACACATTGGTTTTAGTTTTTCATTCATAATCTTAAAGATGAATTTTTATTTGCGTTAATTTGTGTTTATTCGCGGATAAACAAACATAAGGATTTAAAACGAAGATGAGCAAAAGAATATTAGTGCTACCTGGCGACGGCATTGGTAAAGAGATCGTGGCCGAGGCCATGAAGGTTATAACCTGCCTGCAGAATGACTTTGGTCTGGATGTGGAGGTGGATGAGGCCCTGGTGGGTGGATGCGCCTACGACGAGACCGGATCACCACTGCCAGAGGCTACCCTGGAGCTGGCCCGGGAGGCTGATGCAGTGTTGTTGGGCGCGGTCGGTGGCGTCAAGTGGGAGTCATTGGATATCTCCCTGCGTCCGGAGAAGGGCCTGCTGGGTCTGCGCAAGGAGCTGAAGCTGTTCGCCAACCTGCGTCCGGCCATCCTCTATCCGCAACTGGCGGATGCCTCCACCCTGAAGCCGGAGGTGGTATCCGGTCTGGATATCATGATCGTACGCGAGCTTACCGGCGGCATCTATTTCGGTCAGCCCCGGGGCGTGAAGGAGTTGGAGTCCGGCGAGAAGGAGGGGTTCAACACCTTAGTATATAGAGAGTCCGAGGTGGACCGAATCCTGCGCGTGGCCATGGATATTGCCATGAAGCGTGGCAAGCGGCTCTGTTCCGTGGATAAGGCCAACGTGCTGGAGTGTACCGAGATGTGGCGTAATGTGGCCATTGAGGTAGGTAAGGAGTATCCAGAGGTGGAGTTATCCCATATGTATGTGGATAATGCGGCCATGCAGTTGGTGCGTGCGCCCAAGCAGTTTGATGTGATGGTCACCACCAATATGTTTGGCGATATCCTGTCGGACTGTGCCGCCATGTTGACCGGTTCCATCGGTATGTTGCCTTCGGCCTCTCTGGATGAGAACGGCAAGGGCATGTATGAACCTATCCACGGTTCGGCCCCGGATATCGCCGGCAAGGGTGTGGCCAATCCGTTGGCGACCATCCTGTCGGTGGCCATGATGCTGCGTTACTCTCTGGATAATGCAGAGATGGCGGAACGAATCGAGCAGGCCGTGGACCAAGTTTTGGATCAGGGCCTACGCACCCCGGATATCATGTCTGCTGGCTGCAAGCAGGTCGGTACCGTAGAGATGGGTGACGCGGTGGTTGCGGCCCTTAAAGGCTGATTGTTTATGGTATTTAGTAGCTCTGTTGGGGCTAGCATAATTTTATTGTGAGTAAGGTGATGAGTAAGCGCATAGGCTTTGTTGGTTGGCGTGGTATGGTCGGCTCGGTCCTGATGGACCGCATGCTGGAAGAGAAAGACTTTGATCTGATCGATGAGCCGGTATTCTTTACCACCTCCCAGGTTGGCCAGCCGGGACCGGATATCGGACAGGATATCCCGTTACTGAAAGATGCCAGCGATATCGATGAACTCAAGGCTATGGATATCATCGTATCCTGTCAGGGTGGCGACTACACCAAGGAGGTGTTCCCCAAGTTGCGTTCTGAGGGTTGGAACGGCTACTGGATCGACGCCGCATCCGCCCTGCGTATGGACAGGGATAGCATCATCATCCTGGATCCGGTTAACGGCGACCTGATCAGGGACTCTATACAGGCAGGGGTAAAGAACTACATCGGCGGTAACTGTACCGTCAGTCTGATGCTGATGGGGCTGGGCGGCCTGTTTCAGCATGATCTGGTCGAATGGATGACCGCCATGACCTATCAGGCGGCCTCCGGTGCCGGTGCCAAGAACATGCGTGAGCTGTTGGCGCAGATGGGTAGCGCCCATGCGTCGGTCGCATCTCTGCTACAGGACCCTGCATCCGCCATCCTGGATATCGATCGCATCGTGGCGGAAGAGATGCGCAGTGATGGCTTCCCGACCGAGAACTTCGGCGTCCCACTGGCGGGCAGCCTTATTCCCTGGATCGATACCAAACTGGAGAATGGCCAGAGTCGGGAGGAGTGGAAGGGCAGCGTCGAGTCCAACAAGATACTGGGTCGTGAGGATAACCCTGTTCTCATTGATGGACTTTGCGTGCGTATTGGCGCCATGCGCTCCCATAGCCAGGCCCTCACCATTAAACTGAAGAAGGATATCCCCATCGACGAGATCGAAGATATCCTGGCCAGTGCCAACGATTGGGCGAGGGTGGTGCCAAACGAACGTGACATCACCTCGCGTGAGCTTACTCCTGCCAAAGTTACGGGAACTTTGGATGTCCCGGTTGGCAGATTGCGCAAGTTAGCCATGGGCGATGACTATCTATCGGCATTTACCGTCGGTGATCAACTATTGTGGGGTGCAGCGGAACCACTTCGCAGAATGCTCAGGATACTCCTGCAGGCGGCCTAATATTCTTGACGTACCGTAAACTTTGCTGTAATAATTTTGGAAAAATTCCATTTATAAGCTATAGTTAGCGGTGAAATTTTAAGTTCATTCTAAATTTCGTCTGGAATTTAATGCAGTATGTAAGGGAAGCAAGCGGAATTTACAGGGGCGTTTTGGTTTTTTTTCGTCATATCGAACAACAAGTGCTCATCTTGAATGGATGTAGATTAGGGGGGGACATGGTCCACAAACTATCTCTGATGTTGGTTTTGACATTAGGGCTTGTGCCGCTTGCAGCACAGGCGCTCGGACTGGGCGATATCAAACTGAACTCCGCTCTAAACCAGAAGTTAAATGCCGAAATAGCACTATTATCACTCGCCAAGGGTGAGATATATGACGTCAAGGTCACTATGGCATCGGATGAGGTTTTCAAAAGGGCAGGTGTAGATCGTTCATTTCTGTTAACCACCCTTTCGTTTAAGCCTGAACTAAAGGCAGATGGCACTGCTGTCGTCACCGTAACCAGCAAAGAGCCTATCCGTGAACCATTTTTGAATTTTCTGATAGAGGTCAATTGGCCAAAAGGACGCTTGGTAAGGGAATATACGGTTCTGCTGGATCCACCTGTAACCCTCGATCGTAAGCCTGCCCCAATCGAGGCACCAAAAGTAACACCAGCACCTGCTGCCCCAATCCAAACCCCAATCCAGACTCAGACCACACCCGTTGAGGAAGCTGCGCCAACGGCAGACGTTCCATACACTGCTGGTGCAGATGAGGTTAAAGTCGATAATAATCAGTCACTTTGGGTTATTGCGCGCAATAATAAGTATGATGATGTTGATCATACCCGCATGATGATGGCCATCTATCATGCAAACCCTCAGGCCTTCATTAAGAGCAATATAAATAGATTAAAGCGCGGCGCAATACTCAGAATTCCTAAAAAGGAGGAAGTGCAGTCCCTTGGGGTACGGGAAGCGCAACAAGAGTATAAGAGACATGTTGAAGAGTGGCAGGCCGATCGACTAGGGACCAAGAAGGCTGAGCCAGAGATAGCTGCAGAGTCTGAGACAGCACCGGAAGAGCTTAAGGCTGAAGACGTGGCAGCTGAAGAGTCTAAGCCAGAAGAAGCTACAACTGCCCAGGAAGAAACCAAGGCAGAAGATGTAGCGGCAGAACAGGAGCCTAAGGCCGAGGGAGAGCAGGCGGCAGAGGCCGATAAGAAGGGCGCTACACCTGAGCAGGCCAAACCGGAGGCAACAGCTGCGCAGGATGCCAAGGTTGATGAAAAGGCAGAAGCAGCTCCCAAAGCTGAGCTGAAGATTGCTACAGCCCGTCCTGAGGGGGAAGGTGAGGCAGGCCCCAGTGAGGATGGCAAGTCTGAAGAGACAGTTGCCAGATTGAAGCAGCAGCTTCTTATTTTGGAAGAGAGCGCGGAAAGCACCCGCGGTGAGAATGAGGAGCTATCCTCAAGGGTTGAGGACCTGGAGGATCAGGTCAAAGATCTAGAGCGCATAATTGAACTCAAGAATAAACAGTTTGCGGCTCTACAGGCTGCCCTGGCGAAAAGTAAAAAAGAACAGATCCTTCTGGCGGAGGGCCAGCAGCAGGAAGTCGAATCTACTGAGAAAGATGGGGCCGCTGTAACTCCGGAGGCAAAACAGCCTGAGTCTGAAACCGCAGCTAAAACAGAGCAAAAGCCTGAGCCTGCGCCGGTAGAGGAAGAGAAAAAGCCAGAAACCAAGGTTGAGAAAGAGCAACCAAAGGCTGTCGAAAAGCAACCTGAGCCAGCTGTCGATGCGGCTAAGCCTAAGCCTGTTGTTGAAGCAGCCAAACCTGAACCTGTTGTCGAGAAAGAAAAACAAGAGTCTGTGGTAAAACCTTTGCCGAAGGTCGAGAAAAAGCCCGCAAAGGTTGCACCAGTAGCACCAAAAGCTGAGCCTGAGCCAAGCCTGATGGACGCTGTTTTTGGCAGCCCAACCCTGCTTGGTGTCATGTTGGCAGTAGTTATGGTCCTGCTAGGACTGATATGGATTCTGTTTAGTCGTAAACGTACTAATACGGCTGATTTTCAGGAGAGTATTCTTCTCAATACCATTGATGACGAGTCGGAGAGTCATCTGGATGAGGCAAACAATATACCGGCACATACCGAAGAGACATCATTCTTAAGTGATTTCTCGCCAAGTGATATTGATGCCTTACAGGATGAGACTGGTGAGGTGGATCCTTTGTCCGAGGCCGATGTATATATCGCCTATGGTAGATATCAGCAGGCTGAGGAGTTAATTCGTCAGGCCATAGATAAAGAGCCTGAAAGAGATGCACTCAAGCATAAGTTGTTTGAAATTCTGTATGCAACAAAAGACTCTGATGGTTTTATGAGGCTGGTTGAAGAGGCCTCAGGGTCATCCGTAGAGACCAGTAATCATGCAGCATGGAAGAGAGTTTTGTCCATGGGTAAGATGTTATTACCTAACAATCCAAAGTTTGCTGATGCAGATGAGATTGACGCGGATAATGATCTGTTCTCTCTGGACGACGATCTTCTGGAAGAGGATATGGGAGAGAGCGATTTTGCGGATCTGGACGCAACATTGACCGAGGCGGAATTCGGGGTTGGTAACGAGGATAAAAAGTCTCCGGAAGAGAAAAGCCCTGATGACATACTTGATATAGCCGGTGATTTGGACGATACCGGTGTTGGATTGGATAACCTTGATTTCGAGAGTGATGTGGATGATGACTTTATCAGTGCCGCTCTTGATGAACTTGAAGAACTTGATGATTCATTGGGATCTGACAATACTGCAAAGGAGCGACTAGCATCTCAGGAAGATGATGATGAAGATGAATTCACATTGACGCTATCTGATTTGGAAGATGAGGGTGAAAAAACTATCCTCTCATTGCAGGATGAACTTAATGTAGATAAGGAAGAGGAGTCAGAGACAGGCGCTGTTGGCGATCTGGAAGATCTGGATATTTCCGATGATATGTTGGCCAATGAGTTGGAAGAGACTCACCAGGATATTCCGGAAATTTCCGATACAGATCTAGAAGTAGGTGATAGTGAGCTGATTTCATTAGGTGAACTGGACGCAGATCTATCACTATCTGGAGATGCTCAGGATGAGATATCCACAAAGTTGGATTTGGCCCAGGCCTACATTGAGATGGGAGATAAAGAGGGCGCTACTGATATCCTGGACGAGGTTTTGAGTGAGGGAGATGCTACACAAAGGGAAAAAGCGCAAAAGATCAAGGATTCCATCTCATAGGTTCATGTGCTAAACCTAAAGTAGGTATTACCATTAGAGAGACGCACCAAGGTGCGTCTCTTGTCGTTTTAGCCGAAGACGGGGCAACTGAATGCGTTATGCAGTAGGTGTTGAATATGATGGTACGGCCTTTCATGGTTGGCAGATTCAGGTTGGTGTGAAGACCGTACAGGAGCAGATTGAAAACGCCCTATCCATTGTGGCAAATCATCCGGTCAGGGTTCACTGTGCGGGAAGGACAGATACAGGCGTTCATGCATTTGGACAGGTTATCCATTTTGATTCGGACTCGGAGAGAACTGCCAGAAACTGGTTGTTAGGGACCAATGTAAATCTTCCAGATGACGTGAACATCAACTGGATAAAACCGGTACCAGATGATTTTAATGCGCGTTTTTCTGCACTAAGCCGTAGCTATAGATACCTGATCTATAATGGGTTTACCCGTTCGTCCATCTGGCGAAACCGGGCGGTGTGGGAAAGACGTCCCTTGGACCTGAGGGTTATGCAGACGGCGGCAGAAGCCCTCATAGGTACCCATGATTTCACATCATTTCGCGCCATTGGCTGTCAGGCCAAGAGCCCTGTCCGTACAGTAAACCGTATAGATTTATCCAGACATGGCGAAATTTTCATGCTTGAGATAGAGGCAAATGCCTTCCTCCATCATATGGTTAGGAATATTGCTGGAGTCCTTATCGCTATCGGATGTGGAGATAGGCCTGTAAGCTGGTCCAAGGACGTCCTTGAGCATAGAGATAGAACGCTTGGTGGCGTAACCGCTCCGCCGCAAGGGCTTTATCTTACGAGTGTGGTCTATCCGTCAGAGTATGCCATTCCTGAGGAAGATGACAGAATTAACAGCATATCAATGCCTTAGGATCCATATTTTAAGACCGCAAATTCAAGCAGGCATCTAGACAGGATATTTCTCTATAAAATCCAATAATCTTCTTGGAATCTATTAAACTTGTATATATTACCGGCTGCTAGCTGGCGATTCAGGGCTATTAGATAGTAGCAATATACAACAACAGACTTATCGGGGGGTATCAGATGGGCCAAGATTGTGATCTGTTCTATCCGCTGCCGGAACAAAAAGAAGCCGATCGCAGCGAGACAAAGATAATCCTCGATATATTCAGTAACACGTTAAATGATCTCCCACTTGGCAATCAGGAACAGGCCGCAAAGGAGATATTCGATATCTTATACAAGTCAAACAAGATTCAGTTGAAGGGCGATGACCGTTTGGCGCTATTAAACAAAATAGAACAACCTGCCATACAGACACTTCATGGGCTACGCGAGAAGATCAAAGATGTTGCTGTTCCTTTAGGGCGGAGCGAAGAACGAGTGGCAAAGATTCTGGTGGCAATACATTATGAGCTCGCATTGGGTTATCGCTGTGTACTGGAGGATATATCAGCTAAGGGACTTTTGCGCGGGGGAGATAAGCATAAGAACGCAGATATCATTAGGCATGTGATATATCATCTTGGAGAGATACTGAGAACAAAATTCAGTGTGCTATCAAACCCTAGTGGTAGTATTTGGAAATATATCTATTCGCTTTATATATGTGCATACAATAATGGCATTCATCATATAGTTTTACCTATCTCTTCCTGGTGCAGAGTTACCTCGGTGGAAGATGTCTTTAAATCAATTCTGTTGATGTCGATAAGTTCGCCATTGACCATGCGCGGTAATGAGTTTAATACCCTTTATGATCTAGCTCCCGAACTAACTGAGTATATTGATTTGGGCAAGATCCAGTGTGGTGAGATCTATTCCGATTTTATGACATTCAATCTGTCTGGAACTGAGCCTCCTAAAAAGCAGTTCGCATCAGGCTGTGACTCATGTAGTAACTCGGCAAACTGTTTTGCTGTCAGCACAACAAGATTGATTGGATATCTTGATGAGCAACATGAGCAGATAAACGAAGGAGCAAAGGTAACGCCGATTCAAAGATTATTGAATTCGCAAACTCAGCTGGAGAGGCTTAAGAGTAATTTTTCCGGTTCTGAAAGGGTTGGTAACGCAACTAGAACCAAAGGAGGTGCTTTTCAGGTTGAGTTGGTTGCTGGCTTTAGTGATGCCTACACATTTTTAAATAAAATGGAAGATTATGAAGATGGAAATGAAGAGGTTGGTATCGAGGAAGATGCAGATGAATGGATTACCCTGGGAGAGGAGTCCATAACCGTCGAAGATACGGCAGACTGGACCACAACAGGGATAATCAGGGCCGGGTTACGGAAGACCAGTTGTAAAGTTATAAATCACAGTAGCGGGGGATATTGTCTATACATAGATGCAGCCGAAAAGTTTCACTTGCGGGTTGGTGAGTTGGTCATTGTCAAGGAGTCACTCCGGGATGAGTGGAATATGGCGGTAATAATATGGGTGAGCGGAGGCAAGACAAGGACTGATTTTGGGCTAAAGCTACTCGAAGGTAAGATTGCAACCGGCAGTTGCATACCTCTCTTCACGAAGAATCCAGATCTTAAAATTGAGTGTATGTTCCTGATAGATCAGGGGGAAAGTGATAATAGTCTGGTCAGGATTATTACCCCGTCTCCAGACTTTCATATAAATGATCGATTACTGGTCAACTACAGGGGGGAGGAGCATAAGGTAACCATTACCAGGATAAACTCCCAGACCAACGGATATGCCGAATATATCTGCGATTGGAGTGAGCAGGGAGATACGGCCATTGAAGAACAGAGATTACGACCAGAGGAAAAAACATCGTATGAAAACGATTTCGAGTCCATCTGGGACATCCTCTGATATATTATGAGATATTAATGGAGTAAAATCATATAAATATCAAGTTGTTATAATTGAAATTGCGAATGACCGGTATGTCTCCATGAGATATACATAGTCCGTCCTATTCCATGTGCTTTCCTTATAGATCTTTCTCTAATTAGGCCAATCCTGTATCTTTAGCGCCCTATGAGAACAAGGGTGAAAATTTGCGGAATTACCCGGCCTGAGGATGCCAAAGCAGCTATAGATAATGGTGCGGATGCCCTGGGACTGGTCTTCTATGCGCCCAGCCCAAGGGCGGTGACCATTGAACAGGCCATGCAGATCGTGGACGGATTACCCCCATTTGTGACCGTTGTTGGCCTGTTCGTTAATGAGGAGAGGGAGGTGATCAGCGATATCCTGTCGCGGGTGCACATCGACCTGCTGCAGTTCCACGGGGATGAGGCACCAGATGACTGCATTGGGCATAATAGACCTTATATAAAGGCGATCAGGATGCGGGACGGAACAGATCTGCATGAGGAGTTGAAGAGTTTTTCCCACGCCCAGGGGCTGTTGTTGGATACATACCGTCAAGGTATTCCGGGAGGCACCGGCGCCACCTTTAACTGGGATCAGATACCGGTGGAGATCGCTGGCTCTATAATCCTGGCTGGAGGCCTTACACCGGATAATGTGGAGCAGGCTATCAGGCAGGTGCGTCCCTATGCGGTAGACGTGAGTGGCGGCGTAGAGATGGAAAAGGGCATCAAGGACAGAGAGAAGATAGAGGCATTTATGCGAGGAGTAGAACGTGCCAACAGATGAGAAGATAGATTTCAGCAAGGTGCCGGATAGCCATGGCCATTTTGGGCCCTATGGCGGCATCTTCGTGGCTGAGACCCTGATGGAGCCGTTGGACGAGTTGCGTCAGGCCTACGAAAAATATCTGCAGGATGAGCAGTTCCTGGCGGATCTGGACAAGGACCTGCAGAACTATGTGGGACGCCCTTCACCCATATATCACTGCGAACGCTGGAGTCGCGAACTGGGCGGCGCCCAGATCTATCTGAAACGGGAAGATCTGAATCACACCGGGGCCCATAAGGTAAACAACACCATCGGACAGGCCCTGCTGGCCAAACGCATGGGCAAGACCAGGATCATCGCCGAGACCGGCGCCGGTCAGCATGGAGTGGCTTCAGCCACCGTAGCAGCCCGTCTGGGCCTGGAGTGTGTGGTCTACATGGGTGAGGTGGATATCAGGCGCCAGGAGGCCAACGTATACCGCATGCGTCTGCTGGGTGCCGAGGTGGTGCCTGTCACCTCCGGTTCCAAGACCCTGAAGGACGCCCTGAATGAGGCCATGCGGGACTGGGTCACCAACGTGGACAACACCTTCTATATCATAGGTACGGTGGCAGGACCCCACCCCTATCCTGCCATGGTGCGGGACTTTCAGGCGATCATCGGCCGAGAGGCCAGGGAGCAAATGTTGCAACAGACCGGCAGACTGCCGGACGCCCTGGTGGCATGTGTCGGCGGCGGCTCCAACGCCATCGGCCTGTTCCATCCCTTTCTTGCCGATGAAGATGTGGCCATCTATGGGGTGGAGGCCGCGGGACACGGCCTGGATTCCGGGGAGCATGCTGCCCCACTATGCGCAGGACAGCCGGGTGTGTTGCATGGCAACCGCACCTATCTGATGGAAGACCAGAATGGCCAGATCATAGAGACCCACTCCATATCCGCCGGTCTGGACTACCCTGGGGTAGGGCCGGAACACTCATGGCTCAAGGATATAGGACGGGTGGAGTACGACGCGGTAACGGATGACGAGGCCCTGGCGGCCTTTCATGCCCTGACCAGGGTGGAGGGTATTATACCGGCGCTGGAATCCAGCCATGCCCTGGCCTATGCCGCCAGGCTGGCACCATCCATGCCACCGGAAGAGACCATCCTGGTAAACCTCTCAGGGCGCGGTGATAAAGATATACATACGGTGGCGGCACTGGAGGGGATCAAGATATGAGTAGGATCAGCGCATGTTTCAACCGGCTGAAGGGAGATGGTAGAGTCGCCCTGGTCCCGTTCATCACGGCGGGCGATCCTCACAGGGAGACCACCGTTCCCCTGATGCATAAGATGGTGACGGCAGGGGCCGACATGATCGAGCTGGGGGTGCCGTTCTCCGATCCCATGGCGGATGGTCCCACCATACAGCGCTCCAGCGAACGGGCGCTGGCCAATAACGTCTCCCTGCTGGATGTATTTGCCATGGTAAGGGAGTTCCGTCAGGAGGATAACACCACACCGGTGGTACTCATGGGTTATCTCAATCCGATCGAGGTCATGGGGTATCAGGAGTTTGCCGAGGATGCGGCCGATGCCGGCGCCGATGGAGTCATCACCGTGGATATCCCGCCGGAAGAGGCATCCGGCCTGCTCCAGGCACTGGGACAGCAGGAACTGGACCCAATTTTTCTCCTGGCGCCCACCAGTAACTCCGAACGCATCGAACGCATCTGCGGTGCGGCCAGCGGTTTTGTCTACTATGTATCCCTGAAGGGAGTGACCGGTGCCGGACACCTGGACATCGATGCCGTACAGAAGAAGGTGGAAGAGATTAGAGGCCATACCGATCTGCCGGTCGGTGTGGGTTTTGGCATCAAGGATGCGGAGACGGCGGCGCGGATGGCCGGTTTTGCAGATGCCGTAGTGGTGGGTAGCGCGGTGGTCAACCGCATGGAGGCAAATCGTGACGATGACGCTGCCATACAAAGAGAGATCAGCGACCTGCTGATATCCATGCGTGAGGCAATGGACCGGATCTGATATCTTACACAGGATTAACAGTGCTTCACACAACAGGAGCTGCTATATGAGCTGGTTTGAAAAACTGATGCCGAGTCGTATTCGCACCGAAGGCAGCAGTAAACGCGGTGTGCCGGAAGGTCTCTGGGACAAGTGTCCCGGTTGCTCGGCTGTACTCTACCGTGCCGAGATGGAGCGCAATCTGGACGTATGCCCCAAATGTTCCCATCACAATCGTATGGGGGCCAGGAGGCGTCTCGACACCTTTCTTGATCAGGATTCCAGGGAGGAGATTGCAGCTGGGTTGGCGCCACAGGACCCTCTGAAGTTCAAGGACAGCAAGAAGTATAAAGATCGTCTGGTCCAGGCACAGAAGCAGACCGGCGAAAAGGATGCCCTGGTGGTTATGCAGGGCAAGCTGAAGGGATTAGATCTGGTCGCTGCGGCCTTTGAGTTCAGTTTTATGGGCGGCTCCATGGGTTCGGTTGTGGGAGAAAAGTTTGTGCGTGGCGCCGATGTCGCCATTGAGCATAACATTCCCATGATCTGTTTTTCCGCAAGTGGGGGCGCCCGTATGCAGGAGTCGCTGTTCTCACTGCTGCAGATGGCCAAGACCAGCGCGGTGCTCAGTCGTATGTCCAAGCGTGGTCTGCCGTTTATCTCGGTCCTTACCGACCCTACCATGGGTGGTGTATCCGCCAGTTTCGCCATGCTGGGTGACGTGAACGTGGCCGAGCCCAACGCCTTGATCGGGTTTGCCGGCCCCAGGGTGATTGAGCAGACGGTACGCGAGCAACTTCCAGATGGATTTCAACGCAGTGAGTTCCTGCTGGAACACGGCGCCGTAGATATGATCATCGATCGCCGCAACCTGCGGGATGAGATGGCAAGCCTCTTGGGTAAATTGACCAATCGACCATCGGCCTAGTTCAGTATAAAGCAGTTTCCTTGCAATGCGTTTCAAGACCTTACAGGAGTGGTTGGCTTGGCAGGAGGGGCTGCATCCCAGCAAGATAGAGCTGGGACTGGAGAGGGTGCAGCTGGTCTGGCGTAGCCTCAGACCTGAGCCTCTGAACTCCATTGTGATCACCATCGCCGGTACCAACGGCAAGGGCTCCAGTGCTGCCCTCCTGGAGTCCATCCTATCTGCAGCCGGGTATTCCGTAGGCTGTTACACATCTCCCCATCTGCTCAGATACAATGAACGCATTCGGGTGAATGGCCGGGAGGTGTCCGACCGGGCCATCTGTGCCGCCTTTGACCGGGTGGACCGGGCCAGGGATGAGACCAGTCTCACCTATTTCGAATTCGGCACTCTGGCGGCCCTGGATATCTTTGCCGGCGAGCAGTTGGATGTGCTTATTCTGGAGGTGGGACTGGGCGGGCGATTGGATGCGGTCAATATTATCGATCCCGATGTGGCGCTTATTACCTCTATAGATATCGATCACACCGACTGGCTGGGCAATACCAGGGACGAGATCGCCCTGGAAAAGGCCGGTATCCTGCGGCCCGGACGTCCGGCGGTATTCGGTGGGACACATCCGCCCAGTGCGCTGTTGCAGCGGGCCGAGGATATGGATGTGGACCTATCTATCGCAGGCGATGATTTTACGTTCAGTCGCACTGAGGGCGACTGGAGCTGGAAAGGGAGGAGGAGCGCCTATACCCAACTGCCGGTGCCGTTGCAGCATGCTGGATTTATCCTGCAAAATGGTGCTGCGGCGCTTATGGTGTTGGAACTGTTGCAGGATAGATTGAGTATTAAGGCAGATTCCATCTGCAATGGCATGCTGGGCATGAACTTAGCTGGGCGTTTTCAGGTCATACCGGGAGATGTGACCGTAATATTGGATGTGGCCCACAATCACGCGGCATCAGCAGAACTTGCCGGGAATATGGGCAAGTTGCCTCGTAAGGGACGCAATCTGGCGCTATTTTCTGCCTTGGCGGACAAGGACATCGTTCAGCTGGTTGAGCCGCTGTCCGGTACCATAGAGCGGTGGTATATAGGTAGATTGGATGCGGATAGGGCCGCAAATCTGGATAGATTGCATGACTCACTCATTGCGGCCGGGGTGGAGGCGTCGAGCATAGAGAGTCATGAATCTATGTCACAGGCACTGGTAAAGGCCATGGCAGATATCGAAACACATGATAAACTCATCATATTCGGATCATTCTATACAGTGGCCGAGGCGATGCGGCATCCATACATAATCAGATTAATGCAAGCCTGAAGGAGAAGCGGGTGGACGAGGGTCTAAAAAAACGTCTTATCGGTGCCACGGTGCTGGTGTCTTTGGTGGTCATTTTTGTGCCTATGTTATTGGAAAAGGAGCCGGTGGTTTCGACCGAACTGCAGGATGATGTCATCCCGGAGAAACGGGAGTTAGGCTTCTCTTCCAAGTTGCTGCCGCTGGAGAACGAGGATCTTTCGCAGCCTCCGGCAGAAGAACCGGTACCTGTTCTCGAAGAAAGCAGCGTCGTCCAGGAGGATACAACTGCGAATACCAATCCTGAGCCGGCAACACGGCAACAACCGGCTGCAGATGAGAAGGCTGAACCTGATCCCATGGTCGGTCTCAGTGGTTGGGTTGTACAGGTAGGGAGCTTTTCCATGCGCGGCAACGCCGAAAAACTGGTCAAGGAACTGCAGGATAAGAAATTTGCCGCATTTACTGATCAGGTGGATGTAAATGGCAAGATCCTGCATCGGGTATTGGTTGGTCCAGAGGTGGACAAGGGACGTGCTGAAAAACTTTTGGGAAGTCTCAAAGGTATCCTGGAGTCAAAGAAGCTTTCAGGGAAGATCAAGAGATATCAATGATCCATTGGCGGTTTGTGGCCTGTTAACAGACCCAGACTCCTCTGGTAGAATTACGCTTTATCCCAAACAGGTATAAACCATAGACGCTATGATGATTTGGGTGGACTACGTCATTCTCGGCATTATCTGCCTCTCTTCCCTGGTCAGTTTACTTCGAGGTTTCATGCGCGAGGCGTTCTCCCTGGCCGCCTGGATACTCGCATTCTGGATCAGTTGGACATTTTTCCGTGATCTCGCCGTCCATCTGGAGTGGTTCACCGTGCCTTCAGTGCGTCTTGGGGCTGCATTTGCCATACTCTTCCTTGTAACCCTGATTTTAGGGGCTATGGTAAATTATCTGGTAGGTCAGTTGGTGGAGAAGACGGGACTGTCAGGGACCGACCGTATGATAGGCGTATTATTTGGCGCAGCCAGAGGCGCGCTGCTGGTGTCCGTAATGGTGTTGTTGGCCGGATTGACCCCGGTCCCAAACGACCCATGGTGGCAGGAGTCATTGCTTATTAGGTATTTCCAGGATCTGGCTCTATGGTTAAAGGATCTGTTGCCCCCGGATATTGCGAGTAAGTTTACCTTTAAATAGGTAGAGTCGGCCTTTTATCAGTTAGTACTACTATTTCGGAGCACCGAAACATGTGCGGTATCGTTGGAATATTTGGACGCAGCCAGGTTAATCAGGAGTTATATGATGCCTTGTTAGTGCTGCAACATCGGGGACAGGATGCCGCCGGAATTGTCACCTCAAAGGACGGTAAGCTGTTTCTACGCAAGGGAAACGGTCTGGCCAAGGATGTATTTCGCACCAGACATATGATAGATCTGGTGGGGAATATGGGGATAGCCCATGTACGCTATCCAACTGCCGGCAGCTCATCATCCGCAGAAGCACAGCCATTCTATGTGAACTCACCTTACGGTATTACCCTGGCCCACAACGGCAACCTTACCAATTCCGATGAGTTGATGCGCGATCTCTATCGGGAGGATTTGCGCCACGTTAATACCAATTCGGACTCCGAAGTGTTGTTGAACGTGTTCGCCCATGAATTACAGATACAGGGCAAGCTGAGGATAACCGAGAAAGAGGTGTTCAAGGCTGTGGCCGGTGTGCATAAGAGATGTCGTGGCGCCTATGCGGCAGTGGCCATGATAACCGGTTATGGCGTCCTTGGGTTCCGCGACCCATTTGGCATCCGTCCCATTGTGTTCGGAAAAAGGGAGAGTAGCAAAGGCACGGAATATATGATTGCCTCCGAGAGCGTTGCCCTCGATGTGGCCGGATATGAGAGGATACGGGATCTGGAGCCTGGAGAAGCGGTCTATATCGATATGGATGGAAAGCTGCATACCTTTCAGTGTGCGGCCAATCCTATTCATTCGCCATGTATATTTGAATTTGTATATTTTGCCCGTCCTGACTCAATTATTGATGATATCTTTGTGCATAAGGCCAGATCAAGAATGGGCGTCGCCATGGCGGAGAAGATTCAGCGTGAATGGCCTGATTTTGATTTTGACGTTGTCATTCCAATACCGGATACCAGCCGAACTGCAGCACTGGAACTGGCAAAGAAGTTGAACATCCGGTATTCAGAAGGATTTATCAAAAACCGTTACATCGGCCGTACATTCATCATGCCTGGGCAAACCGTACGCAAAAAGTCTGTACGCCAGAAGCTGAATGCCATTGAATCCGAATTCAGGAACAGGAACGTGCTGTTGGTGGATGATTCCATAGTCCGCGGTACTACCTCCAAGCAGATTGTGCAGATGGCCAGGGATGCTGGCGCCAAAAAAGTATATTTTGCCTCCGCTGCCCCTCCGGTGCGTTATCCAAATGTCTACGGAATAGATATGCCGGCAGCCAGTGAACTGGTGGCACACGGACGTAGTGTTGAAGAGGTGTGTGATATCATCGGTGCGGATAGGCTGATCTATCAGGATCTGGACGATCTGATATCTGCGGTTCAGAAAAAAAACAAATCAAAGGTAACGCACTTTGATACCTCTGTTTTTGATGGAAAATATATTACGGGGGACGTTAGTGACCACTACCTGGAGCAGTTGGAACTGTTGAGAAGCGACGGTGCCAAGCAGGTAAAGGAGTCATCAGAAATCGGCATTATAGGTCTGCATAATAGCGCCTAAACTGTATACAGGATAATTATGGCAACTGATGATGAATGGGGCTTTGCCACCAGAGCTGTTCGGGCAGGTCAGTCCCGTACTCATGAAGGGGAGCATTCAGAGGCAATATTTCCCACCTCAAGTTTTGTCTTCAACAGTGCTGCAGAAGCTGCCGCCAGGTTTGCCGGTGATGAGCCTGGCAATATCTACTCCCGTTTCACCAATCCTACCGTTAGAACATTCGAGCAACGTCTGGCAGCGCTTGAGGGTGGGGATAGCTGTGTGGCTACGGCATCGGGAATGTCCGCTATTCTGGCTGTGTGTCTGGGTCTGCTTAAATCTGGAGACCATATCGTCTCATCTCGCAGCATCTTTGGTTCCACCATAAAGCTGTTTGACGATTATCTGCAGAGATTCAATATCCAGACAACTTATGTCCCACCGCAGGATATGGAGCAGTGGCAGGATGCTATCACGTCAGAAACCAGGTTGCTGTTTATTGAGACCCCATCCAATCCGCTTATAGAGCTTGGGGATATTGCGGCGCTAGCTGAATTGGCCCATGCCAACGACTGTCTGCTGGTGGTGGATAACTGCTTTTGTACTCCGGCTATCCAGAGACCGCTTGAGCTTGGTGCAGATATAGTCGTTCATTCTGCCACCAAATATCTGGATGGTCAGGGACGATGTGTGGGTGGTGCGGTGGTCGGGGGGGCAGGTCCGGTGGGGGATAAGGTATTTGGGGTGCTGCGAACGGCCGGTCCAAGTATGAGTCCATTCAATGCCTGGGTGTTTCTCAAGGGACTTGAGACCTTGGAGCTGAGAATGGGCAGGCACTCTGAAAACGCATTGGAATTGGCTCGCTGGCTACAGGAGCAACCGATGGTGGAGCGGGTCTACTATCCAGGCCTGGAGAGCCATCCGCAGTATGAACTTGCCAGGAAGCAGCAGACCCTGCCTGGGGGGATTCTTTCCTTCGAAGTGGTGGGCGGAAAGGAGGAGGCATGGAGCCTCATCGATTCCACCCGTATTCTGTCGATCACGGCAAATCTTGGAGATGCCAAAAGCACCATCACACATCCGGCGTCCACCACCCATGGACGCTTGAGTCCTGAACAAAGGTTGGAATATGGAGTCAAGGATAACTTGATTCGAATATCCGTTGGGCTGGAACAGGTTGATGATATAAAGGCGGATCTACAGCGCTGGTCGTAATTTGCCGTTGCATAAGCGGCAGAGGTATCTGGCCTTATTATTTAAAATCCTATTGTGGCGAGTGCTGGATATTTGATGATCGGTGCAATTGCATCTGTATTTGTGTCTGTTTTGGCGTCTTGAGGGGATTCCCTTAAGGTCAAGTGAATTGGTTCGGTTTGGTTCTACGCCAAATCGCAACATCAAATTCTTCCACTCTCTACCATGTGGTCTGACTGCCTTTGGCCCGTATAGGCTATATATGACGTAGTGCGATACTTCATGAGGGACGGTATTAGCAAGGCTGTAACAGAAGTATTTTGCGAATGTATATGGGTTGTAGCGGATTAATGGAATACCCTTGTTAACACTGAATGTGCCGGACGCCTGACCGCTAAGATCGAATAAGATGTTGATCGGTTTGAATGGATGATGGAAGATATCTGCTGCTATCTGGAGGTATTTCAGCGTTTCATCAATGACCTGCCGCTGTTTGGAGATATTGATAGGGGTGATTCTGTACATGTATTCTGATGCTGTGGCTGCAAGATAAAAAATAACTTTGAAGTATTTGTATATTTATAGTTGGACCGGAAAAACTAGTGGCGCAAGATCCTGTAGAAAATATCGATTCATTATCCTCAATTGAATCAATCAAGGATAAACGTAGACTGCTTAAGCAAGTGGTGATGATATCACGTGCTACTGAGCGTATGCAGGATTCTTTGAAGTCTGTTCTGATCCTGGGCCAGCCGTCAACCAGTATCCCCAAAGGCCTGCTTAAGTATTATCACGTCCTGAGTAATAAGATCAAACAGAAGCCCACAGAGAAAATCAGCTGGTATCTGAAAAAGTTGGAGGAGCTGATACAGAGAAATCTGGACGGAATCATTAGCATCACCATGCTGGATTATGATGTTTCCATGTCCGGGCAGATGTCTGGTCAGGATGAGGAGGGATACACGGATGATGCAATGAATCTGCTTAATGAATTCAAAAGGCAGTCTCAAACCGCTGTTGCGCTAAAGATTCTATTACAACAGCGTGGAGTACAGACATCCGGAACTTCCATTAAGATACCTATTCGTGAGATTGAAGGACACATACGACGTCTTGAAATAAGGGAGGAGATTCAGCGTAAACAGATAAAGACTCATATTAAGGAAATGCAGGAAGACCTCGGGTATATGTTGAACAGTGACCAATACTCGGATGAGATGAAAAAGGTTTTTCGCAAGGTAATGGCTAATCTGGAAGATGATTTAAATGCCATTGATCAAGGTACGAGAATAGACCAATTATCCTTATCGTTTGAAGTGGTCGAGACAGGGGAGAAAGAGCGGTGTGGCCAGGATGAAGCACAACAGGAAATTGTCTCTGAAACTGAGGAATATCTGGAAGAGTTCGATCAAGGAGAACTGGCGGATGCTGTAACAAAAAGAATGGGATTCTTTAGGACCCTGCTCAAATGGCTCAACACTCCATGGAGCGTTTCATGGGAAGACGTAAAGAGAGGCAAAGATTGAATCTAGGTCAATACATTAATTGCTATAACCTGAAGAAATAATTGCGCTAATATGATTTTGCAAACTGCTCCAAGCCCTTTACGGATATGCGCTTAACCATGATTTTACCTATTTCAAGATGTTTGCGTCGTCTATCGTTTTGAAGAGACGATACAGGTCTGTTATTGCCGCGCGTATGGTATTTTCTGGCATATATCAACTTGTTGTGTAGTCGGTGATTAGTTAGATTTCGAATTAGCCACTCTCCTGCAGAATCCGGTCTTATCGTGATAAGTCCATGATGTTCTGTCAATCCCAGTTGCACATCTCTTATTCTCAGGATATCGCAGGAAACGATGTCAGGGTGGCTGGTGAATGGGATGTGAAATTTCTTTTCCAGGATATTTATTGAGAATTCCCGCAAGTCACTCGGAGTCACGGTGTCTGGGACTCTAGGTATAAATATTTTCATGGTGCGACCATTTATAGATTTGTTGAATCATATATAGTTATAGGCATTTCGATGCCGGAAAAAGCAAACGCCGCGCTGTTGTGAATACAGGGCGGCGTTGGTCCTTTTGGCGCTTCCTTTCTGCCCATCACTGGACACTATCGTATAGATCCCTCTTCCCTAGCGCCTTCAACTGGCTTGCTCACTTATAATATTAGTATTAAAGCCATTTTTTTATATCAGATAATTCAATATGCTTTGTAGGAAAATTCCTATATTTACAGGATATTTTTACTGGTAGGTGATAATCTGGTAAATGACGCATAAACGTTTATGCAAGAGAGATAGATGCAGCTTAAGACAAGTATTTTCCTGTGGATATTCCCGGCCGCAGTAGTGCCCCTGGCGGCCTTGGTCCTGATTGTCACCGCCTATAGTGAAAGTCAGTACACCACGGATGTGAATCGTGAGGCTCAAAACAGCCTGGAGAGCATTGTTGGCACTCTGGACAGAAGATTTCTTATTGAACGGGATCTGGTGACCGGATTGACCTATGTGCCGGCCATGCAGAGGTATATTCCGGTTCTGGAACATCACTTACGGGGTGAGATACATCCTCAGTATGTGTTGAGGACAGAATGGCTGGTTGATTTTTTAGATACGTTTAGATCCATCATACGTGACCTTGAGACGGTCCGCATACTAGATAGCGATGGTAACACGCTGATCAAGGTAGGATATAGCAGTATGCCAAAGCCACCTGATGGTGAGGTCACTCAACTGCCATACGTGGAAAAGATGACTGATGATGGATTCAGGCAAGCATTAGGTGCACTGACTATAAGAGAAGCAGGGAGCGTGTTTTATCCGAAGAACGTTCAGGATGAATTTGTAGCATATAAACCGCCGATGATGAGCACTATCATTCCGCTGGAACAGATGGGTAAAAGGATCGGATATTTCATGGTTGATCCTCCACTTGATTCTCTGGACAGAATACTGGACAGATCACCCAGACTGCATAAATCAGGTCTGTTGATTATCGAGCGTAATCAGGATGATGAGGAACGAGACGGCCTTATTCTGTACGACGATACAGAAAATCTCACCCTGGAAGGGGAACGCAGTTTTGCCGAACAATTAAAGGACGCCTATCCAAAGTTACATTCAGATATGTTTTATCAGGATTCCGGTTTTATCGATGATGATGAAAGTAGGACCAGAATCTATTTCCGTGAATATTATCCGTATCCAGATCAGCTTATAAGTTGGGTGATTATAAATAGGATTGATCTGCACGAACTCTATGCGCCTTTTGAGCAGATTAGGTTCGGAGTGATTGTGAGTATGATCATAGCCCTTATGATAAGTATCATTCTGGCAAGGTTTGGTGCCGCGCAGATTGCCAACCCCATTGGTAAGCTGGTAAAGGGTATAACCGCATATGCCGATGGTAAGGTAAGGAAGCTGGATGTGGAAGGTCCAAAGGAGATGCGCAAGGCAGGGGATGCCTTTAATCACATGACTCGGAAGTTGCTTCGAATTGAGCAGGAGCGTGACCAGGCCCAAAAGGCCATGATGCAGTCTGCCAAGTTGGTGTCTATAGGACAGATGGCTGCTGGCATAGGACATGAGATAAATAACCCTCTGGGCAACATTCTCTCCCTAACCAAGCTGATCGAACGCGAGATTCCGGAGGATGCGACAAGATTAAAGGAAGATGTACAAAAGGTTCGTGATGAAGCGGACAGGGTTTCCAGGATCGTTAAGGGAATACTGAATTTTGCCCGTCAGGTGCCACCGGAGAAGAGCAGGTTTGAGGTAAAGCCATGGCTGGAAGAAACGATTGCCATTGTACAAAAGGATGCGTCCATCCGTAATGTCTCAATCAATCTGATTGCGAATGATGGCATTATGTTGGATGGTGATCGCGACCTGCTGCAGCAGGCTATGATCAACTTAATGAACAATGCCATACATGCGTCTCCGAAAGATGGTGTAGTAACAGTAACGGTTATGACGGGAGAATCGGTACTACAACTGATAGTTGAGGACAGAGGCAGCGGTATTCCCCCAAGCCAGATGGGTAGCATCTATGATCCGTTCTTTACCACCAAACCTATTGGTCAGGGGAGCGGCCTTGGACTTTCAATCTGCTTGGGTATTGTAGAGCGCCATAACGGAACCCTGGAGCTTATTAATAGAAGCGATGGCGGTGTCAGGGCAACTATATCGCTGCTTTCCTGATCACTTCTGTTAACATAACCGGATATGAATGAGAAATATACTCTGCTATTTGTAGATGACGATCCTACTGCAGGAGAGTTGCTACAGCGTTTTTGTGAGGGTACTTCCTATGAGAGTCAGATCTTTCATGATCCGATTGAAGCCCTGCGTCATTTTAAGGAATTTGGAGCGGATGTAGTCATAACAGACCTGCAGATGCCTGGGATGAACGGTATGGAGTTGTTGGCAGAGATCAGGGATAAGGATTGCGAAGTGCCGGTGATTATAATAACCGCCCATTCTACGGTGAATAATGCCATTGAGGCCCTAAGATTGGGCGCCAGCGATTTCCTGAAAAAGCCTTTCGATATGGAGGAGTTGCTTCACCTGGTGGATAAGACAATGGAAAGGTCTCGTCTGCGTAGAGAGAATCGCATTCTAAGAACACAGCTTGAAGATGAAAAGAGCACCCAGGATATCATAGGTAACTCTGCAGCTTTGCAGGGTGTGTTTCAAACCATCAAGAAGGTTGCGGATGTTCGTTGCAGTGTAATTATTGAAGGGGAATCCGGGACCGGTAAAGAGCTGGCGGCGCGGGCCATACACAATCTGAGTCAGGTCGCGGACAAACCATTTGTCATCATAGATTGCGGTGCCCTGAGCGAAACGCTGTTGGAGTCGGAACTGTTTGGCCACGAGAAAGGTGCATTTACCGGTGCCACCTGTTCCAAAGAGGGGCTGCTGCAAGTGGCGAGCGGAGGCACGGTATTTTTGGATGAGATCGGAAATATCTCGGATGCCATGCAGGTCAAGTTGTTGCGCGCCATACAGGAGCAACAGATCACCCGTGTGGGCGGTGTAAAACCGATTGATATCGATGTGCGCTTTGTGGTTGCATCCAACAGGATATTGGAAGAAATGGTAAGAGAAGGGCGTTTTCGTGCCGACCTGTTTCATCGTATCAATGTGGTCAAGATTATTATGCCGCCACTGCGTGACAGGAGTGAAGACATCCCACTGCTGATAAATCATTTCGTGGAGATCTTCGCCAAACGCTACAACCGCGACGTTACCGGATTTGATTCGGCATCAATCAAAAAACTGGAGCAGTACAGTTGGCCTGGTAATGTCCGGGAATTACGCAATCTGGTGGAACACCACGTCGTTCTGGCCGATGGACCTGAACTAAGGGTGGAATCCCTACCGGATAGCGATGCGGCAGGAGGATCCCTGGATGAGGATTTCCCTACGCTGGCTGAACTGGAAATGCGATACATAGATAAGGTAATGGAGCACTACGACGGAAACCGTAAGATGGTGGCAGAGGCGTTGGGTATAGATAAGTCCACACTCTGGCGCAAACTGCAGCAAAATTCATAGTTCATATATCTCTTTATCACCAGCTATATCCTCTACCAGAACTGCATATGTAGTTTCAAATCGCAATCACATGATTGCAAAATGCAATCCATCTATCTTTTGATAGATGTTCTCTGTATGTAACCTATTGATTATTCAAGCAATGTAATCTTGGCACCACTATTGCTATGTATAGTGCTTAAGTTCAACGCAATTAAATAAATAACCTGACTTTGAGGAGGAGATATGGAGCAGAAGAACAGATATAGAGCTCTAAAAGCCGCTCTGTTTATGGGCTGTGTCGTGTTTGCGCCCATGGTGTTTGCCGGAGCATCAGCGGAAATGCTTGCTAACAACTGTGTTGGTTGCCACGGACCGGATGGGAATAGCGTAGGTCCAGCTTCTCCCTCCATAGCCGGTATGGATAAGTCCAATTTCGCCGACATAATGAAGAGCTATAAGGCAGAAAATGGTCGTTACTCAACTATCATGGGACGTATCGCAAAGGGCTTTGATGATCAGGAGATTGAACTGCTGGCAGGATATTTCTCAGCCAAGAAAAAGATCGCTCCTGAGCAGAATGTTGACCAGGCGATGGCGTCAAATGGATCGAAGATTCATAAGAAGACATGTAAAAAGTGCCACGAAGATCAGGAGGATGGTGACATCATCTTAAATGGGCAGTGGAAGCCTTATCTTCTGAATGCCATACACGATTTTTCTCAGCTGGATCCTGACTCTATCAAATCGAAAGATGTGAAGAAGATGGTGAAAAAATTGAAAGAGTTGAGCGCTGATGAACGTCAGGCGATCGCTGATTTCTACGCCAGCCAGAAATAACGAATCAGGAGGAATTTAGAGATGAATAAATTTTCACGTAGAGATTTTATGAAGGCATCCGCAACTGCGGCTGCTGTTGCCGGGTTTCCTGCGATTGCCCTGGGTGCTGGCAAAAAGGTGGTGGTGGTAGGTGGCGGTACCGGCGGGGCAACTGCAGCCAAATATATTCGCCTGCTTGATCCGTCTGTTGAGGTCACCCTGATCGAGCAGAACAAGAATTACTTCACATGTTATATGAGTAATGAGGTCCTTGGCGGCGATCGTAGTATGGACGATATTAAGCACGGATATGAGGGACTGAAAAAGCACGGAGTGAATGTGGTACATGATACCGTTACCGCCATAGATCCAGATAAAAAGATGGTCATGACCAAGGGTGGCGGTAAGTTTGCTTATGATCGCGCCGTGCTTTCACCAGGTATCGATTTTAAATGGGAGACAATTGAGGGTTATGATGCCACGGTTGCGGAGAAGATACCGCATGCCTGGAAGGCGGGTCCTCAGACTGCGACCCTGCGTAAGCAGTTGGAGGCCATGAAAGATGGTGGCACCGTAATCATTGCCCCTCCACCCAATCCTTTCCGTTGTCCGCCTGGGCCGTATGAGCGCGCTTCACAAATCGCAATGTATCTACAGGCCAAAAAGCCTAAATCCAAGATCATTATCCTTGATCCGAAGCCCAAGTTTTCCAAGTTCGGGTTATTTAAACAGGGTTGGAAGGATCTGTACGGATTTGGTACCGCCAATTCATTGATTGAGTGGCATGGTACTACCGAGACTGAGGTTAACGGTGTGGCCGAGGTTAACGCGGCCGATATGACGGTTACCACGGGATCGCTTAATACCGTAAAGGGAGATGTGATCAACGTCATCCCGGCCCAGAAGGCGGGCAAGGTGGCGTTCATGGCTGGTGTTACCGAAGGAGATTGGTGTCCGGTCAACAAAAAGACGTTTGAGTCCACCAAGCAGAAGGGTATTCATGTCATCGGTGATGCCAGTGTTGCCACCAAGATGCCTAAGTCCGGATATTCCGCAAACTCACAGGCCAAGGTTTGTGCGGCAGCCATAGTCGGAATGTTATCCGGCAAGTCTGATGGCGGGATCCCGTCCTACGTAAACACCTGCTACAGCATAGTTGGTAAGGATTACGGTATCTCGGTTGCTGCCGTATATCGTCTGAATGAGGCGGAGAATCTGATTGCGCCGGTTGAGGGTGCAGGTGGTTTGACACCCATGGATGCATCTGCTGAAGCCAGACGGCGTGAAGTGGAGTATGCATACAGCTGGTACAACAACATTACCACCGATATCTTCGGTTAAGTCTTCCCCATGGCCCCCTGGTATGGGGGGATTAGCAGCACAGGGAAGTGCCGCTATTTTTTCAAGGAGAGATATATCAAGTTTAGTCACGTCCTTTTGCCCGCACTCAGTGCGGGTTTTTTTTCTGTCACTATCTCTTGATATTATGCAGTTTCTCTATAATCTTTTGCCGTTTGTTCTTATTGGCATGATCAACAGCTGTATTGCCGTTTTTATCTTTAATGGATATGTCAGCTCCATGCTTTAGCAGGAGTGATACCGCATCTATATGTCCACCTGCTGCGGCCTCCATTAATGGAGTTATTCCGTCTTTGTCTTGGATATTTGTATTGGCTCCATCTTTAAGGAGTATTTCTATTATCTTGCTGTCTCCCTTTTCTGCGGCCCAGGTGAGGGCGGTGCCACCATCAGAGCTCTTTGCCTCTATGTCGGCACCGTTATCTAGCATCAACTTGACTATATCCGGGTGTCCCTGGTCAACGGCGTGGATCAGTGCAGTGACTCCATTATTGTTTTTCTGATTCGGGTCTACACCGTGTCTGAGCAGGGTGCTTACTACCTTTATATGACCTTTCATCGCTGCGGATGTCAGTGCGGTATCTCCATGTCTGTCGGTAGTGTCCGTGCCCGCGTTGAATGAGAGAAGCTGTCTTACGATCAGGTCATTACCAAGACTGGCAGCTATTAGCAGGGCATCCCAACCAGATCTGGTCTTGTTTGATACGTCCGCACCCATCTCAACCAGCATGGCGGATATGGTCTCATGGTTGTATTCAGCTGCCATGGTCAGTGCGGTACATCCTGCCGTTGTGCGGGCGTTCACATCTGCGCCGTTGGACAGGAGTAATGCTGAGGTCTGCCAGCCGCCACCCTGGACTGCTCGCATCAACGGGGTAACGCCAAATTGATTGGTGCCGTTTACATCCGCACCCTGTTGGATAAGTTTTTGCACCTCATCAGTGTCGTCTACGGTTGCAGCTTCGCGTAGATGCAGATTTAGTTGATCTTTAGACTCTGATGAGTGGCTGTAAATGGGTAACAGAAGGGTTAGGGCCAGAAGTAGCACTGTCCAGCCGGTGGGATAGGCGTGACGATGTCTGCGATCCATGGCTATTGTCCCCCTGTATCTGATGATGGTTTGGGCTCATCCGGTTCCTCATGGGCGATACCTTTGTGACAATCTATACATGTTTCATTGTCATCGGTCGCGCTATCATGTTTCTTTCTGGCCGATCTGCTCTGCTCACTCAGGTCCATATGATCAAATGAGTGACAGTTTCTGCACTCTCTGGAATCTGTCTCCTTCATCTGGTTCCAGACTCTGTTGGCCATCTCCCAGCGTCGCGCCTCATATTTTTCCGGGGTGTCAATGGTGCCAATGATCTCGTGCCATACATCTTTGGAGGCGATGATCTTGGCCTTTAGCTTGGGCCAGAATTCCTTGGGTACATGACAATCGGGACAGCCCGCATGTAGACCTGATCTGCTTTGCCAGTGTAAGGTCTCCTGCAGTTGCTCATAGTTCCACTGCATGCTATGGCAGCTGACGCAGAATTCTGTGGTGTTTGTGCTGCCTAAAACAAAATTAAACAGGCTGGAGAAACTTATTCCCAGTAAAAAAATTACGATGGAAATGAGCAACATCTTCTTGATAGAAGAGCCGCCTGTTTTTGTCTGGTTGTTCACTATGTTTTTCTCCTCGTGTAGCGCGGCATAGATTGCTGCAGCACTCCTGGTTATTGTTATTATTGTGGTGCGCGTGATTAGATTACCTTGATGCCCGTAGAACATTCAAGTTGGTTTTTCTTATCTTTTTCTAATGGGGCTATACGCACATTTGCTGGCGTATCTATATGATATCCAGTATGTAATTTCGCCCTATATTTCAGGTCTATTGCTTATATCTGGGAGAAAAGATGAAGTCTTTCGGGAAGTCTGGATTTGTCCACCCGCGCTCGGCCAGTTTTGCCTTATCAGGAGTTAGGCGTGACGCGTAGTCGATTACGGCGATCAGTTCCTGTTCAGAGAATCGTTGCAATTGCTTTACCATATTTTTATTGGCGTTACGTCGCTTGCCATTTTTGATCCACTGTAGTTGCCGGAGAAGATAGTTGTAGTTTTGTCCCTGTATTCTGGGGTAGAACTCTTTGCTGTCGCCTTCGCCGTTTTCACCATGGCATTCAGCGCACTCTTTGGCGAATATTTTTTTACCTAGAACCAGATCATCCCCAGGTCCGGCAAGGTTTTCCGGCGCCATCTTTAACTGTGAAACATATCCTGCCACATCAGCTATATCCTGTTTGCTCATGACCTTAGTGCTGGTGAATGGCAGCATGGTGGGATTATCCCTGTTGCCTTGTCTGATATCGGTGAGTTGTTTGATTATTACACTGCTGTGTTGTCCAGCTATCTGCGGTGTGTGTCCATCGCTTGTGCCCCAGCCTTCAGGGCTGTGGCAGAGAGCGCATGTCTTGAATGTGCTCTTTCCGTTTTCCAGATTTGGGGTCAGCTCCAGAGTTGTTTTTGTGTCGCTATTGACGTCATATATTGTTTCATCAGCCGCGTAGGTATAGCCGCATAATAGTAGTGAAATGCCTGCGGCAATATAACTTACAAGGGTCATGATAGAGCTACTCTCATTGGGGGTTACTGTGGATAGATAATTGGTTTCGATAAGTTTGTATCACAGATCCTTATTCTGCAATAGCAATCTTAATGGCTTGTATGATGTGAATTTCCTGCTACTGGTATAACGGGGTGGCGTGGTGTTAGTTGTTGATCTCTTTCAGTCCGCGCGTCACGGCTGCAATCAGTTCTTCAGGTACAAATTTCTCCAGGATATCATTGGCGCCACATTTTTTTGCCATCTCAACATTAATGCTTCCGTTCAGTGATGTGTGGAGTAGTATATAGAGGTCTTTCATTTCTGGTGTCTTTCTGATGTTTTTTACCAGCGTGTATCCGTCCATCTCAGGCATCTCAATATCAGAAATTACCATGGCTATGCAGTCCGTGATTTTGCTGCCGGATGACAGATAGTCATTAAGTAGTTCCAGAGCTTCACGTCCGTCTCTTGCTGTTATATGCGGTATGTTTACCTCATCCAGTGTGCGTGATGTCTGCTTTAGAGCTACCGTAGAGTCATCGACGATAAGAACCATCTGGTTGTCTGATATGTATTCACTGGAGTCAAATCCTTCTATTGATCCAAGATCAGGATCTATACCTAGGACTTCCACCAATATGCGCTCAATATCCAATATCTCTACAAGATCATTGTCTATCTCAATCACGCCAGATATATAACTTTTAGATGTGGTCCCTTTGGGTGGTGGGCGTACGTCGCTCCAGTCCTTTACCACTATCTTATCGATGCTGCTTACCAGGAACCCCTGAATTCTGCGGTTGAATTCTGCGATTATGGCCAGATTGTTTTCGTTCGGCGGTAGTCGTCTATTACCTATTGCGGCCGATAGATCTATGATGGAGAGTGTTACTCCGCGCAAATGACTTACGCCAATAACCGTGGGATGTGATTGTGGCAGCTGGGTAAGAGCGGGGCACGGAATGACTTCCTGCATCTTAAGCACGTTTATACCAAAGCGTTGCTCACCTCCAAGGTAAAATAGCAGAAGTTCCAGCCTGTTGCCGGAATCCACATCTGCATTTGTTGCGTGTTCACTTTTGTAAGCCAATTATGTGTATTCCTTGTTGCAGCATTGACTCTGGCTAAAGACGTTTATCTGTCTGTAGAGTGGAACTTGAGCTACTGGTGTTGGTTGATCATCTTTTCCAGCATTGCAGATAGCTCTAATGGCTTGAACTTGGGCACATAGGCGTCGGCTCCAACTCCTTTACCCAGGGCCTGATTCGCCTCTGCAGTGAGGGATGAGTGCATGACCACAGGAATGTCCTTGAATCGCTGATCTGCCTTGATCTTACGGGTGAGTACATAGCCGTCCATCTCCGGCATCTCAACATCGGTTAGTACGATGTTTATATAGTCGGTAATCGCATGTCCGGATGTGTCTGCCTTGTCCGCGATCTCCTTCATCTTATTCCAGGCCTCGGCCCCGTTTTTGGTCACAATATAGTTGAGACCCATGCGTTCCATGGTCTTTTGTATCTGATCTCTGGCCACTATGGAGTCATCGGCGAACAGGACGGTGATGCCTTCACTCTTATCATGTTTTTTAATACCATCGTATAAGGTATCTTCATCATAGAGTCCGGCGGTATCTGCCAGGACCTTCTCCACGTCCATGATCATTACCAGCTTCTTGTTCTCCAGTTCGGCGACAGCAGTGACAAGGCCGCCCAGGCGGCTGGCCAGCATGGGGGGCGGGGCCTTTACCTCGTCCCAATCCAGTCTCTCGATGTTATCCACAGAGTGCACCAGGAAACCCTGAACATTCTTGTTGTATTCGGTGATCATGAGGATCTTTGGTTTTTCGTCGGCATTTACACCGCAAAATTTCTGCAGGTTGATCACCGGCACCATTGCGCCACGCAGGCTTACCATCCCCTCAACGCTTTCCGGCATATCCGGAGCGTGGGTTATTTCAGGGACATGCATCACCTCCCTGACCTTGAACACATTGATACCGAATACCTCGTCCCGCTCGGTTGTATTGTCTTTCCCAAGACTGAAGAGGAGAACCTCAAGTCTATTTGTCCCTGCTAGCCGGGTTCTGTCATCAACTGACTGAATAAAGTTTGCCATCTTTAACTCTCCAGTAATCAGGTAACCGTTTGTTTTTGTATCCATTTACGCACTGTTTGACGGATAACTGCTTTTCCCTCCATCAAGCGATCTATCGGCAGGTTGGGGGATAACTTTAGTTCGTGAAACCTATCTGTTTTTTGTACATTAGCGCATGGGTTACTATGGGGATATTGACCATTAGTCCGCATCATTGACGGGAATAATATTCCTAAAATATATTGTTATGCAGTCTGCCAAAAGCCTATTTTCCTACCGTAAATATTGGGCCGCCCGCTTTGGTGTTGCGCCAGTTCTCCCCATGTCTCGTGAGGAGATGGAAGACCTGGGATGGGATAGTTGCGACGTCATCATTGTTACCGGTGATGCCTATGTTGACCACCCCAGTTTCGGTATGGCCCTGATAGGCCGGCTGCTGGAGGAGCAGGGTTTCAGGGTCGGGATTATTGCCCAGCCGGAGTGGCAATCGGCAGATCCGTTTCGTGTCCTGGGCAGACCGAACCTGTTCTTTGGCATCACGGCCGGGAATATGGACTCCATGGTCAATCGCTATACCTCTGACCGGCGCATACGCTCCAACGATGCATATACGCCAAATGGCGAGGCTGGCCGGCGTCCCGACCGTTCGGTGGCTGTCTACGCCCAGAGGGCGCGTGAGGCCTATAAAGGGGTACCGATCATCATCGGCGGTATTGAGGCCAGCCTGCGGCGCATCGCCCACTATGACTACTGGTCGGATAAGGTGCGCCGTTCCATCCTGCCGGACTCCAAGGCGGATATGCTGATCTATGGCAATGGGGAACGTGCCGTTGTCGAGCTGGCCCACAGGATTGCGGCCGGTGAACGCATCACCGAGATTCGGGATATCCGCGGCACGGCATTCATGTGTACCGACCTGCCTGAGGGGTGGGATGAGGTTGATGCCACAGATTTCGACAAAACAGATAGAAAGGTGGTGCGGTTCCGGCGGAGTACAGGTGATGCAGAACGTCCCGGTTGTGTCGTGCGATTGCCTTCCTATGATCAGGTGGTGAATGATGATCTGGTATATGCCCACGCCTCCAGGGTGTTTCATCAGGAGACCAATCCTGGCAATGCCCGCCCTCTGGTGCAGCGGCACGGTAGGCGTGATGTCTGGATCAATCCGCCACCCATACCTCTGGAGACCAAAGAGCTGGATCGTATCTATGAGTTGCCATACACTCGCCAGCCCCATCCGTCTTACGGTGATGCCAAGAACCCGGCCTGGGAGATGATCCGCTTCTCCGTCAACATCATGCGCGGCTGTTTCGGCGGCTGCAGTTTTTGCTCCATCACCGAACATGAGGGGCGCATAGTACAGAACCGTTCTGAAGGTTCGGTGCTCAGAGAGATCGAGACCATCCGCGATACGGTCCCGGGTTTCACCGGTACCATCTCCGACCTGGGTGGACCCACGGCCAATATGTACCGACTGCGTTGTCGCAAACCTGAGATAGAGTCGGCGTGCCGCAGGTTCTCCTGTGTATATCCGGATATCTGTAAACATATGGTGACCGATCATAAGCCACTGATTCGTCTCTACCGACGTGCCCGCAAACTTCCTGGGATCAAGCGGGTACTGATCGCCTCCGGCCTGCGTTATGATCTGGCGCTGCGCGACCAGGAATACATCAAGGAACTGGTGACCAACCATGTGGGCGGCTATCTGAAGATAGCGCCGGAGCACACCGAGGACGGACCACTGGCAAAGATGATGAAGCCCGGTATCGCCAGCTACGATAAATTCAAAAAGCTATTCGACAAGTTCTCTCAAGAGGCCGGCAAGGAGCAGTACCTGATCCCCTATTTTATCGCCGCCCATCCCGGGACTACTGACGAGGATATGCTGAGCTTGGCACTGTGGCTGAAACAGAATGATTTCCGTCCGGATCAGGTGCAGGCCTTTCTGCCTACACCCCTGGCCCTGGCCTCGGCCATGTACCATAGCGGGCGTAATCCCCTGAAGAAGGTAGGGCGGGGGTCGGAGAAGGTCTTTACCGCCCGCGGTCTGCGTCAACGCCGCCTGCACAAGGCCTTTCTGCGTTACCACGATCCGGAGAACTGGCCACTGTTGCGTGAGGCTTTGAAGAAGATGGGGCGGGCAGACCTCATTGGCAATGGAAAGAGACACCTGGTGCCATCTTTTCAGCCGTCCACTACAGGTAACAAGTCCAGATATAGGCATGAGTCACGATCAGATCGCACTGAGAGACAGGCCACACCGAGGAAAAGCGTGCGTGCTAATTCTTGCAGACAAAAATCAAACAAGCGCCAATAACTGATATACTTTCACACTTATGAACAACAGAAGGGTAGTGACCTGAAATGCGTTACATCAGTACCAGAGGCGGCGTAGAACCGATCAGTTTTTCCCAGGCCGTGATGATGGGTCTGGCCACGGATGGTGGTTTGCTGCTGCCTGAGAAGATCCCGACCATCGATGCGGAGACGCTAACAAGGTGGGGGCAACTCTCATTCCAGGAACTTGCCGTTGAGGTGATGCTGCCATATGTGGGAGATGACCTCAGCCGCGAAGAGTTGGCCGGGCTTATAGAGAAGTCATATGCCAGCTTTAGCCACGACGAGATCACACCGGTGGTCCCCATTGGCGATATGCACATCCTGGAGCTGTTCCACGGTCCCACTGCCGCCTTCAAGGATGTGGCCCTGCAGTTTCTGGGCAACCTGTTTGATTTTCTGTTGGAACGCAGCGGCGGCCATCTGAACATCCTGGGCGCCACATCCGGGGATACCGGCTCGGCCGCCATCTATGGTGTGCGCGGCCAGAAGCGTATAGACATCTTTATCATCCATCCGCATCAGCGGGTCTCTCCCATCCAGGAGCGGCAGATGACCACCGTGCTGGATGAGAACGTACACAATATCGCCATCAAGGGCACCTTCGATGACGGCCAGAGCATTGTGAAGCAGCTGTTCAATGATCTGGAGTTTAAGGAGGAGTACAGCCTGGGTGCGGTCAACTCCATCAACTGGGCGCGTATCCTGGCCCAGGTGGTGTACTATTTTTACGCCTGGGGACGGGTGACCGGGGCCAATCCGAACAGGCGTATCACCTTTTCGGTGCCGACCGGGAACTTCGGTGACATCTTCGCCGGTTATATCGCCATGCGTATGGGGCTGCCGGTAGACAAGCTGATCCTGGCCACCAATCGTAACGATATCCTCACCCGCTTTGTAAACAGCGGGGTGTATGAGGCGCAACAGGTGCATCACACCATGAGTCCCTCCATGGATATCCAGATATCATCCAACTTTGAGCGCTACCTGTTCTATCTGATGGATGAAGATCCGGCCAAGGTGCGTGGTCTCATGGAGGACATGGCCCGTGATGGTCGTATGGAGGTGTCTGAGGAGAAACAGGAGCGGGTGCGCAAGCTGTTTACCGCCAGGGCAGTGGGGGAGACCGAGACCCTGGACCAGATCCGCATCACATACAGATACTGTAAGTATATCCTGGACCCACACACCGCTGTGGGAGTGAAGGCGGCGGACGGCGTACCGGGTACTGTCTGTCTGGCCACGGCCCATCCGGCCAAGTTTGGTGACGCGGTAAAAGAGGCCATCGGGGTGGAGGCGGAACCGCCTCCGTCGTTGCAGGGTCTGATGGACAAAGATACCAGATGTGCGCTGTTGGAGGCGGATGGCGCTGTAGTGAAGAAGTTTATGCAAGACACATTGGCGGATAGATGATGAGCAGAGAGCAGAGAAGAGTAAATATAGTCGATACCACCCTGCGAGATGGAGAGCAAACCCAGGGGGTCTCCTTTTCTCCAGCAGAAAAGCTGAACATAGCCAAGGCCCTGCTGGAACAGCTCAAGGTCGACCGGGTCGAAGTGGCCTCTGCCCGCATCTCCGAAGGGGAGAAGGATGCGGTTGCCGCCATCCTGGAGTGGGCCAAGACCAAAGGGCTGGAAGAGAGGGTTGAGGTCCTGGGATTTGTGGATCACAAGGTGAGCGTCGACTGGATATCAGATGCCGGCGGTAAGGTGATAAACCTGCTCACCAAGGGCAGTAAGAAACATTGTGAAGAGCAGTTGCACAAGACCCTGGAGCAGCACCTGGCCGATATCAAACAGACCATCGCCTACGCCAAAGGACAGGGGTTGGCGGTAAACGTCTATCTGGAGGACTGGTCCAACGGCTATAACGATAGTCCAGATTATGTCTATGCCGTGATGGAGGGATTGGCCGATCAGGATATAGGCCACTATATGTTGCCAGACACCCTGGGGGTATTAACGCCTGAGCAGGTCTATTCCAGCATAACCGACATGCGGACCAGGTTTCCGCAGGCCAGTTTCGATTTTCACCCACACAACGACTATGGTCTGGCGACCGCAAACTCGCTCATGGCGGTAAAGGCCGGGGTCAGCTCCATCCACTGTACGGTCAACTGTCTGGGGGAGAGGGCCGGCAACGCCTCACTGCCTGAGGTGGCGGTGGCGCTCAGAGACACGATGGGGATGGATCTCTCCATCGATGAGACTCATATAGTCCGCCTGAGCCAGATGGTGGAGAACTTTTCCGGCAAACGCATCGCCGATAACGCCCCCATCGTGGGCGCAGATGTGTTTACCCAGACCAGCGGTATCCATGCAGATGGCGATAAGAAGGGTGGTCTGTATGAGACCAGACTCTCTCCGGAGCGTTTTGCCCGCCGCCGTAGCTATGCCCTGGGTAAGATGAGCGGCAAGGCCTCCCTGCTCAAGAATCTGGAGAGCATGGATATCTCCCTGTCCGATGAGAATATGAAGAAGGTGTTGAACCGGGTGGTGGAGCTGGGAGACTCGAAGAAGAGTATCACCTCGGAGGACCTGCCCTTCATCATCGCCGAGGTCCTGGAGAGCAGGGACTATGAGCATATCAAGCTGCTGAACTGTTCGGTTACCAGTGGTCTGCAGCTTGAATCAACCTGCAGTATCAAGGTGCAGATCAATGATGAGATTCGTCTCTCCTCAGGTATCGGTAACGGTGGTTTCGATGCCTTCATGGACGCCGTGAAAAAGGTCCTGAAAAAACAGGATATGGTGGTGCCGCAGCTGTTGGATTATGAGGTGCGTATACCAAAGGGCGGTAAGACAGATGCCCTGACGGAATGTACTATCACCTGGTGGGATGAATCCGGCAGCCTGAAGACCAGGGGCGTGCACTCCAACCAGGTGTTCGCTGCCATGAGCGCCACCATCCGGATGCTGAATATTCGACTGCACCGGGCAAGCCGGTCGGCATAGCCAGAAATGTCGTGGCAAGACATCACCGCGCAGGCTGGGATCCAGGTTAAAAGGCAGGCCGCAAGGACACGCAAATAACCGTAAATTTACGCGAATGATGTTCCCGATCTCCAATCACAAGCTGTTGGAGTCAGGCCTCAGGCAAGAATATTCCCTGTACCGGTAAGTATCAGCAAAGCGGCGCTGAGACGCACGATATGTTTATGGCTGTTGTGCAGTTGTTCGCGCAGACGGTTGCCAAACCAGGCGAAACCAATACCGTAAAAAATGGTCGGGATCACGATCGCGCCCAGACCGAAACTCAGCCCCAGCCACAACCCGTGCCAGGCGCTCGCGCCTACCGCTGCTGAGAAGATCACGCTGCCCAGTGGGGCACATGGGGACAACGCCATGCCCGCGCCGAGCAGGAACAGACCTCCTGGCATCAATGCCTGCGATGATTCACTGCGCAGGTCGCGTCGTAACGGGACCTCGTTGTTCTGTTTTTTTGGGCAGAGGTTCTGGTCCTGCCCAGGACGGCGCAGCAACATTGCCACACCCAGTATCACTGCCGCCATCCCCAGCAACCAGCGCAGTTCATGACTTGCCGCGCTATTGCCCAGGATCTGACCGGTAAAACCGGCGGCGGTGGCAAGCAGGGCATAGCTGGTGAGGCGTCCCAGGGAGAATGGCAACATGATGCGCCAGGAGCGTCGTACACCGCCCTCGCTGGCGATGAACACCGGACCGAGAAAGGGCAGGCAGGCTATGGTACAGGAGCTCATGCCAAACACCAGCCCCAGCGCCATGGCCATAGGTATGGTCAGCAGGGTCTGATCTATAGGTGTCATGCTGGCGTCTCACACTCCGCCATATATTCGCTGCGTGCCAGTATGGCAGCGCCAAAGGCGGTGGTGGTCTGTGGATGCTCAGGTACGATGATATTACGCTGCATCTCATCTTCCAACGCAGCTACCAATCCTCTGTTCAACGCCGGTCCGCCGTCGAAGTATACCTTGTCCTCGATCCCCACCCGTTTGGCCAGGCGTGCGGTGCGTTTGGCTATGGAGTAGTGGATGCCGGCGACGATCTCGCCCTTGCCGTGACCGTTGGCCAGCATGCCGATGATCTCTGATTCGGCAAAGACGGTACAGGTGCTGTTGATGGAGAGTGGGGCGTTCACCGCGTTGAAGTGGTAGTCACCCAACTCCTCCAGATCGATCTCAAGATTACGTGCCGCAACATCGAGAAAGCGTCCGGTGCCGGCGGCGCACTTGTCGTTCATGGCGAAGTTGGCGACATGTCCGTCATCGTCCAGATGGATCGCCTTGGAGTCCTGTCCACCGATATTGATGATGGTGCGCACTCCCCCGAAGGCCTTGCCGGTCTCATGGGCGCCGATGGCGTTGGCGGTGATCTCGCTGATGGAGTCATCCGCCTCCTTGAACAGCTTGCGGCCGTAACCGGTGGCGATCAGATAGTGTACATCGTCCTGGGTCAGGTTGTGTTCCGCCAGCAGACGTGCCAGCGCCTCCTTGGCGTTTTGGTGGAACAGACTGCCGGATGCGACAACCAGTCCGCCAACATGTTTGGCCGACTCATCAACCAGTGCGACCTTGATCGCGGTGGAACCGATATCCAGTCCTGCAAAATACTTCATGCCGATTTTCTCTTTCTGGTCTTGATCGATTCCAGGAACGCCTCTATGCGGGTGGAGAGTTGTCCCATGTCATCCGGACTGTAGTCGGTCTCCACGTAGAGCATGGGTATATTCTTGGCGCTGAGGGCATCGGCGATGCTGCGTTGCTCCATCTCGTAGACCTGGCATCCGGCAAATACCTGATAGATCACACCATCCGCATCAAAACTTTCAGCCAGTTCCAGCAGGCGGCGCTGACGGTCGTTATTGTTGGTGAAGATGGGGCAGGTGCAGGGTTTGAGATACCTGTCGGCCAGACCGTCCACCATGTCCCCCACCAGCCACTCATCCACAGCGGTCATGTCATACAACATCCTGTTGGAGGAACAGGTCTCGTCTGCCACCACCACACCACCGGCCTCCTCGATGAGCAGGGGAAGTTTCAGATTGGGGAAGATGGGCGGTGAGCCGGTAAACAGGATGCGCGGCGCCTTGCGTTGGGCCGCCTGGAAACCATCCTGTTGTCTCTGTTCCAACTCCTGGACGAGTTTTTCCGCGGCCTCGGTCCAGCGATCGATATCGTCGAAGAAGTATGCGTTGGTGACCAGAAAGGCATCCTTACCCAGGAACAGGGCCGGGCTGCTTTTACGCAGATTGTGCAGGGCACGAAATGCCGCCTGTGCCCGGGCGGTCTTGCCCATGGCGGTACGAAGGTTCTTGCGGGTAAGTTTCTTTCCTGTGAGCTTGCGCAGGCGCATGGCAAAGTTACGTACCGTACGTTGCCAGTAAAGACGTGCCTCTTCGCTGTCCTTGGAGGGGGGCAGTTCCAGATCATGCACGGTATAACCCATATCCGTGATCATGGCGCCGGCCTTCTTCTTCTGGTCGCAGGTGGTCAGGTTTACCACCAGATCCGGCCTGCCGACCCGTGGTACGGGGTTTTCCGAGTGCAGCATACCCAGCGTCGCCTTGACCAGAGAGCAGGATTTGGCCGGCATAAAATCCCCTCCGATCTGATCGTAATGATAGGAGCCATTACACAGACGTACGGGGGTTGCGCCTGAGGCGTATATCAACTCCTCAGGTACATGGATACAGGTGGTGCCAACCAGTTTCCCTGTAACTGGCTGCGTATCACCATGGCAGTAGATGCGGCGGTACAGGTCATAGAAGTAGTCCATGGCCTGAGGGTTGTCGTCAAAGCGATCAACGATATGGTCGAGGATATTCTCTGACTCGCGCGCCAGCCGGCTACGGTTAAATGCTGATGGATCAGCTTGCATCGTCGTTTCGTTCACGTTTAGGTTCCTGATGGTGATTCATACGTTTCATGAAGCCCTCTTCGGTAGATTCGAAGATCGGCATGCCGAGGAAGGTTACCTTTAATGCCTGATCTTCAGGGCAGGCGGCAACGCACTTGAGGCACAAAATACAATCGTCCTGCATGATGCGTTTCTGTTCTACGTCGTCTGCGATCTCTTCGATCTCCATATCGCATACCCGGTAGCAGTCACCGCAGCGGGTGCACTTGTCTCCGTCCTTTTTTAGATTGAGCAGGGCCGGTTTTGAGAACAGATAGTGCAGTGCGCTCATGGGACAGAAGAAGCAGAAGAAACGCTTTTTCACAAAGGCGCCGGCGAAGAACAGGCCTGTGATGAACATACCCAGCGCGGTCATGACCATGCTGGTCTTGTCGGAAAAGTCTATGGTGAATTGGGAGGTATCTCCGGTGAACAGTGGAATGATCATGCGTCCGGGGCAGATGTCACAGAATGGCGTACCCATAGAGTGTGATAATAGCCCGCCTCCGATGGCGAGCGGTATCAGGATGGTCAACGCCAGCAGGACATATTTGATTACCGTCAGTTTCCTAAACTGCCCCTGGGTGTAACGCGAATAACGGATCCCTATCCGGGTGCGAATGGAGGTGATCCAGTCCTGGATGGTTCCCAGCGGGCAGGCGAATCCACACCAGGCCTTATTGAGGACGATAAACCAGAGTGTGAAGTAGAGAAATGCAATAAGCACTGCGATCCCGGCATAGCTGAACAGTCTGGACCAGTTACCTGCCAACAGGTGCTGTAATGGCAGCAGAAAACAGACCCCACCACGTCCTTCCTGGTTAAAACCGCAGGCGAAGGTCGGGAGGTTGTTTCCCAGGTTTATGGCGAGATAGCCGCCGTATACGAAAAGGGCAAAGAAGGCGATCTGCAGCCAGAAGCGAAAGCGACGTAGATTGACGTTGTTGACTGCGCTGCGTAACTTACTCATCGAAACGCACCTCGCGATAGGGACGGTTGCGCCTTCTCCGGTACAGATATATGGCCAGTCCGCTGAAGGTCAGGGCGAAGGTCCCTATCAACAGGCCATAGCCGTAGGACTGATAGTCGCTTTCAGAAGGGTAGTAATTTCCACTGTAGCTGGCACGATAGAGCGTAACGTCATAGTGCTGTCCATTCATATCACCTGCTTCCGCAGTCTGAAAATCGGCGCTCACCATGTAGGGTTGGGAGTAACGCTTGTTGAACAGACTCCAGGACGGAAAGTAATCACGAATCATATTGAAACTGACGTGGCCCTGACTGTCACTGGTCTGCACGTTACTCCATCCCTGTGAAGTGGCCATGGTGACATCCACCCCGGATTGCGGTTTGCCATTATGCATTATGGTGAAGGTTGCCTTATCACCATAGCTAAGCCTGGTGTGGAAGTTCTCATGGGGCATGCGTTCGCGCACGATCTCCAGCGGGATGCCGGCATTGTGTTTCGGAGGCATCTTGGGCTGAACATTGTCATGCCCTTCGCGGCAGCTGTGTTTGAGCACCTCGGCCTTGGCTATCTGTATCTGACGTGTGCTGTTGTTGACCCAGGTATGGCTCAGGTAGGCGTTATAGAACCCCTCTTCCGGCATGGGAAAGTCGATATTCAGCATGCCGTGATCCTTACCGCGCTTGACCTTGAGTTCTTTCAGATTTCCCTCGGTGTCCATAAGGGTCAATGGCGAGAACATCGTGCCTTGGACCAGATAGCCGGAATCGGCAGGGGTGGTGCCGTGGCGCAGCCACATCTGTTTGTAGAATACGCCCCGACGTACCTGTACCGGACCGCCGTGGGAGTGTCCTCCGCCATGACCGGCATGGGGTGATTGGTCCGAAAGCCATAGGGTATCCCCTAGAGCTGTATTGGAACACAGCAAGATAGTTAAGGCACCGGCAGTGATCCGACGTAGCTTGGTTGACATAAGATTCTCTCCAAACAACAAAGTGAGGTTGCTAGTATTGAGATGTATTATTAGAGGTAACATGTTATTTTTTATGTTCTTATATCACTTATGAACACATGATGACGGTTTCACACAATACATAAAAATGTAGTTATGATTCAATATGTTATTTCACACACCCATGTGAGTGAAATGACGCATTTTATTTCCGGGTGTGGAAGTCACAGAGCTGTTGCCATGAGTGGGTCTAAAACTCATAGGTGACGCCGGCATAGAAGGTTCTGGGGCTCCCGACAGTGTATGATCTGCCGGATGATCCGTAGGAGACGCGCTCGGCATACTTCCGGTCGGTCAGATTCAATATATGCCCCCAGAACGACCAGTTATCATCCATTTCATAGGAGACACGCAGATGGAACAGGTCAGGACGCCTGGCCTGTCCTTGCGGGTCAGCATTGTCGGTGCTGGTGTAATAGTCGCTGATATGGTTCCACTCCAACTCCGCCTCCAGCTTGGGGATCGGCATCCAGGTCAAACGGGCATCCAGATGGTGCTTGGGCGATGCAGCCAGGGTGTTGCCGCTGTAATCATCGTCTCCGGTGACAAAATCCATGTATTTGTTGTCCGCGTAGGTGTGGGTGATGTCCAGACGCCAGTTGTCGTTTATGTCGTAGCTAATGGCAGATTCCAGGCCCTGTACCCGTACCAGTCCGGCGTTTACATATGTTGAATTTGTAGGAATAGGGGCGTCGTAGGCTACCAGCATATCCTCGATATCGGTGCGGTAGAGGGTGATGTCGTATTTTAGCCGGTCATTAAACAGCCTGCCGCGTACACCAATCTCGAAGTTCTCTGCCGTCTCAGGCTGCAGGTCCGGGTTGGGATAGTATTTGTTTGCACCATACCCACTGCCTACGAATAGATAGGTCCTGCTGGGGACCACGAATCCCTGACCATATCCAAGCCACAGGCTGTTGTCGGCGCCAAGATCGAAGGTGATGCCGGCCTTGGGGCTCAGGTTGGAAAATGTCACCTCTTCGTCGTAATTGGTACCGCTTTTGTAGCCCACGGCAGAATACTTTATGTGGTCATGGCGTGCCCCCAGCGACAGGCGCATCCACTCCACGGGTGAGATCTCATATTGGAAAAATGGAGATGCGACCTCAGCTAATACATCCCACTCCTGGGAGATGCTGGAACTGGCACTAGAGCCTGTGTAACTGATGGAATTGGAATCACTATGTTGCAGATCGATACCTGCAACCAACTGGGACCGGTAAAAATCGAAATCGCGCTTGAACATGCCGACCAGGTTCTGGTTGGTTACGTCGCTGGTGCTGAAGGTGGAGTTGTAGGAGGCCATTCCATCGGTAAAGCTGTCACGGATGCTATAGGAGATCTCAACACTGGATTTGTTGCTCAGATCAAGCTCGTATTTGGCGCTGGCAGACTTTACCAGGTCAGCGCTATAGGCATCATCGGCCGATGCCTGTTGCCAATCGGTATTGAATTCCGCCTGGCTTAGTGTGCTGGGTTGTTCCTGATATGTGTTTAGATACTCGGCCCTTACGGTGAGGGTGGATGCGTCATTGATGTCGAACACCAGTTTGCCGCTGGCCTGGTCGCGTTCATTGGTGGTGCGATCCTGCCATCCCCTATAATCCAGCTTATTAACATCCAGAAAATATCCTACAGGGCCCGAACTGCCCGCTGCAGAGACGCCGCCGCGGCCACGGCCGAACATGCCGGCTTCGCCCCAGATACGGTATTCGGGATTCAGCGGTGGTTTGCGGGTTATGACGTTGATAACACCGCCAAGTGCGTTACTACCATAAAGTGCTGAGGCCGGACCTCTGATCACCTCCACCCGCTCTATGTCGAAGGTATTGGTGTCTTCAAGAGACCCGATGCTACCACTGCCGAAGGCGGAGCTGGTGGCCATGCCATCTATCAGGTTGACCGTGTAGTTTTTACTCCCCATAGGGATGCGCAGGTTACGGATCATGCTGTAGCCGGGAATGCGTTTGAGTAGCTCTGTGCGCGAATCAACAAACTTGACCCTTTTCAGTTCCTCACTATCGATCACGCTTACACTGGCAGGCACCTCCTCCAGCTTCTGTTCGGTTCTTCCTGCAGTGACTACCACCACACCCAGGTATTCAGCACTTGCTGTGGTCGGCAGAGATATGATCCCTGCCATCAGAGTTAACAGAGACTTACGTGTATATCGTCCGCACATATTTTTTATTTTCATTCTAAAAATTCTCCATGCCGCGTTACCAGTCGTTAACTGATTTGTACTCAAAGGAAATACGATAGGGTTGCATGATCACTACTTCAGGCAGGGGGTCGTAATCCACGCAGGTGATTGATCATTTTTGTATTGCATCATGCCCTTGTAGCGGATGCAGGATATATAAAAATTCACATACAAATCAATATGTTATATCACGCACAAGCCTGTGTTGAATGGCGCATGTTGCGTGAAATCACCAATAATGTTTATGCAACGTCCAGTACTCTGATGTTGATGGAGGCAAGATGGTAAATACGGCATATCTGTTACAGTTAAAGAAATCTCCACATCTGCCGTTAATCTTTCCGGTAGGGGCATCTATTGATCATTTTTGGGGCGGGGGATGAAGGAAATCACAAGTAGCAAGTTGATTAAAGCGCTCGAAGACTGCGCCGATCAATTGGAGCATCTGAATATGGATTATCCAAAGCTGGCCAGTGAGGCTTCACATGAGGGTGTGCAGCATTGGCGTAAGCGCAAGGGAGAGATCCATCTGGTAATGCAGGAGATCCAGAAACGCCAGGGTGTGGAGTATGTGGTCGATACCGGTAGGCTGGCTCGGGATCTGCTGGTGTCGCACAGCATTGAAGAGGCCCTGGATATGTTGTTGAAGGATCACGGCATAGAGATGGACGTGAAGACCATGGTCAAGATGGTTGGGAAACAGCCGTATCTCGGTGCTCTCAGGAAGGAGGTGGAGTTTCTCCACAACAATGGCATCTCAAATGAACAGATCGCGGAGTTATGGAACGAGTTAGATAGACCGGGGCCGAGCGGTGCTGAGTGGAGCGAAGCAACAGTCACATTGGTTGGCGGCAAATAATCTAACAGTCATATTCAAACCCATCCTCATACAAACAGACTCCTCCTGTTTCTGGGAGCCCTGCAGTTACATTTTGTTACAATCTCTCGCTAGCCTAAAAGTCCATCATTATGCTATTTTGCACAAGACAAATGCCTGTGATAAATCTTTCCAATTATTATTCTATTTAACAAAAGCTTAGGTGTGTGAAATAACACAATAAATATGGATCTTACACGATTAAAATTAGATTATCGGAAGAATCTTCCTCTGTATTTAATAGCGTTTTTTTCGTTTGTTGCGTTGCTTTTGGTTCTGTTCAAGCCTGGGGCCAACAAACTCACTATGCCTCCAGAACCTGCTATCTCTGTAGAGACAGTTACGGTGATGCCAAAAGATTATCGTGTATTGATTGAATCATTTGGTCGTATCGAACCGCGTACCCAAGGGCAGCTGGTCGCGCAGGTATCAGGCCAGATCATTGATGTCAGTCCAAACTTTCGTGATGGTGGTTTTTTTGAAAAGGATGAGGTGCTGGTCAAGATTGATCCACGTGATTATGAGATTCAGGTGGATATCGCCGAGGCGGAGCTTGCCAATGCCAAGGTTACATACGCCGAAGAGCAGGTGTTGGCCGATCAGGCGGTGGAGGACAGAAAGATCCTGCGTAATAAAGGGGCGGCATCAGACTTTGCATTACATATACCGCAACTCGCCGCGGCCAAGTCTCAGATCAACGCGGCCAACGCCAAGCTGAAGCAGGCCAAGATGGATGTGGAGCGTACTCAGATACGCGCACCTTATTCCGGACGGATCCTATCCACGAGCGCAGATATTGGGGATGTGGTATCGGCAAACTTCAGTCTGGCCAAGATGTATGCCACAGATTACGTCGAGGTACGTCTGCCGATCAAAAACAGCGAATTGCCATTCGTTAATATACCGGAGCATTTTGCTAATGGCAGTGACGGGGGCAAGGAGTTGCCCAAGGCCAGTATCATAAACAGCCTGGGTGAAACACCGCAGACCTGGCCCGCTGTTCTGGTACGCACGGCCGGTGCGATAGATGAGCAGAGTCAGCAGCTATACATAACCGCACAGATAAATTCCCCCTACTCGCAGCACAATAAGGACCGCCGTCCTCTGAAGATCGGGCAGTATGTGACCGCCAAGATCGAGGGCAAGAGTGTCCCGAACGCAATTGTCATACCTAACTCCGCTATATATCAGGGTAGTTATGTCTATCTATATAAGACAGGGGTTCTGGAACGCAGAGAGATAGAGATTGCATGGCAGAACAGCAAGGAGGCATTGATCAAGCGGGGGGTGACCGGAGGAGATCAACTGGTGCTCACTCCTCTAGGTAGGGTAAGTAGCGGTACCCTGGTTAAGAAGATGTCGACAAGCGGCAAGGCCATGGAGAAACGCGGATCGGCAACAGGGATGGACAAGGATGCAAATGATAAGATGCCAAAACCTGGTATGCAGAAATGATTGCCTGGTTTGCGCGCAATCATGTTGCCGCCAACCTGTTGATGGTGAGTCTGCTGGTAGTCGGACTGTTTTCCCTTTCAGAACGTATCCCGTTGGAGGTCTTTCCAACCATTGATCCTGAGCAGGTATCTGTAAGCATTACCCTGCGTGGCGCCACCCCTGAGGACACGGAACAGAGCGTTGCCATCCTGGTGGAGGAGGCGGTACAGGATCTGGAGGGGATCGAGGAGATCACCAGCACCTCTTCGGAAGGTGCTGCACGCATAAACATAGAGCTTGATTCAGATTATGATCCCAGAGAGTTGCTGTCCGATATCAAGAGCCGGGTTGATGCCATCAATAACTTTCCGGCCGAGGCGGAAAAACCGGTTATAAGTCTGGCCACCAGGCGTCGAGAGGTCATCTCTGTCGCCATAGCAGGGCCTAACTCAGAGAAAGAGATACGCGCAATGGCCGAGCAGGTTCGGGACGACCTGTTGCGAATCCAGGGAGTAACCCAGGCCGAGCTTGATTCAGTGCGCGACTACGAGATTGCCATCGAGGTCTCAGAGGATCGTCTGCGTCAATACGGTATCTCACTCAAACAGGTGGCGGACACCATAGCCAAGAGCGCCCAGGACATCTCTGCCGGCACCATCAAGGCGGAGGGGGGAGAGATCCTCATCCGTTCCAAGGGCAAGGCATATGATCGCGAGCAGTTTGAGAATATCGTGGTCCTTACCCGGCCGGATGGCAGCAAGGTGCAGGCCAGGGACATTGCCCGGGTGCTGGATGGGTTTGAAGAGACCGTACTACGCAGCCGCTTCAACGGGCAGATGGCCGCGTTTGTGGATGTATACCGGGTGGGGGATCAGAGCGCCATAGATGTTGCCGACAAGGTGAAGGCCTATGTGGCCAAACGTCAGGCCGGGTTGCCGCAAGGTGTTGAGTTGTCGGTATGGCGTGATCGTTCCAAGATCGTGAAGAAACGCCTGCAGACCCTTACTACCAATGCGATCCAGGGTGGTATCCTGGTACTGCTGCTGTTGACGCTGTTTCTGCGACCATACATCGCATTCTGGGTGTTCATCGGTATCCCGGTCAGTTTCATGGGGGCATTCGTCTCCATGTCCTACTTCGGCATAACCCTGAATATGGTTAGTCTGTTCGCCTTTCTGTTGGTCCTGGGTATCGTGGTGGATGATGCCATCGTTACCGGTGAGAACGTATACACCCACCTGCGCCATTCGGAGAAGGGTCTGGATGCCGCCATCAACGGTACCAAGGAGGTGGCCGTTCCGGTCACATTTGGTGTATTAACCACCATTGCCGCATTTCTGCCTCTGTCCTTTGTTGAGGGTACACGTGGACAACTGTTTGCCCAGATCCCGATCGTGGTGGTTCCCATCCTCATCTTTTCGTTGATCGAGTCCAAGTTCGTGTTGCCGGCTCATCTGAAACATATAAAGTTGCGCTCAGAGAAACAGAGCAAGGGAAGGCTGGAGCTGTTCCAGGCCAAGTTCGCGGACGGTTTTGAAAACGCAATATTGAAGTACTATCAGCCGCTCCTCAAGATAGCATTGGATAACAAATGGAGCACCGTGGTTGCGTTTACAGGCATACTGTTTCTAATGATAATGCTGGTCGTTACCGGGTATACCAGGTTTACCTTCATGCCGAGAGTGCAAAGCGAAGTGGCCAGGGCTACGCTGACCATGCCTGCCGGTACCGTGTTCGAGGTGACAGACAGCTATGTAAAGAAGATCACTGATGCCGCATTCGCCCTGAAGAAGAAATACCATGATGCAGACGAGGGTGACTTGATCATGGACGTGCACTCCACCACGGGTTATTCAGGATCCAACGCCGGGCGAGTGATGTTTGAGATCGTACCGCCTGAGGATCGCACATCCCAGATCACAAGCTCTCAACTGGTGCGGGAGTGGAGGATGATGATCGGTGTCCTGCCGGGTATTGAATCCTTGACCTTCAGGGCGGAGATCATGCATGGCAGGGATCCGATCGATATCCAGTTCTATGGCAGCGATCTGGCCACGCTCTCAGAGATTGCAGATAAGGTAAAAGAGTATCTGCATCAGTTTCCTGAGGTGTTCGATATCCAGGACAGCCTTTCGGATGGCAAGGAGGAGCTGCAGATCGAGTTGAAGCCAGAGGCCTATGCCCTGGGGTTTACCCGTTCTGATGTGCTCAGTCAGATACGCAACGGATTTTTTGGATATCAGGTACAGCGGATTCAGCGCGGACGTGACGATATCCGGGTGATGGTGCGTTACCCGGAATCTGAGAGAAAGTCTGTCTTCAATTTGGCGGATCAGCGCATTACCAACAGCGATGGACAAAGTGTCCCCTTGGGACAGATAGTTGATCTGAGGCCGGGCAAGAGCCCCACCTCCATCATCCGTATCAACAGATATCGAACGGTTAAGGTAACCGCGGACGTGAACAAGGAAAAGGCCAACATGACCCTGATCCAGCAGGATCTCGGCAGATATATACAAAGCCTCATGGCCCAATATCCAGGGGTCAGTTCCAAGTTTGCCGGTGAGGCGGAAGAGCAGCAGGAGTCGTTCAGGTCAATCATATTCGGACTGGTTATAGTGCTGTTTGCCATCTATGCCTTGCTGGCCATCCCGTTCAAGTCATACGCCCAGCCCTTTATCGTCATGTCGGTCATACCTTTTGGAGTCATCGGTGCCTTGGGCGGACACTGGATAATGGGTATGGACCTCACCATGCCCAGCCTGCTGGGGCTTATGGCCCTGGTCGGTATCGTGGTCAATGACAGCCTGGTGCTGGTGGATTACATCAACAAGCGTAAACAGGACATGGGGCTGCACGATGCCATCCTTACGGCGGGTGCGGCGCGTTTTCGGCCGGTGATGCTCACATCCATCACCACCTTTATCGGATTGATGCCGCTGTTGTATGAGCAGTCCACCCAGGCGCAATTTCTCATACCCATGGCGGTATCACTCGGCTTCGGAGTTCTCTTTGCTACCTTCATCACCATGTTGCTGGTACCGGTAAATTATGTACTTATGGAGAATGGCAAAAAGAGGATCAGGCATTTTATACAGAGCAAGACGCTTGCTATTACAGGTAAGAAGAGTGCAGAAGAGTGATATTCGCCTAACCAAGGATCTTTATGACTACATGCTCTCCGTATCCCTGCGCGACCATGCTGTGCTTAGGGCGCTACGGGAAGAGACGGCCAAAGATCCAAATGCCATCATGCAGATTCCTCCGGAACAGGGGCAGTTCATGGCCCTGCTGGTTAAGATGCTGGGCGCACGCAAGGCCCTGGAGATCGGAACCTACACCGGATACAGCTCTCTGGCAGTGGCCCTGGCCCTGCCGGATGACGGCATAGTTGTAGCCTGTGACTCCCATGTGGAGTGGACCAATGTGGCCAGACGCTTCTGGAAGGAGGCGGGGGTCGAACATAAGATCGATCTGCGCATCGCGCCAGCGTTGGATACGCTCAATGAGCTGCTAAATGACGGCCAGGCCGATACCTTTGATTTCGTCTTTATCGATGCGGATAAGATCAACTATGACGGCTATTATGAAAGATCCCTGCAATTGGTTCGGCAGGGTGGATTGATAGTATTGGATAACGTCTTCCTCTTCGGATCGGTGGTGGCTCCGGATGAGTTGGATGAGAAGATGCGGGAGCGGATCTCTCCCACCAATATCGCCGCTATGCAGGTATTGAATAAAAAGATATTGAACGATACACGGGTGGATATAAGCATGCTGCCGGTAGCCGATGGATTGACGTTGGCGCGGAAGATATGAGCAGGCGGTTGGTGTTGTAGGCAAAGTTGTAACAATCTCTTTCCGTCCCACACTTCCAGCCAAAACCCATATATAATCCCCACCCATGAAACTTCTAGCCATCGAAACCGCCGCCGAGGCCTGTTCCGCCGCACTCTTTATCGACGGCGAGATCTCCCTGCGCTACGAGGTGCAGCCGCGTAAACAGAGCCAGTTGATCATGCCCATGCTGGACGAACTGCTGGATGAAGCTGATCTAAAACCAACCCAACTGGACGCCCTGGCGTTCGGTTGTGGCCCAGGCTCTTTTACCGGGGTGCGCATTGCTGCCGGCGTGGCTCAGGGGGTGGCGTTCGGCGCTGACCTGCCGGTGGTCCGGGTATCCACCCTGGCCGCCCTGGCCCAGGGCTGTTATCGTCAGTATGGCCATACCAGACTGCTGCCGGCGTTCGATGCCCGTATGCAGGAGGTGTACTGGGGCTGCTATGAACTTCAGGAGTCGGGCCTGATGTCTGCGCTTTTTCCGGATGAGATCGCTGTGGCGGATAAGGTTACTCAGCCGCAAGGAGACAACTGGTATGGTGTGGGCAGTGGCTGGGGGAGCTATGGAGATGAGCTAGCCAGACGGATCGGCGCTGGGCTGGAGTCGTTCGTTGTCGATCTCCATTGCAGTGCCCAGGATGTGGCGCTGTTGGGAGTACATGGCATGGGGCAGGGTGATGCCGTACCTGCTGAAGAGGCGCTACCCCAATATCTCAGGGATGATGTGGCGAAGAGGCCATCCAATCCACTGCAGTTTTAATATAAATCGTCATAGACTATCTGACAGCCGGCAGGCAGGTGCATGCTGCGCAACAACTTCTCCATATCGCCGCGTTGCCGCTCCAGGCAGATCAACCAGACCTTGTCGGTGAGATTCAACAGTTGATGTAGCCAATCCGACTCCATGATCTCGTTGGAATAGATATGTGATCCTTTCAGGTCTACATCGATGCGTTCATATCTTTGGGTATGGGTACGCACCAACTGATGGTATACACGTTTATAGAGTTTGGCCCCGGATACGAAGAAGAATGATCCGGTAACTCTGATTATCAGTCTCTTATCCTCGTTGATTATACGTACGTCCGGATTGGAGAAACTGATGAAGTGGAGTCCGATCGATAGTAGTGCGCCTACAAAGATCGCCGTCTGGATGTTTAACAACACCACAGAAAATGCCGAGGTCAGAAATACCAGCTTACGCAACATCCCGGATTGAAGATGGGGTTTGTACTTGCGCGGACTCATCATCCCCATCCCCACCAGGATCAGGCAACCACCCAGGGCGGGCATGGGGATGGCCGCGATGATAGCGCCGAATTCGGATACAAAGAATCCGGTGAAGATGGCAGATACCACCAGGGCCAGCTTTCCACCATGCATATCTTTCAGAAAGGCGCTCTTGTTGAATGAGTTGGACACCGGGGCGCCATTAAAGAAGCCGAGAAACAGATGCTGCATGCCCTGAGAGAAGAGCTCTCTGGTTGGATTGTATTCATCATAAGGATTGCGTATGGCCTTGGCGATGGATAGGGTCTGCAGCGATCCGATAAAGGCGATGGCGAACGCGGGTGAGATCAATTTTATCAACACCGGCCACGAGACCTGGCGAAAATCCGGCTGGGAGGTGGCGAACAGAGGAAGGTCGACCCATCCCACCATCTCCACCCTGGTGTCGGCAAAAAGCGTGAGACCGTGACATGCGGTAAATCCGATCAGTATGCCTATGATTATGGCGTATTTCTTCAGGGCTTTGATCGACCAGCAAACCATGCCTGTAGTGATGGTTGCCAGGGCAATGATCATGGCATAGCTATTGGCATGACCATCCGTTATCAGGGCCATGGATGCAAGGCCGCTGAAGATCTTCCATTGGGTCTGTCCTCCAGGGGATAGACCGGCCGCCATATTGATTGAGGAAAGTACAAAGATGGCGCCTATTCCAGCCGTCAGTCCGTCGATGACTGTATTACTTACATAGTCCATTATGTCTACCCTGGTGATGATAAAGCTGAAGATGAGTTGTATCACTCCCACCATGACGGTCAGGGAAAACAGATATCCCATATAGAGCACACCCTCGGCCGGGGCAAAGGGTGCGATGGCCGCACCTGTGATGAGGGCGGCAGCGGTATTGGGACCACCCACGCCATATTTGGAGCTGGCGAAGAGTGCATTGAAGAAGGCCGAATAGATGCTGGCCAATATCATCACTTCAGGGGGGACGCCAGCCAGGATGGCGAAACCTATACTGAGAGGGAAGGCCGCGATCGCGGTCGCCACGCCCGGTATCAGGGAGTGGCGCGTCAGCAGTATAAACCGCTCAGAATTGGTGATGCTCCTGTAGGTCTTGATCATGGGTTATCTCTGACGATGTTGTATAGAGAGTTTTGCCAAAGATATTTCAGGAAGATCATGATCTGGTTGTTGCGCGTCATATCCGCCGGTCTGCCCTGTGCCACCAGATAGGCGGCGACATCCAATGACTGCTGCCTGGTTAGTGCATGCATATTATTTGATGAGCCAGGGGGCATATTGTAATAGATGAACCCGGCCATACGATCGCGTTGCGCCATTCCGGCGGTATCATTAAAGCTGTTTGGGCCCGCTATGGGCGGGGGTTCAAAACCTTTGTATATGTTGCCGACGCCGCTCCAGCCATTCTTGCCGTGACAGCCGATACAGATCGTCTTATAGATCTTCTCTCCGGCCATGATACTGGCGCCACGCTCCATGGTGTCATATAGCCGTGGCATGCCGCGACCAGGGTATAGGATGCCGATGCTTAATCCATCTTTCTGCGCCAGCCAGTTCGAGTAGATGCGGATATAGGGCAGAACTGGGGACTCCATACCAAGATCGAACCAGTTCATCGAACGGGCGTAACATCTCAACACGCGACGATCAAAACGGGTTGGTTTATTGCGGTCGGTCATCATGATGGGCATGATTACTGTGCTTTGCCCCAGATCTCCGGCGTAGGGCAAATTGCCTGCATTGCGGTGACAGGAACTGCACTTCATATCAGTGCTCCAGATGTGGAGCAGGGGAGAAACATAACGCCCTGTGTCTGTGATCTCATTACACCCCTTCACCACGAAAGGGGCGTTAACCCCTTTGGGCAGACCCTTGCGCAGGAATAGCTCCCTACAATCATCGCTAGGTTGCAGTGCCGCCAGTTGCTGTTCTGTCAAGGGGGTGTCTGATCTGTCCTCCACATGAAACTGTCCGCCCGCCTGCTTGGCCTTGGTAAATGCGTAGATGTAGAGGGCGGTGATTGCAGAATCGTTGCGCCCTGGCCTGGTCCCGCCGTAGCGCAGTTCGATCTCGTCCTGTATCGCCTGGGAGAAATCTTCCAGTCTGTTTTTGTTTGTATTAAAACGTGGGAACTTGGTCCACATCTCAGAAAACAGTGGGGCTGAGCTGCCGTTATGGCAGTCAAGGCAGCCGTCTCGCCGGGTTGTTTTGCCTGTGCCGAAAAGGTTATTTATTTTGGTATAGCGCGATAGGTAGTTATCTGTCTCCGAGGCTATGAGACAGCCACGCCAGAGCATGTCTTCGGTGTGGCCGGCGCGCATCATCTCATCCCCCACATCCTCTCGACAGAATTGGCTCTCTGGCAGGGTGTCGGTACGGAAATCGTAGTAATCGTAACCAATGACGCAAATCAGGATTGCGAAGACGACGATAATAAATGTGAAATGCCACCGGGAAAAATTGAAACTGACCTGCAAAGCTCCACCATCTTATTGTTTTTGTTATCTAATCTAAGACAATCGACACTGGGTAAAGCTTCGTTGATGCCAGCTTTCTAAGTGCAGCTGTCTCTTTATCCTTTTTATCTGCGGGAACTATATTACTAAAATTTCACGTAGAGTTCCTCTGTTTCGTTGTTAAATCATGAGAACAGGTGTTTTAAAGACGTGGGTATGCATATCATGGAACTAAGGTATATCCGTCTCATTCTGGTATATAATGCTGCACTTATATAGCTACAGCCATCCAATTCGGGGATATTTTTAGGGATGCCAAGGGGAGAGATAATTAATAACAGGGGAAGAGCCTATCTGATATTGCTGGCTCTCGTGGTGCTGCTTAGTCCGGCGTATTTTATATCCAACATGGGAGTTGATCTGATAAGCGCCGGTGAGGCACGCGCGGCTGAGATCGCCCGTGAGATGCTGGAGCGTGGCAACTTTGTCTTGCCCTCTCTTAATCATGAGGTCTCGGCCCACAGTCTAACCAAGCCGCCTCTTTACCACTGGATGCTTACCGTTACTGCCGCCCCATTCGATTGGCAAAACTGGGCCGTACACCTAACCTCGGTTATTTCCGCACTGGCCTCTATCTGGATCGTGTTTCTGTTCGGGCGTCAAATGTTCGGTGCCAGGGCGGCACTCTTTTCTGCGCTGGTGCTTTCCACCTCGATCCTGTTTTTGGAAAACGGTCCGGTCGCAAGGATGGATGTCTTCTTCAGCTTTCTAATCCTCTCGTCTGTTTACTGTTTCTGGATGGCGTTAAACAGAGAGGGAGAGTCCAGGTGGATATACGGTTTCTATGCGCTTAGCGCGCTGGCCGTGCTAACCAAGGGTCCGGTCGGGGTTCTCTTTCCTGTGGTGGTGGCCTTGATCCTGCTGCTGAATAGCCCCAACAGGGAGGGATGGCGCAGATATGTTCCATACAGAGGTGTACTGATCTTTCTTGTTCTGGTCCTTCCATGGTATGTGATGCTGACTATCACTGCGCCCCCTGGTCTGGCCAGTAACTTCCTGTTTGGTCAGCTGGCGCAGTGGTGGGCAGGGAGCAGTAATGTGGCTGCCCACGGTGGACAACCGATCACATACTATCTACCGCATATCATTATCGGACTATTTCCCTGGTCGCTGTTTCTGCCTGCCGCATTGGTGATAGGCGTGCGCGCCGCAAGGTCGGAGGGTAATGCTGAGATCAAATCCATGCTGATCTGGTTCCTGGGCGGATTTATCCTGTTCAGTCTGGGAGGGAAGAAGGCGGCGCGCTATCTGTTGCCGATCATGGCACCGTTCGCCCTGATCATGGGATTCTACTGGGACAGGGTTACCCATACTATAAGTAAACGGCATCGTTTGGCGTTGATCGTATCCTCGGTTTTAGCCCTGTTGTTTGCAATGGTCCTGGCCTTGCTGGTTGCAGGAATATATGCGGATAACGATTGGGTGATGCAGACATTGTTTAAGGGCAGAAATCGCGGTGGGATCAGTCAGTTGACAACTGGACTGGATCTGCTCCAACAACACCCGATGCCTGTAGCTATGGCGATGGGGGCGGTTGTCCTGTCTGCACTGCTCGCAGTGGTCGGAAGCATAAAACGTAACAGATATCTGCTGGTGTTCGGACTGGCTGCAGTAATCTGGAGCCTGGTCTGGCCATTTTCACTGGGGCTGAGGCCTGTCCTGAAGCAGCAGCTCAGTCCACGTGTGGCGGCGGAGACGGTTGCGCGTATGTTGCCTGAGGATGCCGTGCTCTATGGCGGTGGCAGTGGCTACGAACATGCTGTACGCTGGTATTTGAATAGAGATATCCAAGTTGAGTCACAAACTAACTTATATGACAGGGTGCTACAGCAACCCTCATCCTGGGTACTGCTGCTGGAGAATGATCCATTACCTGATGCATTGCTTGCCACTGGCAGGAAGAGATTGGAGTGGCAGATAGATTACTACTACATGACCCTGTTTCCAGGGTCAGCACAGACGCAAGAAAGGAGATGAGATAATAAATGGAGCTCTCCATTGTAATCCCCGTGTTTAATGAGGCAGAGAATATTCCGATTCTTGCCGATGAGGTGCGTACGGCACTGGAAGGCAAATACGAGTATGAAGTCATATTTGTAGATGATTGCAGCAGCGATACGACTGAAGATGTATTGGCAAGGCTGCGCAGTGAGTATCCGCAATTCAGGCATTTGAGACATGAACGCAACAGCGGTCAGAGCACTGCGGTGCGCAATGGGGTCAAGGCCGCCAGATCTGAGTGGATCGCGACCCTGGATGGGGATGGACAGAACGATCCGGCGGATATTCCGGCTATGATGGATAGGCTCAGGGCCAACTCAGTGGATGGAGCCCTGCAGATGGTGGCCGGCTACAGGAAAAGGCGTCAGGATAGCTGGCTTAAGAAGATATCCTCCCGGATCGCCAATGGTGTTCGTTCCCGGCTGCTTGGTGACGCCACTCCGGATACCGGTTGCGGTCTTAAGCTGTTCTCTCGTGCGGCGTTTCTGGAACTGCCATATTTTGATCATATGCATAGATTCCTGCCGGCGCTGATCCAGCGTAACGGCGGCAAGACCGTTTCCGTTGAGGTGAACCACAGGCACCGGGTCGCGGGTGTATCTAAATATGGACTGCATAACCGGCTTTGGGTCGGGATAGTGGATATCTTCGGCGTAAGGTGGCTGCAGAGAAGGGCAAGAATAACTGCAATAGAGGAGCGCGAGTAATCGCAAAGTGAGTTGAGATGAATGAGGTATTGTTTGAGTTTTTGGGTGCGTCAGTAACGCCATGGAAGATCATCGGCTATTGCGGTGTTTTTATGTTTGCCGGTCGGTGGGTGGTTCAGCTTATATCCTCCGCCAAGGAGAAAAAACCGACCTTTCCCATTGCGTTCTGGCTGATGAGTTTGACGGGAAGCCTGCTGCTACTGGCCTACTTTATATTCGGAAAGAATGATTCGGTGGGCATACTATCCAACGCATTCCCTGCGTGTATCGCCCTCTATAATCTGTACCTGGACATTACCCATAAATCCAGGGTTGCTGTCTGATATCGGTCTGGTTATCAGCCCCTGGACTTTATGGCCAGTACTAACTGATTACGCAGGGCCTTCACCAGATTCAGCTGCTTCTTATTCAGGAGCACCCCGTTGGACTTCTTGTGATCCGCATAGATTAATCCAAGGGGGCGCTGGTTAACTACCAGAGGGAAGATAAAGAACGATCCTACGCTCAGTATCTTCTTGTACCAGTCCGGGATGTTATTCCTTATTTTTTTATCGAATGCATCGTCTATGTAGAGATCTGCGTCGTTATGGATCGCCGCATGGAACACATTTGGACTGAATGCCAGTGGAAAGTGGAAGCGTGGTATCAGTTTATCCACGTCCGCGCCAAAACCTATCCTGGCGCAATACTCCTTTCTGTTTCTGTCCTGTAGAGCGAGGATTACATGTTCGTAGGCGAAGGCGCGGTATATTGTCTCTATGGCTACATTGAATATCTGGCTGAGGTTGGCATGTTCCTCCAGCAACATGCCGGTGATTTCCTGCAGACCTTCGGTGAGGATGGCCTCTGAGTTATCTGTAGGATGCTCTACTGCTGCCGGTTCTATCTTGACCTTGATGCGTGGCCTCTCTTCAGGATTGATCTGCAGGGTCTGGGTAATCTCCTGTCCTGGTTTTTTCGGGTCGGACTCCTCACCATTCTCCTCCTCATCCTCTTTCCTGTTTTGATAGAGGTGGTATATGACGGAATCCTCTTTGGCCTTTTCTATCAGGCCTCCGCTCAGCTCACGGAATTCCACCTTGGCACCTTTGGCCATATGGTCGAATTGCTTACTGGTGACCGCCAGGGCATTGCGATAGCGTTTTAATAGGTCCTTGGTCTTTTCCTCGTCCAGCCCCTGTCCGCTGCCGAGAATGCCGGTAGCTTCATTGGCGAAGTTGGCGATGCAGCGCAATTTTACATCGTTCTCCTTGAGATCACCTGGGCTGGATGGGTCTATCTTGAGCATGCCGCTGGTAATGGTGTTAGGGAAGTTCCACTGCTTGGCAATGGCGATACCTATGTCGCTGAATGTCATACCCAGGACCTTCACCTCTGCCAGTTCCTGGGGAATCTGCTGCTGATTTACCAGGCGTGCCACATCTTCGCTCTCGGCATGCAGATAATAGGTAACCAGTATCTTGCCGAGGTTGTGTAGCATGCCGCAGAGGAAACTCTCTTCAATATGTTCCATGCCAGCGTTTTCTGCAGCCTGTCTGGCAAAGGCCGCGCTATAGATGGCGGAAGCGATCTCGTTTTTGAGCTGTGTGGCCTGGGCCTTGTTGTGCAGATGCTCAAAGAAGATGAGAGATGCCGCGATGGAGCGAATGGTCCTTACCCCGAGTACCACTATGGCCCTGGATACGGTACCGATCTTGCCTGCAAAGCGGCTGTAGTAGGCCGAGTTCACCACCTTGAGCAATTTGTTGACCAGGGCGAAATCGCTCATGATCACGCTGGCCAGGCGGTTGGCATCCTCCTCTTCGGATGACGCCAGTCGGTTGAGGGTCCTGATGGATTCCGACAGGGCGGGAAAATCACTCTGGCGCTGCATCCTGCGCATCAGGAATTCTATGGTGCCTTTAGATGAGCTTTTGTCGCCAGTCGACCGATCGGCGGCTTCTCTGTATTCAATAAGTGCATTGAGCATTTCGCCGGCATCGGCATAGCGTGCACCGGGGTCCTTCTCCAGTGCCCTCAGAATTATCCCGTCCAGTAGCTCTCCCACGTCTGGATTGATTGAGGATGGAGGTATTACATGTTTGCTCTTAATATTACGCAGCAGAGTGTTTGGGTCTGCTCCGGAAAAGGCGCGCTTTCCAGTTACCATTTCATACATGATTGCGCCCAGTGCGAATACGTCCATTTGCGGGCTTACCCGTCCGTGAGATATATATTCGGGGGCCATATATCTGGGCGTGCCTATCAGTAACTTGTCCTTACCGACGGAAGACCTGAGTATCCTGGCTATGCCGAAGTCCATGATTTTCGGTGTGTTGTCGCTATTTAGCATGATGTTGGCCGGTTTGAGATCGCGATGCACGATCCCATCCTTATGCACCTGAGCAACCCCGGAGAGGATGCCGGTGGCAATATCCAGGGCTACGTTCAGATTCAGTTGTTCTTTTCTGATACGCTCAGATAGGAGCTCTCCCTTGGCGTACTCGAATACCAGATATGGTTTGTTATCCTGCTTGCCGACATCGAAGATCGAGACGAGATTCGGATGTTGAATGTGGCTTATGCTGCGTGCCTCTGACAGGAACTCGTTTACATCACTAGATAGCAGCCCTTTCTTTTTTTCCAGGAGTTTAATGGCAACATAGCGCTGCAGTTCAGGGTCGGTGCAGAGGTATACAGTTCCCTGACTGCCTTCTCCAAGCTTTTTCTTTACGCTGAAACGACCGATCTGTTGCATGAATGGTTTAATTTCCCGATTGCCCGTGTCAATAAAACTCTATCGGCAGTATTGGGGAAATCTTGTGGGCTATCTTGCTGGGTTGTATGAGACAATCCAGGCGGGCGAATTGCCTAATTCGGTATTTCGTCCATAGGTTGGGGTCTAGCGGAAGATGGAAAACTCCAGGCCGTTCCCCTGATCCATCAGGTATGGTCCTCTGTTCTCATCCCACTCACCCAGGACATAGCGTCTGGCCGGTCTCCCATCCAGGCGCATGTCATATTCCCCCTGGATGTGGATATGACCGTGTACCAGTTGCCAGCAGTGGTGTTTGCGCATCTGCTCCTCAACCGCTGCATCAACAACATCCATAGCGGATTTGGAAAGTTCAGACTTTATCTCCATGCTTTTCTTCCGCAGAGTGCTGGCGATCATCTGGCGTTCAGACAGCGGCTTACTCAGGAATTCGTCCCGAAATTGATCGCTGCGCAGATAGATCCTGTCCCTCTGGTAGTCTGTGTCATCTGTGACCAGTTGGTCCCCGTGCATCAGCAGGGTTGATTCTCCTGAGATATTTATCACGGCAGATTCGTGTAGCAGGGCGCAGCCGGTCTCCCGGCTGAACTCTTCGCCTATCAGAAAGTCGCGATTACCCCGTATGAAGAACAGTTGGCAGCCACGGGAAGAGATGTCCGACAGAGTTTTGATGATCTCTGGTATGGGCGGCGAGTTATCGTCGTCGCCCAGCCAGACATCAAACAGATCCCCCAATATATACAGACGCTGACTGCGCGCCACCTTCTCCCGTAGAAATCTTAGGAAGAGTTCAACGGTGTCAGGCCTCTCTGCAGTCAGATGAATATCTGCAATCAGGATGGTATTGATCATCGATGGATATTCGCAGAGTGTGAACCGGACCTGAGGTTACTCTTCTAGCTCGGCCTTGGTGATGATTACGTCCTCTACCGGAACGTCCTGATGGCCGCTGTTGAAGCCGGTCTCAACGATCTTGATCTTGTTGACGACCTCCATGCCTTCGGTAACCTTGCCGAAGACACAGTAACCCCAGCCGTCCTGTCCCGGGTAGTCCAGGAACTTGTTATCCGCAACGTTGATGAAGAACTGGGCGGTGGCGGAGTGTGGGTCCATGGTTCTGGCCATGGCAATGGTGCCGGTCAGATTGCTGAGACCGTTGTTGGCCTCATTTTTGATCGGGTCGCGGGTCGTTTTTTCCTTCATGCCTGATTCAAAACCGCCGCCCTGAATCATGAAATTATTGATCACCCTATGAAAGATGCAGTTGTCATAGTGTCCGTCTTTAACATATTGCTTGAAGTTTTCAGAGGTTTCTGGCGCATTTTCCTCATCAAGCTCAATTTTGATGTCGCCTAGGTTTGTCTTCAGTGTGATCATAAAAATAACTCTCTACTTAAATTTTAAGAAATGGATAATGGTCTGTTGGTTGCATTATTTGGTTGCGGGCGCACGGGTGGCACTTATCAAGATGACAGGTTTCTCAGGGACGTTCCGCATACCATTTCTGGTGACTATGTAAACATCGGCTATTTTGTCTACCGTGTCCATGCCTTTTGTCACTTTTCCAAAGACGCAATAGCCCCATCCATCGCCACTTGGGTAGTCCAGGCTTTTGTTATCCACATGATTGATGAAAAACTGGGCGGTGGCGGAGTGAGGTGCCGAAGTGCGGGCCATGGCTATGGTGCCGCGCCTGTTTTTCAGGCCGTTCATGGCCTCATTCTGAACAGGGGCATGGGTGTGCTTTTTCTGCATGTCTTTGTCAAAGCCTCCACCCTGGATCATAAAGCTGTTGATGACCCGATGGAAGATGGTGTCATTGTAGAAGCCCTCATCCACATAACGCAGGAAATTCTTTACGGTAAGTGGCGCCTTGTCGGCATAGAGTTCCAGCTCAATGTCGCCCTTGCTGGTCTTCATTAGAACCTTTACGTTTTCGGCATTGGCTGCTGTTATCAGCCCCAGGCTGATTAGTGCGGCCAGGAATATTCTGGAAAACAGTCTTGTCATCTCTGATAGATCCCTTTGTTTATGCTACATATCGGGCGGTTTTCACTGCCCCGGAATAAAATTGCGAGCTACATATAATAAAGCACTCGATTGGGTCTATAAACCCCGGTTTCCCTTTGTTGTGGACTTGGTTTCGTTTACTATGCGCAGGGTTGTGGTTTTTCCGATGAAACCATCTCTCTCCATCTGAATGGGGTTTGGTGGGGTAAAGGGAATGAATCCGCTGTATTTTCTGATGTGATCATTATTTGGTGTTTAAACATGCTTAAGGTCTATAACGATCTCACAAACAAGAAGGAAGAGTTTATACCTATTGAGCCTGGCAAGGTCAGCATGTATGTCTGTGGTATGACTGTATATGATCTGTGTCACCTGGGACATGCCAGGGTAATGGTGGTATTTGACGTCATTTACCGTTATTTGCAGGCAAAAGGCTATGAAGTTAAGTATGTTCGCAACATTACAGACATTGACGACAAGATCATCAAGCGCGCCAATGAGAACGGTGAACCATTCTCAGATCTGACCGAACGCTTTATCGACGCCATGCATGAAGATGAGGATGCCCTGGGTGTATTGCGTCCCGGTGCTGAGCCAAGGGCCACCACCCACATCACGGAGATAGTGGCCATGGTACAGAGACTGCTGGACCAGGGGCATGCATATCTTGGTGATAACGGAGATGTCTACTACTCCGTCAGCAGCTTCGACGGTTATGGCAAGCTGTCAGGCAAGAGCATCGAAGACTTGCGTGCCGGCGAGCGGGTTGAGGTAGAGGAGAATAAGCGAGATCCCCTGGACTTTGTGCTGTGGAAGGCGGCCAAACCGGGCGAGCCGGCCTGGGAATCACCCTGGGGTGAAGGTCGTCCCGGCTGGCATATCGAGTGTTCGGCCATGTCCACCTGCTGCCTGGGGGACACCTTCGACATCCACGGCGGGGGAGCGGATCTGACCTTTCCCCATCATGAAAACGAGATAGCCCAGTCGGAGGGGGCTACCGGCAGGAAGTTCGTGAATTACTGGCTGCACAACGGATTTGTGCGCATCAACGAGGAGAAGATGTCCAAATCCCTGGGCAACTTCTTCACCGTACGCGAGATCCTGAAACAGTACCGGGCGGAAGAGGTGCGTTATTTCATCATGACCAGCCACTACCGCAGTCCCCTTAACTACGATGATGAGCACCTGAACAATGCCCGCAGCGCCCTGACCAGATTCTATACCGCCCTGCGTGGGCTGCCGGAAGTGGATCCGGCCGGTGGCGAGCAGTTCCGGGAACGCTTTAACGCCGCCATGGATGACGACTTCAACACCCCTGAGGCTCTGGCCGCCATGTTTGATCTGGCGCGGGAGATCAACCGTACCCGCAAGGAAGATGAGGGTGTTGCGGCAGCTCTGGCCGCAGAGCTCAGATCCATGGGGGATGTGTTGGGGATTTTGCAGGACGATGTGGAGTCGTTCCTGCGTGGTGAGGCCAGAGGGGAAGACGCCCTTTGCGATGAAGAGATTGAACAACTGATCCAGCAACGCCTGGAAGCACGCAAGAATAGGGACTGGGCCGAGGCGGACAGGATTCGCGACCAGCTGCAAGATGCGGATATCCTGTTAGAGGATGGTGCCGGTGGGACCAGCTGGCGTCGCAACTAATAGTAGACAAACCAAAAGAATCAATAAGTTACTCTCATTCCAGACGAAGCGAACTCTGGACCAGGTTCCCTGAAAAGAAATCTCTACATAACCAAACCTTGATCCTGGCCTGTGATGGTGCGGCCATGGGTGGCCAAGGTCCTTCCATGGGTATTTTCACTAAAGAATACACGGAGTCAGACGATATACCTGTCAGCATGTCCATCTATTTCTGATTTCGTTATGGTCCTGGGAGGGAAACCACATGAATAAGCTGACTATTTTTTGGCGATTCACCTTAGCTACCGTAACCCTCCTGGTCTTTGTTGTCGTGTTAATCGTATGGGTAGCAGATATCCGCATGGAAGATACCCTGCGGGAGGCGGAACGTCATCAGCTTGAGCAGTTTCACGAGATACTTATGGGCCGCCTGAGTGCGGAAAAGTACCGGGCCCACTCCATGGCGCAACTGGTCGCAACCATTCCCAGTGTGCAGCAGGCATTCGCTGCTGGTGATAGATATGCGCTGGAACAGATGTTTGCATCAGGTTTTGATGGGCTGAAGAAGGATTTTGCAGTGCGTCAGTTTCAGTTTCACACGCCTCCTGCTACATCGTTTCTTCGTGTGCACAAGCTAAAGAAATTTGGCGATGATCTATCATCTTTCCGTAAGACCGTTGTTGCCACCAATAGCAACAAGGCGCCGGTGAGCGGTCTTGAGGTCGGTGTGGCGGGTCTGGGTATCCGCGGCATCGTGCCTGTCTCATACGAAGGCAGGCATATCGGATCGGTGGAGTTTGGGATGTCATTCGGACAGGCCTTCTTCGACGAATTCAAGAAGCAGTATGGTCTTGATGTGGCACTGCACCTGCAGCGTAATGGCACATTTGAGACCTTCGGTACGACACTAAAGAATAAGACACTTCTGAATACGCAACAGATGCGTGGCATCTTGCAGGGTAAGGTGCAATTTCTACGTGGGGAATCTGGCGGCAAACCAGTTGCCATACTGGCGGAGAAGATCGACGACTATTCAGATAACCCGATTGGTGTGGTTGAACTGGTGATGGACCGCAGTTATTTCAGCGGTGCGCTTTCATCGCTGCAGGGAATCCTGCTGGGACTGGGTTTGCTGGGTATCCTGGTTGGTGTTATCAGCAGCACATTTATTGCCCGTGGCATCACAGCACCACTAAAACGTGTAGTAGCCTCTCTGGAGTCGATAGCGGAGGGTGATGGTAACCTTGATGTACACCTACCGGAAGAAGGTAATGATGTCGTGGCTAAGCTCGGCCGTGCCTTTAATGTTTTTATTGATCGTATACGGGAAACGGTAGAGAAGACCGCTGTCGCTGCGGTCAGTCTGGCCCCGGCGGTGGAGCACTTTTCTGCGAGCGTTGAGAAAACCCATCATGGATTAATGCAACAGCAACAGGATGTTGAGCAGGTTGCCACCGCGGTTAACGAGATGTCTGCCACCGTACATGACGTGGCTGGCAATACGTCACTGGCGGCCGATGCGGCCAAAAAGGCAGATGAGGACACCGGTAAGGGCAAACAGGTGGTAGCTAATGTTATAAAGGCGATTACTGATGTCGCGGCAGAAATGGAACACATCACCGAGGTGGTTGGCAGGGTCAATGAGGACAGCATACACATCGGCAGTGTGCTGGATGTTATCGTCAGTATTGCCGAACAGACTAATCTGCTGGCCTTGAATGCCGCGATTGAGGCGGCGCGTGCCGGTGAACAGGGACGAGGTTTTGCCGTGGTGGCGGATGAGGTGCGTTCATTGGCGCAACGCACCCAGAGCTCTACCGAGGAGATAAGAGGTATGATTGAGAGTCTGCAAAGCGGCACCAAGCAGGCTGTCGATGTGATAGAGAAGGGCAAGCATAGTACCAACCTGTCTGTGGAACAGGCAGGGCAGGCAGGTGAGGCTCTGGACGCGATTCTTCAGGGTATGGATACGATCAACTCTATGAATGCGCAGATCGCCACGGCATCTGAGGAGCAGAGCGCCGTTGCCGATGAGATCAATCGCAATATCAGTAGGATCAACGAGGTCACCACACACAGTGCCGATAGTTCTGCAGAGCTTGCCAACGAAAGCGAAACGCTGATGAAGTTGTCGGAAGATCTGCTGGCGGTGGTCGGGCGTTTCAATCTGGGGGAAAAACAACTCCTCATCGATCTGGAGAAGGCCAAGACGGCGCATCTGGCGTGGAAGGTTAAACTGCGTGGTTATCTTGACGGCCGCTCCGCGCTTACGCGTGAACAGGCGGTGTCAGATCACGATTGTGCCTTTGGTAAATGGTATTTCGGAAAAGGATTGGAGAGATTTGGCGATATTCCTGAGATGTCAGGGGTGCGCGAACCACATGCAGAGATACATAAGGTGATTCGTAATATTATTGAGCTGAAGGAGAGCGGGAAGCTGGATGAGGCTGAGCAGGAATATGAGAAGGTTGCGCCGTTGTCAGAGCATATAGTGGACCTGATCGATAGGATTAAACGGCATATTGAGTGATGGTGGTTGTTCGGGTTTATCTACGATGCGATTTTATCCAGTATTCTGACAAGGATAAACATTCCGAATATTAACGCACTGACATAAATTGCAATCTGTTTTAAGCCCTCGTTGAGGGCTTTTTTCTGTGCGCTATCGGATAGTGCGCTTGAGTAAAACTGCTCAATATCGATTCCGGTTGTAACTACATGGTCAGGATTGTCCATAAGTCTGATCGCATCCTCAAACTGGTGGTCAAGGTATATCCATAGGGTCGGTTCGAGGAGAAACCAGGAGACGGTCATTCGTGCTGTTTCTTTTCCCTGGATGACCGCAGGGATACCACTGTTCTCAAGTCTCTCTTTTAGCGATGCGAGGTTTTTATTATCGCTGTCCCTGGTCAGCATTTTCATGGCGTTGTCCTTTTTTGTAGGAGCCCGCTCCTGCGGGCGATAAATCAAACCAACAATCGCCCAGAGGAGTGGGATCCTACAACATTATCCGTCTATCTTCCGGTACTTGATCCTATGCGGCTGATCCGCCTCCGCACCCAGACGCTTCTTGCGGTCCGCCTCGTAGTCGGCATAGTTGCCCTCGAACCACACCGTCTTGGAGTCGCCCTCGAAGGCCAGGATATGGGTGGCGATGCGGTCCAGGAACCAGCGGTCATGGGAGATGACCACCACGCAGCCGGGGAAGGTGAGCAGTGCCTCTTCCAGGGCGCGCAGTGTCTCCACATCCAGGTCGTTGGTGGGTTCGTCCAACAGCAGAAGATTGCCGCCGCTCTTCAGTAGATTGGCCAGGTGCACCCGGTTGCGTTCACCGCCGGATAGATCGCCCACGCGCTTCTGCTGATCCGGGCCTTTGAAGTTGAAGCGGCTGACATAGGCGCGGGAGTTCATCTCGTAGTTGCCTACGGTGATGATGTCGCCGCCGCCGGAGATCTCTTCCCACACCGTCTTGTCGTCATTCAGGGCATCACGGGACTGATCCACATAGGCCACCTGTACCGTCTCGCCGATGCGGAATTCGCCGCCGTCCGGTTGTTCCTCACCGGTGATCATGCGGAACAGGGTGGTCTTACCGGCGCCGTTGGGGCCGATGATGCCGACGATGCCGCCCTTGGGCAGATTGAAGGAGAGGTCTTGGTACAGCACATTGTCACCGAAGGCCTTCTTCAACCCCTTGGCCTCGATCACCAGATCGCCCAGGCGCTCTCCGGGTGGGATGTAGATCTCGTTGGTCTCGCTGCGTTTCTGGAACTCCTGGCTCTGCAGCTCTTCGAAGCGTTGCAGGCGGGCCTTGCTCTTGGCGTGCCGACCCTTGGGGTTGGAACGCACCCATTCCAATTCGTGCTTCATGCTCTTGATGCGGGCCGATTCCTGTTTCTGTTCCAGTTCCAGGCGCTGCTCTTTCTGCTCCAGCCAGGAGGAGTAGTTGCCCTCCCATGGGATGCCGTGGCCGCGGTCCAGCTCCAGGATCCAGCCGGCGACATTATCGAGAAAATAGCGGTCATGGGTTACGGCTACCACGGTGCCGGGGTAGTCGTGCAGGAAGCGCTCCAGCCAGGCCACGGACTCGGCGTCTAGGTGGTTGGTGGGTTCATCCAGCAGCAGCATGTCAGGTTTGGATAGTAGCAGTTTGCACAGGGCCACGCGGCGGCGCTCACCGCCGGAGATCTTGGTCACGTCCGCATCCCAGGGCGGCAGGCGCAGGGCGTCGGCCGCCACCTCCAGGGTGCGGTCCAGGTTGTGACCGTCCTGGGCCTGGATGATGTTCTCCAGCTCCCCCTGGCGTTTGGCCAGGGCATCAAAATCGGCGTCCGGTTCGGCGTATGCGGCATAGACCTGATCCAGTTCTGTCAGGGCATCCTTCACCTCTTGCAGCGCCTCTTCCACATTGCCGCGTACATCCTTTGCTGGGTCGAGCTGCGGTTCCTGGGGCAGGTAGCCCACCTTGGTCCCGGGCTGGGGGCGGGCCTCACCCTCGATCTCGGTATCCAGTCCTGCCATGATCCGCAACAGGGTGGATTTACCAGCGCCGTTCAGGCCCAGCACGCCGATCTTGGCGCCGGGAAAGAAGGAGAGGGAGATGTTGCTGAGGATCTCGCGTTTGGGTGGCACTATCTTGCCGACCCGGTTCATGGTGTAGATGTATTGAGCCATTGGTTGAATATTCCAGATGATAAGGTTTTTGGTGGCTGTACGGGCAGCCACCATCCAGTATGAGCCCAGTCCCCTGGGCGATAAAATGCATATTATCGCCCGCAGGAGCGGGCTCTTACAAAAAATTGTTTAGGGCAGGGGAGACAACTCGGCGATGGCGCCGGGGTTTTTGTTGTCCACCTTCTGATACAGATCGTTCAACGCCGCCTGCAGGGCCTCTTCGATCACGGGATGATAGTAGGGCATCTGAATCAGATCTCCTACCGTCAATTCCTGTTGGATACTCCAGGCCAGGAGATGGGCCAGGTTTTCTCCGCTGACGCACACCATGGCCGCTCCCAGCATCTTGCCGCTAACCTTATCTGCGTAGACCCGGATGATCCCCTTGTTCTGGCCCATGATCAGGGCGCGTCCCACCGGGGCCAGTTGCACCTCGCCGATGGCGACCTGATCCTGATCCAGCTCTGGCCAGCGCATGCCGACGTGGCAGATATTGGGTTCGCAGAAGTTGATGGCGAGCGGGGTCTTGCGTTGGTAGGCAGTTATTTTATCGCTTACGGCGTTACTGCCGGCGATGCGCCCTTCGTCGCCGGCCTCATGCAGTAGAGGGATGTCGTTGTTCACATCTCCGGCGATGAATATGTGACTGTCACCGCACTGCATGGTGTTGCGGTTGAACAGGGGAATGCCGCGCTCGTTCAGTTCGATGCCTGCATTCTGCAATTCCAGCGACTCTACATTGGGGATGCGTCCCAGGCTGGCCAGTACCTTGTCCACCAGCACGGAGTGCTCACCCGCGGTTACCCTGAGTTTATCTCCCTCTTCCGTGATCTCGGCGGCCAGCCCCAGGTGTATGGGGAACCCCTTGCCGATGATCTGCAGCGCGGTCTCTGCCACTGCTGGATCTTCGATGCCACCGATGCTCTCCAGCATGTCGAAACCGGTTACATCCACCCCCAGTTTGGCCAGGGATTGGCCGATCTCCAGACCGATGGTGCCCAGACCGATCACCGCCATGGATGCGGGCATCTCTTCCAGCTCGAAGAACTGATCGGTGGTGATCACCCTGTCACCGAAGGCCTGCCAGGGCTGGGGCAGGACCGGGCGTGAGCCGGTGGCGATGATGATCTTGTGGGTGCGGATCAATTGATCATCCACCTGGAGCAGATCTGGTTCCACGAACCTGGCGTAGCCTTGGATAAACAGCTCTTCGTTCATCTGGTCGGTGCTGTTGGAGAGTACGCGATCCACGAAGGTATCGCGCATATCCTGTACATACTCCAGGGTCTCGTTCAGGTCGATCTTGATCTGGTTGTAACCTGTGACGCCGTAACGTCCAAGGACCTTGGTGCGGGAGAGGTCATGGGCTGTCTGGATCAGTGCCTTGGATGGCATGCAGCCGACGCGGGCGCAGGTGGTGCCCAGCTCGCCGCCGTTTATCAGGACAAAGCTCTTGCCCGATGGTCTTACCTTACTCATGGCATAGAGACCGGCGCTGCCGGAACCGATGATCGCTACGTCTACTTGTTTCTCGTGCACTATTATCTCCAAATAATAAGTTGCGTCTTTATCTGAAGTTTATAGAACATGACCGTATGGTGAAAGATATACCGAGAACAGATAAAAAAGGGGGGGCTTGCACCCCCCTGGTTTATTCCTGCATAAAGTTATTTATTCAGCCGGCTTGAATGAATAAGTACCGTCTTTGTTAAATGTTGTTTCCGCATTGAGAAAATAGGTCTTGAGCTCCGCACGTAGCATGGTCGCTGTGTCATAGGCTTCACCACTACGGGCTCCGGTGCTACAGAGAAATACTATCGGTTTGTCTGAAGGTAGTGAGTCGACCTGATTGCCGAAACCATCCATCGGAATGTTCTTGGATCCCTTAATATGGCCTGCTGCGAATTCGTCTGCATCACGCACATCAATCACATGAATGCTATCTGGGTCATTCTCCAGAATCTGCTGGAACGACTCGATGCTGATGGTCCCATCTTCGCTACCGGGCTTGATAGCAACCTTTTTGCTATCGCCTTTGGCTATCTCTCCCCCAGCCTTTTTCCATGAGGGGAATCCGGCAGGAAAGTAACGTACATCGGTATATCCGGCAGCCAGTGCTTTATTAGCAGATTTCCTGCTGAGTTTACATTCGAGACCACCGCAGTAGAAAATGAGCGGGGTACTCTTGTCTTCCGGAAGCATGGTTATTTTCTGTGCAAATTCAGTGTCGGGAATACTTATGGCTCCGGGAATGTGGCCTTTGTCATATTTCCGCTTCTTTGGTCGCGAGTCGATTAGCACAATCTTTGTGTCGCCACCGACGATCCCCTTTATATAGTCAACAGTGACGGCGCCGACGTTGCCCTGTTTTACCCAGTGCGGATAGCCGTTGGCATAGACCTGGACGTTTTTATATCCAAGGGCCTCCGCCTTTGTTGCCGACTTATGGCTCAGCTTGCATTTCAGGCCACCACAATAGAACACCAGGGGAGTGGACTTATCCTGCGGCAATTTATCAGTATGTTGGTCAAACTCCGACAGTGGAATACTGAGCGATCCAGGTATATGACCCCTGATGTATTTTCTCGCGCCGGGGCGGCTGTCGATAATCACAGCGCCCTCAGGTGCAGCGCTCAGATCCGCAATAATATTGTGGAAAAACCAGTCCGGGGTTGTGTTGGATTCGGATGTGTCAGCTGTAACAGCGCCAACTGAGAAGAGCAGCAAAAAGAGAAGAAAACAGGAGAGACGAAAAGGACTCGCTTTGTTCATGTGATGCCTCCATACAATGGCGTGCTGGTAATTTTTAAGGCTATATGTATACATTAGCCTATTGGTCGAACTGTTATCACAAAATTATCAGGTAATCACACTGGGCTTGCTTCTACCGGTACGCTCCTCAATCTGCCCCAGCTCTCTGGCCATTGCGTCCAGCGTGGCGATGGCGTCTGCTGTCTCCTGCAGTTGTCTGGCCGGGTCCGGTTCGTATCTCTCCAGATAGATCCTGAGGGTGGCGCCCTCGGTACCGGTGCCGGAGAGGCGGAACACTATCCTGGCCCCATTGGTAAATACGATGCGTATTCCCTGATTCTCAGATACGCTCCCGTCGATAGGATCGGTGTAGCTGAAGTTATCGGCGAACTCCACCTTAAAGGCGCCATATTCTCTTCCGGGCAGGGAAGGCAGAACATCCTGTATATGTTGTATTACCCCTTCACCCGCCTCTTTGTCTATACCCTCGTAGTCGTGGCGGCTGTAGTAGTTGCGTCCGAACCTGCGCCAGTGGTCCTGTACGATCTTGCGCACCGATTGTCTCTTTATGGCCAGCAGATTGAGCCAGAACAGCACCGCCCAGAGTCCGTCCTTTTCGCGCACATGGCTGGAACCGGTGCCGAAACTCTCTTCGCCACAGATGGTTATCTTGCCGGCGTCCAGCAGGTTGCCGAAGAACTTCCAGCCGGTGGGTGTCTCATGGCACTCTATTCCCATGCTGTCTGCCACGCGGTCGGCAGCCTGGCTGGTGGGCATGGAGCGAGCGATGCCTGAGATCCCCATGGGGTAGCCCGGAAGCAGGTGGGCGTTGGCAGCCATTATTGCCAGGCTATCACTGGGCGTAACGAAGAATTCCCTGCCCAGGAGCATGTTACGGTCGCCGTCACCGTCAGATGCCGCAGCGAAGTCCACGGGTTCGAATCCGCTGGTCAGTTCCACTATCTCGTGGGCGTGGACCAGGTTTGGATCCGGATGGCCGCCGCCGAAGTCTTCCAGAGGTTCTCCGTTTAATACTGTTCCCGGTGGTGCACCCAGTATCTCTTCCAGGATCCTGATAGCGTATGGTCCGGTTACGGCATGCATGGCGTCGAAGCGCATCTCGAAGGTGCCTGAGTTGAACATCTGATGTATGGCGTTGAAGTCGAACAGCTGCTGCATCAGCTCCGCATAGTCCTCCACCGGGTCGATGATGCGGACGGTGGTATCTCCTATTCTGCCGGTACCAGTGCGGTCCAGATCTATATCGGATGTCTCTGTGGTCAGATAGCGATCAATCTCCTGGGTACGCTGGAATATCGCATCGGTGACGGCCTCCGGTGCAGGGCCGCCGTTGGGTACGTTGAACTTGATACCGAAGTCCGCATTCGGACCACCGGGGTTATGGCTGGCGGAGAGGATGATTCCGCCTCTGGTCTCATATTTTCTGATCAAACAGGACGCGGCTGGGGTGGAGAGCAGTCCGCCCTGGCCCACGATCACCTCGGCGATACCGTTGGCTGCAGCCATCCTGAGTATGGTCTGGATCGCCGTGCGGTTGTAGTAGCGGCCATCTCCCCCCAGGACCATGCTCGCCCCCTTGAGATCGCTCTGGGTGTCGAAGATGGATTGGACGAAGTTCTCCAGATAGTGCTCCTGTTGGAACACCTTCACCTTCTTGCGCAGGCCGGATGTGCCTGGGCGTTGATCCTGGAATGGTGTTGTCCCTACTGTTATTACGTCCATTATCTGGATACCTGCTGTAATTGCGGTTTTTGATTCGTTGGCGTATGACTCACAGTATAAATTCTCAAATATGACTCTACAATTTGCCCTTGAAATCTGCCTGCTGGCCCGCATGTTACCAGAAGCAATAGATAAGGGTGGATGTTGCACCCTAAAATAATAGATTCAATCCGTATTAAATTTAAGACGAAATATGCTTTATGGGAGGTTACTGCCACTATGACCGTTGATGCACACAAGGAGACGCTGGAGTTCCAGGCCGAGGTAAGTCAGGTGCTGAACCTGGTGATCCGTTCCCTCTACAGCAATAAGGAGATCTTCCTGCGGGAGCTGATATCCAACGCATCGGACGCGGCCGAGAAGCTTAGATTCGAGGCCCTTTCCGACGACGCCATGTATGAGGAGGATCCCAACCTCCGGATCCGGGTCTCCCTGGACAAGGAGCGCCGCAGCGTCACCATTTCCGACAATGGCATCGGCATGAGTCGCCAGGAGGTCACCGACATAATCGGCTCCATCGCCACCTCCGGTACCCGCCGTTTCCTGGAATCCATGAGTGGCGAGCAGGCCGAGGATAGCCAGCTGATCGGACAGTTTGGCGTCGGTTTCTACTCCGCCTTCATCGTCGCCGACAAGGTGACCCTGGTGACCCGCCGTGCGGGACTGGGCGCAGAACACGGGGTGCGCTGGGAATCCGTCGGCGAGGGGGATTACACCATCGAAACGGTGGAGAAGGCGGGCCGTGGTACCGACATCACCCTGCATCTGCGTGAGGGAGAGGATGAATTTCTGGAGCCGTTCCGTCTGCGCTCCATTATCAGCAAGTTTTCCGATCATGTCTCTATTCCCATTGAGATGCTGGAAGAGCTGTACGGCGATGACAAGGAGAAGAAGGAGCCGGAGTGGGAGCAGGTCAACAAGGGTACCGCGCTCTGGATGCGTAACAAATCCGATGTCTCCGATGAGGAGTACAACGAATTCTATAAACACATTGGTCACGATTTCGAAGACCCCATGGCCCATGTGCACAACCGGGTGGAAGGGACCAACGAATACACTTCTTTGCTCTACATCCCGGGTCGCGCCCCGTTCGATATGTGGGAGCGGGAGCAGAAACACGGGGTGAAGCTCTATGTGCGTCGCGTCTTTATCATGGACGAGGCGGACAAGCTGATGCCGCGCTACCTGCGTTTCGTGAAGGGGGTGGTGGATTCGGATGATCTGCCCCTGAACGTCTCCCGCGAGATCCTGCAGCATGACAAAAAGATCGACTCCATCCGCAATGCCAACACCAAGCGTGTATTGGGACTGCTGGAGAAGATGGCCCAGGATGATGGCGAGAAGTACCAGAAGTTCTGGAAAGAGTTCGGTAATGTACTCAAGGAGGGTCCTGCCGAGGACTACGCCAACAAGGAGAAGATCGCCGGTCTGCTGCGTTTCGCCACCACCAAGTCTGAAGGCACGGAACAGACCGTCTCCCTGGATGAATACATCGGGCGTATGCAGGAGAAACAGGAGAAGATCTACTACATCACCGCCGACACCCATGCCGCCGCCAGCCACAGTCCGCACCTGGAGGTGTTCAAGAAGAAGGACGTGGAGGTTCTGCTGCTTACCGATCGGGTGGATGAATGGTTGGTGACCCATCTCAGCGACTACCAGGGCAAGCATATCCAGTCCGTGGCCAAGGGGCAGCTGGATCTGGGAGAGCTGGACGACAAGGAGTCCAAGGAGGAGTTGGAGAAGGCCGCCGAGGAGCACAAGGGCCTGGTGGAGCGTATCCAGAACGTGCTGGGCGAGGGGGTGAAAGAGGTGCGGGTCAGCAACCGCCTGACCGAGTCCCCGGCCTGCCTGGTGGTGGGAGACTACGACATGAGCGCCAACCTGCAGCGGGTGCTGGAGCAGTTGGGCCAGAACGCCCCCAAGACCCAGCCGATCATGGAGATCAATCCCGGCCATCCGCTGCTGCAGCGCATGGACCAGGAACCGGACGAGGAAATCTTCGCTGATCTCTCCCGTATCTTGTTCGATCAGGCCCTGTTGGCTGAGGGAGGTCAGCTGGACGATCCAGCCGGGTTTGTGCACCGCCTTAACAAGTTGATGCTAAGCTAGGTAGGTATGGCGCCTCTGATGCATTCTCTTTTTGTCATCCCGGTGTAGGGCAGGATCCAGGAAAATCGATTAGATAGGTTAGGCATTGAGGTGATTTGTGTCTGTTTAGGGCAGATAGAATGGAGATCCATCATTGTGTGATAGGTTTTGATGCTATCGAAACCGAATATGCAGCGGGTTGGGTCAGGAACAGCATTAAATGGTAACAGTAAGCTCCAAGAAAAGCGGAAAGGGCGATTTCTGCCAGACAGACCTAGAGTCCTGGTTGGGATCTGTTGCCGATAAACGCAGTGACGATGAGATTCAACTGCTCAAAGATGTGTGCCTGTATGTAGAGGGCCTGCTGCAGAAGGCTGGCGTGGAAGGGTATGCCGAACAGTTGCACCAGGCCATGTCGATAGGCGATATCCTGCATGATCTGTCGATAGACAGCGATACCCTGGCCGCCGCCATACTGCATTATGGACTGTCCGGCACTGCGCGTGATTCTGAACAGATCGTCGCCCGCTTCGGTGAAGGGGTCGCAGGTCTGGTGCGGGATCTGGATCGTATCGGACTGGTGGCGGAATCTTCTGTTGGCGTAACCAGTCGTGATGAAAAACGGCATGCGGAAAATCTGCGTCGCATGTTGCTGGCGATGGCCGATGACATACGGGTGGTGTTGGTGGTGCTGGCGGAACGTCTCAACAAGATGCGGGGACTGAAGTTCCTGCCTGGGGAGAACCGGGTCTGGGAGGCCCAGGAGACCCACGATATATATGCGCCCCTGGCCAACAGGCTGGGTATCTGGCATATCAAGTGGGAACTGGAAGATCTATGTCTGCGCTATATGGAGCCTGATACATACAAGGCGATAGCAAGTCAGCTGGATGGCAAGCGGGTGGAGCGCGAGGAGTTCGTGGCCGAGCTGATCGCGGTTTTGCAGGAGAAGTTCAATGCTATCGGTCTCAAGGCGGATATAAGCGGTCGCCCCAAACATATCTACAGCATCTGGAAAAAGATGCAGCGCAAATCGGTTGGTTTCGATCAGATCTTTGATCTGCGCGGGATAAGGGTGCTGGTGAATTCCGAGGCCGAGTGCTATGCGGCCCTGGGCGTGGTGCACGGTCTTTGGCGCCATATACCAGGCGAGTTTGATGACTATATCGCCACCCCCAAGGCCAATCTGTACCGCTCTATCCACACCGCTGTGATCGGTCCCGAGGATAAGCCGCTTGAGGTCCAGATCAGGACCAAGGAGATGCATGAACACGCCGAGCTGGGTGTTGCCGCCCATTGGCGTTATAAGGAGAGGGGCGAATCGGATGCGGAATTCGAACGCCGCATTGCCCTGATGCGCAGTTGGCTGGAGTCCCAGGGGTCAGAGGAGAGGGAGCAGGATTTTCTCGACTCCGCCAGGCCGGATTTCGAGGCGGATCAGGTCTATGTGCTTACCCCCAAGGGTAATGTGATCGAACTGCCCAAGGGGTCCACCCCCCTGGATTTTGCCTATGCCATTCATACCGAGGTGGGTCACGGCTGTCGCGGGGCCAAGATAGACGGGCGTATTGCCCAACTCACCCATCCCCTGGAGAGCGGGCAGATGGTGGAGATACTGACCGCCAAAGAGGGTAAGCCCAGTCGTGACTGGCTTAGTCCCAGGATGGGATATCTCAAGACGGCAAACGCCCGTGCCAAGGTCCGACAGTGGTTCAAACAGCAGAATTACGATGATCATGTACGTATCGGGCAGACCAGCCTGGAGCGTGAATTGACCCGCCTGGGCATCGAGGGTCCAGATCTGCAGCAGGAGGCCAAGCGGCACAATCTCAAGAAGATAGATGATCTGTACGCGGTTATTGGCAGGGGCGACCTCTCGCCGGTGCATCTGGCCCTGGGGATCAGGAATCGTCAGGCGCCTGTTGCCGAAGAGTCGGATCAGGTGCGCCTGCACCGACGCCACCATGGCGCCAAGAAAAGTGGCAGTGAGGTTGTGGTCGAGGGTGTAGGCGATCTGATGACCCACATTGCCCACTGCTGTAAGCCGGTGCCAGGCGATCCGATCATAGGATTCATCACCCGGGGACACGGGATAACCGTGCATCGCCGGGATTGCCCCATAATCAAAAAGGTGAGCCCCACCATGTCCGATCGGCTGGCGAAGCTGAACTGGAGTGATGAGTATATAGGGTCATCCTATCAGGTGGATATCCAGGTGTTGGCCAATGACCGCAAGGGTCTGTTGCGGGATATCTCATCCATACTGACCAATGAAGAGATAGACCTATCTGCAGTAAACACCAAGACCGACAGACGTACTGATCAGGCGTCAATGCGTTTTACCATAGAAATCAGAGACATGGAGCAGCTAAGCACTGTATTGGGGAAGATTGCCCAGCTCTCTGACGTGTTGGAAGTTAGGCGCCGGATTTAGCCCTTTGTACTGCCTCACAGTCTGATCTGATAATTTTGCCAGCACACCCCCGCGCAAGGTAAACTAACCAACTGATTTGTAACTGTTATGACATGGGGAGAGAACAAATTTTTCTCCTAATGATCAAATGGTTACTGCATATATCTAGAGATTGTAGAGTCTAAATTGGCATCACAGGACAAAATAAATCTGCTCGGCCTGGAGCGCGGGGCCATGGAATCCTATTTCGAGAGCATGGGGTTTAAGACCTTCCATGCCCGCCAGGTCCTGAAGTGGATCCATAAACACGGCATCATCGACTTCGATCTGATGACAGATCTGAGCAAGAATCTGCGTGCCCGGCTCAAGCTGGTCTCCGAGATAAAGGTGCCTGAGGTGGTCCTGGAACAGCCATCCAGGGACGGCACCCGCAAGTGGCTGCTGGAGCTGGATTGCAACAACCGTATCGAGACGGTGATGATCCCGGATGATGGGCGTACCACCCTCTGTGTCTCATCCCAGGTAGGTTGTGCCCTGGACTGTAGTTTCTGCTCTACGGCCAAACAGGGTTTTAACCGTAATCTCTCTACCGCCGAGATCATAGGCCAGGTCTGGATGGCGGTCAGGATGATGGAACAGCCTCTGACCAACGTGGTCCTTATGGGTATGGGTGAGCCCCTGGCCAACCTGGATGCCGTGGTTGCCGCCATGAACATCATGCAGGACGATCTGGCCTACGGTCTGTCAAAATACCGGGTGACTGTCAGTACCGCCGGGGTGGTTCCCGCGCTGCGTGAACTGCGTAAGGTGTGCGATGTCAGCCTGGCGGTGTCGCTGCATGCCCCGAACAATGAGCTGCGGGATCAACTGGTGCCGCTCAACAGGAAATATCCCCTAGAGGAACTGATTCCTGCCTGCCGCGATTTTGTAAAGAACGACAAAAGGCGCAAGGTGACCTGGGAATACGTTATGCTGGATGGTGTTAACGATAGCATCGCCCACGCCAAGGAGTTGATCAGATTACTGGAAGGTACTCCGTCCAAGATGAACCTGATCCCATTTAACCCATTCCCAGGCAGCGAGTACAGGGCGTCACCACCGGAAAGGGTAGAAGCATTTAGGCAGAGATTGATGAAGGCTGGCATAATATCCATCACCAGAAAGACCAGGGGTGACGATATTGATGCTGCTTGCGGGCAGCTGGTCGGCAGGGTCAATGATAAGAGTAGACGTACCCTGAATAAAGATAATATCTCTTGTGGAGGAATAACAAAGTGAAATTGGATCTTTCCAAAGCCTTAGTCGCAACAATCATGATCCTTGCTTTTGGTCTCACCGGATGCCAGACCATTGGGGTCAGACCCGGCGGAGATGATTCAACCGGTTCACTTGGCCAGACTCCACAGAAGAAGGGTACCGGGGATGTCTACGTGAGGCTGTCCGTCGTCTATATGCAACAGGATCAGCTGGATGAGGCGCTCAAGAATATCAAGAAGGCGGTTTCGGTAGACCCCAACAATGGTGAGGCCCACAATGTAATGGCCATCATCTATAGCCGTTTGGGAGAAAACAGCCTGGCGGATTCGCACTTCAGACGTGCCAAGGGCCTGCAACCAAAGAACCCCTATACCCTGAATGCATATGGCACTTTCCTGTGCGGACAAAAGAAGTATAAAGAGGCGGATACGCAGTTCAAAGAGGCGTTGAAAAATCCACTCTATTCAACTCCGGAAGTTGCACTAACCAATGCAGGTATTTGTGCCAGACAGACAAAAGATCTGGATCTGGCGGAGGCCTACCTGCGCAGAGCCCTGCAGAAAAACAGCAAGTTTTCAGTCGCTCTTTTCCAGATGGCCAGACTCAGTTACGAGACAGGTGAGATGATGGCGGCCAGGGATTTCCTTAAACGCTATCATAACGCTGCAAAATTTACCCCTCAGTCACTATGGCTGGGGATACAGATTGAGCGTAAGCTCGGAAATAAAAACGCCGTAGCCAGCTATTCCATACAACTTAAAGGGAGCTTTCCGGATTCAATGGAGGTGAAATTACTAAAGGATTCATTGAAAAAATGAACAATATAGATGTACCTACGCAAGCGGGTTTGATAGACGGACCAGGAACCATTCTGCGTCGTTCGCGTGAGGCCAAAGGTTTGGATGTTGCGGCAGTTGCCGCCATGTTGCATCTGTCCGAATTTAAGATAACCGCAATCGAGGCAGACGATTTTAACGCGCTGCCTGAGCCGGTATTTGTGCGCGGTTATCTGAAGAATTATGCGCGTTTGCTGGAAGAGCCGGTCGGGCCGGTTCTTGATGCCTACTCAAAGTTCGGTTTTGAGGTGGAATCTTCAGAACAGCAATTGGTGGAATCAGACACCAAAGTGGAGGTAAGCGGCGACCATGATCTGATCAGGATTGCCAGTATTGTAGTGATGGCGGCGGTTATTCTTGTCCCTCTGGTCATATGGTGGGACGATCTGGGTCAAGCGGTGCAAAAACTGGTCAACATGGCAGATGCGCCCAAACCAGAATTGGTGATACCTGCCCCCCCGGAGAATGGAGAAGCTACTGCATCTCAATCCTTATCGATTCCTCTTCTTCCAAACAGTGAGGTGGCGGATGAGTCTCAGGTTGAGGAGGAGGCTCCAGAGAGGGTTAAGGACACCATTCAATTGGAACGGGCGCAGGAACCGGTAGTTTCAGCGATCAAAGAGATAGAGCCGGAGTCGTCAGCCAGCGGAAGTGAATCAATTCCACTGTCGCTGCCACAGCAACCAGAAGTGGCGGAAGAGGCGAAACCAGTAGTGGAGGTAGCACCAGAACCGATAAAAACGGTAGTGGCTTCTCCTGCTCCTGCACCTCAACCCAAGCCGGTAAAACCGGCGCCTGCTGTGGATGAGGGGGTGTGGTTCAATTTTGTTGATTCCGGATGGGTAAAGGTAAGGGATGCGAAGGATAGGGTGATTCTGATCGGAGAACATACAAAAGGATCGAGAAAGAGATTGACCAGTACTATGCCGTATAAGGTCGTATTGGGTAACTCTAAGGCGGTTCAGGTTGAGATCGATGGAAAGATCGCAGACATCGAGAGGTTTTCCAGCGGCGGCGTTGCGCGCTTTACTATAGATAACGGAAAGATAGATAAACCCTAGTCAGGGTATTCAAGATAGATAGAAACAACACGGGTTATTGATGGCGAAAAATATTCAGGCCATACGCGGCATGCGAGACATCCTGCCGGACCAGACTCCTTTGTGGCAGTTACTGGAGGGTAGGGTGAGAGAGGTACTTGCCGCTTATGGATACAGTGAGATCCGCATGCCCATCCTGGAGATGACGGATCTGTTCAAACGCTCCATAGGTGAGGTTACCGATATAGTTGAGAAGGAGATGTACACCTTCGATGACCGTAATGGTGACAGTCTTACCCTGCGTCCGGAGGGTACGGCCGGGTGTGTGCGGGCAGGCATAGAAAACGGACTCTTTCACAACCAGGTACAGCGTCTATGGTATCAGGGACCGATGTTTCGCCATGAGCGTCCACAGAAGGGACGTTTCCGCCAGTTTAACCAGATCGGGGTAGAGACCTATGGCATGGAAGGTCCGGACATCGATCTGGAGGTAATCCTTATCAGCAACCGGATCTGGCGGGCCCTGGGTCTGGATGGTCTGGAGCTGCAGATAAATACCCTGGGCACGACAGAAGAGCGTACCGTATATCGGGACAAACTGGTTGCATATCTGTCGGACCATAAAGATCAGTTGGATGAGGAGAGTCTGCGTCGTCTCGACACCAATCCACTGCGGGTCCTGGACTCAAAGAATGAAGATATGCAAGGGCTGATAGCGAGCGCACCAGCGTTGCTGGAATACCTGGGTGAAGAATCCAGGGGTCACTTCGATGCCCTTCGCGCCGGTCTGGATGCGTCCGGGGTCAGTTATGTGGTAAATCCGCGTTTGGTCAGGGGGCTGGACTACTACTCCCGTACCGTATTTGAGTGGGTCACTGACCGTCTTGGCGCCCAGGGCACTGTATGTGCCGGCGGCAGATATGACGGTCTGGTTGAGCAGCTTGGTGGTCGTGGCACCCCAGCGATCGGTTTCGCCATGGGTATTGAGCGTCTCATCGCACTTCTGGAAGAGACGGAAACTGCCAGGCAAACAGAAGGTCTACACGCCTATATGGTCCTGGTGGGAGAAGAGCCGCAACGGCAGGGGCTAATCCTGGCAGAGGGTCTCAGGGATAAGATACGAGGCCTGCGTCTGCTCACCAATTGTGGTGGAGGTAGCTTCAAGAGCCAGTTCAAGAAGGCGGATCGCAGCGGCGCCATGTTTGCCCTGGTGCTTGGCGAGGACGAACTGCAGCGTGGCGTGGTAGGGGTAAAACCCCTGCGCGATGATAGTGAGCAGCAGGAGATTGCCCTGGATGCGCTTGGGGATTTTTTCCGGCCCATGCTGGATGGGTGTTAGGCTATGCGCTGGTTGTAAATGGTGGCACAATCTTGCCCCGGTAGCGGCCGTAATAGATTATTTTTCTGACGTTTCTCCCAGGCGGGGGACAAAAGGTGAATGACGTGGGTGTATACGACTCAGATGAAGAACAGGTTGAGGCGATAAAAAAGTGGTGGAGAGAAAACGGATTCTCCATACTTTCCGGCTTGGTGTTGGGTTTGGGAGCGGTATTTGGCTGGCAGGCCTGGTCACAGCATCAGGACGAACTGGCGTCTCAGGCATCCCTGCGCTATGAGAAGATGGCAAAGGCCACCCTGGCGGGCAACGATGAGTCTGCCTTGAAACAGGGAGAGATGATCATCACCGAATGGCCTGATAGCAGTTATGCGGTCTTTGCCGCATTGGATATGGCCAAGACCAAATTGCGGCAGGGAGATGCGGATGGGGCCAAGGCCAAGTATGAATGGGCACAGACACATGCCAAGGACCCGTCCCTGCAACAGCTGGCTCGTATTCGCATGGCGCGAATCCTGCTGGATAAAGGCGATATCGATGGTGCTGAGGCCGTTGTCGCCCAGGCGGCCAAAGATAGTTTTGTCGGAGAATTCTCTGCACTGCGCGGTGATATCGCACGTGCGAGGGATGACTTTGACACGGCGCGGAGCGCCTATCAGGACGCCCTCGACAATGATGCGTCCAATCCAACATTGATCCGGATGAAGCTGGACGATCTGGCTACTGCAAAGGCTGAGAACTGATGTTTGTAACCAGAGTTACCATCTATCTTATCTCACTGCTGCTGCTTGTCAGTTGCGGTTCCATGGATCCACTGAAACTGCTGGAAGATGAACCTAATGTTGATCCCCCGGCCGAGCTGGTTGAACTTAAAAACGGCATCAGTGTGAGAAAACTCTGGTCGGTATCCGTAGGATCAGGTTCGGAGGACGCGCGGGTAAAACTGGTGCCGTTCGTAAGCGGTGGCCGGGTCTATGTGGCGAATCGCGAAGGTTTTATCAAGGCCCTCGACAGCAGTAACGGGCATGTCATATGGAGCGTGGAGAAGGAGGGTCTTGAGATCTCCGGTGGTCCTGGTGCGGGCGAGGGTCTGGTACTGATCGGAACCAGCAACGGAGAGGTTCTGGCCCTGTCGCAACAGGACGGATCTGAGGTCTGGCGCTCCAGAGTGAGTAGCGAAGTGCTCTCTGTGCCCAAGGCGTCTCAGGGTATGGTGTTGGTACATACCGTCGATGGCAAGCTGTATGCGCTGAATGTTTCGGATGGCAAGATGGCCTGGATGTATGACCGCTCTATCCCGGTGTTGACCTTACATGGCAACAGCTCGCCGATCATAAGTGGTACTAAGGTGATCTGCGGTTTCGCCAGCGGTAAGCTGATCGCATTTGATATCGATAATGGGCAGCAGTTTTGGGAGGCGACCATAGCGGTTCCCAGCGGCCGCTCTGAGCTTGAACGTATGGTGGATATAGACGGTGATCCGGTGGTGCAGTCCGGGGTGGTCTATGTAGCCACATATCAGGGGCAGTTGGCCGCAGTGGCCGAAGAGTCCGGTGATGTGATCTGGCGACGTGAGTTGTCCTCCTATGCCGGTCTGGGGGTGGATTATGAATACCTCTATGTGTCGGACGCAGAAGACAAGGTCTGGGCCATAGATCCCAAGAACAGCTCATCCATGTGGAAGCAGGACAAACTGCACGGTCGTAAGCTGACGGCCCCGGCCGTACTGGGTAAATATATCGTGGTGGGGGATTACGAGGGATATCTGCACTGGCTGTCGCCGGAGGATGGTCACATGGTGGCCAGGAGCCGCGTCGGTGACTCTGCTATAACCACTCCCCCGGTAATCGATGGTAACGTGGCCTATGTCCTTGGCGATGGCGGAGAACTTGCCGCCATTACAGTTTCCGGAAACTAACCTTAGTTGAGCGTATTGCGTGACCACGAAGGCATGCAACAGGATTTAGGAATATCACAGTGCTTCCCGTAATCGCCCTGGTGGGTCGACCCAATGTGGGTAAATCAACCCTGTTCAACCGGCTTACCCGCAGCCGTGATGCGTTGGTTGCCGATCAGCCGGGTCTGACCCGCGACCGTCAATACGGTGTTGGCCGCATGGGCAAACGTCCATATCTGGTGGTGGATACCGGCGGTATCAGTGGTGACGCCGAGGGCGTGGAGGCCCTGATGGTGCAACAGGTGGTCACCGCCATAGGCGACGCCGACCACATCTTCTTTCTCCTGGACGCCAAAGACGGTATGAACGCTGGTGATGAGGCCATCGCCGAACAGCTGCGACGTACCGGCAAGCCCATCACCCTGGTGGTGAACAAGAGCGAGAATATGGACAAGGCCGTGGCCGGTGCGGATTTCTACAGTCTCGGTCTGGGTGACCCTGTGCCTATCGCTGCAATGCATGGGCATGGGGTTAAGCTGCTTATCAATCAGACCCTGGAGTCCCTGCCGGAGCCGGAAGATGGGGATGATGACGGCTATGACATGGGCATCAAGGTGGCCATCATCGGTCGTCCCAACGTCGGCAAGTCCACCCTGGTAAACCGGCTCTTGGGAGAGGATAGGGTGGTGGCCTTCGACCAGCCAGGGACCACCAGAGACAGCGTATTCATCCCGTTCGAGCGTGACGGCAAGCGCTATACCCTGATCGATACCGCCGGGGTACGGCGTCGATCCAAAGTGGACAACGCCATCGAGAAATTCAGTGTCATCAAGACCCTGCAGGCCATCGAAGAGGCCAATGTGGTGATCCTGGTACTGGATGCGCAACTTAATATCATAGATCAGGATGCGACCCTGGCCGGTCACGTGCTGGAGAGTGGCCGCGCCCTGGTGGTGGCCATCAATAAGTGGGACGGACTGGATCCGGACAGGCGTGAGAAGATAAAGGATGATCTGGAGCGCAAGCTACCCTTCCTGGACTTTGCCGAGAAGCACTTTATCTCCGCCCTGCACGGCTCCGGTGTGGGCAAGATGTTTCCGGTAGTGGACAAGGTCTACGCCAACGCCACCATGGATATAGCAACCCCAGAACTGAACCGCATCCTGGAGTGGGCGGTGCAGGAGCATCAGCCGCCCATGGTGCACGGCCGGCGCATCAAACTACGCTACGCCCATCAGGGCGGGCAGAACCCTCCCATCATAGTGATCCACGGCAATCAGACCGATGCCGTTCCAGATAGTTATAAGCGTTTTCTGGTCGGTCGTTTCCGCAAGGCACTGAAGCTGGACGGGACCCCTATAAGATTGGAGTTCCGCAGCGGTGACAATCCGTACGAAGGCAAAAAGAATGTGCTGACCAAGCGTCAGGTGCAGAAGCGGCAGCGGCTGAAGAAGTTTGTGAAGAGAAAGAAATAATGGTGTAGCGACTAGGGCAGAGGGCCAAGAAAAAGCAGGCCGCAAATAGACGCGAATAACCGCAAGGGAATGCAAATTATCAAATGCTGTCATCCCGCGACTTGATCGCGGGATCCAGATTGTTTGGCGCAGTGTCTGCTTGTTGTTGTGCTCTATGGCCTGCAGTTTTGTAGCAGTTTTTTACTCAGTAGCCGCAGTGATACACTTTGCCCAACTAGTGTTCTAGCGTACTTATAGAGAATGCGGGCGTAAATTTCTTTTTTTCCGCCATCAGAAAGTCTCATAGTATGGAATGTGATCTTAATAATCATGATTGTTACCTCGGTAAATGAAATAAAATTGTTACCAAGGCGAATCATACTGATGCCACAACTTCTCAAGGGTACGCCCTCAAATACCAATGTTTTATGGGTTCCCACGGAGACCGTGGGAACCAGGAAAAAAATTCAATATCCATCGTCATCCCCGCGTAGGCGGGGATCCAGTCAGTAGTATTACCGAAGCGTATTGCACCAGATTTGTCTCGCCCCCACGCCTCGGCGTGGGAACGCGTATCAGATGAAAATTATATTTTTGGCCTGACCTGTAGCTGCGTCCATTTGCGTTTTTTGCGGCTTGCTTTTAATACCGTATCCATTCTGCACTGCCCCCTAAAATATCCCAATATCCAGATAAGAGCGTGATATCTTGGACAGGGCGATGACGTAGGCCGCAGTGCGGTAGTCCTCTATCTTGTCATTGCGGTGGAAGGTGTCGATTATATCTTGCATGGCCTGGCTCATACTGTCATCCAGTCCGGACCTGACCAGGTCGAACTCGTCGGCGCCACGTCCCAGACTTTTCTTGATATAGTCAGGCACCTCTTTGCCGGTCATCTCACTCAGGGCACGGACTATGCAGTTGCCGCGGGCCTCATCCAGTCTGCGTTCCATACGACCGAATCGGATGTGGGATAGGTTTCTGATCCATTCGAAATAGGATACGACCACGCCCCCGGCGTTCATAAAGGCATCGGGCAATACCTTAATGCCCCTGGCGCGCAGAATGCGGTCGGCTTCAAATGTGATGGGGCCGTTGGCGGCCTCGGCAATCAGTTTCGCCTGGATATTTGGTGCGTTATTTTCGTGTATAACACTCTCCAAGGCGGCCGGGATCAGGATGTCGCACTCCATCTCCAATATGCTGGCGCCATCTTCCACATACTCACCACCGACAAATCCTTCAACCCCCATATGGTCATTGAGGTGGAAGCGCAGTTCTTCGATATGAATTCCATCTTTATTGATGATGGCGCCATCACGCTCTATTACCGCGATTATCTTGGCTCCATCTTCTTCCGAGAGGAATTTCGCCGCATGGTAGCCGACGTTACCCAGTCCCTGGACAATGATGTTCTTGCCTTCAAGCGAACCGTCCATGCCTGCGGCCTTTACCTCTTCCGGGTGACGGAAGAACTCCTGCAGGCCGTACTGAACACCACGACCTGTGGCCTCTATGCGTCCGCGGATACCGCCGTGTTCCACCGGCTTTCCTGTCACGCAGGCGATATGGTTGATGTCTTGCGGGTAGAGATGTTTATAGGTGTCAGCTATCCAGGCCATCTCCCTCTGTCCGGTGCCGACATCAGGTGCAGGCACGTTGGTGGCGGGGCTGAGAAACCCCTTTTTCGCCAACTCACGGGTGAAGCGGCGGGTGATGAGTTTTAGTTCATCCCTGGTATATTTGGATGGGTCTATATAGAGACCGCCTTTGGACCCGCCGAAGGGTACATTCACTATGGCGCACTTGTAGGTCATAAGCGCGGCCAGGGCCTCCACCTCGAATTGATCAACCGTAGTGGCGTAACGTATGCCGCCCTTGGACGGGAGTCGGTGGATGCTATGTACCGCACGCCAGCCGGTGAACATCTCTATTTTGTCTTTGATCATCACCGGAAATGTGACCTGCAGTACCGAGGTGCAGGCCTTGATGGCATTGACAATGGATGGGTCCAGATCCATTACCCCCAGGGCGCGGTCTACCATGTGGTCTACGCTTTGACGGAATTCAAGACCGGATGGGATGGTGGAAGTGGGCATGGTCCATTCTCCAGATTTGTTATTGATTATTAAGAAATATAGATGCTTTTTGTCTAGTCGTCTTGGTTACTCTTCTTTGGATTCAACCAGGCACTGTATCTTGCCATTAGCCAGTCTGGTCTCGATGCGGTCACCAGTGGATATGTCGTCGGAACTATGCAGGATCTCGCCTGTGGCGATCTTGGTGGTGATGGAGTAGCCGCGTTCCAAGGTAGATAGTGGGTTTAGGGTATTCAGTTTGCCTATGGCCGCGGCCAATCTCTGTTGCAGGAGTCTATGCCGGTTGGTGGTGCATGATTGCATGCGGCTGTGTAGTTGTGCGGTCTTTTGTTGCAGCATGCCGATCTGATGCGTGGGTATTCGTGCCAGAAGACGCGTTTGCAGACCGGTCATCCCGCGTCTGGAGTGTTGGAGCATGGCGTTTATGGAGCGGCCTATCCTCAGTTCCAGTTCATCCAGGCGCTGCTGTCTCTGTCCCAGCCTAACCCCGGGGTGGAGCAGGGCGAGACGCCGCTGCATATTCTCGGCCTTTATCTCCATGGTATGCAGTTGGCGGTCCATACGCGAGCTGAGATGGCGTTGCAGATCGGCAAATCTCTCGGCCAGCTCTCCCTGGTCAGGGGTGGCGAGTTCTGCGGCGGCCGATGGTGTGGGGGCCCGATGGTCGGCCACAAAGTCTGAGATGGTGAAATCTATCTCATGGCCTACGGCGGATATCACCGGTATCTTGCTGGCGAAGATGGCGCGGGCCACTTGCTCATCGTTGAAGGCCATCAGGTCCTCCAGCGAGCCGCCGCCACGGGTCAGGATCAGCAGATCGCATTCGTCTCTCAGGTTCGCCAATTGCAGCGCCTGGGTTATGTCTTTGACCGCACCTTCGCCCTGCACCTGAACCGGGTAGATCAGTACCGGTACGGTCGGATAGCGGCGCCTAAGTACGCTGATCACATCCCGGATGGCAGCGCCGGAAGGTGAGGTGATTACACCTATCTGCTGAGGAAATCCGGGCAGTGGCTGCTTGTAGTGGGTATCGAACAAACCCTCTTTATCCAGCCTCTGCTTCAACTCCTCAAAGGCCTGTCGCAGCAGACCCTCGCCACCAGGCTCCATGTGTTCGATATTGAGCTGAAAATCACCCCTGGTCTCGTATAGATTGGGACGTGCCCGTACCAGCACCTGCATGCCGTTCTCCGGCTCAAACCTGAGGAGTTGCCGCTTCATGCGGAACATGGCGCAGCGTACGTGGGAGTAGGGGTCCTTCAGAGAGAAGTAGATGTGTCCGGACGATGGTCTGGCCAGATTCGAGATCTCTCCCTCCACCCAGAGCAGAGGGAAACTGGCGTCCAGGACCGCCCGAACCTCGCTGTTCAGGCGAGAGACGCTGTAGATGTCGCGCGGTGGCGTACTATTGGTTGAACCTGTTGGCATGTGGTTTCTGTATTGAATTGCTCCTCTGGACCATTGTTTCAGTTTACCCGAGTGGCCGCAAATCCTATAATAGCGAGCTTAATTTTTAGCCAGTATGGAAAACGAGACTATGCGCCTGACCCAGGAAGCCCTGACCTTCGACGATGTACTCCTCCTCCCCGCACACTCCACGGTACTGCCTGGAGATGTCGACCTCAGGACCAATCTTACCCGGGATATACAATTGAGCGTACCATTGGTCTCCGCCGCCATGGATACCGTGACAGAGGCCAAGCTGGCCATCGCCATGGCCCTGGAAGGGGGTATCGGCATAATACACAAGAATATGACACCTGAGCGTCAGGCCCAGAATGTCCTAAGCGTAAAGAAATATGAAAGCGGCGTCATACGCGAGCCGATATCTGTTACCCCGGATACCAGTATCCTGGAGGTAATGAATCTGACCGATGCCCATAATATCTCAGGGGTGCCGGTCACCACGGGCAAGGAGCTGGTGGGTATAGTCACCAGCCGTGACCTGCGTTTCGAGACCCGCATGAGCGATCCGGTCTCCTCCATCATGACCCCGAAGGATAGGCTGGTGACGGTGGAAGAGGGCGCGAGCCGCGAAGAGGTCATCGCCCTGTTGCACAAGAACCGCATCGAAAAGGTGCTGGTGGTCAATAAGAAGTTTGAGCTGACCGGACTGATAACGGTCAAGGATATCCAGAAGGCCAAGACCAATCCCAACGCCTGTCGTGATGACCAGGAGAGATTGCGGGTGGGTGCTGCGGTCGGTACCGGTAAGGGTACGGAAGAGCGGGTTGAGGCGCTGGTGCAGGCCGGGGTGGATGTGATCGTGGTGGATACCGCCCACGGACACTCTCAGGGGGTGCTGGACCGCGTGGCCTGGGTCAAGAAGAGCTATCCGGATGTCCAGGTGATCGGCGGAAATATCGCCACCGCAGCGGCCGCCAGGGCCCTGGTAGAGGCGGGGGCCGATGCGGTCAAGGTAGGCATAGGTCCCGGATCGATCTGTACCACCAGGATAGTGGCCGGTGTCGGCGTGCCCCAGGTGAGCGCGGTGATGAATGTGGCCAATGAATTGAAGAAAGACGGCATACCGCTGATCGCGGATGGCGGCCTGCGCTACTCTGGTGACGTGGCCAAGATCATCGCGGCCGGCGCCCACTCGGTTATGATAGGCGGTCTGTTCGCCGGTACCGATGAATCTCCAGGCGAGATCGAGTTGTATCAGGGACGTTCCTATAAATCGTACCGTGGTATGGGTTCCATCGGGGCCATGGGCGGCAAGGATGGCTCCAGTGACCGCTACTTCCAGGAGAATACCTCTGACGCCGAGAAGCTGGTGCCGGAAGGGATCGAGGGTCGTGTGCCCTACAAGGGAAGCATAACCAATATCATCTATCAGCTCTTGGGCGGTATCCGCTCCAGTATGGGCTATACCGGATGCTCCAACATAGCTGAGATGCGCACCAAGCCGGAATTTGTACGAGTGACAGGTGCCGGCATGGCCGAGTCCCATGTGCATGATGTCACCATCACCAAGGAAGCGCCGAACTACCGTCGTAACTAGTTTTGTGTCGCAAATGGAAGAAAAAAGGCGTAAATGTTATTAGGGATTCTTTGATTTAACCGTCATTCTGGCGCAGGCCGGTGCGGGATGAGAAAGGTGTAAAATCATTTCCTGAGAATATTTGCGTCACCTAGCGGTGATTCGCGTTAATTTGCGGCTTAATAATTATGATTTAGGCCAGTAACTGAAAAGCATTTTCTATGACCACACAGCAAAAAGATATCCACGCCCATCGCATCCTGATCCTGGATTTCGGCTCCCAATATACCCAGCTGATTGCGCGCCGGGTGCGTGAGGCCGGTGTCTACTGTGAGATCTGGCCCTATGATCACTGTGAAGAGGCCATCGCCGAACATACGCCCGCAGGCATAATCCTATCCGGCGGTCCTGAGACCGTGACCGCAGACCATACCCCCAGGGCGCCGCAGATCGTATTTGATCTCGGAGTTCCTCTGCTGGGTATCTGCTACGGCATGCAGACCATGGCCGCACAACTGGGCGGCAAGGTGGAGTCTTCCGACAAACACGAATATGGCTACGCCCAGGTGCGGGCGCGGCATCACTCCAAGCTGTTAAAAGATATCGAAGATCATGCCACAGAGGACGGCTATGGTCTGCTAGACGTGTGGATGAGCCATGGTGACCGGGTAGTGGAGGCACCGGCAGGTTTCCATGTCATCTGTGAGACCGATAACGCGCCGCTGGCCGGTATGGCCGATGAAGAGCGTCGCTACTATGGACTGCAGTTTCACCCTGAGGTGACCCACACCCGCCAGGGGCAGCGCATCATTGAGCGTTTCCTGTTCGATATCTGCGGTTGCGAGGCCCTGTGGAATTCCGCAAGCATCATCGAAGAGAGCATCAAGAGCGTACGGGAACGCGTGGGTGACAAGCAGGTGGTGCTCGGACTCTCAGGTGGTGTGGACTCTTCCGTGGTTGCGGCCATCCTGCATCGCGCCATCGGCGATCAACTCACCTGCATCTTTGTGGATAACGGCCTGCTACGCCTGCACGAGGGTGACCAGGTGATGGCCACCTTTGCCCAGCACATGGGGGTGAAGGTGATCCGGGTGGATGCTGAGCAGCGCTTCCTGGATGCGCTCAAGGGCGAGGCCGATCCGGAACAGAAGCGCAAGATCATCGGCAACCTGTTTATCGACATCTTTGAGGAAGAGGCCAATAAACTCAAGGATGTGGAGTTCCTGGCCCAGGGCACCATCTATCCGGACGTGATCGAATCGGCCGGGGCAAAATCGGGCAAGGCCCATGTGATCAAATCCCATCACAATGTGGGCGGACTGCCGGACTACATGAGGCTGAAGCTGGTGGAGCCGTTGCGTGAGTTGTTCAAGGACGAGGTGCGAAGGATCGGCGTGGAGCTGGGTCTGCCCTATGAGATGGTATATCGCCATCCGTTCCCCGGTCCGGGGCTGGGTGTGCGCATCCTGGGTGAGGTAAAGAAGGAGTATGCGGACATATTGCGTGTGGCGGACGATATCTTTATCTCCGAACTGCTGAACCATGATCTCTACGACAAGGTGAGTCAGGCCTTCGCCGTATTCCTGCCGGTGAAGTCCGTGGGCGTGGTGGGGGACGCCAGGCGTTATGAGTATGTGGTCAGCCTGCGGGCGGTAGAGACCATAGACTTTATGACCGCTCGTTTCGCCCATCTACCGTTTGAATTTCTGGAGTTGGTGTCCCGCCGCATAATCAACGAGGTGAAGGGTATCTCACGCGTCGCCTACGATATCTCCGGCAAGCCGCCGGCTACTATCGAGTGGGAATGATTCCACGTCTGGCACTGACAGGCACCTGCAGGCATCAAACAACACATAACTCATTGTATTAACTAAATTATTCACATCTCTGTCTGGCACCTGCTGGCACTGGCAGGCACCGCCAAGCAAACTTTTTCAATGGTATAAATCGTGGTATTGTCGCCCTCAAGATCAGGGGTTCGACAAAATACCATGCCATGTTGTTCAGCACATTCATGGTATTAAAAATCGACAAATCACTGATATATAACGAGAAACATAAGAAAAACCCGCCATGAAAGATCATGGTATTTTTTCCCCTAGGGGAGGACTTGTGATGCTGACAGATACCAAGCTGCGAAATTTGAAACCGCAGGACAAACTCTACAAAGTGAACGACCGCGATGGCCTCTATGTGGCGGTGACACCAGCAGGAGGTATCTCCTTCAGATACAACTACGCGATTAACGGTCGACAGGAGACGCTGACGATAGGCCGGTATGGTGTTCGTGGCGTTACGCTTGCAGAAGCGCGAGAACGACTCAGCGAAGCAAAGAAGATGATCGCGGCCGGGAAATCACCCGCCAGGGAAAAGGCACGCGACAAGAAGCGTGTGAAGAATGCTGTGACGTTCGGCGCATGGGCCGAAAAATGGCTGCGTGGCTATCAGATGGCTGAGTCAACGCGCGACATGCGCAAATCGGTATACACCCGCGAATTGAAAAAGCGTTTCGGAAGTCAAAAGCTGACCGAAATCACGCATGAGGATCTGCGCGCATTGACCGATGCCATTGTCGAAAGGGGAGCACCAGCAACGGCGGTGCATGCCCGAGAAGTGGTATTGCAGGTCTATCGTTGGGCCATCGAGCGCGGACAGAACGTGGAGAATCCGGCGGAAATGGTGCGACCGACCACCATCGCCAGATTCGAGCCGCGCGACCGTGCGCTGACACCGGCAGAGATTGGCCTGATGTATCGGTATATGGACCGGGTAGGAACATCACCGCAATACCGGGCTGCCATCAAGCTGCTGCTACTGACCTTGGTGAGGAAATCTGAGCTGTCGAATGCGACGTGGTCAGAGATCAATTTCAGCGAGGCGCTTTGGACGATTCCGAAAGAACGGATGAAACGAAGAACTCCGCACCTGGTGTTCCTGTCTCGTCAGGCGCTCGACATCTTCATCGCGTTGAAAACCTTTGCTGGTGGATCCGACTACGTGCTTCCGTCTCGGTATGATTCTGACTTGCCTATGAGCGCTGCAACGTTGAATCGTGTTCTATCGTCGACGTATAAGGCTGCGCAGAAAGATGGTGAGCAGCTTGGAAAATTTGGTCCGCATGATCTACGCCGAACTGCTAGTACGCTACTGCATGAGGCAGGTTACAACACTGACTGGATCGAGAAGTGCCTTGCTCATGAGCAGAGGGGAGTGAGGGCTATCTATAACAAGGCCGAGTACCGTGAACAGCGTACGGCGATGTTACAAGACTGGGCTGACATGATCGACGAGTGGACGACTAAGCAACGACAGTAATGCCGGGGCGTTCAGCTTGCTCCCCAGATTGTTTCCTCGACTCGATCCATTCCTCAACCTCCGCGAGGTCCCAGGCGACGTTACGGCTAGTCAGCGCGATCCGACGCGGGAACTCGCCGCGCTTCTCCATATTGAAGATGGCGCGATCTGACAGCGGGATCATCGCCAACAGAGTCTTTCGATTGATCAGGGTCTTGCCCGGTAGGGTTTGTTCTCCGTTGCTCATTGGCTCAACCCATTAACTGGCAGCCACGTGCTATTTCGGGTGATG
>JBNKIR010000052.1:0-13647 GCA_050290785.1 Sedimenticolaceae bacterium | reverse complement strand
CTCCCGGCGGATTTTTGTACGCCTAAAAGAAATAGGCGAAAGAAAAGGGCGCTCCACGACTTGCCCTTCGGGTGCCCTCCGTTCCTCACCTCCCCAGGGGCTCCAGCGACGAGCGATCCCTCGCCAGCGCTGGAGGCGCCGCGTCCATGCGGCGCCCCTACGGGCCCGATCCTGTTGCGGTTCCGGTACTCGGCTGTGTCGGAGGAGGTTTTTGGGTGGTTGTTCTGAGTACGCAGGGTGTAAAAAATAAATGCGTAGCTTTTTTATTTTTATTCTCCCCTTCCATGTTATAACGATAATTAAATTATAAAATGCAGGTGATTTTAAGAAGCCTTATTCAATTATCCGGTTAGGATTTAACATGAAGAAACATGATCCCGAAATCCGCCGTCATTTGCTAAAGCCGCTTATTAGACGGACGGACTTGCCAGCCAAAGAAAACAGAATTGAAACAGCATTTAGCGAACTTGAACAACGAGCACTTGCAAACTCATTGCTTCCTGAAATAGCCATTGCCCTAAAGAAGGATAGGAGCGAAAAAGATACTTGGAGAAATCCTGATTCAGCCAAATTACGTATTCAATTGGCGGCAGCGCTATATCTTTCCCGCTTAATATCGTTTCAAGAGTACATTTTTTTCGTAGCGCATGCGGCCGAAAGTGTACACGAAGGGCGAATCTTAGATGGCGTTTACCCAGAACTAGTTGATCTTTTCTCGTCAATGCGAGATATAGAATTATCGCGTGGCCTTACTGACGATGAATTCTTTCCGTTAAAGGATGCGCCGCCAGAATACCAACGCCTTAATGATAAATGGGTTTTAGCTGAAGATAAGAGGCTTGGAGAAACACTTGTAGTATTAGAAGGAGCGCTTGCAGCAACGCTTTTTCAAAACAACAGAGATGAATTCGATCGCCTGCGCGAGCGAGGCAGGCGTGCAATTTTTCACAAGCAAGAACTTATTTCTGCGCTTAAGGATACCATCAAGAGATATGAGCAAGAAGCTCAAGAATCTGCAAAGGTAAAAGCTTTTACAGCAGCAGTAAGTTTGCTTGGTGCGGCAATGGAGGGGCTTCTCCTGCTTCGGTGCCTTCTCTCCAAAACCAAGGCGTGTAAAACAGCGAAAGAATTACAAAGGAGAAAGCGGCCAAGAGATCCAAACACGCCTACAGAATGGTCGTTTAATAACCTTATTCACGTTTGTCTATATGCGGGTTGGTTACCAGACATCCAAACTCCCTCAATTTCTATAAAGCCTGATAGACTTGCACACATACTAAGGGAAATGCGTAATTATATTCATCCTGGGAGAGTGTGTATTGATCGTCCATGGGTCGAGGCCGAGCAACGAAATTTTGATGATGCTGAGGTAATTTACACAACGCTTTATGCGACAGTATTTGAAAGTAAAATGCTTAAAAAATATGCTCAAGAGGAACACAAGTAAATTAACTTAAAAGGGGCAAAGAACGTATCTATTTTTTTGCATACTATACCAAAAATAACCACCCCTAAACCTCCTTCGACGCAGCCGAGTACCGGAACCGATACAGGATTAGGCCCGTAGGGGCGCCGCATGGACGCGGCGCCTCCAGCGAGGGATAAGGATATCCCTTCGTTGGAGCCCCTGGAGAGGTGAGGAACGAAGGGGACCTGAAGGGCAAGTCGTGGAGTGTCATTCTCTTTGGGTACTTTCTCTTGGACAAGCAAGAGAAAGTACCTCGTAGCCTATGCTCGGAAATAGAGAAATGTTCTAGGGGTTAAAGGCTACGAAACTAATTACCGTTACTGCTACAAAGTAACGTCTCCCCCTCATCCCCGGCCCTTCTCCCCATTGGGGAGAAGGGAGATTTCCTGGATCCCGCGATCAAGTCGCGGGATGACGATGAGTAGTAGTTTACTGAGTTACGCGATCAAGCCGCAGGATGACGATGAGTAGTAGTTTACTGAGTTACGCGATCAAGCCGCAGGATGACGCTAAACAATATCGCAAAATCCCCATCACCCCAACCCCTCCTTAATCTGCCGCACCCGCGTCTGCATCACCGCAAAATAGACCACCGGGATCACGATCAGGGTCAGGGCCGTGGAGACGAACAGGCCGAAGATCAACGATACTGCCAGGCCGCTGAAGATGGGGTCATCCAGGATGAAGAAGGCGCCGGCCATGGCGGCGACGGCGGTTAGTATGATGGGTTTGGCCCGGACCACAGAGGAGCGAATCACCGCATCCTCTAGTTCAACTCCCGCGCGTACCTGTTGATTGATGAAGTCCACCAACAGGATGGAGTTGCGCACGATGATGCCGGCCAGGGCGATCATGCCGATCATGGAGGTGGCGGTGAACTGTGCGCCCAATAGTGCATGGCCAGGCATGATGCCGATGATGGTCAGGGGTATGGGGGCCATGATGACCAGCGGCACCAGGTAGGAGCGGAACTGGGCCACCACCAGCAGGTAGATCAGGATCAGGCCCACCGAGTAGGCGATGCCCATATCACGGAAGGTGTCGTAGGTGATCTGCCACTCGCCGTCCCATTTGACGCTGTAGGAGTAGGGATTCTCCGGCTGGGAGATGAACCACTGTTCCAGTGAACCCTGTTGGTCGATGGCGTCGGATATCTCAAACATGCCGTACAGTGGGCTGTCTGTGTCGCCGGCCATGTCGCCGGTCACGTATACCACCGGAAGCATATCTTTGTGATTGATGGAGTGTTCACGTTTGGCAGGGATGACCCGGACGATCTCGGACAGGGGTACGGCCTCCCCGCTCATGCTGGGTATCTTCAGGGAGAGCACCTGCTGCAGGTTGGACTTGTCGGCCTCGGCATATTTCACCCGGATGGGGACCGCATACTTCATGTTTTTGCCGTGCAGGAAGGTCATGTCATTACCTCCGATCACCGTGGCCATGGCCTGGGTGACGCTATCCTGAGACACTCCCAGCAGGGCGGCCTTGGTGCGGTCCACCAGGATCATGAGTTTATCTGATGGGTATTCCACACTGTCGTCAATATCTATGACGTCCTCGGTCTGGCTGAACAGATCACGCAGTTGCTTGGCGATGCCTATCTGTCCCGCGTAGTCAACGCCATAGATCTCCGCCACCAGTGGCGACATGACGGGCGGGCCAGGGGGGAGTTCCACGACCTTTACGTTGCCCCGGTATCTGGCGGCGATCTCCTGGATGGGGGGGCGCACGGCCAGGGCGATCTCGTGGCTCTGGCGATCACGATCGTGTTTGTCCAGCAGATTGACCTGGATATCCCCCAGGTTGGGTGCCTCGCGCAGGTAGTATTGACGTACCAGACCGTTGAAACTGATGGGGGCAGAGGTGCCGGCGTAGGTCTGGTAGTTGGTGACCTCAGGCACGGTCTTGAGGTAGCCGCCGATCTCGTCCAGGACCCGGGCGGTCTGTTCCAGGCTGGTGCCCTCCGGCATGTCCAGGATCACCTGGAATTCAGATTTATTATCAAACGGCAGCATCTTCATGATCACCGCCTTGGACACCACCAGCAGCATGGAGAAGGCGATCAGTCCCAGCAGCGAGAACAGCAACAGCTTGCGCCTTTTGGCCCCCTCTTTGAATTCGATGAAGGGGTGCATCAAACGATGGAAGGTCTGGAATATGGGGTCCTTCTCATCTATCTCTTCGGAGTGCGCGGAATGGGCATGTGCTGTTCTGTTCAGGGCCTTGTTGGTGAGCCAGGGGGTGAGGACAAAGGCCACCAGCAGGGAGATCAGCATGCCCATGGATGCGTTGATCGGGATCGGGCTCATGTAGGGCCCCATCAGACCGCTGACGAAGGCCATGGGCATCAGGGCCGCGATCACGGTGAAGGTGGCCAGGATGGTGGGGCCACCCACCTCGTCCACCGCCTTGGGTATAGCCTCGAGCAGGTTCTTTGCCCCCATGCTGATGTGGCGATGGATGTTCTCCACCACCACGATGGCGTCATCCACCAGTATACCGATGGAGAAGATCAGGGCGAACAGGGATACCCGGTTCAGGGTGAAGCCCCAGGCCCAGGAGGCGAATAGGGTGATGGCCAGGGTGATGACCACGGCCGTGCCCACGATGATGGCCTCACGCCAGCCCAGGGCGAACAGGACCAGCAGCACCACGGAGACGGTGGCGAAGACGAGTTTGCTGATCAGCTTTTTGGCCTTGGCGTCAGCGGTCGCGCCGTAGTTCCTAGTGATGCTGGCGTGTACGCCGTCGGGGATGAATATGCCATTTAGTTGTTCGAAGCGATCTATTACCGCGTTGGCGATGTCCACCGCGTTGGTGCCCGGCTTCTTGGCGATGGCAATGGTGACCGCAGGCAGGGTGCCGGAGGCGGACAGGGTCTGGTCATTAGTGCCGGGGCCGCTGCCGATCCACACATACTGTCTGGGCTGATCCGGGCCATGTTTTATGGTCGCTACGTCGCGCAGATAGACCGGTCCTCCCTCATGTACGCCCACCACCAGGTCGCCCACCTGTTCCGCGCTGGATAGAAAGGCTCCGGACTGGATCAGTACCTCACGGTTGTCGTTGGTAATGCTCAGGTTGTCCTGTACCCTGTTGGCGGCGGCAAGGGCCCTCTGTAGGTCGTTCAGGTTGATGTTGTATCCAGCCAGGGCCTGGGGGTCCAGCAGTACGCTAACCACGCGTTCCGGTGCCCCTACGGTATAGATGTCTCTGGTCCCGGGCACCCGCTTCAGTTCGGCTTCGATGGCATGGGCTACCTGTCCCAGTTCGTAGCCGCCTATCTTTGGATCATCGGACCAGAGGGTGGCGGTGACTATGGGTACGTCGTCGATGCCCTTGGGTTTTACAATGGGCTGGCCCACGCCCAGGTTGGGGGGTAGCCAGTCCTGGTTGGAGTAGACCTTGTTATATAGGCGCAAGATGGCATCATTGCGTTTCACTCCCACCTTATAACGTACGGTGAGTACCGCCATGCCGGGCCGGGAGGTGGAGTATATGTGCTTTATCCCCTCGATCTCGGACATGACCTGTTCCGCTGGCGTGGCCACCAGACTCTCGATCTCGGTGGCGGTGGCGCCGGGGAAGGGGATGAATATGTTGGCGAAGGTGACGTCGATCTGCGGCTCCTCTTCGCGCGGCGTGATCATCACGGCGAAGAGACCTAGCAGCAGTCCCACCAGGGCCAGCAGGGGCGTGATGCTGGTGGTGAGAAAGCTGGCGGCGATGCGGCCGGAAATACCCATCTTATTCACCGGTGTTATCCCCTGTTGCCTGGGCCTGCTGTTTCAGCATGGCGCCCGCGGCGATCGGGTCCAGGGCCACCAACTCATTGCTGTCCAGTCCCGCAAGGATGGCTAGGGTACTATCATCGATCTTTTTCCCCAGGCGGATGTGGCGAAAGGAGAGGTTTCCATCCTGGTCCAGCACATAGACACCGGTCACCTCGCTGCGGAACACCACCGCCTGACGCGGTACGGCAAGCTGTTTCTCCGCCCCCACCACGAAGGCGGTCTTCACGTACATGCCGGGGAACAGTCCCGAGACGTCCGCCGGCAGGTCCAGCCGCACCTTGAAGGTGTTGCTCCCGCTCTGGGCATAGGGGAAGACCGTCAGATTCACCGCATCAATCAGTCGTCCGTCCGGCAGCCCTATCCTGGCCTTGCCACCCTTTTTGATCTGCTGGATCAGGCTCTGGGGTACGTTCACGTTGACCCGAAGTTTTTCCAGGGAGATACCGCTCATCAGTTTCTGTCCGATGTTGGCCGTCTCCCCCACCTCTATGTGGCGCTGGGTGACTATGCCGGAGAAGGGAGCCCTGATCTCGGTGTATCTGACCTGTTCCTGTGCCTGCTCCAGACCGGCCTGAGCGGCTTGGTGGCGGGCTATGGCCGCCTGCAGATTGGCGTTGGACTGATCCAGGGCGGAGCTGGAGACCAGGTCTTTGGCGTAGACCGCCTGGATGCGTTCATGCTGCTTCTTCACCTCTTCCAGACGTGCCGCCGCCGTCTTCAGGTCGGCCTTGGCCTGCTCCAGCCTGGCCCTCTGTTCGGTATCCTTGAGACGAATGATCACGGCGTCCTTTTCCACATACTCATCCACGTCCACCAGGATCTGCATCACCTGTCCCTGGGTCTGGGCCGTTAGGGTGCCCTGATTTGCCGCCTCCACCACTCCATCCAGCCGGTACTCCAGCGGCGTCTCCATGGATCCGATTGGGGCCGTCTTCAGCGGGGTTTCTGCCCCTGCCGCAGGGACCAGCAACAGGGTTGCGAGGAGGATGATCAGACTGGGGTTCATGCCGTTTCTCCAGATAGGCGGTAAATAAGAATTTTCTAATATACGGTCTTGTTCAGTTTTTTCAATAGCGCTTTAGCATAATCGTAGATTATTGCCCGTCGGATACAACCGGCGGCGCCTCATCCATCAGGGGCCGCATGGCGTGCAGGATGTTGGCATAGAGGTGGCGGTTCAGTTTCTCTTCGCCCAACAACAGCTCTTTCATGTGCTGGCGCTGGGTCGGCATATCGAAACAGGCAGGGCAACTGTCGGGGATGATGGGTAGCCCCGCCTCGAGGGCAAAAGCGCCGGTCTGGGTCTCGCGGCAGTAGACCAGGGGGCGGATGATGCGGATATCCCCGTCATCATTAACATAGTGGGCCTTCATGGTGCGCAGCTGACCGCCGTGGAAGATGGACATGAGCAGGCTCTCGGCCAGATCGTCCAGGTGTTGCGCCAGGGCCAGTACGTTGTAGCCCTGTTCGCGGCAGGTGCTGTACATGATGCCGCGCTTCATACGCGAGCAATAGGCGCAGAAGGAGTCACCATCCATATTCTGTTTGGCCTCCTCCATGATAGGTTGTTGCTGATAGTAATATGGTACGCCAAGTGCCTCGTAGTAGGCCTTTAGGTCGCTCGGATCAAACCCCTCCACCTCCGGGTCTACCGTGATCACCCCCAGCTCGAATCTGACCGGGGCATAGGTGCGTAGGTGGGCCAGGATCTGTAACAACGATAGTGAGTCCTTACCTCCGGATACTCCCAGCAGGACGCGGTCACCCTCACGGATCATGCTGTAGTCGGCGATGGCGCGACCTACCTTGCGTAGTAGTGACTTGGGTGGTTTTTGGATGGTGTCGTTCATCTGTCTGGGTTTCCGGTGTGGAGGTGTGAAGTGTAACAGGAAATGACTCGATCTTATCTCTTTGCAGATGGTGTGAAGGGAGTATACTGGATGGGCAAATAACAAAAACCTCCGGAGGGAATCAGCATGGGCGAGTTTTCGGTCTTAATCGTAATATTGGCGGTGATCATTGTAATACTTGGGGCAAAACGCGTGCCTCAGGGGTATGAGTATACGGTAGAGCGTTTCGGGCGTTATACCAAGACACTGAGCCCTGGACTTAATCTGATCATCCCGCTGGTGGACACGGTCGGCGCCAAGCTCAATATGATGGAGCAGGTGGTGGATGTGCCGTCTCAGGAGGTTATAACCAAGGACAACGCCATGGTGCAGGTGGACGGTGTGGTCTTCTACCAGATCCTGCAGGCGGCCAAGGCGGCCTATGAGGTGAACGACCGCACCATGGCCATCCTCAATCTGGTCATGACCAACATCCGTACCGTGATGGGTTCCATGGATCTGGATGAGGTACTGTCGGAACGGGACCAGATCAACGCCAGGTTGTTGAGTGTAGTGGATGACGCCACCACCCCCTGGGGTATAAAGGTGACCCGCATCGAGATCAAGGACATCACCCCGCCGCGGGATCTGGTGGACTCTATGGCGCGGCAGATGAAGGCGGAGCGGGAGAAGCGGGCCAATATCCTGGAGGCCGAAGGCTTTCGTCAGGCCGCCATCCTTAAGGCAGAGGGTGAGAAACAGTCGGCCATCCTGGAGGCGGAGGGGGATCGGGAGGCGGCCTTCCGTGAGGCAGAGGCGCGGGAGCGTCTGGCCGAGGCGGAGGCCAAGGCCACCATGATGGTGTCCCAGGCCATTGCCAAGGGCGATATCAACGCCATCAACTACTTTGTGGCCCAGAAATATACCGAGGCCCTGCAGAACGTGGCATCGGCGGAGAATCAGAAGGTGATACTGATGCCGCTTGAGGCCTCCAGTCTGATCGGCTCTGTCGCCGGAATAGCAGAGATCGCCAAGAGTGCCATGGCCAGGCAGGGAGAGGACAAGTCATGATAGATCTGTTGCAAGACGCCACCTATTGGCACTGGTGGGTCCTGGCCGTGGTGCTGGTCATCCTGGAGATCATCTCTCCCGCAGTGTTCTTTCTCTGGATGGGGATATCCGCAGGTGTGGTTGGGTTACTGGTGTTGCTGTTTCCGTCCATGGGATGGGAGCCGCAACTGCTACTGTTCTCCATATTCAGCGTCGCCAGCGTGGCCCTGTGGCGCAACTATCTGAAGAAGAATCCGACCAAATCGGATCAGCCCAGACTCAATCGCCGCGGCGAACAGTATGTGGGTCGTACCTTCACCTTGGAGGAACCGCTAGTCAATGGATTCGGGAAGATTAGGGTGGACGATAGCACCTGGAAGATTGCCGGAGAGGATTGTCCTGAGGGGACCAAGGTGCAGGTTACGGGTGTGGATGGGGTTGTTCTCCAGGTGAAGGCGGCTGGATCCTAACCGCATATTCGGTATAACGTTAGAAAAAATCGCTACGCCGTGTGGAGCGTTTGCTGGGAAAGGAGACCATGGGACAGAGGCGTAACAACATAAATATAATTAGAGAATAAACAGGATAGATAAGATGCAGGTAGAGAGATACCGCATTGTCCTTACCGGCTGGGTCATGACCGGGCGTCAGACCCACGAAGTCATCACCGAGTTGAGCCGTCTGTTCAAGATACCAGAGAGCAGAATAAGGCCCCTTTTGGTCGGGGAGCCCTCTATCATACGGCGTGATCTCACACTGGATAAGGCAGAGCGTCTGCGCAATAAGATCGAGAAGAGGGGGGCAGTCTGCAGTCTCAAACGGGTTATGCGTGAAGAAGACGACCATCGTCTGAAAAGAGACAGCTTTGTGCACACGGAGATGTTGGAACCGGATCTTGATATGGAGAGCACCCAGTTTGTCCTTACCGAGCAACTGCCGCGCGGTAGCTCCAGGCTAAGTCCGGGATTCTTTTCCCATAGGGATGGATATGGCAAGAAAAAAGGTCCGTCCAGGCCTGTGATCCTCTTGCTGGCCGGGTCCCTGCTGGTTGCGGTGCTATTGGCGCTCTATTATTTTCTGCTCTAGCCGGGTCAGCGGGTGCCATAGACCACGATGGTCTTGCCCTTAACATCGATCAGTCCCTGCTCCTCAAGGGTCTTCAGGACTCGTCCGGCCATTTCCCGTGAACAGCCGACAATGCGCCCTATCTCCTGACGGGTGATACGTATCTGCATGCCATCCGGGTGGGTCATGGCGTCCGGCTGCTTGCACAGCTCTAGCAAGGTCCCGGCGATACGCCCGGTGACGTCAAGGAAGGCCAGATGGCCTACCTTATAGCTGGTATGCATCAGGCGGTCTGCCAGTTGATTGCCAAAGGAGTAGAGTATCTGCCTGGCATATGGTTGCAGGCCGCTATCGAAGAGTTGTTCCAGGCGGCTATAACTTATCTCTGCCAGGACGCACTCTGTACGGGTCCTTACCAGAACGCTGCGTTGGGCGTGGGGTTTGAACAGTCCCATCTCGCCGATGAATTCACCCTTGTTGAGATAGGTCAAAATTATCTCTCTTCCCTCTTCATCTTCGATTATGATGGTTACCGAGCCTTCGATGATATAGAACAGGGCATCTGCGGGGTCGCCGGGGCGGATGATCTCGGCCTTGGCCGGGTATCTTCTGCGATGGCAAAACGACAGGAAAGGCTGGAGAAATTCCGGTTCTGGCTGAGGGGGCTGAATAATTGTCATGGTTGTTTTGGGTTCATTATCTGTCTATGCACCAACAAAAGCAGAGACTACCGTTATTTGTTGTCCATTAATAGTGCATAGGTCAATATATTAGCAGTAAAGAACAAAATCCAGAGGATAGTAGATGAAAGCGAGGGTTAAGTGGGTAGAAAACGCCATGATGGTGGGCGAGGCCGACAGCGGCCATGCGGTGGTTATGGATGGTCCTGAGGAGCATGGCGGGAGAAATCTAGGTGCTCGCCCCATGGAGATGATCCTTCTGGGGCTGGGTGGGTGTACCCAGTTTGATGTGGTGCATATCCTGCGCAAGGGGAGGCATCAGGTGAGTCTGTGTGAGGTGGAACTGGAGGCGGAGAGGGCCGATAGCGACCCCAAGGTGTTTACGACTATTCATGTCCACTTCAAGGTGGCGGGCCCAGGATTGCAGGAGAAAACGGTACAGAGGGCGGTAGAGATGAGTGCCGAGAAGTACTGTTCCGCCTCAATCATGCTGGGCGCCTCGGTGAATATCACCCATAGCTTTGAGTTGGTACAGGGTTAATCCTCTATTATCTGTCGGGCTAGCAGTTCAACCGGGTGCAGCACCTCTATCTCCAAACCGGCCGCGCGGATCCCGGCGGCCAGATGCAGGGAGCAGCCGGTATTGGATGTGGCCAGGATATCGGCCTGGCACTCCACTAATCCTTTAATTTTATCTCTTCGCAGGGCATCGGCCTCATCCGGATTGGAGATGATATAAAGACCGGCTGCGCCGCAGCAGAGGCCATTCTCCGGGAGTTCCGTCAGCCGGATATCCGGAATGGTTTGTAACAATCTAAATGGTGCATTTGCCTGCCTCAGGACATTCTTCAGGGAGCATGGGGTGTGGATGGCCACTTTTTTATTGAGCGGGATGAGAGAGGGTTTGCGGATGCCTGGTATATCGCACAGAAAGGTACTGATATCCATGATCTGTAAAGAGAGGTCGCTCTGCTCCGCTTGTTCCTTAAGATGGGCGGTACAGCCGCTGGCAACGCCGACGACGGCATCCAGACCTAGACCGGAAAACGCAGTGCGGTTGCGGTCGAGCAATGCGGCCGCCTCACTGGAGTCTCCGCTGTTGTGGTGCATGGCCCCGCAACACCCTTGCTGTGGAGGTACCACTACTTCATATCCCAAAATATTCAGGATGCGTATGCTCGCGTTCAGAGCCGGCCGGTCTGTAATGCGGCTGATGCATCCGGTAAAGAGGCCGATACGGCCCATGGTCTTTCCGTATGCTGGATAGCTGTCCTGCCAGGGCGATGTCTCAATGTTTCTGGGCAGCAGATCGTTGAGGCGGGCAATGCTGTCGCCTCCCAGCATGTTTGCCATTGATGAGAGTCCAAATCTCTGGTACAGGCTGGTCAAGTGCGAGATGGATTGCGAGTATGGTGCGTGGGAAAGGGTGTGCAGCAGGGATCTGCTCAAAAATCCTGGAGCACTATTCTCCATCCTTCTTTGGATGTTTCGTGTGTAGGAGATGAGCCGTCCATAGTGCACCTCAGACGGACATGCCGCTTCGCAGGCGCGGCAGGCCAGGCAGGAATCCAGATGCTCATGCAGTCTCTTGCTGTTCACTGCTCCGGTGATCAGGCCCTGGATGAGGGCGATGCGGCCGCGCGGAGACTCTCCCTCATCCGCCTTTAGGGCATAGGTGGGGCAGTGGGGCAGGCAGTAGCCGCACTTTACACAGAGATCCGCCTCGGCAAGTATCTGTTCCGAATCCAAGGGTTAGTTACCTAAATAGAACATGTTATCCGATATTTAACCCGATTTGGCCCTTTGGTCCAGTTTACTCTCGCGAGAGTTATTTTTTTGCAGCCGCTCTTGTATATTTCTAGGTTGTCCGGTAATATTCGCGCTCTTTTTTCAAGTGATTTGAAGGCCGGCCCTTTGTCGGGCGAGCCGCACATTTAAATAGTATTTGAGTACTCTTTCGGAGCGAGTCAGATGACGACCGTAAGCACAAAGCCGGCCGAGGTGCGCCGCGAATGGTATCTGGTAGATGCCACAGACAAGACATTGGGCCGTCTGGCCAGCGAGATCGCGCGACGCCTGCGTGGCAAGCATAAGCCCGAGTATACCCCGCATGTGGATACCGGGGACTATATCGTCGTGGTCAATGCCGAGAAGATCCGCGTAACCGGAAATAAGTTGGCGGACAAGATGTATCATCACCATACCGGATATATAGGCAATCTGAAATCCATCAGCCTGGGTAAGCTTCTGGAGAAGGCCCCTGAGAGGGTGATTGAGACTGCGGTAAAGGGTATGTTGCCGAAGAATGTCCTGGGACGCGCCATGTTCAAGAAGCTGCGTGTGTACGCCGGTACGGAACATGGTCATGAGGCTCAGCAACCCAAGCCCCTGGAAATATAGGCTCGGGCCCAAGTAATTAACATTTAGATCTGGATAGAGATAAAGATGGCACAAGCACAAAACTACGCTACAGGTCGCCGTAAGAGCTCAACAGCTCGCGTATTTCTGGCACCTGGCAGTGGCAACATCACTGTGAATAACCGCACTCTGGACAACTTCTTCGGACGTGAGACCGCCCGCATGGTGGTGCGTCAGCCTCTGGAGGTGGTGGAGATGCTGGATAAGGTCGATCTGCGTATCACCGTAAGCGGTGGCGGAACTACCGGTCAGGCCGGCGCCATTCGTCACGGTATCGCCCGTGCTCTCACCGATTATGATGAGAGCCTGCGTAGCCCGCTGCGCAAGGCAGGCTTCCTGACCCGCGATGCCCGTGCGGTAGAGCGTAAAAAGGTCGGGCTGCACAAGGCACGTAAGCGTCCGCAATACTCCAAGCGTTAATCTGCCTGTCCCGGTCTTTACCGGGCAGTGCAGCAATTGGGGACTCGTCTAATGGTAGGACACCGGACTCTGACTCCGCATGTCGAGGTTCGAATCCTCGGTCCCCAGCCAAAACATCCAAGACCCGCTTATGCGGGTCTTGGTGTTTATGATCGAAGAATAGAATGGAGTCAATGCTTTTCATATCAGGCGGTCTCGTCAGAAACATCCCATATAGTCTTGTAACTGGAAGACCACTTCCCACTAAATGGTGTTAGGGCTTAAATTAGACTAGCGGAAGTATCTATGTTGGCGTTACTAACGGGTTCTGAGCTATTGCCTGGGGCTTTGGTGGTTAACGGATTTTGCGTGGGATTTTATTTGCGATCGATAGTCAATTCTGAGGCCCTGTGGCCGACGTTTTTTTGCAACATATATAATAAATTTGAGACATTAGTGTAGCGTCTGTGTTATTGGGTGTCATTTCATCTATTGGGAGTCAGCGCCTGCGTATGCTTTTTAGTTTAATTGCTACAATGGTAACATCTTGAGATAGATATAAAATTCATAATGATAACAGTACATTATGAATTTTACGCCTAATTATGGTGCACATCCTTACCAGAATAGAATATCGCGATTGACTTATATTCGACACTGGATTGTAATATTTGCAACAAATTGAATTTATTGGGTTTTTTAACACAAAAGGGTTGCAATGCCATCTGGTTGTGACTATATTTGCAGTCGCATGATATACAGAATTTATTTTTTACTGTTTGTCTTTTGAAATATTTGAATAACATTTAAGCAATGGAGTTTTTCGCTATGAAAAAACAACTTCTAGTAGCAGCAGTTGCCGCCGCAATTGCCGCCCCTATGGCAGCCAGTGCCGACGTGACCGTTTATGGTACCTTGCACTACAGTGTTGACAGTATCGA
>JBNKIR010000051.1:0-90336 GCA_050290785.1 Sedimenticolaceae bacterium | reverse complement strand
CCAGTGCTGAACCATGGATCTCAAAATACAGCCCTTTTCTTCAGAAGGGTGAGTGGAAGAACAGAATAAAGTTGAACCCTTCGAAAAAAATACAAGCGCTAAGAATTGTTGATGTCACTGAGCTATGAGCGGGGACAGTATGTCCCCTTTTACTTCAAGATTGTTCACTCAGGTGATTACAATCAGCATGGAAGGCTTAATGCGATTGAGTATCAGAGGTTGTTTAAAAAGATTTTAGAAATTCGCGTAATAGTTGCAAACACGGAGAAGCTTCTAGTAAATGAAAAAATCTGACCGCCATGTGAAAATTTCCCACTTCGGTTGCTGTGCCTTAGCTTTGATACGATCGTGTGTGTAAGCGTTAAATGAAAACTGCCACTAAATGAGCATAACTTCAGTAAAGTTCACAAATTATAAAGCGTTAAAATATCCTGGGGACACAATACCTAATTAAAGAAGAATTATATATTGTGTCCCCCAGAACTTGGTTTGAAAGGAATCGCCGCTTGGTTACACTAGATAGCCAACAACTCCCAGGGAAGATTCAGTTGTGGTTTGAAAGGAATCGCCGCTTGGTTACACTAGTATTCTTCGACGGGATGCTTGAGTATATGTTGTGGTTTGAAAGGAATCGCCGCTTGGTTACACTTGAGCCCGCCAATGCACATGAGGGCCTTCCGTTGTGGTTTGAAAGGAATCGCCGCTTGGTTACACTCCAGAAACAACAAAAAGGCTTTAGCCCATGTTGTGGTTTGAAAGGAATCGCCGCTTGGTTACACTCGTGGTCGCAGCACCCACATTGGCGCGACCGTTGTGGTTTGAAAGGAATCGCCGCTTGGTTACACTCCTAAAATGACGTTCGTCGATGGGGTTGCTGTTGTGGTTTGAAAGGAATCGCCGCTTGGTTACACTGATTTTCTTTGATTGCCCAGCCTGCTCTGTGTTGTGGTTTGAAAGGAATCGCCGCTTGGTTACACTCGATCCCGGCGGATGAGTAATGAGCAACGGGGTTGTGGTTTGAAAGGAATCGCCGCTTGGTTACACTAGCTAGAGACATCCAGGCGGACGCCATGCTGTTGTGGTTTGAAAGGAATCGCCGCTTGGTTACACTTTGACGCGGGGCCGCACCCGCCGTTCCACCGTTGTGGTTTGAAAGGAATCGCCGCTTGGTTACACTACCTGTGCTGTAACATATTGAGTAATCAGCACAAAAGCGGATTTCTGGTTAGAACATTTCGATTTGTTCGGGCGCCTCTTCAGGCGCCTTTCTTGTTTTTCCATGAAATACCTTCATCTTGCCGAACTGGACATCGGTTAGACTCATTACTCTGACTTCGCCGTCTGGCGGCAGAACCTTTTTGATGCGGCCACGGTGTACCTTAGCCTTTTCCTCGCTAGGACAATAGCGGGCGTACACTGAGTATTGAAGCATACTGAAACCGTTTTTCAATAGCTGCTTGCGGAAATCTGTATAGGCTTTACGCGCTTTGGGCGTATCGGTTGGCAGATCGAATAAAGCTATTAACCACACGGCCTGATAGGGGGAAACCATCAGTATTCTGGAAGGCTTAGGTGTTTTCCTTGTCCCTGCATGATCCGTGCTAGGGATTGAGCGCTTTTTTGTACCGCACCTTGAAAGGTTAGTTTTTCTTCATCCATATTTACTTCTCGTTTTATAATTGCAATAAGTTTGCGGCGTATCTCTCTGTCCATTTCTGAATCATGGCCGTGATCCTCCACGATCTGCCACACATTTACATCTACCAGCGGCCGGTACGGCTCCATCAGATCGTCGGCCAGGCAGTAACTGTTGTAGCGGTTCCTGTGGTGAATGCCGATAGATGGATGTAGCCCGGCTGCACACAGAGAACGGCTGACCAGGGCGCGCAGTATGGCATAGCCATAGTTGAGGTAGCGGTTCTGGTCTTCTGCAAAGCGGTCACGCTTAAACCGCTCCGTATTGAACAGACGTGACCAGTAGCGCCGTGCGGCCTGGGCCTCGATGTTATCCGGGTCGCCGGAGCGTACTTTTTTAACCAGTTGGCTAATTCCGGCATCATTTCCAGTTACATCATGCAGTACTCGAGCCTGGCCTTTTACTTTACTCTGTACGATTTGTTTCCATAGGTTTTTCTTTGTTGGTAAACCGAGTTCAAGCTGGGCCGTAAAGCGTTCGGTCTGGGTAGTATGGCTGTCCAACGGCAGAAACATCCCTATGGGGTGATGTTTTTCGTCGCTGCTTATGACGATCACGTTGGCCTTGACCAGTTCACGTAATACCACCTGGGTGATCAGGGTTTGTGGGTGATCTATCACCAGGGCGGACATGTCTTCAATAGGGATGCTCCCTATCTCCTTACCTTCCTGTTCAATGATAAGTTGATCGTAGCGTACTCTTAGATAACAGCCTTCGGTGGCAACTTCTACAATCCGTTTGGTCATGTCAGAATTTCCCTAATACATCTACCTCTAGCAGTCGGAGTCCGCTTTTGCGCATGGTCTCAGGTGTCTTGCTGATCTGGAAGGTACGCTCTGCCTTTTCGGTGGCATCATTATGGGGTCGAAAAAAGACTTGTCCATTTTGCCCCATTTTTTGTAGATAGCAGATAATACGCCTGCCATCATGTTCCATCTCTACCATATCGTTGATATGTAGGGCCATGTGGAAAGTCTCACCTCCTTTCCCTACTGTGTCGATGATTGGTCCGCCGTTGACTCTGCGTTGCGCCGCTTCCAGGGTGGTGACTACCTTGCCGATCCATTTTTCTTTACCCTTGTTATTTTGTGTGCAAAAGATCGCCATGTGGTGATTGCTGCCGGTTTTGACATGGCGCTTGCGCTTGCCAACGGCAATCTCTTCTACATTGAGTGGATATTGTAGCCGAACCTTGTTCACCGGGATTGAAGAGCCGTTCTTACAGGGAATGTAGAAGGTGGTTGGATTTTGTCCGAAGGCGGTTTTCATGTCGCCGTGTTTTGCCAGATGCTCTTTGGCTAGATTGCGTATGGTCTCGTCTTTTATTAGGTTCAAGTCCTTGGGCTGTAGCTGCGTAAGTGATTTACGTATGGTCACCAGCTTGTTGCCCTTGTCATCATGTTCGTCGCTGAAGCCATACAGGGTCTCTTCATGCAGCGGTCCCTTAAGTTTGCGTTGGGGCTTATGGGATATTACTACTTGCCCCAACCTATTAATGGCCTGTTCGCGCAGATTCGGCATCGGTTGCCGTTGTTCTTCGGTGCGTAGCCGTCCATTGCGTAGATAGGATGTGCTAAGACCGCGAACGGCCGAACGAGTTGTGAGCGCAACCGTTAGTGCGTCGACGGCATGGTGACGGTGGTCAAGCCTGGTCTTGTTGCCGTCATCACTCAGGAGACTGCCTATACCCCATGCGTGCCGCAATAACGCGGTGGTGCCACCCTTCACTGGTTCAACCTTTATGCCTAACTGGCTGAGAAAGGCGACGGCCTGACGTGCGATATACTGTGTCTCTTTCAATTGTTGGCTGACAAAGTCATCCAGGTCTTTGATGGCGTCCAGGGCGAAGCGTTTGAACTTGGGATAGGGGAGGTTTTTGGCCCGCGCCAGGATTTCTTGATATTTATCCGAGTTCTTGGCATAAAACTCTGCCGGTGTGAGCTTGCCTTTGGCTGCATTTTCTGTGCGTTCACACAGGGTCTTATTCATATAGCTGTCGTCGAGACAGCGGGTGTAAGGGATAATGTGTTCTATGTCGAACTGCGGTTCGGAGCCGAATAGAGCATCCATGCTGATTGACTTGCCGGTATAGGGGCATACATGCTCGCACTCTTCCCACAAACGGTATTTGATCAGATCGCCACGGGATGGATGGGCGTAAATTACCGAATCGTATTCCTGTAATCTCTTTTTTGCCTCTTCATTCAACTTCTCATTGGCGCGGTTTCTTTTTTCTATATCCTCCCGCTTACGCCGATTGGCCTTGAGTTCGCGTGCCATCTCCACGCGAATGATGTCTGGTTTGCCATAGCGGCGGATAATGGCATTGACCACGCGGCGCACCTGATAGAGTGCACGTTCCACCATGGGGTTGCGTAACTCGCCTACTTCTATATGTGGCTGTAGTATCTCTGGCAAATGGTTGGGGATGATCTCTTGGCCTTTGCGTCTTTTTGTTCTGGCCGCCTTGCCGGGAAAGAGCAGGGTGTTATGAGTGCGTTCCCATTGCGGCTTGGTATGGTCGTATCCTGCCGCCTTGCAGGCGTCGGCATAGTTAAGTCCCTGGTTGTGTTCGGTCTCGGCCCGTTTCATGTGCGGTACAATGTTGCGCATGGCCTTCGAGGAAAGGTGCATATAGCCCTTGGGCAGATGCACCTTGAGTAGTTTTGTGATGGTCTCTTCATCGAAACGCCAGTGGCGGCGCAAGCGTCTGAGTAGTCCTTGTTCGTCGAGGATGGTGAGGAGGTCGGTAACCAATTCTTCTTGCTTGCGTTCTCCGAATGCTTTCCATTTCTTTTTGCCTAGAGCACTGGAAAGCATTGCGGCGCTCTGATTACCCATCAGCCCTGATTTATAGGTACGTTCCAGATTGAACATTGTAGAGCGTTCAGGAAAGTTCAGGGCCTTGCGCACTTGGTCCCAACTCATCTTTTTACTGGTGGCAAGTTTATCGCCTAGTGTCCAGCGTTCTTTATCGGTAAGAAAGCGTTCGTTGCCGTCACTGAAAGTGACTTTGAGGTTGTTGAGGTTTTGCCACAGGCGGAACTCCTGGGCCAGCATGGTTGCGGCCGCTGCCCGCCTGCGTTTTGGTTCAAATTCGCAAAATCCAACCAGATGCTTCTGAATCTTCAGCGGACGTTGGTCGAATATGGCCTCATATATGCGTTTACGGTTGTTTACGTTTAGTTGTTTTTGGTGGTGCGGTAATTGCGCGTTCCAGATTCTCTCGAACTCCTGTTCGTAGTGGCGGCGGGCTGTGTATCTGCCGCGGATGCGTTCCTGGTGTGGGTCGAGACTATAAAGGTATTCGCCCAGAGTGCGGCATTGTTTATCTTTTATCTCTTTGTCGATATTTGAGATGCTGTCATAGACCTTGCCGTCTTCCTTGTCAGAATCAGTCTTGCGATTGGATTTAAATCCGCGTCTTTGCCCTAGGTGATAAAGGGCGCGGCCTAGTTCGTAAAGTTCCATTCGTTCATCCAGGGCCTTGGTCCGCAATGCGTACGGATTTAGCAGCATGATCTCATCGAACCTTTCCTGCTGCTTTGGCAATAATTCTGCGTCCTGCAAGGCATTTAGCAGTTTCTGTTTGCGTCGGACGCGGCGGTAGCCCTGACGCCGTAATGAGCGGGCATCGCGTCGATCTTGGTTCAGTGATTTTTCACCTTTGGCGCGGTCCACGCCTTCAGGAAAAATGCGCACCCCCATATCGATGATTGTCTTGGGTGTGGGGTCACATGCGATAAGTGCCCAGCCGATGGAAGAGGTGCCGAGGTCGAGGCCGAGGATGGTCTGTTTAGTACTCATGCGTCCGTACTCCCTGAGTATACTTATTGGGGTTGTGTTTAGCGATTAAGCCATATTTGAGTAAAAAGCACCATAAGAAGAAGACAATAAGTTGCGTATAGCAAAATCTTGACCTGGCATGTTGGGGTGATAGACTAAGCCACAGTGTAACCAAGCGGCGGTTTCTGACTTATCGCAATAAGACAGTTTCTGTCGTGGGCTCTGTCCTCCGGACATCCCGTCAGAGCCGAGGCTCAAAAAAGAAGGCCCCTTCGCGGGGCCTTTTGTTTTCCTGATGGCAGCATGCGCCTTCACGGCCTTCTCCCCAACCCCCCAATCCTCTCCCTACACACCCTGTCTGAAATGGCCTTCAATTCCTGCACCCGTTGGCTGAGGGTGTTCAGTTCGTGTTCGGTGATGGTGTAGGATTTGTTATAGCGTGCGTCGACGTAGGCGCGGCGCAGCAGGTCGAACAGATGGCGTTCTGATTTGTTGTGGCGGGGGAAGACTGTATTGAATTCCTGGTCGAAGCCTGCGGCCTGTTTGAGCAGGCGTTCCATGTCATGCTCTTTGGGACGGTAGCCGGTTTCGACCAGCAGCAGGCAGGTGATATAGCGTTCGGCTGCTTGATGAAGCAGGAATGCTGCGATATTCGGTTCACCGTTTTCCTGCGCGTTATGAGTTAGTTGTTCAAAACCATCCGCACTCTTCATCCACTCCTTAAAATACTCCTCCGATATGCGCAGCATCAGTTCCGGCTCCAGTTCCTTGGGCGGTCGGGCCAGCATGAACTGTTTGCTGTCGTGCAGCAGGTAGCCTTCTTTGAGGATGTCCAGGAAGAAGAAGCGGCGCTCGGCCAGCATCTGGTTGATGTGGTGGATGGTGTGGACGATGAAGTTGACCCTGGTTCCTTGTGCGTCCGGTTCCAGCGCCTCGCGCAGGGCGTTGTCGTGTTCGATGTTGCGCTCGCTGTCTTTGTCGGCGGTGACGATGAGGATGTCGTAGTCGGAGCGGTATTCGTAGGTGATGCCGTCTTCTTCGTACTGGTCTTCCACCCAGTCGCCGCGGGCGTAGGAACCGAAGAGGATGATCATCTCCACATCGTGGCGGGCGAGGATGGTATCGACCACACCCTTGAGTTCTTGCGTTTTGTCCGGCGGGAGGTGCTTGGGGTTCTTTTTCATCTTGTACCAGGACGGCAGTCCCTGCATTTCCTCATATTTTTTGACTATCATCGCCTGCCCTCACACTGGTCGGTAAGGGGGCTGTCCGCATTTTCCTGCACGATGCGTCCAAGTCTGGCGTTTATGTCCTGGAGCACCAGGGCCAGGGCTTCCGGGTCTACTCCCTGGAGGTTGTTGCTTTCCAATGTAAGATCGATGAGCAGCCGCAGCTGCGCATCGATCAGGCTTAGCTGATCTAAAATCGGGTCGTGCTTTTCCATGTGTCATCTCCTGACAGTCGTTCCCTGTACGCGCGGTGCATGTGCGTACTCCGTCTATCAGGTGCGGCAGGCTTGTTTCCCTTGCAGGGTTTTGTATTACACCCTCGCCCGGACCGACTTCACCGGGCGCAGCAGCCGCCTGAGATGGGTTAATCCTAGCGGAATTGGGTGGGTTTTCAAAGGGGCGGCGTAGCAGGGGACACATTTAAATGCGTCCCCTGGTTGCGCCCCCTCACCCCTGCCCCTCTCGGCTTTGGCATCCTGCGTCGCTCTCTATAATTGCTCCTGCATTATTCTATCTTCACCCGAGGAGAGAGGGAGATTAATATACCCTGGATCCCGCGACCAAGTCGCAGGATGACGTGGTTTTTGTTGGGGAGAGGGGATTAATAGAGAAGCATACGCCGCTACGTGGCCCACGTCATAAGTCTGACCCCTTTGGCTTGCAAATTGATATTTGACATCTTATTCTGTTAAACCCATCTGTAGGTAGTTTGGCTACAGGCAGGAAGCTTTCAATTAACACAAGGAGCAAACAATGACTGTTATACGTGATACAAAAATATCTACCAGCAAGCCAGCCAAGGAAATGAGTCTGGATGAATTCCTGAAATCTGAGGATGACGCAACCATTCAAAAACTAATGGGCAGGTTCAATGGCGGAACCTACATGGCTTGTCATGTGGCATTCTACGAGGCAACAGGCATCTGGATACCCGAGCTTGTTCCGATATTCCAGAAGATGGATGCCATGGTCACACTACGTGAAGACATAACACCCATGGAATTGCGCTAGAGCGGATAGCAACACTCCAGCTGCAATCTGTGATTCAGCATTACATAGTCAGCGGTTGTAGCTGGGGCTTTGCAATAAAGCTCTAAACAAAGGATTTCTAACCACTGAGGGGTATGGTCATGGAATGGCTTGATTGGAATAGCTTTACGAGTCCGATTGATGAGGGGCTGAAGTTTTACTCTAATCTTGGACGCAACATCACACATCGTTTTTCACCCGATATATTTGAGATTCTTGATTTTAATGATGACGACTGCTTTTTAGAGCCGGCTTTGTTCGCCTGTTTTAATCAGGAAAATCCAGAGGGGTTTATACCGTCTGCTTTGGCCGCAAAAGTGCTGGCCAGAGAAAATACATTCAGCCTTAGGGCCTACACCAACACATCCGGCCAGCTTGTTTTCCCTGATCTGGGCATGATTGATAACCTGGATCCCTGTACCTGGTATCCGGTTGTTTTGCGAAAAAATGCAAACGGAGTCAGTGTGGAGCTTTCGGATGAGATCAATAAGGATTTCTATAAACTTCGTCCGGCAACATACGAATCATCCATGCTTATGACATGCAGGAATTCCCTGTTCGACGATCTGTACTGGGATAGAGAAGGAAACAGGTGCCAGCCTAAGCAGGCAAAGCTGTGTCACGAAGATGTGGTGTGTACCTATGATCAGGCTTACCAGGCATTGAAAATCTGCAACCGGCATTTATTCACGGAAATCAATCGCTGCTGCAGAGGAATAATCGTTACCCGTGCAGATAAAATCAACTCTTTCGCCTCGGAAACCGCCCAAGGCGTGGCCTTTCTAAATGTCGAAACAAAAGATGAAGCGAGCCTCATATTTTTTCTGGAGGAAATGTCGCATCAATGCGGCCATGTCATTTTTTCTTTTCTGACGGCGGACAGATCACATCTGTTCAAGGGCGACCCTCACCAGAAAATTTCCGACTTCACCGAGAACCAGTGGGACAAGCGTGATATCTATACCATATTCCATGGCGTTTTTACCGAAGTGGCTATATGTGAAACATTGAGCACTGCTATTGAAAATATCTCTACTCTCACGAATCAAGAGCAAATAGAGATAAGCGGCAGACTGGGATATATTGTTCAACGCATGCGGCTGGATGGTAGCTACTTAAGTGCAATAGGCAACCTAACCCAATATGGAGAGGATTTTAAGAGCTATCTCCTGGCGTGCGTGGATGAAGCCTTAAAAGATCTTTATCCTTTTGTTCAGGATATGGACTTCAGCAATCAACCATATAACTTCTGTCTGCCTGCATATATGCAGAAAAACAAAGGTCGCAGGATGCTGGTGCATGATATGAGATGAAGAAAATCAAGGGGTCAGAGTTGTTGAAAAATCCAAATTCCGGGGGATCAAGTGCTTGCAAGCACTCTGCCCCCTTGGTTTCACTATTCACGATACTTCTTCTCGCTCTGTACGGATGCGCCAGCCACAAGCTTGAGCGGCCTGCATCGGACACTGCCACGCCGTCATGCGCAGGCAGTGTCGACCTTCCCGCCCGTCTGGCAAAAAAGTTCGAGCCGGCCGACAATGAACGGCTCCTGAGTGAAGCGCTCGGTGGGCCCAAACAAGGCAAGCTCTGTCAGGGCAAAGTCTACAAAAGCAAAAGTTCCGGCATCATGATCTTTCGGGCATGGAACAGCACCAACCCAAACAGCAAGCTTGGCAAATGGTGGGCGTTTCATAAACCGGCAGGAAAGGTTTCCACCTATCGCTCCGATTATGAAATTTGTTACCAGTGGTCGCCCCTGGACAAGTTGGTACGCTGCAGACTGAAGCCGGGCATTGAGGTTGTTGTCGGCACTGGGCAAAGTGCGGATTGTTCGGAATACCTGAGCTACCCCATCTCGGATAAACAGCAAATCTACATTGATGACGCATCTATGTCGGTAACGGATTGTGTCGTGTTTGATGGCGTATTCGAATGGAGATAATGGTGGCAGTGCGACGGGGAAATTCCAACGGCAGATCCTATATAGAAAGGGAACATTGTGGTCTGCCCCCTTTTATTCTGCATAAATGAAGACGACTCCCAACGGAGCCGTCTTTAATAATCTACGCTAGCTTCTTACGTTTGTTTAATCCTAACATACCCAGCAGACCGGAACCGAACAGCCAAAAGGCCGCAGGTAATGGAACCGGAGATGCCTGGAGCTGAAGGCCGGCAATGCCGCCATCCACGTGTTCAAACTGAATTCCGTATATACCTCCACCCAGGTCAAAAGGGATCACGCCATCACAAATGTCAAAGTCCTTACCTTCATCCCCAGGCATGACATAGGTGGGTTCCATATTCATGTAAAAACTATGAGTGTATGGGCCAGTGGCATCTACTACAATACCACTTGAGTTTTCCATTGCATATATGGCCAGGGTGTATGTAAGACTTGGGTTAAGGCCTGTGATTGCGATCCAATCCGATGTTCCAGAGTCTTGCAATGAGTTTGTTGCCATTTCCGATCCTGGATATTGACTGCCCTGCATGGTAATTCCTATGCTCGTTTGATTCCCAAATTCATCCAATAAAAGGGTGTTCCCAGGCTGTGAAAGAGAGTTCCAGACTGTGCCTCCAGTAGAACTCAGTATGCCGTCATCGCCGTTATAGGTTGCATCGGTTGCAGGATTGCCTTCGAAGTCTACGTTGACAGTAAGACCAAATGCCGCCTGGCCATAAATAATAGCCATGGTCAGAAATAATATACGTGTGGTGGGTAAATGAAGCATGAATATCTCTCCTTGAAATATAGTTACTATTTATTCCATCCCGAATTAGATTCGGATCCTCAAGAGAATATCAAATTAATATCAAGATGTGAAAAAAATAAGCACTTCTCCTTTTTTAGAAGAATTACGTATTTTCAAGTATTCTGACCCATTGGTTTGAAGAATCGGTAAGGAATAGATAGTGAAGCTTAAATTACCTATATATTTTTTGCTGGCTGTTGTTATAACTGCCTGCCATACCCTGCCAAAAGGCCCTGGCTATGCTGAGGCACCAAAACCACAAGTTAATAAAGACAAGGCCACCATCTACATCTTGCACTTTAAAATAGATAGTGCGACCAGTGCTAATTCAGTAAAAGTTAATGGGAAAGAAGTAGTTGCACTACCCCAGGAATATTATTCCTGGTTTCAGGCATCTGAAGGTCAATACACCATATCCGAAAGTACGCATTGGTTACATGCAGATATAACTGGAGCTAATAAAAATAGCTCCAGTTATACATTAAACGTGAAAAACGGTAAGGACTATTACATAGGATTTTCACAGTCACTTCAGTCAAGCAATACAGAAATGGGAATAATGTACACAGGAGGCACACCTGTTGTGTATCCTGAAACCAATGCAAAATACAAACGTTACTGGGTTCAAGGTACAGAAAAGGAAGGAAAAGAAGCACTGAAATATATGACTTATGTTCCTGCAAAATATAAATAAACCACGGTCAGAGAAGAATTTTCGCTAATATTGAATACAATTGATCTCAGACCAGTTTTTTCTGAAGTATGCAGGGGATTGGTTCGTGCCGCACTTCAAATATGAAGACAAAAGACGCATATGAATAGAGTTGGAAAATTCAGGTACGTTGTACTCGTCTTGGCAACAATAGTCGCAGCAATATTCGTAATAGCTATTTCAAATGACTGGTTACGAACTATTTTCAGTTGCGAAAGCTTTGGATGCGTTGGTCTCGGGCTTATATATATAGTGATAAGCGCCCTGATGACGGTCATCTTCTTTATCTGTGGTTTTTTGTTTGGCCCTGCTCCACGATTTTCTTCAGGGTTGTTTGCAGGTGGCGTGTCTTTGGTTGCAATGGTTCTCTCGTTATGCCTTATCTACATCCAGAATCAGTTGCAAATTGAACAAGATTGGAAGGAATATGAAAAGGTCTGCACCCAACGTCCTGAATTATGCCCGAATCAGAATACAACAGGGACTGAGAGGCATTTCCGCTAATATTTGAGACATTACTCTCTGGCCAGCTTTTTCTCCGTTGGTTACTGCTCTACAGGGGGCGACTGCTTGCGCCTGCAAGAGCTGGCTCCTACAAACAAAATCGAAACCCTCCTCTGCGGTAGGAACCCAGCCCCCTGGGAGATGGATTCCATAAGACATAAACCAAGCCAAAAACCATCGTCCGCACCTGGATCCCGCGATCGAGTCGCGGGATGACGTGGTTTTTTTCATAGTAAGGTACTATTCTGCCCTGAATCCCGCGATCAAGTCGCGGGATGACGAGCTATAGTGTTATCTAGTAGTTGCTGTAATTAAAACAACCAAAGCGAGAGAGAGATGAAATTAGAGTCACTGGCGCTGCATCACGGGTACGAATCAGAGCCTACCACCAAGGCCGCCGCCGTACCGATCTATCAGACCACTTCCTATACATTCGATGATACCCAACACGGGGCCGACCTGTTCGACCTGAAGGTGCCGGGCAACATCTATACCCGGATCATGAACCCGACCACGGCGGTGCTGGAGCAGCGGCTGGCGGAGATGGAGGGCGGCATCGGCGCGCTGGCCGTGGCCTCCGGCATGGCGGCCATCACCTACGCCATCCAGTGCATAACATCCGCAGGCGACAACATCGTCAGCACCAGCCAACTCTATGGCGGCACCTACAACCTGTTCGCCCACACCTTCCCGCAACAGGGGATAGATGTGCGCATGGCCTCACACGATGACTACACCGGCCTGGAGAAGCTGATCGATGAGAAAACCCGCGCCATCTTCTGCGAGTCCATCGGCAACCCGGCGGGCAACATCGTGGACCTGGAGCGGCTGGCCGACATAGCCCACAGACACGGCGTACCTCTTATGGTCGACAACACGGTGGCCACCCCCTATCTGTGCCAGCCGTTCCGGTTCGGCGCGGACATCGTGATCCACTCCCTGACCAAATACATCGGGGGGCATGGCACCACCATCGGCGGCATTATCATAGATTCCGGCAAATTCGACTGGGCGGCCAATGATGAACGCTTCCCCATGTTCAACCGCCCTGACCCATCCTATCACGGCGTGGTCTATACCGAGGCGTTCGGCGCAGCGGCGTACATCGGCCGTTGCCGGGTGGTGCCGCTGCGCAACACCGGAGCGGCACTCTCGCCCCACAGCGCCTTTCTGATCCTGCAGGGTCTGGAGACCCTGGGGCTGCGCATGGAACGTCACTGCGAGAACGCCATCCGGGTGGCGCGCCACCTGCAGCAGCATCCCAAGGTGGAACGGGTGAACTATGCGGCATTGGAAGAGAGCCCCTACTACCCCACCTGCCAGAAGATCACCAAAGGACAGGCCTCCGGCATCCTGAGCTTTGACATCAAGGGCGGCAGCAGGGCCGGCGGCCAGTTTATCGACGCCCTGCAGATGATCCTGCGCCTGGTGAATATCGGCGACGCCAAGTCCCTGGCCTGTCATCCCGCCTCCACCACCCACCGGCAACTCAGCCCGGAAGAGCTGGAGAGCGCCGGTGTTTCCGAGGGTCTGGTGCGCATATCTGTGGGGATAGAACATATCGATGACATCATCGCCGATATCGATCAGGCCCTGGATAGAGTGACGGCCGTTTGAGGGGTTACTGATCATGCCGACAAAGGTCATATCCGCCCTGCTCATCTCGGCGTCACTGCTGCTTCCAGGCAGCTCGTTCTGCCAGATATATAAGTGGGTGGACGCGGATGGCAGCACCCACTTTTCCAGCAGTCCGCCACCACAGGGCGAGGCGGAAACAGTACAGCCGAAGGCCACAAACACGTACTCCAGCGTTGATCAGCCGGCGACCTCTGCCACCACGGGCACAAAACCTTCCATTACCGGGAAAACGGTCGTCATGTACAGCGCAGTCTGGTGCGGTATTTGTAAAAAGGCCAAGAGTTACTTCAGAAAAAACGGGATCCCCTTCAGTGAGTACGATATAGAGACCAGCCAGAAGGGGCGCCGCGACTACAAAAGGCTTAAGGGCAACGGCGTGCCCATTATCCTGGTGGGGAAACAGAGGATGGACGGCTTCAGCCCCGGTAGATTTGAGAGTATGTATGGTGGATAAAAATACTCTTTTTTTCAAAGCGTTACATAAATCATAAAGACTAAATAGTAATAGTTCTCATTGGCAATCTCCCTAAACCTGCTATCTTCAAACTAACAGCCATGAAAAACACGGGAGGAGCGGAATGATCAGAACGAGAGATATTCTGGCCGGCAAAGGAGATAAAATCTGGTCCATCAACCCCGATAAGACGGTATTCGAGGCACTCGAACTGATGGCAGAAAAGGGGATAGGCGCACTTCTGGTCATGGAGGGAGACCGGGTCAAAGGTCTCTTTTCCGAACGCGATCATGCCCGCAAGATGGCACTGAAGGGACTATCTTCAAAAGAGACCAGCGTGCGCGAGGTGATGACCAGCAGGGTGATATGCTGCTCCCTGGATAACTCTGCAGATGAGTGTATGGCCCTCATGACTGAAAAACGCGTCCGCCATCTGCCCATCGTGGATAACGACAAGGTTGTGGGACTCATATCCATCGGCGACATCGTCAAGGCCGTGATCTCAGATCAACAGTTCACCATTGAGGTGCTGGAAAAGTATATAACCAGTTAGAGGCGGGGGCTGGCATAGCGGCGATGATGAACTAGAATTAGCGGCAAAGAATCCACTTCAATCCATAAAGAGAATGATGCGATGCGAAGAGTCACCATCTATCTGGTTCTTGCCTCTATTGTATTGGTCGCCCTGTACGATCCTGTAGTGGCAGGCAACAAATTCACCAAGATCGGTGGCGGTGTCGTAGGCTCCAGTAATGAGAAGATCGAGCTGCTAAAGTCGCTGCGGGGCATCTTCGGCGGCTTCCTGGTGCTGCTGGGCATACTCGCTTTTGCCACACGCACCCGCTTTGAGGGTCTGATCGGCATGGTGACCGGCAAGACCTTTGAGGCGGTAACCGTGGTACCTGTGGTCCTGATAATCCTGGGCAGCCTGCTGATACTATCCCATTTTTTCTAATCTCGCGTTTGCGATATCTCCAGTCCGACAAAGCGGTATCGAACAACCCTGCAGAAATTTAGTTATAGCGGACAATCGCGCTACAATTTAGGGAATCTCTGATTTATTACATTTTTGTCATCCCCACGCAGGCGGGGATCCAGTAAAATCGGACAGATAGATTCCCGCCTGTGCGGGAATGACGAATTGATCAGAGCTCTCTTAGCATGAACCTAATTTACGACTCACCACTGTTCCGCCCTCCATCCGAAGGCAACAACCTGATCATCCAGGCCACCCTGGGCTGCAGCTTCAACCAGTGCAGTTTCTGCGCCATGTATCGCAGCAAGCGGTATGTGGAACGCCCACTTGCAGAGGTGTGCGCCGACATCCGTCAGGCGGCCGCCTATTGGCCGGATGCGCAACGCGTGTTCCTGGCAGACGGGGATGCCCTGGCCCTCCCTACCGAGCATCTGCTTGCCATCCTGCAGGAACTGTCGGCGGCGCTGCCGCGCCTGACGCGCGTCTCCTGCTATGCCACGCCCGGCAACATCCAGCACAAGAGCGCGGAAGAGCTGGCCAGGTTGCGTGAGCACAAACTAGGCCTGCTCTATTTCGGTATCGAATCCGGCTCTGATCTCATCCTGAAAAAGATAACCAAGGGTGCGACGCGGCGCAGCATGGGTACTGCTCTGCACAAGGCCCACGACAGCGGCATGAAGGTGTCGGCCACCGTCATCCTCGGCCTGGGGGGGTATATCCACAGTGACGAACATATCGACGGCACCATCGACCTGCTAAACGACGCGCCGGTAACCTATCTCTCAACACTGCAGCTCTATCTGGATCCGAGCATAATGGAGGAGTTCCAGCGCAAATTCGCTGAGCCTTTCGAGATGCCGGATGACCTGGCGATACTGAGAGAACAGGAGCGGTTTATCCAGGGACTCAATCCGCCCCAACCCGTCATCTTCCGCTCCAACCACGCCTCCAATGCACTAGCCCTGGCGGGAAATCTACCCAAGGACAGGGAGAAACTGCTGTTGCAGATAGCAGAGGCCACGCGCGGCCAGCGCCCCCTGCGTCCATCCTACATGCGCGGGCTTTGAAGGTTGCCCGGCCTTATACCTGATAGGACTACATGATCGGAACCGCCATCAGCTCCTTCTCCTCAACCACTTCCACACCGCCCCTTCCGGTCTCGACACTCCGGTCATCAGATAACTCAGGACATCCTCGTTCTGCATACCCCAGCGCATATAATATTCCGAGGAGCCACGCCCGCAGAACAGCAGTTTGTCGCCGATCCTGATCTGCTGATCCAGGTCAGGCAGCAGGACCCTGGTACCCCTTCTGACGCGCATCAGGGGGATACATAGCAACTGCCTCTCCCTGTCTCTCGGCATGCGCAGCATGCAGGCAAGCGATATGTCACCCCCGGCCTCGATGACCCGGCAATATTCCGGCGCGGTCACTTCATTGATCTCTATCTCCCACACCGCAGGGACCCTGTTCTCCACCAGCGCCACTATCCGGCTAACCAGCTGACAGGACCATTCATCGTCATTGAACAGGGCCATCTCCAGAAAATCTGAGAGCATGGGGGTGGATAGCAACATCCGAATCCTGTCGGAAATGATGGAACTGGGATGCATCAGTATGTCCGTTCTTACCCCCTGGAACAGGACCCGGTTTTCCTGCAGATTCTGACGCACGATGACAAACAGATCCGGATTCAGCTCCTGCGCCGTCATGATGATGGATAGATTGTTGACGTCATCGTCTGTGCCGGCCACCAGACCCACGGCCTTTTCGATACCGGCCTCCTGCAGCGTTACCGCCTCGGTCCCGCGCCCCTTGATACATCTGCTCTCAGGTTGGCCTGTCTTCTCCGGCGTCGCCTCTACCACAACCACATCTATGCCTTCATCCCGCAGACGCTTATACACCGCCTTGCCAAAACGCCCATAGCCACAGATGATCCAACCCCCGTCCTTAGGCGGGTACATGGGCTCACTTAGCAGGTCACTGGACTGTCCGAAAAACCACTCGTGTATCTGGTAGAGACAGGGCGCCTGAAACGCGGTCGCCAGATAGACGGAAAACAGGTCAAATGGATCGATAATGTGATCGGTACCAAAAGAGGCCATATTGGCCTCTACATCATGGGAGTCGGCGCGACATATCACCTTGATATTTTTATTCAGCAGCTTGGCCGTGATGGCGGTCTTCAGATTCACCGCATTGTCACTGGAGAGGGCAACCACCCCGGCACACCGGGGATGGTGCAGCCCGGCCTTGAGCATATGATCCGGATTTCCCGCATCACCACACAGCCCGGGTACATACTGTCGCAGGTTCTCCATGTGCAGGGCGTTTATCCGCTCCATCTTCTCTTCCACCACCACCGCACGCCTATCCAGGTCGGTCAGAGCACGCACCAGTTTCCTTCCGCTCTCACCATAGCCACAGATGATGAAAAACTTCTCTTTCATCCTCTTTACCTGAGCGGCAAAACGCCTCTCCCTGAGGGCCTGCCTGAAGGCGGCGTCCTGCACCAGCCCGATGATGGTACCTATGGAATAGAGCCACACCACGACCGTGAGATATATGGTTATGGTCACCCACAGACGCTGAGCTGCGGTGAAATCATGGGGGATCTCGCCGAAACCGGTGGTGCTGGCCATAAAGCTGACGAAATAGAAGGCGTGCAGAAAATCCATATGCCACACATTGCCTTCGGCATCTATCCCCGGGATCGACACCAGCCCCAGGATGGCGATGGAGTAGGCGCAGATAAGCAGGATGAGCGGCGCCCGCATGCGCCGCATAACAATGAAGAGGATATTGTTCATCAGGCGCCCCTGAGACTATTGGCGCCGTAACATCGCTGTCTCGATCACCAACAACACAACGGAAACCACATTGGCCAACATGGCGCCACCGGAGAGAGATACGATGCTGGCCATCATGGATGCGGTCATGCCCGTATCACTCAGGTGTTCCGCCACCACCCACACCAGGACCGCTGCGAACAGCTGCAACAGCGCAACCAGACTGGTGGATAACAACAACGCACCCATCTGGGTACGTTCACCGAATTTGAGTATGGTGGCGATAAGGTTTACCACCACCACGGCAAACAGCTCATACACATGGTGATGGTCCGGGTTGTGGATCTCTCCCACGAAGAAACCGAAGTTCAAGGTCAATGCCAACACAATGAAAAAACCAAAGACGACCTTTTCAAGGTTCATTCTGTACTCCTTGGATTGTTTGTTTTTCTCTAGATCGATAATAGACCTATTTTGCATGAACATCATGCAGGTAATGGATATCTTGCCGATATCATAGTATTGTTACAATACGTAACAATACTATGGCCTCGCATCCATGCCACCAATCCATGATCCTGACAAGCTAAGGGAACAGACACTCCTGCTGGCCATGCTGATGCTGTTCCTGTTCGCGACCCCACTGACCATCTGGTGGGCCACCCCTGCCCATCCCTGGTTTCTGCCCTATCTGCTCTGGCTCCTGGTGATAATCCTGGGGGCCGTAATAAGCTACAGGTTCCGCGGCCATGACCTATGACCTGGAGCTCCTGTTCGGGGCCAGCATCTGCTATCTGCTGCTCCTGTTCTTCATCGCCTATGCCACTGAAAGCGGCATAATCCCCGAACGACTGATAAAACACCCCCTGGTGTACATACTTTCGCTCGGGGTCTACGCCACATCCTGGAGCTTTTACGGTAGTGTGGGTTTTGCGGAACGGGAGGGGTTTCAGTTTCTGACCATATACCTTGGCGTCACCTTCGCCTTTTTGCTGGCGCCCCTGCTGCTGAAACCGATCCTGCACATCACCCGCGATTATCAGCTCACCTCCCTGGCGGACCTGTTCGCATTCCGTTATCGCAGCCAATTGGCCGGGGTCCTGGTCACCATATTCATGCTGGTGGGATCGCTGCCCTATATCGCTCTGCAGATAAGGGCGGTGAGTGAGTCACTCCAGGTACTCACCCAGGAGGCGACCCCACACTCCATCGCGCTCTGGTTCTGCATCATGCTGATCCTGTTCGCCGTACTCTTCGGCGCCAGGCATATCTCCCCCAGGGAGAAACACTTGGGTCTGGTTGCGGCCATTGCCTTCGAATCTGCCGTAAAACTGGTGGCGATATTGGCGGTTGGCGCCTTCGCCATCTTCGGGGTCTTTTCCGGACCCGGAGACATGGCCCGCTGGCTGAGCGAAAATCCCGAGGCCACTGAGGCCCTGTACCGACCCATGCACGAAGGTCCGTGGGTGACACTGATGTTTCTGGCCTTTGCCGCGGCCTTCCTGCTGCCCAGGCAGTTCCATATGGCCTTCGCCGAAAACCTGTCGCCGCGCTTTATGGACTCTGCCAGTTGGGGATTTCCCCTGTTCCTGCTGCTGATAAACCTGGTCATACCGCCCATACTCTGGGCAGGACAGTATCTCAACCTGGGGATAGATCCTGACTACTACGTGCTGGGCATAGTGATCACGGAGAAACCGTCCTGGCTGCCCATCATGACATTTATCGGCGGCGTGTCTGCGGCCAGCGCCATGGTGATCGTCACCACCCTGGCCCTCTCCTCCATGAGCCTCAACCATCTGCTGCTGCCCGCCAGCTACCCTGACCCGAAGGTGGACCTCTATCGCTGGCTGCTGTGGGGGCGACGCCTCCTGATCACCATCATCATCTTCGCCGGTTACGGTTTCTATCAGTTGCTGGAACACAACCAGGGTCTGGTGCAGCTTGGCCTCATCTCCTTTGTGGCCGTGGCCCAGTTTGTCCCTGGCATCATCGGCGTACTGTTCTGGCGCAGGGCCACCAAGCTTGGCTTCATCATGGGCCTGCTGGGCGGTATCGCCACCTGGTCGGTGACCCTGTTGATCCCCCTGCTGGAGCGCTCCGGCTTTATCTCAAGTGGTATTGATCTGCCGGCCCTGCGCCATATCTCCGGGCTGGATTATTGGGAGTTCGCCACCTTCTGGTCCCTGGCCCTGAACGGGGTGCTGTTCGTTGTGGTTTCACTCCTGTCCAGGCAATCCAAGGGAGAACAGGAGGCGGCGCTGGCCTGTCGCAGCGGCCCTCCCGGACAGTTGTCGGGCGTGGTAAGCGCACGCTCACCTGATCAGTTCATGGAGGGACTGTCAGGGATCATCGGCAGAGAGACCGCGAACAAAGAGGTGGAACAGGCATTGCGCGATCTCAAGATGTCTCCGCATGAGACCAGATCCAGCGAACTGCGCCGACTGCGTGATCGCATAGAACGCAACCTCTCCGGCCTGCTTGGCCCGCACATGGCCCACATGATCATCAACCAGCGCCTGGAGATGGACAGCGCGGCCAAGACCGCCCTGGCAGACTCCATGCACTATGTGGAACAGCAGTTGACCAAATCCCGCACCCGCCTGCGCGGCCTGACCGCAGACCTGGACAATATGCGCCGCTATCATCAGCAGATCCTGCTGGATCTGCCCCTGGGGGTGTGCGCTGTAGAGGCAGATCAATCGGTGGTGATCTGGAACCTGGCCCTGGAGACCATGAGCGGCGTACCCAGCCATCAGGCGGTGGGGAGAGACCTTAAATCCCTCCCCAGCCCCTGGGACGGACTGTTGACGGGATTCGCCCTGGCCCAGGACTCCCACATCCACCACATGGAGATCACCCTGGACGGACGACCACGCTGGTTCAATCTGCACAAGGCGACGGTGTTGGATCAGGAACAACAGACGGGTTCCGGCAGCCGCACCAGCCTGGTGATGCTGCTGGAGGACCTGACCGACCTGGAGATCCTGGAGGCGGAACTGGCCCACACGGATCGTCTGGCGTCCATCGGCCGCCTCGCCGCGGGCGTGGCCCACGAGATAGGCAATCCGGTCACCGGCATCCACTCCCTGGCGCAAAACATGCGGGAAGAGCAGGACCAGGAAGAGATCAGCCAGAGTATAGAGGCCATACTGCAGCAGACCAGACGTATATCCGATATCGTCAAATCCCTTATGAACTTCAGCCGCAGTGGAGATATCGGAACTGATCACCGCGAGTTCATGCTGGCCGAGATAATCGACGAGTCGGTGCGTCTGGTGCAACTTACCCACAAGAGCAAGCAGATCGCATGGGAGGTAGACTGCCCACAGGATCTGAGTCTGGTCGGGGACAGTCAACGACTGTCCCAGGTCCTGGTCAACCTGCTAACCAACGCCTGTGATGCCTCCGAGGCCGGAAACTCCATCGAGATCTTCGGCAAAAAAGAGGATTCAGAGGTAATCATCGGGATCCAGGACCACGGCAAAGGTATACCACCAGAAATCCTGGAGTATATGTTCGAGCCGTTCTTCACCACCAAACCAGCCGGAGAGGGCACCGGACTCGGGCTGTCCATGGCGCACAAGATCATCCAGGAGCATAACGGCAGGATCATTGTGGACTCAGAGCCGGACATCGGAACCTGCGTGGAGATACACCTGCCCCAGGCAGCTAACCCAAATACGAACGACATACCCAGACAGTAACCCAAGATGGACAACATACTGATAATCGAAGATGAAGAGGTAATTCGCCAGGCCGTGCAACGCCTGCTGGAGAGGCACGGCTATAGGGTCGATACGGCTGAATCGCTGGAAGATGCCGAATCAAACCACGACCTGAACGGATTCCGCCTGATCATCACCGATGTACGGCTACCGGGCGCACCGGGGACGGACGTATTAAAAAAGGTGCAGGATGTCCCGGTACTGATCATGACCAGCTACGCCAGTGTACGCTCGGCGGTGGACGCCATGAAGCTGGGCGCCGTCGACTATATCGCCAAGCCATTCGACCACGATGAACTGGTGCTGCTGGTGGAGCGCACCCTGAAAAGGGAGAGACTGGAACGGCAGAACGTAGCCCTGAAATCAGAACTGGAAAAGAGTTACCCGGTAGAGGGGATGGTGGGGACATGCCCCAAGATGCAGGCCATCTTCAAACAGATCAGCAAGGTGGCGCCCACCGACTCTACCGTCCTGATCCTGGGCGAGTCCGGCACCGGCAAGGAGCTGGTGGCCCGCGCCCTGCATGAACAGAGCTACCGCAGCAACGCCCCCATCGTCACCGTAAACTGCGCCGCCATCCCAGAATCGCTCCTGGAGTCCGAGCTGTTCGGCCACAAGAAGGGGGCCTTTACCGGGGCGGATACAGACCGCACCGGCCTGGTGGAGAGCGCCGACTCCGGCACCCTGTTTCTGGACGAGATCGGCGAGTTGTCAGACACCGCCCAGTCCCGTCTGCTGCGGGTGTTGCAGAACGGAGAGATACGCCCGGTCGGATCGGAAAAGTCCCGCAGGGTGGATGTCAGGCTGATCTCAGCCACCAACAGGGACCTGAAGCAGATGGTGCAGGAGAGCAGATTCAGGAGCGACCTCTATTTCCGGCTGCGGGTATTGGAGCTGAACCTCCCCCCTCTGCGTGAACGCGGAGATGACATCCCGGAGCTGGCAAGATTCCTGTTGCACAAGGCCTGCAGAAAATTCAACAAGCCTGCGGCCACCCTTACCCCGGACGCCATTGAGGCCATCTGCAGATACGAGTGGCCGGGCAATGTACGGGAACTGGAAAACACCATGGAACGGGCCGCGATCCTGAGTGAACAGGGAGAGATAACCGCGGATATCCTGGCCATAGACCACAAGGGCGACCCCAAACAGAGAGAGGCTGACCAAAACCTGCAGAACCTCTCGCTCGAAGAGTATTTCTGCCAGTTCGTACTGGAAAATCAGGACCGTATGACCGAGACCGAGCTGGCCAAGAGCCTCGGCATCAGCCGCAAGACCCTGTGGGAGAGACGCCAGAGGTTTGGCATCCCCCGCAATAGATAAGGAGTGACCGGCACCACGCATTCAACCACCCCACCATCAATCAGACGTAACAACAAAGGAGGTTATAATGTCATTGATTCGTCGTTACACCACTACAGCCCGCTCGTGCATACCGCACTTCATACTACTTATGTCACTACCCGTGATGGCCAGCGCATCATTCACGGTCGATACCTATGATGACAATACGGACACCCACCCCGGTGATGGTGTCTGTAAGGACCTGAACGGAAGATGCACGTTGCGTGCCGCCATCCAGGAAGGTGAAGGCGGTCCGGGCAACGCATACACCATCGACGTACCTGCAGGTACTTATGGATTGGTCTATGGTCAACTCAGGATCTCGAAGGTGGCCACGATAAACACCGTCAATACGGCGAGCAGCAGCAGGACCGAGGTCAAATGCAAATCCAATAAGAAATTCATCGCCTTTTCAGTAAAACCCTGGGGTACACTGGTAACGCATGAGGTCGACATCAGTAACTGCCGGGTCGGCCTGGGTATCGCCAAAGATGCCGGCGCAGCCCTTTGGGACTCCAGCCTAAACGGTAATGAACGGGCGATATCAAATAGTGGTTCCTTACGGATGCTGGGGGGCTGGATGAGCGGTAATTCCGGCCCAAAACCAGGATCAGCATTGGATAATTATGGAAAGGCGGAACTGCTAGGTGTCTTCATCGAGAATAACCACTCCGATGATCGTGGTGGCGCCATATACAACGCCAATAGCGGGATCATCCACGCACAACTTGGCTGGTTCAATAACAACAGCGCGGGAATCGCCGGTGGCGCGATCTTCAATGAGGGGGAACTCTCACTGGACATGATTCGTCTTGAGGGGAATCACGCCCTGGCGGGAGGCGCCATTGAAAATGCCTCCTTCTCGGGCAAGAAACCGCTGATCAGTCGCTGCAGCTTTGTAAAGAATGAGGCCTCCGGCAACATCTTCGACCAGTGCGGCGGCGCTATCCGGCAGACCAAAGGTGATTTCTTCATAGCCAACAGCACCATAAGCGGAAATATGGCCAACGGGAACGGTTCGGCCCTCTGCACGACCAATGGCCGGGCGCATATCGGCAATGTCACCATCACCGAAAACATCTCCAACCGTAATTCCAATGAGGTCGACAGGGATGGAGGCGCCCTGTTCGGTCACCCGGATAAGGGCGGGGTCATCGTTCGCAACAGCATCGTGGCTAATAATCTGGCCGATGGTAACGGCGCCGCCGATTGCGCCGGCAAGGTGAAATCTGAAGGGCACAATATCATCGGGATTCTCGACAAGGATCATTGCGAGTTCACTGAGGCGAGTAACGAGATTTTGGGAACGGAGAATAATCCGGTGGATGCGGGACTTCAGCCGCTGGACTACAAGATCACCGCCTATCATGGCCTGAAGGAGGGCAGCCCGGCCATCGACAGCGCGGATCACACCGCCTGCATGGGTGAGCCGCACGATGTAAACGAGGCCCTCTCAGATCAAAATGAGGTCCCTCACGATTACTCCGGTACCTGTGATCGTGGATCGATAGAGTATTACCGATAGGCTGGATCGCGGATCGGGGGGCCGGTCGCCTTACCACAACCGAGCCCTCCTCCCGCTATCCGACCCCAATCTCCGTGTTACCTTTCTACACAAACCGCGTTACCCTGAGTAACACTCCCAATAACCCAAACAGCACACCACAAATACATCACACTGATTTGTAAGCAATTCCACAATTGGCACACATTTAGCTAATAGTCTCTTAAGTTTGGGCCGTGCTCCCTGCAAAAACAGATGGGCGGCTAAAACGTAAACTGGCAATACGTCAAAAATAAACCTTAAACAAGGGGGAACTCGACACATGGACCCTAAAATAGTCTGGTTGTTCGTGTTCGTTGCGCTGTACTGGTCATACTGTATCTTTTGGGGTATCAAAGGTGCACTGTCTGCCAGAACCGCCAGCGACTACTTCGTAGCCGGTCGTTCCATCTCACTGTGGGTATTTATCCTCGCAGCGACGGCGACCTCATTTTCCGGTTGGACCTTCATGGGTCACCCGGGTCTCATCTATCGTGATGGCTTTCAGTACGCATACGCGTCCTTCTACGCCATCACCATCCCGTTTACCGGTGTTTTGTTCCTGAAACGCCAGTGGATGATTGGTAAACGCTTCGGATTTATCACCCCGGGCGAGATGCTGTCTTACTACTTCAAGTCTGACGCCATCCGTATCCTGGTGGTGGTCGTGGCGCTGATCTTCTCCGTGCCTTATCTGGGTGTACAGCTGCGCGCCTCAGGCTTCCTGTTCAACGTACTGACTGACGGTATGCTGGGCGTAGAGGTCGGTATGTGGCTGCTCTCTATCGTGGTTATCATCTACGTGGCATCCGGTGGTCTGCGCGCCGTGGCCTATGTGGATTCGGCCCAGGCCATCCTGCTTGCCGCCGGTATCGTGGTCATCGGCATCATCGCCATGAACGCGGTCGGTGGTTTCGGTGCCCTGAACGAGCGTATCGCCGCCCTGACGGCAATCGGTCCGGACGGTCAGGCCATGTTCGGCAAGACCACGCCTGATGGCTACTCTGCATATATCGCCATCCCTGGTGTTATCCAGTTTGGCGCTGGCCTGGGTACTGACAGTGCTCCGGTTGGTGGCGCCTGGACCGGCATCATGGTTCTGAGCTATATGTTCGCCCTGATGGGTATTCAGTCCGCCCCGGCCTTCTCCATGTGGGCCTACGGTAACAAGAACCCAGCCCCGTTCGCTCCACAGCAGGTATGGGCCTCTTCCTTCGGTATCGGCTTCATCCTGATGGTGTTCACCGCCATGCAGGGTCTCGGTTCCCACTTCCTGGGCGCCGACACCAAGTTCCTGGCTGCACACCCTGAGCTGGTGAACAACGTCATGGCCGCCGGTCTGAATGGTTTGGACATCATGGAGTCAGAAGGTAAGCAGGGTATGCTGGTTCCACAGCTGATCCACCTGATGGCCGACTCCGCCCCATGGCTGGTTGGTCTGCTCTCCGTCTGCGCCCTGGCTGCCATGCAGTCAACAGGTGCGGCCTACATGTCCACCGCCGGTGGTATGTTGACCCGCGACCTGCTGAAGCGTTACCTGATGCCTAACGCCACCCACGCCCAACAGAAGTTCTGGGGACGTATCGGCGTTGTCATCATCGTTCTCGCAGCCCTGGTTGTTGCAACCACCGCTACCGACGCCCTGGTACTCCTGGGTGGTCTGGCCGTGGCCTACGGCTTCCAGATGTGGCCGGCACTGATCGCCGTCTGCTGGTGGCCGTTCCTGACCCGTCAGGGCATCACCATCGGCCTGATCGCCGGTCTGATCGCGGTAACCTTTACCGAGAGTATCGGCGCTCAGCTCATGCCTTGGGGTCGTTGGCCTATGACCATCCACTCCGCAGGCTGGGGCATCTTCTTCAACCTGGGACTGGCCATTATCGTATCCGCCATGACCCAGAACGACGATGACATGGAACACCGCATGACCTTCCATAACTTCCTGCGTGAACACGCCACTCTCTCTCCGGAGAAGAAGGGTCTGGTTCCGGTAGCATGGATCATCACCCTGGTGTGGTTCATATTCGGTATCGGTCCTGGCGCCGTTATCGGCAACTGGATCTTCGGTAACCCAACCGATTCCAGCACCTGGCTGTTCGGCATGCCGTCCATCTGGACCTGGCAGCTGTTGTGGTGGGCCCTGGGCGTAGCCATGATGTGGTTCCTGGCCTACAAGATGGAACTGTCCACCGTGCCTAACAAAGAGGTTGAGGCACTCCATGAGGATATCGGTGATATCCAGATGGATACAGATGCACCTTAGTAGCTTATAGGTGAAGCAGGGGGAGGGTCCGCCCTCCCCCTTTTTTTGCCGCAATGTTTGAGTTGTCAGCTCTGAGTGGCCAGGAAACGGTAATCATCTTAAACTAGCCATTCACAATTGATAACTTACTACCGGAAATCCAATGACACTGTTTTTTTATTTTTCCGTTGCGCTGCTCGCACTGATGCTCTATTTCCCGGTCCACAAGCTGATCTGGGTCATGAGCGTAAGGCGTCTGCAAAGAAAACAGGGACGGGAACTCTCCGCAGAAGAGACCGAAGGGCAGAAGGGCCGGGCCAGATTTATCACCGTGCTGGTGGTGATCGTATTCTCATGGTTTTTCAACATTCAACTATTGGGGATCACGAATGGATGAGAAACTCTATAAAACGCTGGTACGCATAGCCATAACCATCACCGTCATCTGGGTGGGCTGGAGCTTTTACGATGGCTTTTTTCAGGAGAGCGTCCCCGGAGCGCACTCGGTGCAGGCGGCGGCCAAGTATCTGGAAGACGGGCAAAACGAGGACGCGCTGAGGGAGTACGAATCCCAGCTCAAGGATAACCCGGACAATGTCTTTGCCCTGCGGGGCAAGGCCCAGGCCCTGATGCAGATGGGCAGAAGCCAGGAGGCCCTGGATCTATATAACTACGTCATAAGACTGGAACCGGACTTCGGTGTTACCTACGCCAATCGCGGCATCCTGCGCGACCGCATGGGCGACTATGCCGGTGCCCTCAGCGACTATGAGAAGGCCATGCAACTGGAGCCGGAGACCGCAGAGGGACCGGGATGGATGACCAGATTCCTGAGAAGGCAGGCGGAGAAGCCGCCTACCATTGCGGATCGGGCCAAATATCTGCGGGAGCAACTGGCAAAACCGGAATCAGAAAGGGTCCTGAGTGTGCCGGATGAGGACGTCAAACAGCGCCCCTACAAGATGGACTGATTGCGTAAAGCTAAAAGACCTTAAGGATATCGACCAGGAGAACGCGCATGAAAAACAGTAGCGCAATGGAACCGAACAGCATATGGCCGATATCGTTTTCACCGTCTTCGTTACGGTGAGTCAGCGAATGGTATGCGACTGCGCCAGTAATTATTAAAAACACCCAGTCGATCATTGGCACTCCAGCAGGCTAGTATTGATTGGTTTAAGTAAACAGCATTTTATCATCGGAAACAACCGATACTCTGGCAATCTTAATTAAAATGAACAACAGAGAGGGCAACAGGTGAGTGACAAAGGTACAGGCGAAGTATCCATTGTCGAGATACTCTCAGGCACCCCTACGTTCAGCAATGCTGATCACGCCGGGCTGCATGCGCTGATTGCCAAATCCAAGATACACAAACTGGGTCCGGGAGATGTGCTGTTTCGCCCAGGGGACGAGTACCGCCATACCATCTTCATCCCATACCTGGGCACCATGCGCCTGCGGCGCAAGACCGGACAGGAAGACACCATCAACCCGGGAGAGTTTATCGGTCTGGCCAACTATCTGGACAACGCCACCTACTCCTCTGCCGCCATCGCCATCACGGCGGTACGCGTGCTGGAGGTGTCCGCAGACGACTTCCATCTGCTGGAAAGGGATCACCCCTCACTGTTCGACGCCCTCAACCGGGTCATAGCAAAAAAGCTCCGGGAGCGCAGCCCGGAACGCGGCATCACATCCGGCATCCTGGCGCAACCTATCAGCAGCATCATGAAATCACCCGTGGCCACCTGCAGCCAGGCCACACCGCTGATCGATACCTTTCTTACCATGAAGAACCGCAAGATCGGCAGCCTGGTGGTGGTCGATGACGAGGGACACATGATAGGCACCGTCAGCTTTCCCGGTCTGGCCGAGGCCATGCTGGAAAAGGGGGCCAGGGCCAATGATCCTATCCTGAATACCGCATGCAGGCCCGCCGTCGCCCTGGACCCCGACACCCCGATCTGGGAGGCGGAAGAGATCCAGCGCCAGACCAACGAAAAGCAGATGATCATCCAGGAGCGTGGACTGCCGATCGGCATAGTGTCCGTCACCGACATCATGCGCCGCCTGATCTCCAGACCGAGCGCCCTGATGACCCAGATCCCTCAGGCAGTGAGCATCAAGGAGCTAGCCACATTTTTCGGCCTGATGAAGGAGACGGCGGCAGACGCACAGGATGAACATCATCGCCCCAGTGCCGCGGTACGCTATCTGAGCGACACCCACCTGGCCCTGCAGCGCCGCACCATAGAACTGACACTGGAGTGGATGGAGACGAAGGGTTATGGCAAAGCGCCCTGCAGATTCGCCATCCTCGTCATGGGTTCAGGCGGGCGCAAGGAGATGATGCTGGACCCGGACCAGGACAACGGCATCATCATAGAGGACGGCCCGCACTCTGAGACCGAACAGGCCAAGGAGTGGTTCGACCAGTTCTGCAAGCGCATGAACAAGGATCTGGACAAGGTGGGATACTTTCTCTGCCCAGGCGATATCATGGCCAGAAATCCCATGTACCAGAAGACCCTGGCCCAGTGGAAACAGCAGATCACCCGCATCATCGAGCAACCCAGCGAAAAGGGTGCGCGCTGGTCCAATATCTTCTTCGACTTTGACACCCTGTACGGCGACGATCAGCTGACCTCGGAGCTGCGCCACCACATATTCCGGGAGATCAAACGCAACCCGAAACTACTGCAGATGATGGTGGAACACGATGCGGAAGGGACACCGGCCATCGGCATGTTCAACCGCCTCATCACCACCAAGACCATCGCCTCCGGCTCGGACGAGGGCAAGACGGTGGAGGTGATAGACATCAAACGCAACGGCCTACGCATCATCGCCGATGCCGCCAGGATATTCGCCCTGCAGCAGGGGGTGGCGGTGCAGAACACCACCGACCGTCTCACCGCCCTGTCACGCATCGGCAAGCTATCCAACGATATGCGGGTATCGGTCAGTGAGGCCTATGAGGAGCTGCTGGATATGCTGCTCACTCACCAGATCGAACAGACCGAAAAGGGCGAAAAGCTGGATAAATCCGTAAATCCGGAGGAACTGACCCCACAGACCAGGGGGACGTTGCGCATGGCGATGCGGGCGGTAAAACGTTTTCAGGATTCGCTCCAGGATGAATTTACCGCACACCTGTTTTGAGATGGATAAGATATGCGTGAACTACTGACACACCCGGCGGCAAAACCCATCTATTGGACAGTGTTCGCCATCCTGTTTTACAACTCCGGTCTGGCATTCACCATCTGGATGCTGCAGCCGGAGAGTTTCAAGGGCGGGATAGACTGGCTCTGGCTATCCCTGTTCCCTCTTATGTTGCCGGCATTTTTTGTGGTCAACCGCTATTGTGGTTGCGCCAGCGGCAGTTGCAGTAGAGGCAGATGTGATCTGTAGCTGCATGACAACATACAGGGCATGAGTATTGAGCATACATCTAGTAACAATTGATATAACGAAGCGTTAAACCTTGATGAATATGCTAGGTTGGATCAACTTAAATTATTTTAAAGTGAGTGGCGGTTAGACACCTGCCATATAGGATATACACGGCGCATGCCGTATAAATAGACTAAAGAAAATACCGTTTTAGGAGGCACAAAATGTCTGAAGATAAAGTCTATCCAGTACCCGCAGATTTTGCGGCCCAAGCCAATATAACCAAAGACCAATATGAAGAGATGTACCGGCGCTCCATCGACGACCCAGAAGGATTCTGGGGAGAGCAGGCGAAAGAGTATCTAACCTGGTTCAAACCATGGGACCAGGTCACAGACTGGAGCTTCGATAAAGAGGATCTGCATATCGAATGGTTCAAGGGCGGCAAGCTGAATGTCTCCTACAACTGCCTGGACCGCCACCTGGAGACCCGTGGCGATCAGACTGCCATCCTGTGGGAGGGAGACAACCCGGAAGAGAGCAGGGATGTCACCTACAAGGAGCTGCACGCCGATGTCAACAGGTTCGCCAACGCACTCAAGAATCGCGGCGTCAAAAAGGGTGATCGCGTCTCCATCTACATGCCCATGATCCCGGAGGCTGTGGTGGCCATGCTGGCCTGTACCCGCATCGGCGCCATCCACTCCATCGTCTTCAGCGCCTTCTCCCCCGACGCCCTGGCCAGCCGTATCCTAGACTCCGACTGCGAATGCCTGATCACCGCCGACCAGTCCATCCGTACCGGCAAGGCCCTGCCCCTGAAACAAAACGCAGACGCCGCTCTGGAACAGTGTCCCCATGTCCACACCAACTTCGTGGTCAAGCGCGGCGGCGGTGAGATAAATTGGAACGACGAGCGCGATGTATGGTATCACGAGGCCCTGGAAGCGGCCGATCCGGTATGCGAACCGGAAGAGATGGATGCGGAAGATCCGCTGTTCATCCTCTACACCTCCGGTTCCACCGGCAAGCCCAAGGGTGTGTTGCACACCACCGGCGGCTACCTGCTGCAGGCGGCCATGACCCACAAGCTGGTTTTCGACTATAAAGACGGCGAGGTGTTCTGGTGCACCGCCGACATCGGCTGGGTCACCGGTCACAGCTACATCGTCTACGGGCCGCTCACCAACGGCGCCATCAGCCTGATGTTCGAGGGTGTGCCGACCTACCCGGACGCCAGCCGCTTCTGGCAGGTGTGCGACAAACACAACGTGGCCAGCTTCTACACCGCCCCCACCGCCATCCGCGCCCTGATGGCCTGCGGCGAAGACATGGTGAAGAAGACCAGCCGCAAATCCATTCGTCTGCTGGGTACCGTGGGCGAGCCCATCAACCCTGAGGCCTGGGAGTGGTACAACCGCGTGGTGGGCGATGAGCGTTGCCCCATCGTGGATACCTGGTGGCAGACCGAGACCGGCGCCCACATGCTGACCCCTCTGCCTGGTGCCACCCCGCTGAAACCGGGATCGGCCACCAACCCGTTCTTCGGCGTAGAACCGGTGCTACTAGATGACCAGGGCAACGAGATCGAGGGAAACCCGGCATCCGGCAACCTGGCCATCAAGCGCCCCTGGCCGTCCCAGATGCGTACCGTCTACGGCGATCACCACCGCTTCTACGAGACCTATTTCCAGATGTATCCCGGCTACTACTTCACCGGCGACGGCGCCAAGCGTGATGCGGACGGCTACTACTGGATCACCGGTCGTGTGGACGACGTGCTCAACGTCTCCGGACACCGCCTGGGTACCGCCGAGATCGAGTCGGCCCTGGTGCTGCATCCCAAGGTGGCCGAGGCCGCAGTGGTGGGCTATCCACACGAGATCACCGGCCAGGGCATCTATGCCTATGTCACCCTTATGTCCGGCGAGGAGTATGTAGATGAGCTGAAGGATGAACTGGTACAACTGGTGCGTACGGAGATCGGCCCCATCGCCAAGGTCAACATCATCCAGTGGGCGCCCGGTCTCCCCAAGACCAGGTCCGGCAAGATCATGCGTCGCATCCTGCGCAAGGTGGCTGCCAATGAGATAGACAGCCTGGGCGACACATCCACCCTGGCCGACCCTACGGTGGTGGATGACCTGATCGAGAATCGGGCAAACAAATAACCACAGACAGGACCACCAAGGCGGATCCCCGGATCCGCCTTTTTTATTGTGCCCATGACAAGATATGATGTACTTTAAGGCTGTTTTCAGATGTTAATCTACTATCTATTAATTGATATCGCTGGAGATCTTATTGAATACATCGCTGAAGGTGGGCGTCTATGTTGACGCGGAAAATATTAAATTTAATGGTGGATACCAGCTGCGCTACGATATTTTAAGACGCTTTGCAGCACGCAACAGAGGCACCTTGCTCCGGTTAAATACCTATCTGGCGTATGATCATGAGAGGGCCAAGGAGGATCCGGAATACGCCAAGAAATCCAATGTATACCAGCAGATGGTGCGGGATTACGGCTGGAAGGTCATCGTAAAACCGGTCCGCCGCTTTGTGGACGACGTGGGTAACGTAACCACCAAGGCCAATGCCGACCTGGAACTGGCGGTGGATGCCATGCTGCAGGTGGAGAACCTTGATCTGGTACTGCTGGTGACCGGTGACGGAGATTTTCTCCAGGTGGTCACTGCGCTGCAAAACCGCGGTTGTCGCGTGGAACTGCTGGGGTTCGAGAACGTATCCAAACAGCTGCAACGCCAGGTGGACGCATTTTATCGCGGTTTTCTGGTACCGGATCTGCTCCCCTTCTCCCATGAGCAACGCAACGAGTGGGGCAAACCCGATTCCTGTGTACGGGGTGTCTGTACCAAGTGGTTTCCTGACAAGGGCTACGGCTTCCTGCGCTACATACGTGAGATATCACCCAATCTCTGGATCACCGATCCCAGGGATCCCAACTCGCCCTATGAGAGCGCCTTCTGTCACGCCAATGAACTGGCAGAGGATGTGGATGTGGACGCCCTGATGAACCGGGAGACCATCCTGGAGTTCTATCTGAAGGAGAGCGAACAGAAAGAGGATGGATACATGGCTACCAATGTGCGACTGGTGTACACGCCAAGCAAGAAGACGCCATATTAAACCTTCCCGGCATGGGTAACGACCGCCAGTCGATAACTGAAGCCGTCGAGACCGCCGAGCATGGCGGCAGACGGCCAGAGGGCCTGGCCAGAAAGATCCTGCTGTCCGCTGCGCTGTTCTGGTCGCTGTTCCAGTTGTGGGTGGCGGCACCCATCTCCTACAGCATCGGGTTCGGCGTATTTAATAACGCCGAGACCCGTTACATACATCTGGCCCTGGCCATGTTTCTGGCCTATCTATCCTTCCCCCGGCATCGCGATGTGGTCAGTCACAGGATCCCGACCTGGGACTGGATATTGGCCCTGGGGGCGGCGCTGTCCGTACTCTATCTATTCATATTTTATGACGCACTGGCGGCGCGCTCCGGCTCCCCCACCCCACTCGATGTGATCATCTCCTGCGTCGGCGTCATACTGCTGCTGGAGGCCACGCGCCGCGCCCTGGGCTGGCCCCTCACCATCATCGCCTCCCTGTTTTTGTTCTACACCTTCGCCGGTCCCTGGCTGCCGGAGATACTGGCCCACAAGGGGGCATCTCTGGAGCGGGTGGCATCCCATCAATGGCTGACTACCGAAGGAGTCTTCGGTGTCCCGGTGGGGGTATCCGCCGGTTTTGTTTTCCTGTTCGTACTGTTCGGCAGCATGTTGGAACAGGCCGGGGGTGGCGCCTACTTCATCCGGGTCGCCTTCTCCCTGGTGGGACATATGCGGGGCGGACCAGCCAAGGCCGGGATCCTGGCCTCCGGTCTCACCGGTATGATCTCCGGCTCCTCCATCGCCAACGTGGTAACTACCGGCACCTTTACCATCCCACTGATGAAGAAGGTGGGTTTTCCTGACTACCGGGCCGGCGCCATCGAGGTGGCGGCATCCACCAACGGGCAGATCATGCCGCCGGTGATGGGGGCCGCGGCCTTCCTGATGGTGGAGTACCTGAATATCTCCTATGTGGAGGTGATCAAGCACGCCTTTCTGCCGGCGCTGCTCAGCTACATCACCCTGATCTATCTGGTCCACCTGGAGGCCATGAAGGCCGACATGCAGGGGTTGCAACGACCGGACCTGGCGCCTCTCAAGATACGCATCTTGCGCTGGGGACTGGGGTTATCGGGGATTGTCATCTGTGTATTTTTGATCTGGCAGTTGTTGCAGATGACGGCCAGCCTATTCGGCACCCTGTCGCTCTATATCAACGGCGCCCTCATCGCTCTCACCTATATCGGACTCCTGGCCTGGGAGGCCCATCGCCCCCTACCGGACGGGTTTGATCCAGAACATATCCCAACGGCCACCCAGGCCCTGCGGGGCGGGGTGCATTTCCTGCTACCGATCGTGGTACTGGTCTGGTGCCTGATGGTGTTGCGCCTCTCCCCCGCCCTCTCCGTGTTCTACGCCAGCATGTTGATGGTAGTGATCCTCCTCACTCAGAGACCCCTGCGCAGCCTCTTCTCCGGACGGCGGGATAACGGCGCCTGGAGACGGGGGATGCGGGATCTCGTCCTCAGCCTGGAGAACGGCGCACGCAACATGATCGGGATCGGTGTGGCCACTGCCACCGCGGGTATCGTGGTGGGCACGGTGAGCCTCACCGGTATCGGACAGGTCCTGGGGGAATTGATAGAGACACTCGCATTCGGCTCGGTGATCATGATGTTCCTGCTCACGGCCCTGATCTGCATGGTGCTGGGGATGGGGCTACCTACCACCGCCAACTACATCGTGGTCTCCACCCTGATGGCGCCGGTGATAGTGCAATTCTCATCGGCCCACGGGATTGAGATACCGCTGGTGGCGGTACATCTGTTCGTGTTCTATTTCGGTATCCTGGCCGATGATACTCCGCCGGTGGGGCTGGCGGCCTATGCCGCGTCCGGGATATCGGGGGCGGATCCGATCAAGACCGGCATCCAGTCGTTCATGTATGACATCCGCACCGCCATCCTACCATTCATGTTCATCTTCAATAACGAGCTGCTGCTGATAGGCGTGGATGGCGTTGGCCAGTTCATCCTGGTCGCCCTGACCGGCCTGGCCGCGATGTTCATGTTCGCCGCCGCCACTCAAGGTTGGTTTATGACCAGAAACCGCTGGTGGGAGACTGTGCTACTCCTTCTTGCATCCTTCTCCATGTTCCGCCCGGATCTGTGGCGTGACCAGCTCTTCCCGCTCTACCAGTCCCAACCGGCTAAAGAGTGGTTTGTCCTGCCGCCAATCCTATGCGCCATCTTGATCGGTTTGGTACAGAGACGCAGGTTGAGAACAAAAGAGTAAATATACTAAGATCGAAACCAACAATGGCATTAAAACGGTAAAGGAACCTTCTATTTATGCTTCACTCAAGATTTATCGCAGCAACGATAATTACCCTCCTGTTTACTCTATCCGCCTGCACCGGCACACAGACACATGATGCAAACAGACCCATAATGGAACTGAATACCGACCGCCCAGGTTCGGACATAAACAGTTTCCCCCTGGACAAGCCCCAACCTAAACTCTGTAGCGATGCCTGCAACGCAAACACGGGGTGTGTGGCCTGGACCTATGTAAAGCCCGGCATCATCAATGCCAAGGCCCACTGTCGCATCAAGGATGATATCCCTGAGCCTGAACGCAGTAGCTGTTGCATATCGGGAGTTAAAAAAGACAAGTCCGAATAAACAGACTATATTTTTATAGTTACGTTATTCCACTAATAAGAAGTGATACGCGGACCGGTATCGCAGGAGAACAGCATGTCTAACTCTGACAAGCAGAAAAAAGACAAACCTGCAGACTCTAAGATCAGGAAGATCAAAAACAGTGTCTATGAGAAAGAGCTGTTTAAACTGCAACTGGAACTGGTCAAGCTGCAAGAGTGGATAAAACACGCCGGTCTCAAGGTGGTGGTCATCTTTGAAGGACGCGACGCCGCCGGCAAAGGCGGTGTGATCAAACGCATCACCCAGCATCTCAACCCCAGGATCTGTCGGGTCGTCGCCCTGCCCGCACCTACAGAAAGAGAAAAGACCCAGTGGTATTTCCAACGTTACGTGCCACACCTGCCGGCTGAGGGAGAGATGGTCCTGTTTGACCGCAGCTGGTACAACCGCGCCGGTGTAGAGAGGGTGATGGGCTTCTGTACCGAGGACGAGTACAACGAGTTTCTGCGCTCCTGTCCCGAGTTCGAGAGGATGCTGGTCCGCTCCGGGATCATCCTGCTCAAGTACTGGTTTTCCGTCTCGGACGAGGAACAGGAACGACGTTTTCAGAGCAGACTGGAAGAGCCGCATAAGCGCTGGAAACTAAGCCCGATGGATCTGGAATCCAGATCGCGCTGGATCGAATACTCCAAGGCCAAGGACAGGATGTTCGCCCATACGGATATTAAACAGGCCCCCTGGTATGTGGTCGAATCTGACATCAAGAAGCACGCGCGCCTGAACTGCATCGCCCACCTGCTGAGCATGATCCCCTATGAGGACCTGACCCCGGAACCGATCGTGCTTCCACATCGTGAGGACAGCTCCGGATATGTGCGCCCACCCATCACAGATCAGACATTCGTGCCAGACATATATCCGAAAAAGGAGAAGTGAGCTGACGCCAGCGGTTCAGGATGTCTCAGCATCCTGTGGTTCCAGGAACACCCCCAGACGCAACATGACCAGGGTGCAGGCCTCGAGCCAGGGGATGCCCTCGGCATCCAGCCTGTCCTGAAGTTCTTTCGACTCTGTGCCCGGATTGCAGATGACACGTCCCGGCCTGAGTCCTATGATCTCTTCGATCATCGGCGTTATCCGCTCCGGCCCCACATACAGAGACAGGGTATCAACCGGACGCTCAATATCGCTCAGGGTGGCGGCAACCTGCAGGCCCTCTATCTGCTCGAAGTTAGGATGCACCGGGGTCACACTATAGCCATGATCCAATAGTAGACGCACGGCCTGGTTGGAGTAGCGTGCTGGCTTGGGGCTGGCCCCGAGCACGGCCACATGGTGCTCTTCAGGTCTGGTCTCGCTTATTTCGCTCATATCAATATTCCACAATAAAATAAAACCGCTATCTCTAAGCCCTGTCCAGGGGGAAGGCAAGCACATCCCGGATGTGTGTAGCGCCGGTCAGTCGCATCAGAAGGCGGTCAACCCCCAGGGCCACCCCGGAACAGGCAGGAATCCCCAGTTTCAATGCGGCCAGGAATCTTTCATCCATGGGTACCTGTTTGATCCCCATTTCCCGCCGTCGTTCCAGATCGGCCTCGAAACGCCTTCTCTGCTCACTGCCGTCCGTCAACTCGTGAAACCCGTTGGCCAGCTCCATACCATCCATATAGAGTTCGAACCTCTCGGCCAGGGGAGGTGTCCCCTGCCTGATCCTGGCCAGGGAGGCCTGGGTGGCAGGATAGTCAAACACAAAACAGATACAACCATTGCCCAGGTGCGGCTCGATACAGTGGGTAAGCAACAGGTCCAGCCAGCCATCCCTGTCCGCCAGCTCCAGGGTCTCCGCCCCTGGAACCCCCTGGCGTCTGGCATGGTCACGCAATTGATCGGCGGTGGCTATATGCGGATCCAGATCCAGATGGTTCAGAAACAGCTCCCTGTAGCCTATCCTCTCCACCGGCAATGGCCCCGGCAGTACTCCGTTGATCAATTCGGCCACCTCATCCATGAGACGGTGCTGATCAAAACCTGGGCGGTACCACTCCAACAGGGTGAACTCAGGATTATGCCATCGCCCCAACTCTCCATCACGGAACACCTTGCAGATCTGATAGATCGGTCCGCTTCCGGCCGCCAGCAGACGCTTCATGGGGAATTCAGGGGAGGTATGCAGATATAGTTCCTTGCCCTGAGCCGCGCCCGGACCGGTGAAGCAGGTGGCGAGGCTCTCCAGGGCTGGATCGGTGGTCGCAGATGTGGAGCATACAGGGGTCTCCACCTCCATCACCCCCTTGCCCTGGAAAAATGCGCGGATAGCGGCAAGCAGTCCGGCCCGCGCCTCCAGCATCTCCCTGCTGGCCGCAGGGGCCCAGGTTGGTTGCTCAGTCACGCCGCGAGCCCGGATAATCCATGGGGGGGACGAAGATCAATAGCGCCGCCCTCATGAAATATCCAGGCTATGATTTCACTCTTTGACGCGGGATACATATTCACCGGAGCGGGTATCCACCTTGATGGCCTCTCCGATCTGCACAAACAGCGGAATACGCACCACTGCGCCGGTCTCCAGGGTTGCCGGTTTACCGCCGCTGCCGGAGGTGTCGCCCTTGAGACCGGGATCGGTGTCGGTGATGCTTAGAATAACAAAATTGGGTGGTTCCACGATGATCGGGGTCCCGTTCCACAGGGTGACGGTACAGATATCCTGCTCCTTGAGCCATTTGGTGCTTTCACCGATCGCGCTGGCATCCGCCGTGGTTTGCTCAAAGGTCTCCGGGTGCATAAAATGCCAGAATTCACCGTCGTTGTAGAGATATTGCATATCCACCTCGAGGACATCGGCAGATTCCACCGTCTCTCCCGATTTAAAGGTGCGTTCTATTACCCGCCCGGTCTTCAGATTACGTATCTTTACCCGGTTGAACGCCTGGCCCTTGCCGGGTTTTACAAATTCATTTTCAATTATTGAGCAGGGATCCCCGTCAAGCATGATCTTGAGACCGCCTTTGAACTCATTGGTACTGTAAATCGCCATGTCATCCTCAAAAAGCAACGAATCGAATCTGCGTATAGTAACCCGAACGGCACCATCTTGGCACCAGTCACTCGCAGACACCTTCAGAAGCCCGGAAGATCTGATGCAATATCTCGAGATAGAGCCACAGGACATGGGCTTGAGGACCACAGATACGGATTTCCCCATGTTGGTGCCGCGTGGGTTTGCCGACAGGATGGAGAGGGGCAACCCAAAGGACCCCCTGTTGCTCCAGGTCCTGCCCATGGAGGACGAGGACAACACCACGGAGGGCTACTGCCTGGACCCGTTGGGAGAGGCTGCTGCCACTATCGCCCCCGGGGTTCTGCACAAATATAGTGGCCGGGTCCTGCTGGTCGCCACCGCGGCCTGCCCAATTCACTGCCGCTACTGTTTCCGGCGCCACTTCCCCTACTCCGAATCCATGGCATGCGGCGTCAACCTGGACCAGGCCATTGCCAGCCTACACGACGATAACGAGATAACCGAGGTTATTCTCAGCGGAGGCGATCCACTAATGCTGAGCAATCCGTACCTGCAGGCCATGATCGACCGGCTGGAACGGATCGAGCATCTGCAACGTCTGCGCATACACAGCCGTATGCCAATAATCCTGCCGGAAAGGATAGATCAGGAAACCGCTGCCACCATTACCTCCAGCCGGTTAAAGGTTGTCTTGGTAACACATTGCAATCACGCCAATGAACTGAACCACCATGTACAACAGGCGCTAAACACACTGACAGAGAACGGGATCACCATCCTTAATCAATCTGTTCTGTTACGAGAGATAAATGACAATCCAGATGCACTCAAGGCGTTAAGCGAGAAACTATTCTCCTTTGGAGTATTGCCCTACTATCTGCATATGTTGGACAGAGTGGACGGAGCCGCTCATTTCGCTGTTGCAACAACCAGGGCTCTATCTCTCCACAGGCAACTGCAAAACATCCTGCCGGGCTATCTGGTCCCTAGGCTGGTTTATGAAAAAACTGGAGCAAAATCAAAGTTATTACTATCATGACGATTGGAAGCGCCAGCGACAAAATATCCGCCCCGACATACCAACTATCGGATTATTCAGGTAATTAATGGTAATTAGAGGCATTGAGATGTATAAATCTATCAATACACAGAACTGAGCGGCCAAATAAGGATTATGAAGAATACCTCTCCTCTCAAGCTCATGTTACCTGAGAGGGCGCCTGCCCCTAATGATTCATTCTTTCTTAATGTGGAGGAGGTTGAGGCCTGGATATCCAATCTGCCGATCACCAATACCGGAGAGACATCAAAACAGACATTTAAGGCCCTGGTAGAACTAAATCGTATTGGGATAAGCAACCGCAGGCGCCTAAAGCTGGCCAATATGTTCCGTCCGGTCGTCAGACATATTGTGTCCAATCTCAGAAAATATTACCTGGATGCCCCCATCCCGCTTGCCGCAAAAAACCAAAAAGTGGTAGTTCTCTGCCGCGAACTGCATATGGAGCTGGCTAATTCATACAAGATCATAATAGAGGGCATGGCCAGCGGACAGGATGAAAAATACGATCAAAAGCTTGTGATTGTTGCCCTGCACCAGGCCATACACTATCTCTCGATGGTCCTATACTACTCTGTAATCGTATACAACCCATATCCAGGCAACACCTGGAAAGAGATACACCAACTATATCTGTTTGCAGAGCAAAACAACGTGGCAGACGTTCGCATAAAACAGGGACGTGACTTCCAGGATACGGCATCCACCATTAAAGAAATATATCAAAATGCCCTGTTGCTGGCGCTGGCATCTCCATACGGTTTACGCCAAAAAGAGATTGAGACCCTTTTTGAAAAACTACCTGAATGGGCCAGGTATATTCACATATTGGATACACAATCCGAGAAGGGAACCGATGCGCAGTTTTTCATAGATGCGGAAGACGATATCCCACCCATCCATATATCGATGCAGAAGGATAACCCAGGCACTTTTTGTTACAACCTAGACGTGGCCAATCTGGTACAGCACCTACGAACAGAGCTAAAATCAATATATACGACCCATGGCAAGGGCTCCATATTTACCAAAGAGATGCAAATAATAGCGCCATTGCTGCGCAAGATGATCAAATCTCTTACCTACGAACCCCAGCGAGGATTCATCAGAACCAATCTAAATTTCAAACTGGATACTGCGGTTGGCATATCTGAAATACACTCACTAATAACCGCAAATATCAGCAAACAGCAAGGACACGCTCAAGATAAGAATGCAGGCGATTTAGAGGAGGAAAACGAGCTAAACGACTCATCCTTCCTCAACAGCTATTTTTCTGCAGAGGATGACAGTATCCAGATAGTGCCTTTGGACCATCCGGTAGATGAAATAGTCTCTGCTCCGCAACAGACGCCAAGGTTCTACATCGAAGATGATGGCGCCCCGGCCTGGACCAGACAGAATCGACTTGAGAAGAACGAAACATTTTCATGCAAAACACTAAATGAGAGCGCAGGAGGTTACTGCATCAACTGGACGGGCGATGACGCACCTAAGATCAAGGTTGGAGAATTGGTTGGAATCCAGTCTGCCAGTGACAAATCCCAGTTTAGCATTGGCATCGTTCGCTGGCTTAAGCAACTACCTGAGCTCGGACTGCAGCTTGGATTTGAAATTCTGTCTCCGACCACCGATGCCGTCACAGTTCATATAGCCACCAACGACAGGCATGCCAACACCACACAAAACTGTTTGGCCATACCAAAAAATTCCGCATCAGGTCGACCGAATTCTCTTCTCCTACCCATCATGAATATCCATGCCGGCACAGCAGTCGAAATAGAATCAACTGACAGAAAGAGGCCGGCAAAACTGGTCAGGCTACTTGAATCGACAGGAACATTCAGCCAATATGAGGTCGAATACATGGATGAGGGCAATAACCCCTAGCCAGACAACTTAACTATCGATGTCTACCGGATCAAACACCAAAACAGGTTCTCTTAAGAAAACTATCGTAATATGCCCTAAATGTTTGAAACATTACTTCATTGCAATAAAATCTGGTTCTCAATACGCTGTAACAGATTGTTTTATAATTAAAAGATAACGTCACATTAGGTATTAGATAAATGGATAATCAGCTGCGCCACGAAAAGAGCGTTGACCTCCTCATAGTAGATGAATCCCCAAACGATGCTGAAGCGTACGTAAACACCCTGCGCAATAGCGGGATAGCCGTACACTCTAACCGCGTATCCAGAGAGGACAAGTTGATTGAGGCCATGGACCAGAACAAGGTCGATATGATCCTGTACACCAGTGGCACAGCTAACATCTCTCCAACACACGCAATGTCAATCTGCAACAGCAGGCTCCCAGGCACTCCTGTGATCATTATCTATCCAGATGATCAGGACCCGGAACCACTCCTGGAAGCGATGCGAGCAGGAGCTCGCGATGTTGTATCCAAAGACGATATGGATCATCTGCAAATCGTGGTATCCAGAGAACTTTCAGATCTGCATACAAGAAGGGAACTTGATCAGATTAAAAAAAGGCTAGATGAGTCCGAACAGCGCTGCAACATCCTCGTGGAAAGCTCCAGGGACGCAATTGCCTATGTCCATGAGGGAATGTACATAAATGCCAACAAGGCATATCTGGATATGTTTGGTTATGTCGAAATGGATGATATTGAGGGGCTTCCAATCATGGATATGGTGGCGCCCGATGAACAAAAAAAATTCAAAGATTTTCTACGCTCGTTAAACAATGACAGCGGCAACACAACACTTGACACGAAGTGCCAGAGCAGCGACGAAAAGATCTTTCAGGCCCAACTGGAATTCTCACCGGCAAGTGTAGATGGTGAACCATGCACTCAGATAATAATCCGTGACCAATCTCTCGATAACGAACTTGAGGAAAAGATTCAGCTACTGGCAAATCAGGACACCCAAACCGGGCTCTTCAACAGACGCTATCTAATGGAAAAGCTGGATGCAATCACATCTGGCGAGGACAATACAAGACTTGACCACTCTCTCCTATACATTCAAATAGACGGCTTTCAAAAACTAAGATCTGAAGTAGGAGTAATCAACAGCGACAAACTACTAAAAAATGTCGCCTTAATACTAAAGGACATGATTGACGAAGGAGATATTTTGTCCAGATTTGGAGATCACACCTTCGCCATTCTGAGCAAAAAATCAAAACTACTGGAAGCCGAGCCTTTTGCGGAAATGGTCCGTTCAACTATTGAAAAGAATGAGTTGGAGATTGGAGACAATGATGTTGATCTTACATGCAGTATCGGCATCAGCTACCTGTCCTCTGAAAACAAATCCAGTCAGGAGCTTATAAATCAGGCATACAATGCTTGCGAGACCGCGCGCGAAGAGGGCGGGAATTTATTTCTTTCATACAACGAAGATGAGATGCAGCAACATTTCGGAGACAAGAATCTTGACTCCGAGATCTCTGAACAATATGTAGAGAAGGACTCAAAGGTAAAGAGTGACCACTCCAAGATTGACCACCTCATTCAAAATGCCCTGGACAATGATCAGTTCCGGGTCGTGTACCAACCAATTGTAAGCCTTCAGGGCGATACCAGAGAACATTATGCGGTTTTAACCAGAATCATAGATGAAGGAAATGATGACATACTGCCAGGAGAATTTATTCCTCGCGCCGAACAACTTGATCTAATGTCAAAGATCGACCGCTGGGTTATTAAATACGCTATTAAGGAATTGGCGAATCAGAGATCTCAGGGCCATAAAACAAAATTCTTTATCAGTATTTCCGAATCAGGCCTACAGGATGAATCTTTACTGCTATGGATATGTGATTGCCTGCGTGATTCAGATGCAAAAGGGGCCTGGATAATCTTTCAATTTCACGAAGAAAACATCAGAGCGCACACCCAGGACGCAAAGAAACTCATTGAGGGTCTCAAGAAAATACGCTGCCAAATTGCCGTGGACAAGTTCGGCCTTACCCCCAAGAACGAGCTCCTGTTGAAGCATATGCCGATTGACTATGTGAAACTAGATCAGTCGTTGACAAACGGACTGTGCCAAAATGAGGATAAACAGAATACACTTGGAGACATAAATAAGTCTGTACAGAACTTCAATATAAAGACCATAGCCATGGGCGTAGAGGATGCTAACAGTCTGGCAGTTCTTTGGACTGTAGGGGTCAACTACATCCAAGGTTACTTCATGCAAAAGCCTTCTGAAACCATAACTTACGATTCACCAAGCCCTACTTAATGTTGGCAACACCGTGAGGTACATGCCCTGTCGGAACATGTTGTCTGGCAGATTCACAATGCCCTGTCTGATCATCAAAGAAGATATCGGCATTAAATGAACGTAAAAATTCACTCTTATTCATACCGCCCAGGAAGAAGGCCTCGTCAATTCGAATATCCCAGGCCCTGAGAGTACGTATAACACGCTCATGCGCAGGTGCCGCCCTGGCGGTAACCAACGCCGTCCTTATTGGAGAGGATTCCGGTGGAGCCGCCTTTTGCAGCTCATGCAAAGCGGATAGCAACACCTTAAAAGGCCCACCGGATAATGGCTTGCGGGCCGCGGCCTTTTCACTAACGGTGAATGCCTCCAATCCTTGTGTCTTAAAGATCTTCTCGGCCTCATCTGAAAAAATAACTGCATCACCATCAAAGGCTATTCTCAGTTGATCCGACAACTTATCTGTCCCACTTGTATTTGATGGCAATATGGTAGCCGCCGCTATACCCGACTCCAAGGCGTTACGCACATCATTATGATCTGATGAAAGAAACAGGTGCGCACCCATAGCCGATATATACTCATAAGGATTGGATCCGCCGCTGAATGCCGCCCTGGATATTGCCAGACCATGGTAATCGATGGAGTTAAAAATGCGTAGCCCGGTATCCGCACTATTTCTGGAGAGCAGTATCACCTCGACAACCGCTTCTCCGGCAAATAGCTTGTTCATTGCCAACAGCTTTTTTACCAGAGGGAAGGCAACCCCGGGCTGCAAAATCTCATCTTCATGATCTATCTGGTACTTACAATAGGCGTCTATCCCCTCTGATTCGAACACACGATGAGACTCGTCCAGATCAAACAGGGCGCGCGATGATATCGCCACCACCAACTTAAATGAACCTGTCTTATTCACCATCCTATTGCAACGCCCATGAGTACCTTGGATACCAATGCCGTCCGGCCAAATACCAGGGTACCTTTATCTGGCATTCCTGCCTTGCAGTCAAGCCTGCGGCAGACAATAACATAGATTTGGCATATGAAATTTGGGTATAGAGTAGGAGAATGTTACAGACAGGAGGCAAGAGAATGAAGTTCTTCACATTGTTCCAGAAACTTTTCCTCGATCAGATCCAGCGCGTCAGCATTCATGCCTGGTATCTGCAACAGCACCTCATCCCGGCTTAACCTGGGCATATCGGCATCGTCAGCTGAGAGCCCATCCAGCCATTGGATAGAACTGCGTACCAGATTTATATCATTTGCCCCTTCCGCCACGTATTCCGGATCAGAGACAGATCTTATTGTTTTCTCGATAAACTCCGGCAAATGCCAATGACCAACCAGCCATTCACCTGCCGATATCCAATCCACCCCCAGGTGCTCCCTCTGCAGCGCTACAGGATCCGCAGTCGGATCAGCATCTACCATGGCAAGGACTTTTGAAAGTTTAGAAGGAAAAACATGGGCCAGAACCAGATATCCGATATTATGTAACAGGCCGCTTAAATATATTCTATCCGGGTCAGGGCGCTCATCTATAGGTATGCGCAGCGCCATCATCCTGGATAAGGTGGCACAACCTATAGCATCAAACCAATACTCCTTTGCATCAAATCCTGGGCAGCTATTGGCATGAAAAACCCCGCTCATGGATATGCTCAAGGCGAGGCTCTTGACCATATTTATCCCAAGGACACGGATAATGGCATCGTGCACTGTGGTTATAGGATTTCTTTGCCCAAAATATGCCGCATTTGCCAGGCCAACGATACGCCCCATCAATCCTGGATCGTAGTTGATGATATCCGCCAAATCATCCACTTCAATATCCGGGTCACCAATAGCTTCCAGCAAACGAGCGGCCGTGATGGAGAGAGGAGGCAGATGTTTTATCTCAAGAATCTCATGTTTCACATTATTTGGAGTTGTTTTGGACATAAAAATTCTCTTGCAATAGCATCGCTTACCCCTCCCGGAACTTAGGGACAATCATATCTTCCTGAAATATCCCGACTCCGGACAGGCATAACGGATAAAACATGTATGATGCCTAATATACCCACTGAATTAAGCATTTTAGCGACAATACAGCGGGATTCTTTAGTAGCCCCTTATAAAAATTCTATGATTTATGTACTGGTTGCGGGTTCAATGGATCAAAATGTGATATATATAGCACTTTAGTTAGTGTTAATAATACACCTTACATATCAACATGATTGAAAAAGGCAATAAACTATTCTCATACAGATATCCGCATCCGGCAGTCACCACCGATGCAGTAGTATTTACCATTTCCGAGGATAAACTCAAATTGCTGTTGATAAAACGCGGACTGGATCCATTCAAGGGCTACTGGGCCATACCCGGTGGTTTTCTGGAATTAGACGAAGATCTGGATGAGTGCGCCAAAAGGGAGCTGAAAGAAGAGACTGGATTGGAGAATATATATCTAAAACAGCTGCATACATTCGGCAACCCGGGCCGGGATCCGAGAGAGAGGGTAATTAGCGTGGCCTACTACGCCATTGCCCCGGAAGTGGACATGGAGCCCATAGCGGCCAGTGACGCCGCGGACGCCGCATGGTTCAGCATTGACCGACTACCGAAACTGGCCTTTGATCACGGCGATATTATTGACATGGCGCAAAAGCGCCTTGTCTCTGATCTGGAGTGCTCCACCATTGCATTTCAATTCATTGGTGATAGGTTCACCCTAGGTGAAGTACAGAAGGTATATGAGATAATCCGGAATACCAGACTGGATAAGAGGAACTTTAGAAAATACCTATACAGCTCCGGTTTGATTGAGGAGACCGGTGAGACGCGCCGGGACGGCAACCACCGCCCAGCCCGCCTCTATCGGATCAACAACAGAAACAGTCTACAATCCAACAAGCAGCAGAACTGAAATTTCAAGAGAAGCAGAATGAGCCAAGCACAGATCGCCAAAGACATCGTCATCGACAAAATTGACGTGCCACCACACCCCGAGTGGCCACCCCTGTCTAAGCAAGAGAAGCAGGAACTGAAAGAGCGTATCAAGGCCCTGCTCAAAGAGCAGAACGCGGTCCTGGTTGCACACTACTACACCGATGGCGATCTACAGGAGCTGGCCGAAGAGACTGGGGGCTGCGTAGCTGATTCCCTGGAAATGGCCCGCTTTGGCGCAGAACAGGATGCAAGCACCCTGGTGGTATGCGGAGTACGCTTCATGGGGGAAACGGCCAAGATCCTGAATCCGGAAAAACGCATCCTCATGCCAGACCTGAAGGCCTCCTGCTCATTGGACGACGGCTGCCCTGCAGATAAGTTTTCCGCTTTCTGCGACGCCCATCCGGACCACAGGGTAGTGGTCTATGCCAATACCAGCGCCGAGGTAAAGGCCAGGTCAGACTGGGTGGTGACATCCGGTATCGCCCTGCCCATCATTCGACATCTGGCGGAAAAGGGTGAAAAGGTACTCTGGGGTCCGGACCAGCATCTGGGACGCTATGTCCAGAAGATCACCGGGGTGGATATGTTGCTATGGCCAGGCTCCTGCGTGGTGCACGAAGAGTTTAAGGCGGTGGCCCTGGAACGCCTGCACAGGCTGCATCCGGAAGCAGCGGTCCTGGTGCACCCTGAATCGCCGGAAAGCGTTGTCGACCTGGCTGACGTGGTAGGCTCCACCACTGCCCTGATCAAGGCGGTAGTCAATATGGACAACAAGGAGTTCATCGTGGCCACCGACGGAGGTATCTTTCACAAGATGCAACAGTTGGCACCGGACAAACACCTTATCGAGGCACCAACTGTAGGCGAAGGCGCTACCTGCGTAAGTTGCGCCCACTGCCCCTGGATGGGAATGAACTCGCTGTACAATCTGGCTGAGGTGCTGGAGACCGGAAATCAGGAGATCATGATCGAACGGGATCTATGCCAACGGGCGGCAAAGCCGATCAAGCGCATGCTGGACTTCGCCAGGGAACATGAGATAGCCATGCAGAACAAAGGCAATGCCTGATAGGCATCGAAAGATCTACCTGGCTTCCTGCAGATAATATGAGGGGTTCCTACTTTTTATCCGACTGCCCTTCCGCCGGCAGGGATTTCTTCATCTCAGCGATCCTGGACTCGAGCTCTTTTATCCTGGCATTCAACTTTTCATTTTTGCTTTTAGACTCTTGATTCCTGATCTCGGCATTCGTGATGGTGAGCTGCAACCGCTCAATCTCCGGTTGCGCATCTACCGCAGGGGAGATTCCATTATCAGGCAATGTGTCTGCGGGCAAACAGGCCGGAAAGAGACTGCAGATGGCCAGCCCCACTGTTTTTAGTGGTTTTTTCATCGCCCCATTATATCAAGTACGGAACGCTTGACCTACGCAGGCATAAGCCAGTAGATTGGCATCAGATCACATATTCATCAATCTCAATTATCCAGCCCGGTATGCCTATTCAATCTATGACAATTTTTCGCAAGACCTCTATTTTGCTCATCTCCCTACTACTAAGCGCCTGCATCAACACTGTGCCAAGACAGCCGGCAAGCGTGATCCACGAGAAGGCCCACTCAGGTGGTAGCACACTGGCGTTTTCCAATGACTCGACTATCGCAGCCAGCGGAGGATGGAGCGGATTTATCCGACTGTGGCGTATGCCGGACGGCAGCCATATACACAAATGGCAGGCACACAAGGGATCCGTAAACGGGATACTTTTTTTGGAGGGCGACTCCAGATTGATCTCCGGTGGCTATGATGGAAAGATCGTGGAGTGGGACATCGAAGGCAAAGAGATCAGGTCGATATCTACACCATCGCCCATCAGACATCTGATAGCGAATGAGAGGAAGGACCTTATCCTGACCGGACATCAGGACGGCGTGGCACGACAGTGGCGGCTGTCAGATTTCAAACCCATCGCCAAGACGGCTAAACACACGAACGCCATCCGAGCCGTCGCAGCACACTATGCGACCAATTGGATGGCCTCAAGCGGTGAAGATGGTGCTGTGTGGATCTGGAAGAATGACCAGGAACCTAAACGTCTCACGGATCCAGGCTCAGATGCCCGCACCCTGGCCTTCTCCCCGGATGGTAAGCAACTATACGGCGGCGGCTGGTTTGACCTATATCGCTGGGATATCCCGGATGGCCAGATGCAGACTATAAAGACCGAGCACACCGGCATAATAAATGACATTAAGTTTGGTCCAGACGGAAACTATCTGGCCACTATCAGCAGACAGACCGACAGTGCGGTTCTGTTCCTAGACCCTGCCGATGGCAAGGCGATACGCCGTTTCCAAAAGCATGATCTATGCGGGGTCGCCATTGCAGTATCCCCTGACGGTAACTACATATCCACAACCAGTGATGATGCCAGCGTGCGTTTTTATGATCTGAACGACAAGACTAGCAGCAATTAATGGCACACAATGTCCAACACCCAGACCTATGCAGATAAGTTCACGAGGATTTCTCAGCAGACGTCTTTTCAGCAGCTCCCGGCCAAGCAGCAGTCATTCATCAAAGAGCTTGCTTATGAGCATAGGTTCACCCTGCAGGAATTGCGGCAATTCATCGAGATCGCACAGGACCTGAACAATTGGAGAGAGTCTGACATTGAGGGCGTATGGTCTGAATTAGATCGAGATGAAATCACAGGAAGAGAAGGGAAAAAGCACCTGCTGCGGAAACTCACAGACATATGGCTGAAGTTAAAGGCAGAACCAAACATTTATAAAACCACCAGTCATCCAACCACAGAAAGGCCATCAGTTCTGTCGACACCTAAAGATCATGTTGCACTGGGTGCGTGTCCGGTGGCATCAGATAAGACCAGGTGCTGCAATCTACTCACCCTGGATGCCGTAGAGAGCTGTGGATTTGATTGCAGCTATTGCAGCATCCAATCCTTCTATCATGGGAACCGGGTGACATTTGACAGTAATTTTGCTGACAACCTATCCCGGATGAAACTGGACCAGGATAAGACCTATCACATAGGGACCGGTCAATCATCCGATTCTTTGATGTGGGGAAACAAACATAATCTAATTGACGGACTCGTGCGATTTGCGCAAGCAAACCCCAATGTGATATTGGAACTCAAAACCAAATCGACCAATATCAATTATCTTTCCAAGATAAAAATACCACGCAATATTATTTGCACCTGGTCCCTAAACACCCAGCCCATAATCGACAACGAAGAACACCATACTGCATCACTACAGAGCCGCCTGGAAGCAGCTAGAAAAATAGCTGACCGGGGTGCAATCGTCGGATTCCACCTCCACCCCATCGTCCACTATGCGGGATGGAGTAACGACTATTCCATGTTATACAAGCAGATACAGAATATGTTTATTCCATCAGAGGTTGCCATGGTATCCCTTGGCACCTTAACCTTCATCAAGCCAGTGATAAAAAAGATCAGGGCGCGCAACTTCCATAGCAAGATTTTGAAGATGCCATTAGTAGAAGCCGCCGGCAAACTTTCCTATCCACCAGATATCAAACTAAAGCTATTCAACCATGCCTACACCAGCTTCTCTAAACACTGGCGAGAGGATGTATTCTTCTACCTATGTATGGAAGATAACGCCTTATGGGAACCGGTTTTCGGGTTTGAATACAACTCAAATGAAGAATTTGAACAGTCGATGAAATCATCTTATCTGCGAAAAATATACAGATAAAAACAGTATAAATAATCACTCGTATACTACAATTCATGAGTAGTAGAGGAGAGCGTAATGTTCAGCCAGACTTTTAATATTGTTTTCTCCGGGCAGCTGATGGAAGGCACAAGCCTTGAGGAGGCCAGGGATAAAATCCGACAGTTATTCAATGCGGACGACAAGCAACTGAGCAGGATTTTTTCCGGCGCGCCAGTAACAATAAAAACCGGAGTAGATGACGAAACCGCAACAAAATACAGATTGGCTTTCAGGAAGGCCGGGGTACTGATTGACATAAAACCATCAACCACCCCCACTGAAAGCCATGATACAAATACGGCCACTCAGACAGAAACACTCACTCTACTCCCTCCAAACACCGGAAGCCTCATTGATTGCGCAAAACCTGTAACACCACAACCCATACCAGACATCAGCAACATGTCATTAGCTTCTAAGGGCTCCATCCTTGACGAATCACCAACAGTTGCCCCCGTAGAAATAGATATCAGTGCACTCACCCTTACGCCCCCCAATACTGGAACTCTGGAAGACTGCAAAAAAGATATCGCTCCGCACCAGATCCCAGACATTAGCCACCTAAACCTAGATGACAAATAGCAGTTTTGACAAATATGCGGGCACACATACGGCCTCAACTGCCAGATCATTCCATAACACAGCTCAGTTTTTCTTGACATCTTCCTACAGCCGCTAAACCATAGCATATATATTGTTTATTGCAGGGATGGATTATATGCATCCACGATGCTGTATCAGCCGGAGGGAATCAGGCCCCATGTCTCAGATAGTATGTTAATAGGAAACAATGTATTAACAAGTATAAAACAGACAGTTACCTGATTAATGAATAACAAACCAATCACATACATAGTCAACTTCTGGAACCAGATCAGCGAGAGATTGAACAATCGTGCTGATAGCGAACATGAGCAGGCGGGAGTCAGATTGCTAATCCTGGTAATGATATCCACCTACCTCTTCTATATAGACCCGGCCAATTACACTGCACCATACCTGACCTCCGTTAAAAACCTGCTTATCCCTGTCTTCGCCACCATCTCAGGCATGATCCTCATTTCAGTCATAATATGGCCTAAAATATCAATATTCAGAAGGTTGGTCGGGATTTGCGCCGATACTACGACCCTGTCTATCTTTTTTGGAATTGCCGGTGATGCGGCCATACCATGGTTTGGCATATATCTATGGGTGATATTCGGCAATGGCTTTCGCTATGGAGAGAGATACCTTTATCTGTCAACCGTACTCTCAATAATAGGATTCTCTATCGTTATCCAGACCAACCCATATTGGCGCGAAAACATCAATATCGGGATCAGCCTTCTTATAACACTGTTTATATTACCAGCGTATGCAGCAATACTGATCAAGCGGTTACACGAGGAAAGGCATAGGGCAGAGCAGGCCAATAACGCAAAAAGCGAATTCCTGGCGCGCATGAGTCACGAAATACGCACGCCATTAAATGGCATTATTGGTACCGGCGAACTGCTTGAAGCACGCAATCTTGTACCTGAAGATCGCGAATATGTATCCACCATCAGGAATTCCGGAGAAACGCTTCTAAGATTAATCGAAGATGTATTGGATATCTCCAAGATAGAGGCAGGAAAGATGGAATCAGAGTCTGTTGATTTCGATATCTATGAGTTAATAGCCTCAACGATGAATATATTTTCCCCCCAAGCCAAAAGCAAAGGACTCACACTATCCAGATACATAGAGATCAACATACCTATCATACTTACAGGCGACCCCACTCATATTCGCCAGGTATTGATCAATCTCCTGGGCAATGCAATCAAATTTACTGAAACCGGAAATATCTCACTTAACTGCAAACTGGTTACAACATACGATTCAACATTAACACTACGCTTCGAGGTTACTGACACAGGGATAGGCATCAGCCAGGATATACAGAAAAAGATATTTGATAAATTCACCCAAGGAGATGAAAGCACGACAAGGCGCTATGGAGGAAGCGGCCTCGGAACAACCATTGCCAAGCAGTTGGTGGAGTTAATGGGAGGGCAGATAGGTGTGATCAGCGAACCGGATATAGGGTCAACATTCTGGTTTGAACTTCCCATAAACAGAAAGGCGACTACCAGCCATCACCTGGGCGAGCTCGACTGCAGTAAATTATCCTTACTAAGGATCTCCGATGATCCTTCTTACCAAACCAATACAACCAACTATCTTAAAAAATGGAATGTGCAATTTCTGGATGTGCGCACCATCACTCAGGCCATAATGCTTCTTGAGCAATCACCTGGTTCCTATGACCTAATACTGCTCGACGGGATCAGTAATCCAGACAATATAATAAAGAGGCTTGATAGTATTACATCAGGCAGAAACAGCAATCCAATGATACTTTGGATCACCCACTCAGGTGACGAAAGCAAAAATATTTCCGGAGGTAGGAATAGATCATATGTCATTTCAGAACCCATTGATGAGGAGTTGCTATTCAACGCCCTACATGCAGCACGCATCGGAAGCCAGAAAACTGATTATTTATCTGCCATCCCCAGAAAGCAGATTTGCACAAAACCAATAAAGATATTGGCCGCAGAGGATAATCCGATCAACCAGATGGTTATAGGGCGCATACTGGATAGCTACGGACACAAACATAAACTCGTTGAAAATGGCAAACATGCCTTGGAGGCATTAGCCAAAGAAAAATTTGATCTTGTAATAATTGACATGCACATGCCGGTACTGGGAGGAATTGAAACCTATAAGGAATACATAGCAAACAATAACGACCCAATACCTTTCATAATGCTAACCGCCAATGCAACTGTAGAGGCACGTAAGCAATGCGAAGACATTGGGATTAAGATCTTTCTCACCAAGCCCATCTCGTCAGCAAATCTTATACAGGCCATCAATCATGCAATAAAATCTGATGACTCTATAGACACACATATCGAAACAGAAGAAGAAAGCACAACCACACACAGCCCCGGACCAATAGATACAGAGATACTGTACCGCGTAATAAGCATGGCACCAGACAATGATTTTCTAAGGCGTCTATATCAAAGCATGAACGACTATGGCCGCTCCATACTAAAAAATATGGACCAGGCAAAAACCAACGAAGACCTTCAGGAATTTAAAAATCTGGCTCACGCATTAAAAGGAGCAACTGTAAGCCTGGGGATGTGCGAGTTAAGCCAACTACTGCAGCAGGCAGAAGTAATAACCAGCGGCAAATTCAATACTCATGGAACAGAGTACATATCAAAACTCACTGATGCGTTTACCCATGGGATGTCATTAACCAGAAAAGAATTGGAGAGCAAGAAGATTATAGTTTAAGCACGACCGACAACTCTTATATAAGATAACCAATCACTACAGGCATACTGAGCATTGCAAGCAGCGTATGACTAGTGATAATAACAGCCATCGCTTTGGAATCACCACCCAGTTCCCTCGAAAGTATATATGCCGATGACGCCGTAGGCAGACTGGCGATAAGCACCACAACAGTTGTAACAGCCGCGCTCTGGTCGGCAATTTGGCATAGGATATAGGCCAGAACCGGAGAGGCGCACAGCTTAATAACAGAAGATATAACTAGCGGCATGGACGCACTACCGATAGCGCCAAAATGCACACCGGCACCCACGGACAACAGCCCCATCGGCAAGGCCATGGCGCTTAGCAGCTCCAAAACCGAAACAGACAAACCCGGCAGCACCCACCCTGACCTGTTCCATAATATCCCCAACACACAAGCGAGAATAAGTGGATTTGTAACTATATTTCTTATTATTGACCCCATGCTTTTGCCTGCCCTCTCACCTGCATAGGCAAAAACAGAAATGCATAACAAATTAACAACCGGAATCATAATCCCAACTACAACCGCCGCAATAGCGAGCCCACCATCACCCATTAACCCATCCACCACCGCCAAACCAACATAGGTATTAAAGCGGATACCACCCTGGTAGAGCGATGTGAATGTAGCGCCACGAATACCAAATACAACACCAGAAAGTATAAGCACTACACTAATTACAACCAGCAGAGCGATCAACAATATCGCCAGCCGCAGCAAATCCAGCTCACCTGACACATTGGTTGTACTTAGCTTTAGGAAGAGCAACACCGGAAACAGAAGGTAATAGGTCAGACGCTCCGCCCCGCGCCAGAACTCACCCCCAGGAAATGTAAAATAGTTAAGAAGGGCGCCGAGCAATATCAGCGAGAAAACGGGTATCAGTGCATTTAGCATCGAATATTTTACAGTTACTCTTCTTTATACTCATGTACAACCGTCTTGGCCATACGCTTGGCGAAATAGTATACGCGCTTCATCTTCTCGATAATATCCATCTCAATGGTATAGGCCGGGATACGATTCGGCTCATCAGCAACCAGCCGCCGCGCCTGATGCAGTGCCGCTGAATCCGCAAGTTCAGCAATCTCATCCTTCATACCGATGACATTGAGGGCAACTTCCGTATTATTCTGAGAGACCGCCTGCACAGCTGACTCAACAGAGCGAATCACCACTTTATGAAACCCGGTAATAATCTCCTTTGTTGGCTCGCTTATAGAGACACCGGAGCTTATACGCTGATTACCCAGTACCACAAGATTTGTCTCAACAATATCACCGATATTCTCCAGATCAGAAACAGCTTCCATAAGCTTTAAAAACTCCGTGGTCTGAACATCGGTCAAACTATATTTACTAATCTTACCCATATACTCAACGATCTGCTCATACAGATAATCCACTTCATCATCTAACTTACCTATGGATGCAAGCGTATCCTTATTTCCGGCAAGTATCGCAGGCAGTATCCGCTGCAGCATCACGTCTACCCGTTCTCCCATATGCAACACTTCCAGCCGCACCCTATCCAGGGCCAGAGACGGTGTGGACAGAAGCTCATCATCCAGATATTTTGAGCGAGTTATAATACCCTCCTCCTCCAAGGGCCTGTCCGGTACCAAGCGTTCCACTAATTGCCCAATCTGGGTAGTAACCCAGATAAATATGAGCGTATTGGCAATATTGAAAATGGTATGGGCATTCGCAATCTGGCGCGGGGTTTCAGCCCCCAATCGATCCAACCCGACGAGCTCTGGATGCGCAGGTGAAAACCAGATCACAAACTCCGCCAGATAGGGAATAAACATCACCCAAAGCAGGACCCCGCCAACATTAAATATCACATGCACCAGCGATGCCCTAATCGCCTCTCTAGGTTTACCAATAGATGCCAGCACAGCGGTAATACAGGTGCCGATATTTGCACCAAATGCCAACGCTATACCAGCAGGCAGCGATATCAGACCCTGACCGGCCATGACTATTACAATACCCGTGGTTGCCGATGAAGATTGTATAAGCCCGGTAAAAGCAGCCGCAACCAAGATACCGATCAACGGGCTTTCCATATGAATCATAAAGTCCAGGAATGGCTGATAAGTGCGCAATGGTTTCATGGCATCACTCATAACACTCATACCAAAAAACACCATTCCCAGCCCCATGATCATGGAACCATACTGCCGCACCCTCTCTTCCTTTGAGATAAACAGCATGCTGAAGCCCACCCCAATCATCAGCATGGATGCCTTGGTCACCTTAAATGCAACAATCTGCGCGGTTACGGTGGTGCCAATGTTGGCCCCCATGATTATGCCGATGGATTGCGACAAGGACATAAGTCCGGCGGTGATAAACCCAACCACCAGCACCGTCGTAACCGAAGAAGACTGAATGATAGCGGTAACAAACGCCCCCGTTGCGACACCGGCAAAGCGGTTTACGGTAAGTTTAGCCAGAATGGATTTCATGCGCTCGCCGGCCACTGCCTTCAATGCATCAGACATCTGTTCCATACCGAAGAGAAACAATGCAAGGCCACCAAACATCTGCATCGCCATCACGCCCCACTCCATCTCTACGGAGCCGCCGTCCGATGCATATATCGGCGATACACCTGAAATTGCAGCAATACCGAATATAACTATCAGGAGGACTCTTGACTCGATTTTACCCATCAACATAGAGAGGTGTTTTTGCATACGACCCGCCAGCATCATATAGCCTCTGACTTTACGATCGTAACCGTAACAGGGGATTGACGCACCACCTGCTCGGCCTTGGACCCGAGAAATACATGCTTGAGTCCGGTCCTGCCCAGGCTCCCCATCACCACCATCGCCGCATCAATCTTTTCGATCACCTGCAGTATACGCGTGACAGGGATACCCTTTACCATCACCCTCTTGATATTTTTCAGCGTTTTATTGTCAGGATACTTTTCCTGTATAGACTCAATGAACTTGGAAAACATCTCAGCCGCGATATCCTCGACTCGCACCAGCTGTTTCTTTTTGGCTATGCGTGAATAGTAACTCGGCATGTCTCCAGGATCATGCACAACGTGCAGGACGACTACCTGTCGCTTCTGACACTCTGCCAACTCACATGCCTTTAGCAACGCAGCCTCAGAGTGCGGGGAGAAATCCACCGGCACCAGGATCGGTCTCTTCTCTTTCTTATCCGCCATAAACGCACCTCTGCCCTAGAATACCTCTACTAAAGATAGCGCAAATGGAGTTATTTACTAAGACAACGGAAATTTATCTTTCAGGAGAAAGGATCGGAACGGAGGCTTCCTGCAAATAGATCGGGGCTATACCAAACGTTCCATTCGGACCTTGATTACGGCCCTGGAATCAGCCTCCAATACTGTCAGCCTGTAACCCTGCTCTTCAATGGAATCGCCCTCAACCGGTATATTGCGAATCCTGCTTACAATCAATCCGCCGATGGTGTGGGCCTCTTCCACCGGAAAGTGCACATGCAGGATATCATTCACCTCAGAGATGGGAGTACGCCCACTCATCAGATGTGAATTCTCACTCTCGTGCTCGATATATATCTTGCGCTTGGGGTGATACTCGTCAAAATCGTACCCAACGTCGATCTCACCAACCACCTCTTCAAATACATCCTCCATGGTGAGGATACCGACCGCCGAACCAAATTCATCGACCACTATGGCCATATGGTCCTTTCTGGCCTGCAGCTGAGGTAAGGCGCGGTCCAACGTCTGCTTGGGTGAAAGATATAGTGCAGGACGGATATAATCCGATATGGAGTGCTGCATAATATCCTGCTGCATCAGATCCCATGTATTCAGGGTAAGCACGCCCTTCACGTTTGTTATGTTCCTGCTATATACCGGCAGACGATTATAGCCATGCGTCATAACCCGGTGCACCGCCTCTTCCATGCTGCGTATCTCGTTCAGTCCGACCACATCCGCCAACGGGATCATGGCCTCACCTACAGTGGTATCGGCGAATCTGATAATACGGCGAATACGCTTGCGATCAATGGTGGAAGGAGATGCAGCCGTCTCCGTGATATCGAGCAGAACGCGCAACTCCTCACGGGTAATAAACATATTCTGCGGCTCTGCGCCGCCACCCACGATACGAGTAGCGAAACGCGCTACCCGGCTGAAGATGAATATCAACGGATAGAATAGATAGGAGAAAAAGCGCAGTGTATATATGACCCGTGGTACCACACTGTCCGCATTCTGCTGAAATACGCTTTTCGGCACCACCTCTCCCAATATGAGAAGTATGGGGGTCATCACCAGGATAGATATAAAATCGCCGGACGGACCTAACAGATCGATAAATATCAATGCGCCAAGGGTTGAAATAGTAACAGTGGCCAGATTGGTTCCAACCAGGGTGGTACCCAGGATAACATCAGGCCTTTTAAACAGCCTCAGTACCGTACCAGCACCACGATTGCCCAGCTTGGCCTGGTGGCGCAGTTTCAGCTTATCGGAGTTCACCATAGCAATCTCCGATCCAGAGAAGAATCCCTTCAGCAACAGGAAGAAGGCAATCAGGATCAGTTCAAGTATCCATTCCATCTCTACTCTCCTCTTGTTCTGAAGTGACATCCTCCATCAGCTCTTTCGGCTCTTCCTCATCAACCTCCTCTTCCTTCGGCTTCCCTTCGGACAACTTACACACACGGACCTTGCTTATGCGGAGACCCTTTATCTCTTTAGCGGTAAACTCATACCCCTCATACAGAACCTTATCTCCCTCTGCCGGCATACGATCAAAGAGTCTGAACGCCACACCGCCAATCGTGGCCATTACCGGATCTTCAATATCAAAATTTGTCAGATTATAGAAATCAGCCAACCGCATCTCGCCTGGCACGGTATAGCTGTTTTCATCCTCTTCCTGATAGAACTCCTGCCCTTCCATACGACCGGATATCTCACCGAAAATAAAGGTAAGCACATCCTTCATGGTCACTATGCCAAGCACCTCTCCGTACTCACCCAGGATGATGGCAACCCTGGTATTGTGCTCCTGAAAATAGTCAAACATCTCGTCCACCTTTTTGGTGGGTGGCACAAAATGGGCTGGCTTGATAATCCTATCCAGTGTTACATCCTGCATGTCCCCGCCGGACCGGGTAAGCTTGAGTATGGTCTCGGAGTGGATAAACCCGATGACGTTATCCCAGCTGCCTCTGTATACGGGCACCCTTGGGTGACGCAATCTCCGAAACTGATCAATAAGCTCCGGCACCGGCAGAGCGGCGTCCAGCGATCTGATTCTAGGGCTGGGGGTCATAATTCGGTAGATATCGGTCTCAGACGCCTCCAGCAAATTATCGATCAGGACGCGCTCTGTGGCATCGATGATACCTGTCTCTTCCCCCTCTTCCAGCAGGGTACGCAGTTCATCCGGCTGCAGAATATTCTCACGGCTCACCGCATCTCCCACGATAAAGGTGGTAATCCTGTCTGAGACCGACCTGACGCTCTCGCGCAACGGGGTGATCAGGGTAATCCAACGCGGAAGTATGCGCGCAGTGATCCTGGTAGCAAATTTTATGGGAAAGCTGACGGCAATGGTCTTGGGCGTTACCTCACCAATCAGGAGTAGCAGCGGCACCATAATAATGATGTTTATCCAACCCACGTCACTGCTATCGAACAAGAGTAGCAGGATGGAGGTCATATTCACCGCAGATGCTATGTTCACCAATTCATTGCCACAGAGAATGGATATAATCAGACGACGCGGTTCGTCCAACATGGCATGGATATGCTCGGAACGCGGACCGCGCTCATGTCGCAACTTCTGCAGATCGATACGGCTGAGGGAGAAAAGGGCGGTTTCAGAACCGGAAAATACCGCCGACATGATGAGCAGCCCCAATTGCAAAATGCAACGCAGGATCAACTCCCAGTCTAGAGAACTGAGTTGGAGCGATTCAAAAATGGCTTTCAGTTCATCCATTTGACGTACCCAAATCAGGTTTAGTTGTTATTCAGGGTCATCTGACCGGTCGCATGGAAGAACCCTGGACATGCGCCAGAAAATACCACAGGCTCCAGCGGCGTAACTTTACACCTTTTTTACCTGCAATCACACTATATTACATTACATACCTCATCTAATACAGCAACTATAGACCAAAAAATCCTATCATCACTGGAAATTAGGCGTTTTTGGCCTATGATTTGCAGTATAACCAACTACTAGCCAAGAAAAGGTAATAATCGTCAAGATATCGGCTTCACAGGAGATTTAGCAGTGGTAACACCCATTTCCAATGACAAAATAATGCCATCTGATGGCGCAAGCAGTTCTGCAACGGAGAGAAACCGGGCAGACAAGGGGACAGCGACTCAGGGTAGCGTCGGCAACCAGTCTGTCTCCAAGGACGAAAATAGTCCTGAAACCAGCTCTGTAGACGTAGAACGGGCAAATAAGATCTACAGCCAATCCGCATCCAAGGCATCATCTGGAAACAACTCCATCACCAACTCGGAGCAGGCAAAGGACATTGCCGCCAAGATACGCGCACAGATCGAGGGTGACGCCCATCAGGCACTACGAGCACAAATCGGAGCCGGCTCAGGTGGCCTGGCCGCCCTGTTGGAAGCCGCCCCGGCCTAAACAGCTGACTCCGTTGGCAGGGTACAATCTCTAAGACCACAACGGCATGGCCCTTGTGCTATACCATAAGCGACCTTATATTTATCTGATATGGGATCATCAGATAGAAACCTAGTCGGATTATTGGCATGCCTGCTGTCGGCACTGCTATTCATCACCTCATGCTCAGACCCAGACCGGCCGACCATTGGACTCTATCTAGCCCTACAGAGGGGAGACATAGACCAGATAGAGAGACACATCTTCTGGGGTGCAGAGCTAAACAAGATCGGCCCCAGCGGACAGACCCCCCTGCATATAGCTGCGGAAAAAGGGCGTCCCATAGTCACAGAACTGTTACTGGAACATGGGGCTGAGATAGACGGCAAGGACAGCAATGACCATACTCCTTTGCATACCGCTATCATGTCCGGACGTACCCAGGTAGCGGAGCTCCTTATCAAACGTGGAGCAGTCATAAAGCCGGACATCCTGCTGGAGGACATGGTACACAATAACCTGATGGACCGGGATGTGATAAGGCTGCTGTTGAAAAATGGGGCCGATATCGATCATATTTCAGCCCAGGGCAACACCCCACTGCTGGATGCGATCAAACAAGATAACCGGGTGCTGGTAAAGATGCTTATAGATAATGGGGCCGACGTCAACAGGCCTGGGAAAGACGGACAAACGCCGCTACACACGGCTAAGCAGATCAAAAATGAATTTATCACCCGCTTATTGCTAAAAAACGGGGCGATCGACAACTAACCCGTGACCTTCCTACCCTGTTCTGGTAAGTTCCCACCCCAATATCAATAGGCATACGCCTCAAACTCAGAGATTGAAAGGAAAAGCATTATGGCATCCAGTGTTGACGAACTGACCATCAGCTACACTGAAGACGGCATCGAAGTGGTGAAAGAACTGGACAAGGAGATCCTATCCAAGGGTGCCTGGTCCACCGTCATCTTCCGCTATCAGGATTGGAACCGCAGCAAAGGTGAATATGGCCCGGACAAATACTCCATCCGCCGCTATCAGAAACGTAATGGCGAATATATGCCAAAATCCAAGTTCAATATATCCAGCAAGGATCAGGCAAAGAGCATCATCGCAGCCCTGGAAAAATGGACTAAGGATTAGCGATCTGCAGCCTATCAGGCCAGTCTGCCAACTCCGATAGTACGGCCTTTTCACGCTCTCCCAGATCAGGATCGATCATCATCCTGGCCAGTCTGGAGCGGTAATCGCCCATGGTTATCCCGCTATCCGCCTGGGGATTGGTGAGTCGATCCCGGCGAAACTCATCCCAGCGCCACTTCTCATCTGACGACAGCGTTTCCGGCCAGTTACGCGCGCGATAACGGAACAGCATCTCGGGTAGACGTTTATCCTCAAACGCCAGATCCAGCTCAGCCAGTTCCGTCACCGGCGTGGTCCGCACATACTCCATGAGACGCCGATCCGCGTCGGAGAAAAAGCCACCGCCATACAGGGCCTGATCCGGGTCGTTGATAGGTTCAAACTCACGACTGCTGTAGATCTGCTGCAACTTTGCATCCAAACCGGCCTGACGTATCTGCGCCAGATGCCTTTCCGCCTCCGCCACATCGATTCGCCACTCCTCCGCCGCCGCATCCGTAAGCGTATTCAGCGGCACCACCACCGGACACTTGTTGATATGTATCTCTTTCAGCGGTATACGCTCCACACCATCCGGCAGTTCATCCCTAGCGGTAAATATGCGCCTCTGTATCTCCTCCACACCCAGCCTGATCAAGGGAGCTGGATCTACCCGCAGATCATAGACCACCACAGAATTCTTATTTGTCGGATGGTTTATCAACGGCGCCACCAGCGCAATACATCCATCCTTGGACGGGTATTTTGATGATACGTGCAACACCGGTTGCTTGCCGACCACATTCAGCTGCTCTGCCACCATGCGCTTGTTACGCATCTTGAGCTGATGCTCAAACAGACGTGGCTGCCGCTCCTTTATCAGTCTGGCCATGGCTATGGTGGCATGCACATCGGACAGGGCATCGTGGGCATCGGCATGCGCGATCCCGTTGGCCCTGGTCAACTCTTCCAGACGGAAGCTGGTAACCCCATCCTCATTGACGGGCCATTCGATCCCCTCAGGTCGCAGTGCTCGGGTTAGCCTCACCACGTCAATCAGATCCCAGCGTGAGTTGCCGTTCTGCCACTCACGGGCATAGGGATCGAAAAAATTACGATAGAGACCGTAGCGGGTAAACTCGTCGTCGAAACGTATATTGTTGTAGCCTACGGAACAGGTACCGGGCTGAGCCATCTCCTGGTGGATTGCAGTAAAAAACTCCGCCTCAACCACCCCGTTCTCCAGGGCATGTTGCGGTGTAATGCCGGTCACCAGACAGGCCTCCGGATGCGGTAGCATGTCATCCGCCGGCCTGCAGTACTGCACCAGGGGCTTGCCGATTACGTTTAGCTCTGCGTCGGTCCTGATGCCCGCAAACTGGGACGGGCGATCACGCCTAGGATCGATCCCCCAGGTCTCATAGTCGTGCCAATAAAAGGTGAGTGCCATTAGTTGATCCAGAATAGTATTCGAACTTACTTTAACTTAAACGGCACCCACAAAAAAAGCCACCCAACCTGGGTTGGGTGGCTTTTATAATCATGCGGCACAAAGATGTGTCGCCATTTTTAATCATTTTATCGATTAAAAATGAAGGGAATCGTAAAGCACATCTTTCGATTTCCGTGGTCTGAAAATTACAGTCCGTAATTGTTCAGACCTTTCATAGTTAGATCTTCTCTTTGATACGTGCAGCCCTACCGGTGCGTCCACGCAGATAGTATAGTTTGGCGCGACGCACATCACCGCGACGCGTTACCTTGATCTCTTTGATCAGTTTACTATGGGTCTGGAAGGTACGCTCCACACCCTCGCCGTGGGACAGCTTACGTACGGTGAAAGATGAGTTAAGTCCACGGTTGCGCTTGGCGATTACCACACCTTCAAACGCCTGCAGACGCTCACGATTGCCTTCGATCACCTTCACCTGGACGACCACGGTATCTCCCGGACCAAACTCCGGAACCTCTTGGTTCAACTGTTCGGCTTCTAGGGCCTCAATGATCTTGCTCATGGTCGTATTGCTCCTGTATCTCAACTGGCGCCTTTCCGCGCCTGAATAAACTCTTCAAGTAATAACTGCTCTTCTGCGGTCAACTCTCGGCCTTCCAATAGATCGGGCCGGCGTAACCAAGTGCGTCCCAGCGACTGCTGTAACCGCCAGCGGCGGATGGCCTCGTGATTACCGCTCTTCAGCACCTCAGGCACCGGCATGCCCTCAAACAGCTCCGGCCTGGTGTAGTGCGGACAATCCAGCAGGCCCTCAGTGAAAGAGTCCTGCTCAGCCGAGTCAGCGTCCCCCAAAACCCCGGGCAACAACCTCAACACAGCATCCATCAACACCAACGCGGGGAGTTCCCCGCCACTCAAAACATAATCGCCTATCGACCACTCTTCATCGACATAACGATCAATAATCCTCTCATCGATCCCTTCGTAGCGTCCAGCAATCAGGATCATCCCGTCGCGTTGCGCCAGCTCCCTGACCACCGACTGATCCAGCCGCCGCCCTTGTGGGCTCAGATAAACCACCCTGCTTTCCGGCGCCGCCCTTCTGGCATCTTCGATGGCCGCCTGCAATGGCTCAACCTTCATCACCATGCCCGGACCACCGCCGTAGGGCCTGTCGTCCACCGTGCGATGTACGTCACTGGTGTAGTCCCGGGGATTCCAGATGGCCAGCTCAGCCAGTCCCCTGTCGAATGCCCGCCCGGTAACTCCATCGCCAACCATGGCCTGTAGCATGTCCGGAAAGAGGGTCACTACGTCGAAGCGCATCATCTGCCCCTAAAACTCCGGATCCCAGTCCACCAGCATGATCCCCGCCTGGAGATCCACATCCTTAACTACATCATCAATATATGGGAGCAGTCTTTGGCGCTCACCCTTGATAACCACCACGTCGTTTGCGCCGGTCTCAAACAGATAATCCACTCTGCCCAGGTCAACCCCAGCAACGGTCCTGACCTGCATACCCTCCAGGTCGGTCCAGTAGAACTCCTTCTCCCCCAGTTGCGGCAACTGCTCACGCGGTACAGCAATGTCAGTATTTATCAGGCTGGCCGCAACATCCCTATCATCGATTCCATCCAATTTGGCGACTATGCCCTTGCCATGCGCCTTGCCAGTCTCCAGCCGGTACTCCTGCCAGCCATCGCCAATCCTAAGATACCACCTTGGATATTCCAGGATATTGGTGAGGGGGGAAGTGTGGGAAAACACCTTAACCCATCCCTTTACACCATACAGGCCGGAAATCCGGCCTAAGGTTATATATCTCTGGCTAGCAGCTGTTGTCACAGAGATAGCCTTTTTTCTCTATCCCAAAGCCCGAACTGATGTCCGGACAGATCAAGCAGCCTCGACGTGTTCCTTGAGCAGCTTGGATACGCGCTCGCTCGGCTGGGCTCCCTGGGAAACCCAGTGATCCACACGCTCTTTCTCAATGCGCAGACGCTCTTCACCACCCACCGCGATCGGGTTGAAAAAACCCACACGCTCGATGTAACGACCATCGCGCGCCCGACGACTGTCGGCTACTACTATATGATAGAACGGACGTTTTTTAGCGCCGCCCCTTGCAAGACGAATTGTTACCATGTCCAACCCTTAACTGTTAATTCTGTTACGCACATCCGACCGAACCAGCCGGGGGCAAGTAAACCGGGCATTTTACGCTATTTTTTCGGAATGTGAAGCCTTTTTTACGCCTGCGACATGCTCTTTGTCAGGTCCCAATCCTATTGGCGATTATAGGCAGCAACCATCGCCCGCAGGAACGGGCGCCTACGGGAACGGGAATCCACCAGGGCCACCCATCCCACCCGGACCCATACCACCTTTGAGGCCACGCATCATCTTGGCCATGCCGCCGCCCTTCATCTTTTTCATCATCTTCTGCATCTGGGTGAACTGCTTGAGCATCTTGTTGACGTCCTGCACCTGGGTACCGGATCCAGTGGCAATACGCCTCTTACGCGACCCCTTGATGACCGCGGGGAAACTCCTCTCCTGAGGGGTCATGGAGTTTATGATGGCAATCACCTTCACCACCTCCTTGTCGTTGACCTGACTTTTCACATGCTCCGGCAATTTGCCCATCCCAGGCAGCTTATCCACCAATGAGCTGAGACCTCCCATATTGGACATCTGTTCCATCTGCTCCTTGAAGTCCTCCAGATCAAAACCCTTGCCCTTCTGCAGCTTCTTGGCCAGCTTGGCGGCCTTTTGCTGATCGACCTTGGCCGTGACCTCTTCCACCAGGGAGGCAACATCCCCCATACCCAGGATCCTGGATGCTACGCGATCCGGGTGGAACGGCTCCAGGGCGGTGGTCTTTTCGCCCACACCGAGAAACTTGATGGGCTTGCCTGTAATCTGGCGGATGGACAGGGCAGCGCCCCCACGGGCATCACCATCGGTCTTGGTCAGGATCACACCGGTCAGGGGCAGGGCCTCATCGAAGGCCTTGGCGGTATTGGCCGCATCCTGTCCGGTCATGCTATCCACTACGAACAGGGTCTCTATAGGGTCAATCGCGGAGTGTAACTCTTTGATTTCCGCCATCATTTCGTCATCCACATGGAGACGACCGGCGGTGTCGATGATCAGTACATCCTGAAACCCCCTCTTGGCCTGCTCCAGGGCGGCACGGACGATGGCCAGCGGTTTCTGCTCAGTGGCACTGGGAAAGAACTCTACCCCTACCTCTGCTGCCAAGGTCTGCAGTTGATCTATAGCGGCCGGACGATACACATCACAACTGGTAACCATCACCGACTTCTTCTGGCTCTCTTTGAGCCAGCGTGCCAGCTTGGCCACGCTTGTGGTCTTACCAGAACCCTGGAGGCCGGCCATAAGGATCACTGCTGGTGGTTGTGCCGCGAGATTAAGAGACTCATTGGCCTCTCCCATAACCCGCACCAACTCATCACTTACAATCTTGACCAGGACCTGTCCTGGAGTGAGACTGCGCATGACCTCCTCGCCCAGGGCCTTCTCCCGCACCTGCTCCACGAAGGACTTGACCACAGGCAGGGCCACATCCGCCTCCAGCAGGGCCATGCGTACCTCACGCATGGTGTCTTTTATATTATCTTCGGTGAGACGCCCCTGACCACGCAGCCGGTCCAGCACCCCACCCAGTCTATCTGTTAGATTGTCAAACATCTTTCTATTAGGAACCCTGATGATCAAAATTACGCTTGGCCGATCATTATAGCCGTTAGTTCATCAACTTAATAATCTTTGGCCCCGCTCTAACCCCTTCACATCCTGCGGTCGAATATGCGATTATCCATCAATATGAGCACAACAATAACCGCACTCCTGGCCATCGCCTGTTATACCGCAGCAGGGATCATCATTGCTGTCAGGCTATTCAAGGGACAAGGAGACGAACGCCCATCCAGAACAGCAGGCATAGGGATAGGCCTGGCCGGCGTTATCCTGCATACCGTCGTCCTTTACCAAAACATCCATCTGGACAGCGGAATAAATCTGGGATTCTTCAATGCCGGATCTCTGGTGATGTGGATCATCCTGCTGTTGTTGATGATCTCATCCCTGACCAAACCGGTTGAAAACCTGGGTATTTTGCTACTCCCGATGGCCATAATCGCCCTGTCCCTGGAACTATATTTCCCCGCAACCAGGCTGCTGCCAGCGGATTCGTCCTGGGGACTTAGGGTGCATGTCCTGATCTCTCTCCTGGCCTATAGCCTGTTTACCCTGGCCAGCGTACAGGCCGTATTGCTCTCGATTCAGGATCACCACCTGCGGCATCGTCACCCAGGGGGATTTATCCGCGCCCTGCCGCCACTCCAGACCATGGAGCAGCTCCTGTTCGAGATGATAGGACTGGGCTTCGCGCTCCTCACCTTCGCCCTGTTGTCCGGTTTTGTCTTTCTGGATGATATCTTCGCCCAGCATCTGGTACACAAGACCGTACTCTCCATCCTGGCCTGGTCTGTATTTGGGGTACTACTATGGGGGCGCATCCGGTCCGGCTGGCGTGGGCGCAAGGCCCTGATCTGGACCCAGGTAGGATTCGTGGTGTTGGCCCTGGCCTATTTCGGAAGCAAGTTTGTGATTGAGGTGCTGCTCAGCAGGTAATCACCTGCCCTCAATGTCGCGATAGGCATTTACCGCCTGACGTCCAGATGAGATCTTATTTACCAGCCCGAACAACTCTGCGCGGCTCTCCGTAGCCAGGCGCATGGTCTCCTTGTCCAGATCGGCTATCTTTCTAATCTGTTCTGCAACCACGACAGGATCTGTCATAGAGTCTGTATCCAGAGGGACTGTCTGATCCAAAAGCGTCTTTCTCTGCTGCTCTATCTCCTGCACCCGATCCCAATCGCCCTGTCTGGCAGCGGCGAGCATAGAACTGCTTAGTTCAATGAGCACATTTAGATTGGATTGAATCTGATCTGAGGACATCAGCCGGCGCTTGATGCGACACTCTTTTGCGCCACCTGCTTAACCTCGCCGGGCATGGCATCCCAGGCACTTTTTACCTCTTTTAGCAGGGATGCAACCTCATCCAGCTTTGTAATGTCATTATCTTTGTTGGCAAGCAACAGGCACCTGACCATATAGTCGTACAGTCCTTCAAGGTTGGCCGCGATCTCGCCACCGGACTCCAGATCCAGACTCTCACTCAGGCCCTGGATTATCGATATAGCCCAGGTAATGTTCCGCCCTTTTTCTGCATAATCTTTACGTTCGATCTGCCCTCTGGCAAATGCGATCTTATCCAGCGCGCCCTCCATAAGCATCTGGATTAAACGATGTGGAGATGCAAAAGATGCCTCAGTCCCGACTGCGACCTTTCCATACTGGCTAACTCCACGTTTTTGCATAGGGCTCATTTACAACTCCTCGGTCAATTATTACTGTTATTCGGGATCAGGTTAGCCAATATTTGCAGCTGTTGATCCAGATAGTCACTTGTGGTTGTCATGCCTGATATCAACGTATCCAAGGCTGAATATTGTGCAATATATCTGGCCTCTATCAGTTCCAAACGATATGCCAGATTCTCCTGCGCATCCTGCACATCTTCAATCTTGGCATTTATCCCATCTTCCTTCGCATCCAGCAAGCCGTCGGTACCGAGCATATTATCCAACAGCTCACTGAGACGGAACGCATAGCCTTGATCGTCATCAGAAAATAGCTCCGACACAGAGTTAAGATTCGTCGATAGCGCATCGCCCAATGTCGTGCTATCCAGGGACATGACTCCATATTTGTCTAACTCTATACCTATATCAGTTAGATATGAATAATCACCTGCCAATCCTTTCGGAACCGTGTTGATGACCGAACGCACCTGATTCTGCAAAGTGCGAAGGGCAAAATCCCCGGAAAGTTCACCCTCTCCCAGTGAGGTTGCGGTGGATATAAGGCTGTTATAAGCGTTGACAAAACCCTGGACCGCACTGACTACAGAGCTATCGTTATGACTAACATCCAACTCCACATCAGAGACGCTGGTATCCAGAAGGGTAAGGGTCACACCATCAATCGCATCGGTAATGGTGTTTGAACTACGGACGATGGTATAGGTGTTATCCACCAGGATCTCGGCATCATCCGCGGCCCGAATTACTGACATCCCCAACGGGTCCACAATAGGGTTGCTGCCGCTATCCTCGAACACCAGGGTCATCGCGTTATCTGTACCCATCTCATCACTGGTCAGTGTGAGATAGTAATGCGTGTCATCCTCCCGGATAACACTGGCGGTTACTCCGATATTATCGGAGGCCGAGTTTATGGCATCCGCTATCTCGTCCAGGGTCATAGCCCCGATCCCGACTTCAAAACCATCAGATCCAATCGTTATCGTGACTGTATCGCCGGAACTGCCAACTGTGGTGGTATCCGAATCCGCAAATGAATTCGACCCCTGCTTCTCAGCTACGGCGAGTGAATTAACCTTAATGTCATAGGTGCCTGCCGCTGCAGAACTCTCGGCAGAGGCGGTAAAAATTGCCGTATCGGCAGAAGTTGCCGTAAACACATCGAAGGAAGATGCGGTGCTAAGGTTATCAGCGTAAGACTTAAATGATGAGATGGCGCTGCGTAATTGACCAATTGCACTTAGTTCAGCGTAATAACCGGCCTCTTTTGCCTGGAGATTTATGAGTGGTTGCTGCTCAATCTTCATGAGCGACTCTACAATAGAGCCGGAATCAAGCCCTGAACCTATTCCTAATGCTGAAATCGTCGCCATCTTCTCGTCACCAAATGTGTCTTTGCTTCAATCAGGCCAGAGTCCAATAGCTGGCCTCTTAAGTTGATCTGGTTATAGCGCCCCTTTGCAGGGGCGCTGCCAGTTAATGAAATGCAACATTCAGGCCAACAGCCAAAACGGTTGCCTTAGGCGGTTGTCTGGAAGATTATTCCGACAGCCCCTTCGGAGGATGAGCCGCCAACACCGCTTGACTGGGAGGATTCAAGGACTTCACGAATATGCCGGGAAACCGCCAATATCTCTTCTGACGGCAGTTGCCTGATCATCTCGCCTGTCTCACTATCCATTACCTGAACTACTGCACGCCCACTATCTTCATCTATGCTGAACCTAAGTTCACGGCGAACGCCCAGAATAGCGTTATTCAGTTCGTTCACGACTTCTTCAGTGAGTTGGTTTGTTGCGGGTTGCGGGGCCTTACGAACCGCCTCACTCTTCCCACCCATAACCGCATCCTGCTTCATGTCTGCCGCCAGCACAGATGACACTTCCGGAGATCCGGAAGATCTTATCTGCTGTGGCCTGGCATCTGTTGGCTCTGGCAGAAAACCTGACCTTGTGATGTTTTCAATTGCCATGTTATTCACCTTGTCCTTTCATCACGCCCCTCCCGGTTTGTTATCCCGGGAGGGACCTAGTTACCTCTACTGGAGAAGTGAGAGGACATTCTGAGGCTGAGCATTAGCCTGGGCCAACATTGCTACACCCGCCTGCTGCAGGATCTGAGCCCTGGTCAGGGCCGCAGTCTCAGCCGCGAAGTCAGCGTCCTGTACCCGGGAACGTGCTGCTGATACGTTCTCAGATACACTTGCCAAGTTCGACGTGGTGAACTCAAGGCGGTTCTGGATAGCACCCAAATCAGCGCGAATACTACTGATGGTGGCAAGAGCCGCATCAACCCGCTTAATGGCTGACTGAGCGCCAGCATAGGTGGATATATCTACGTCATCTATACCATTTGAGTCCTTGGCGATACTAGCACTGTGGCCGATAGTGGCTACTGTACCACCGATAGTGATGGTATCAGTCGCACTCAGTGTGATGGTGCCGCGCAGGGTATCGGCAAAATCGCCACCGGTCACGGTCAGGCCATCGGTACCTGCAGTAAAGCCGGTTCCAGATTCAGAAACTGCTATGTTTCTGCCATCGGCAGCGGTCAGGGTGATATCACCACCGTTGACGCTGGCCGATACGCCGGTGAGGGCCTCGTTCAGGTTGATGGCGTCACGTACCGCCGTGAGGGTGATAGCGGTAGAGGCATCAACAGCCGAGAAGATGGACACGCCATTCACGGTCAAGGTGTAGGTATCCAAGGAAGTTCCACCGATGGTGCCCGCTGTTTGTGTACCTGAGGTGGTTGCACTAACAGAGAGTCCGGCAGCGCCGGCGTCATCTATGGCGGCCGCCTTGGCATATGCCGAGGAAGCATCCTGGTAGGTGTTGCCGGTGAAGTTGGCACTACTGCTAACACTGACGGCAGAACCAGAACCGATGGCTATTGTGAGATCGGAAGATGTGGCCGAGGTCACTTCCGTGCCAGTAGCTTCGGCTATGGCACCGATCGCTGAAGCCCTTACGCTGGTAATGCTTACAGAGATGGTCTCATTTGCAAAGGCACCAACCTGGAAGACATGGTTGGTGAATGATCCATCCAGAATACGCTGACCGTTAAACGTGGTGGTTGTGGCCACTCGGTCCAACTCTGCCTGGAGCTGGGTCACCTCAGACTGGAGGGATGTACGGTCAGCTGAGGAGTTGGTGTCGTTTGCGGACTGGATGGCCAGCTCACGCATACGCTGCAACATGTTTGTGGTCTCTGACATGGCGCCTTCCGCCGTCTGGGCAAGAGAGGTACCGTCATTGGCGTTACGAATAGCCTGATTCAGACCACGGATTTGGGCCGTCATACGGTCGGTAATAGCAAGACCGGCAGCATCGTCCTTCGCGCTGTTAATACGCAGACCGGAAGATAGACGTTGCATTGCGGTTGCTACGGAATTCCCTGATTTAGTCAGTGCATTCTGAGAGTTCAGGGACATGATATTGGTGTTGATTACCATTGCCATTTTAGATTTCTCCTAAACCCCACGGCATCTGTTTGTTTGATGCTCTGTGGGTCAGGTTAATAATTGACGGATATACCTGAAATGTTCTGGTATTTACCGCCTCCGATAGTTGTAGCGACCGCGGCAGGGGAAACTTTAGTCATCAACACAGATGATGACACCGATACAGATATCCATCAAAGTTCATGTATCTTATTGTTTTAACTGTATTATCTATTGATGAATAACCGGCATTCCCAGGTACAGGGAAAAAGCTTCCTGACTTTCTTTCCATATAGAAATTTAATGCCTAAACGGGTATTTTTCATGGTCATTCAGCTGCGGCCAGACTATAAATCCAATCCAAAGATCCGGTTATCATAGCTGGTTCCATAAGATGGATTTCTGATATCTATGGCCTATATGGCCCACTTTGCAATTAGCAGATACACGTAATAAAGTCGTGGACTTTGATCCTTCGAGAGCCAGGGGAATAGATCCTCATGACCGAATCATCGCCGGAATTGATACGCCTCCTCGAGCAGGCAATGCAGTTGGCCATAAAGTGCCATCAGGCAGGTGATTTGGCCAACGCCGAGGCGCTATATAAAAGGGTGCTGGCGGAAGATGCAGGCCATGCCGGCGCCCTGCACAACCTCGGCCTGATTCGGTTGGGTTGTGGTGACGTCAACACGGCCCTCGATCTGCTCAAACAGGCGGTGCGGGCAATGCCCCGTGAACCGGTGTTTCTATTCAACCTGGGGCTGGCGCAACAGACGGCGGGCGATACCGACGGGGCAATAAAATCCTATCGCAAGGCGTTACGCCACAGAGAAGACTATCGGGAGTGCTGGGAGAATCTCGGTGTAGTACTACAGGAACAGGAACGCTTTTCTGAGGCCGAAAACGCCTATCGCCACGCACTGCGCCTGGATCGCTGCTCTCCTATCGCACACAAAAACCTCGGTAATGTACTGAAGGTCATGGGACGACCGGGCGAAGCGGAAAAGCAGTATCTGAAGGCGCTGGATTGCAATCCTCTGAATGCGGACATTGCCATGCAATACAGCGCGACAGTATGGGCACGCGGCGACTTTGAGGCCGGCTGGCGCTGGCATGAGTGGCGTTACTGGGAGGATCGCAGCGAGAACAATCGTCCTTACCACATCCCTCTGCCCAAATGGGATGGGGATGCAGTGGATAGTCTGTTGCTCTATGGTGAGCTTGGCATAGGCGATGAGATCATGTTCGCATCCTGCATCCCGGATGCGACCAGGCGCGCGCAGAATGTTGCGATCCTGTGTGAACCCAGATTGACTGCGCTGTTTGCCCGTTCGTTTCCGAACATTCAGGTAGGGCCCAAGCCTCGCGGCGCATTGCCTCCGGTACTTAATCCGCAGCAACCATGTACAACCTGCTGCTCTATTGCCGGCCTGCCCAGATTCTTCCGCAACCGGGAAGACGATTTCCCTGGAGAGCCCTACCTGTTTGCCGATACCGCAGCCACTGAGCGTTGGCGCGGGCAGTTGGCAGGGCTTGGACCGGGGGTAAAGGTCGGCCTCTCCTGGCGCGGCGGGGTATCACAACATGCACGCACCGCCCGTTCGATAGCACTTGAACGGCTGGGGCCACTTTTCGATATCCCCGATGTACATATGATCAATGTGCAATACAGCGATCACTCGGATGAGATAGCTAATTTCAATGCAGATTCCCCCCACCCCCTGGTGCATTTCGACGCAGTCGATCCGTTGCGCGATATGGACGATTTCGCGGCCTTGCTGACGGCCCTTGACCTGGTGATCACGGTCGACAACTCCACCGCCCATCTGGCTGGCGCCCTCGGTGTACCAACCTGGCTACTGCTGCCATCTTTCGCTGACTGGCGCTGGATGCAGCAACGGGAAGATAGCTGCTGGTACCGTTCGCTGCGCCTGTTTCGCCAGACCAAGGCGGGACAAGACACCTGGAGGGAGGTGATTGCAAACGTTAGAAAGGAGTTGGGTGAAGTCACCCCCAGGGACCAGCTAACCCAGTCGGTCGCCACCACGGCAGGCGGAGACACTACTGCGTTAACCACTACGCCTGACGTTGTACTGCTCAACGACACAAGCTACTGGTATCACTGGGGATGCACCTGCACCAGTCTGGCGATCCATGAAAATTTACGGGCCGCAGGTCTGGCCGTCGACCCCGTGCCTATCGAGACCATCAACTCGCTCCACCCCCTGCCGGGTTCAGCGGCGCAGTTTGACGATGATGATCTCTACAACATGTTTGCGGATCACAATACCGAACTGCTCCATAGATTACAGTCTGTATCTATTATCGTAATCAACGGCGAAGGCAGCCTGCATGATCTCGGCCAGACCGCACGTGCACTCCTGTATCTGGCCTATATTGCAAAGCAACGACTGCACAAGCAGGTCCGCATCATCAATCACTCGGTCTATCCCACCACTACCCAGGCGGATACCACTGAAGCCGATGCAATCTATAGAAAGGTGTATCAGGCGCTTGATTTCGTAGCGGTCCGTGAAGAAAACAGCGCGCGGGAGTTGGAGCGGCTGAACATCGAGAGTACACCATCGTTTGATTGCCTACCTTTGTATATCTCTAATCATGTACAGGGCTTAGCTACGCCACGGGAACGCCGGCTTGTGCTTGCGGGCTCGGTTCAGTTGAACGCGCAACTGCTTGACCTGCTGGTCAATGCGGCAGAACTCGCCATAAAGAATGATTACTGTGTTGACGTGCTGGTTGGTGCCAGGGCATCACTAGCTGCGGATGACGTGCATCTGCTTGGATTGCTGCAGCAGCGGTTACGCGGCCGCTACACACTGGTTGCCGCAACGACTGAAGCCGACTGGTTACACACCATAGCCCGCGCCAACCTGCTGATCTCCGGTCGCTTCCACCACAGCATTGCAGCGGCATGTCTCGGCACCCCCTTCCTAGTAACGGCAAGCAATACGCAAAAGATAGACGGGCTGCTCAAACGATTGGGGCTGCCGACCGACACTGCATGGCTGCCCCTGGATGACATCCCTAAGGCCTGTGAACGAATCGAGGCCCTACTACGCAACCCTCAGCCCGGACCGGTCAGCGATGAAAGACTGCACGACCTGCGCGAACTCGCACTGCGCAATTTCGACAGATTGCCCCCAGGCCACGGATAGATCTATCCTGCAAAAGGGACCTTAGATGTAGTTGAACAGAGACAGACCCTGCACCTTCACATAGGCCTGTTGGGCCGCCTGCAGGGCAATGGTCTGCTGATTAAAGCGACTGATGGCCTCGGTGTAGTCCAGGTCTTCCACGTCTGAGAGATGGGTCTCCAGGGCCAACTGGATATCGGCGTTGACCTCGTTTTGTTCGTCGATGGCGTTTAACCTGGCACCGACCGAAGAGTGGATATCCGATACATGATCCATCGCCTCGATGATGTCATTCAGATACCTGTCTAAGTGATCGTGGGATTCCAAAGCGGAGGCCATCTGCAACATGGTCTCGAAGATGTTGCGCGTTCCGGTTGTGGCGACCGTGGTTCCGGTGGTGAGTCCCGTTGCCGCCGCAGATGCCGCCGCTATATCGATATCATCATCACTTGAGGTAAGGGTAACAGTGGTGCCGGTATCCAGTTCTGCGTACACGTTGGTGGAGTCTGATATGGCGTTGACGGCATCCACGATCTGGCTGGCGCGCTCTGCCGCATCGGCCGCGGCGGGGATCGCACCGACACTGATCCCGTTGATGGTGAGATCGCCATCTGCGATGGCTGCGAAGCTGGTAGCCGCAACACCGGTGACCGAGGCCCATGGCCCCGTATCCACATCCATGAACAGATCAAACCCATGATCACCGTCCGCGATGGTACGGTCGGCGGATATCTGCAACTGCCTCTGTCCCTGGTCCCCGCTATAGGTGTAGGTATCGGCCGCTGTGCGGGTAAATGGCTTGGTGCCGCTCTTGTAACCGGCGAATATATACTCTCCGCTCGCATCCCTGGTATTGGCCAGGGCCTCCAGCTCATCCACCAACAGGGTTATTTCGTCGGCAATGGCCTGGGTGTCATCCGCCGACAGCACGGCGGTATTGTTGCCCTGCACCCCCAGGACATGCGCCCGTTGCAGCAGATTGGTGATACCGAAGAGGACACTCTCCTCCTGCTTCAGTCTGGAGTGGGCGTTATCGGCGTTGGTCTGATACTGCTCCACCCTGCCGATGGCACCCTTCAGATCCACCACCTTCACAGAGCCGACGGGATCGTCCGACGGGGTAACGATGCGTTTGCCGGTAGAGAGCTGCAACTGGGTCTTGGCCATCCTGGCCTGCTGTTCCAGCATCGAGCTGACATTGTGGTCAGCCATGGTCTTGGTTGAGACTCTATACATGACTATCTCCTGACTGCCCCGAGCAGGCTGTCAAACAGTGTATTGGATACCGAAATGACCTGGGCCGCGGCCTGATATGCCTGTTGAAACCGCACCAGATTGGCCGCCTCTTCATCCAGGTTCACTCCGGAAACAGAGGAGTATGACTCCTCATTGAAATCCAGCAGGGCCTTTTGCGAGTTGTAGTTGGATTCGGCCACATTGGTCTTGGTACCGACATCCGCGATCAACTGGGCATAGGTGCCCTGAAAGGTAGAGGTCGCGGCCAGGGAGCTGGCAGAATCGCCCAGGAGCACATTGGTGGTCTGCAACTGCGCCATGGCCAGGGCATTTCTGTTGTCGCCGATACCATCGGTGTTGTAGTCGATAGTAAACTCGTCTCCTGCCGCCGGAGCGCCAGTTATCTGAACGCTGTAGCCGTAATCCAGCAGTGCCGGCGTCGGGAACACCTCAGCACCGGATGTGTAGGCTACGCCGGCCTCAAGGGTGGCCAAGGTCGAGGCGTTAAGGATGTCGTAGGTGGTGGCCGAGGTAAACCGGATCAGGATCGGCGGGGTCAGGGCGCCGGCCGTCGTGGTAAATGAGGCGTTGGTGATGTCGTTCACTGCTCCGGCCGATATGGCCCCGGTGGTTCCAGTATTGTTGATAGACGCGCCGGTCACGATCGGCGCCGCCGCAGCGACCTCTCTGGGATCGGTCAAACTCAGGCTGAAGTTACCCGTAGCCGCACGGGTGGGACGAATATAGGTGGTCTCTCCAACAGCAGGCGCACCCCCCAGGGTCAGGGTGAACCCATCATTGGTCAGGGTCGCCGGTGTCGCTGTATCCAGGGCAAAGGTGGTGTCATCGGAAAGGCGCGTCAGCGTGTAACTGGTGCCGCCGTTATAGATCAATCGGTAGTCACTGCTGGTAAGATCTGTAATGTCGTCATAGGCAAAACCCACCGTACCGGTGGCAGACGAGTTCTGAACCACTACCCCCTGGCTGGTCTGGGGCGCGCTAAACAGCAATCCGCCCAGATTTCCGTCCAGATCCATACCGCGCTGATGCTGGGTGTTGAGTTCATCGGTGATACCCAGGGCAACCAGACCCAACATATTTTGCCCGGTATCCAGGATATCTGAGCGGAAGTTGAGCAGTCCACCCACCTCACCACCGGATATATAGTCGGTAACCACCTGGGAAGAATTTTGCGCGGTGTACACTATATCCATATTGTAGCCATCGGCACTTACTGCGGTGGACAGTGTGGTTGATGTCGCACCTATCACCAGCGCCTGACCGCTCCCGATAAAGACATTGACCGCACCATCGCTCTGATTCACCGTACTTACGGAGACCAGTTCAGAAAGCTTATTCAGCAGCAGGTCTCTCTGATCCAGCAGGTCGTTCGGCTCACCGGTGGCGGTAATGATCTGGGCGTTCAGATCCGCCAGATTACCCGCCATGGTGGTGATCTCGCTGGTAATGCTGCTTAGCTCGTTATTCAGCTGTCTGCGTGACTCATTGATCTCGCTGTTCAGATCGTGGAAACGATCGATCATGGACTGAGTCTCTTCCAGAAACACCCGGCGCGCCGCGATGGAGGTTGGATCATCCGATATGGTATTGAGTGTGGTAAAGAACTCCTGGATGGCAGGATCGAGACCGGTTTCCGCATCGGCCAACAGATTGTCCAGCCTGCTGGCATTGCTGTAGTAGGTCTCCATCTCACTGGTGGCAGAGAGGCTGGATCTGACCGAGTTGGCAAGGAACTGGTCATATTGGCGGGTTATCTGGGTAACCTTCACCCCGGTACCCATCCAACTGTCGCCCAGTTGCTGAGGTATGCGTGTAGCCAACTCCACCCGCTGGCGGTTGTACCCCTCGGTATTCGCATTGGCAATGTTGTGCCCGGTCGTAGTCAACGTACGTTGGTAGGCCAACAGTGCCGATACGCCAATGTTAAGTATCTCTGACATCTCTTCACCTGCTACTCAGGGGGCTGATTCATAGGAACTAAAAACCTGTTCCCTGAAGCCAGTGACCCCATGTCTGTTATAGCGACATTTCGCCGCTTTCCTTAAGCTGCTGCAGGGCCCTCTGCATATCCTTGCCTTCCAGCACCTTGGTCAATTTATCCGCATAATGCGGATCTGTGGCATATCCGGCCCTCTGCAGTTCGCGGAAGTATTCCCGACTATCGGAGGTACTGGCCAGCGCCTTGGAATACCTGGGATTTGACTGCAAAAAGTCGACATAATCATTAAAACTGTCACGAAATGATTCGTATGTGCGAAATTTGTCTTTTTTCCTAACGGCCACTCCCTGCTCGTATTCCAGGGTGCCTATCTTCACGCTGTCACCCTTCCAGCTGCGACCGCTCTTGATACCGAACAGGTTGTTGGCCGAACCGCCGTTACCAGACGGCATGATGTGTCTGCCCCAACCGGTCTCCAGGGCGGCCTGGGCCAACAAGGCGGCAGGCGCCAGACCCAGCCTCTCTGCAGCCTCGCGCGCCCATGGCCAGAGCTGCTTCACAAAGTCGCCCTTCTTCCAGCCCTTGGGGTCGGTAGTAACGGTCTGCTGTGGTTGTGGTTGCTGCCCTTCAGTATTAACACTAAACAGAGATATGGGCGTAGCTCCGTTCTTTGAAACAAACGGCGAATTGAGTTCCGCCACGGTTTCAGGGATCTTATGCTGCATGCTGATCCTGTTTCCGGCCACCATCTGGTCCTTACCCAGGGCGATAATCGGTTTGCCGTCCTGCATGGAGACCGGCATGCCGGAACTGCGCTCCAACATGGAGATGACCTCTTTGCGGTAGTCGCTGTAGCTGTTAACCGGCCGGCTGTCGTTGGCCGCCTCGGTCCCACCCAATTGCGACTTGATCACCTTGGCCAGACCGATACCACCGGATTCCGACAGATGGATGGACAACTGCTGGTCATACATCTCCTGATAGAATTTGGTCTGATCGTTATCCATGATTCCTTCGCCCAGACTGGCCTCGCGCATACTCTTCAGCATCATCTGGGTAAACAGAGATTCAAACTGCCGGGCGACCTGGTCCAACGAGCCCCTGGCATCGGCGCGCGCCTGGGCCTTGAGCTCGGCTACGCCCTGAAAATCTGTATATAGTGATGCCTGTACTCTATTCATGGGATTAGATAACGATCAACTCCGCCCTCAAAGAACCGGCCTGTTTCAGCGCCTCCAGGATGGCAACCAGATCACTGGGTGCCGCACCGACCTGATTGACCGCCCGTACCACCTCATCCAGGGTTACCCCGGTATTGAACAGGAACATGCGGCTGCCACCCTCCTTCACCTCCACCTGGGTATTCGGGACCACCGTGGTAGTTCCGGCCGCCAGGGCGTTGGGCTGTGATACCTGCTGATCCTCGCTGATGGTCACGGTCAGGTTGCCATGGGATACCGCCGCCGGTGAGACCCGCACTTCGCTGCTGATCACGACAGTACCGGTGCGGGAGTTAACCACCACCCGGGCCGCAGCCTCGCCCGGATCGACCTCCAGGTTCTCCAGCAGTGAGACGAAGCTGACCCGCTGGGCCGGATCGATGGGGGAATCCACCCGGATGGATGTGGCGTCTATCGCCTTGGCGGCATTGGGGCCGATGGCCTGATTGATGCTGTCCACCACCCGGCGTGCCGTAGTGAAGTCACTGCGATGCAGGTTCAGCACCAGAAAATTATTTCTGTTAAACGGGTTTGCCACCATGCGTTCCACGCTGGCGCCGTTCGGTATACGCCCCACACTGGGGATGTTGATGGTGATACTGGAGCCATCCGCCCCGGAGGCACTAAGGCCGCCCACCACCAGATTACCCTGGGCGACCGCATACACCTTGCCGTCCGCACCCTTCAGGGGTGACATAAGCAGGGTGCCGCCACGCAGGCTCTTGGCATCGCCAATGGATGAGACGGTCACGTCGATCTTCTGGCCCGGCTTGGCAAACGGTGGCAGATCGGCATTGATGGTGACCGCCGCAACATTCTTCGGATTCAGACTGGTGCCGGCCGGTACGACAATACCGAGCTGGGTCAGCATGCTCCTCAGGCTCTGCTCGGTAAACGGCGAGGAGTTGACCTTGTCACCGCTGCCGTTCAGACCAACCACCAGACCATAGCCGATCAGCTGATTGCTACGCACTCCGGCAACAGATGCAATATCCTTCACCCGTGCCGCCTGGGTGGATGACGTAAACAGAACGATGACCAGTACCAGCATGGTAACCAGTAGCGGTGAAATATAGCCGATTAACTGATCCCGTTTATTGGTCCGCTTTTTGTCATGTAGGCGCATGGTAATCTCTCCTAAAACGGCATGAGTGCGCTGATAAAGAATTTGGACAACCAGCCCATTACGCTGGCATCCGCCACCGCGCCATCTCCCACATAGACGATAGTGGGATCGGCCAGACGGGTCGATTCAACCGTATTGGTATCGTCTATATCCGCAGGACGCACGATACCGGACACCTTGATGTACTCGTTACCCTGATTGATACCGATTCTCTTCTCACCCCGCACCATCAGATTACCGTTGGACAGCACCTCGGTAACGGTCACAGTGATATCACCGGTCAGCTTGTTGCTCTGGGAGCTGTCACCCTCACCATCAAAGGCGTGACTGGATGAGAGGCTGGTTTCAAGGGTATTGTTGCTATTGCTGGCCAGAGGCAACACCTTGGGTGTATCAAACTGCGGGGTGCTGCCCAGGATGGTCGGATTGGTGATGGAGGTGGTGTTCTTCTTATCCACCGCTGTAGCGGCCTTCTTCTCGGCATCCATCTGCTCCACCAGCTTTACGGTCAGCATGTCGCCCACCCGACGGGCGCGGATGTTCTCAAACCAGAAGCTGGCGTAGCCGGTTTGATAGATGGATCCGGTACCCTCCGGTGCCGGGGGCGGAGCTATCGGACGAACTGCCGCATAGTCCGGATCCCGCTTGGGTGGTGTATTGCAGCCCAGCATCAGGGCCGTCATCGCTACTACCACTATCAATCCAATCTTTCTGTTCATCTCTGTGCCTTGTTATTAACCGTTATTCACATCAAAGCTGGTTGCTTATATAGGCCAGCATCTCGTCCGTGGTGGATATGGCCTTGGAGTTCATCTCATAGGCGCGCTGGGTCTCAATCATGTTCACCAACTCCTCCACCACGTTGACGTTGGAGCTCTCCAGCGACCCCTGAATCAGGGTGCCGAGACCGTCCTGACCCGGGGTTGCAGTCTGGGGTGACCCGCTGGCCGCCGACTCACGGAACAGGTTGTCACCGATGGCCTCCAGCCCGGTCGGATTGATGAAGTCTGCGATCTCGATATTACCGATCGTGGTGGGGGTGTTGCTGCCCGACACCAGGGCTGAGACCACACCATCTGATCCGACGGTCATACTCAGGGTATTGGCCGGCACGGTGATGGCCGGCTCAAAGGCGTAGCCACTGGCGGTGACCAACTGACCATCCGCGTCTGTCCCGAAGGATCCGTCTCTGGTGTAGACGATGGAGCCGTCAGGATGCAGGATCTGGAAAAAACCGCGCCCCTGAATCGCCACATCAAACGCGTTTCCGGTCTGCTGGATGTTGCCCTGGGTATGCAGCTTCTGGGTGGCCACGGTGCGCACACCGGTACCGAGGGCCAGGCCGGAAGGCAACTGGGTATCCTGGGATGACTGGGCGCCCACCTGCCGGATATTCTGATAGATCAGATCCTCAAATATGGCGCGATCACGCTTGAAGCCGGTGGTCTTGACGTTGGCCAGGTTGTTGGCGATCACAGACATCTGTGTCTGCTGTGCGTCCAGTCCTGTTTTTGCTATCCAAAGTGCCGGGTACATAATCTTCTACCTTCTATTCTTGGTTAAATCTCTCTATAGATTGACTAAGCAATATCTTTGCCACTATTCGATCAACCGAAACGCAAGATACTGGTTGAGCCCTCTTCCATCTGCTCCGCGGTCTTCATCATCTTGACCTGAATCTCGAACCTGCGGGACAACTCGATCATATCCACCATGGAATCGACCACATTGACGTTACTGCTCTCCAGGGCGCCGCTGACCAGCTGTAGCGAGCTGTCAGGCTCTGTGTCGGCGCCCTCTTTCAGGCGCATCAGGCCATCATGGCCCTTTTCCATATCGGCATTGTCCGGGTTGATCAGCTTGATCTGGTCCACTGTCGCCAGTTCGTTTACCGCCTGACCCAGTGGACGGATCGAGATGGTCCCGTCGGGGGCGATGTCTATCTTCTCTGCCGGAGGTATGGCGATAGGCCCGCCATTGCCGATGACTGGCAATCCATTGCCGGTCATGAGTTGCCCATTGGCATCCAGTTTCAGATCGCCGCGCCTGGTATATGCCTCGCTGCCGTCCGCCGCCTGGACCGCGATCCAACCCTTGCCATTCAGGGCCACATCCAGTTCTCGTCCGGTCTGAATGATGGAGCCGGACTTAAAGTCGATATCCGGCCGCTCACTCATGGCATACACGCGGGTGGGATAGCCATCACCAAATACAGGCATACTGCGAAACTGCTGCAGGTCGGCCAGGAATCCTGTGGTGTTGGCATTGGCCAGATTATGGCTATTGGTGGCCTGGGCCAGGAGGGTCTCCTTGGCGCCACTCATAGCTACATAAAGCATTCTGTCCATTTCTACTCCCGTTCTCGGTCAGGGATCAGGACCGGGGAGACAGAGCCCCCCGGTCTCAATCACTTTATCTGATGTTAATGATGGTCTGGGTGATGGTGTCCGCCGTGGTGATCACCTGGGCGTTGGCCTGGAAGTTACGCTGGGCCGTTATCAGGTTCACCAACTGCTCGGCGATATCCACATTAGAGTTCTCCAACCCGCCGGACTGGATCAGACCCAGACTGGAGGTGCCTGGCGCACCGAGTTGCACATCGCCTGAATCATAGGTCTCGGTCCAACTGGTATCGCCGATCTGGCGCAGACCCTGTTGATTGTTGAACTTGGCCAGGGCAACCTCGCCCAGGGTCTCGGACTGACCATTGGTAAAGCGCGCATACACTACACCGGTGTCATCGATATCGATACCGCTCAACCTGCCCGCAGCATAACCGTCCTGGGTGAGATTATTTACGGCAAAATCCCCCCCGTACTGGGTGGTATCAAGGTAGTCAAAGGTAAGAGTCAGGTTGGCGGCGCCTATTATGGCCTCAGCGGCGAACGCCAGGTTACCGGTGGCATCGACACTTCCTGAGCTAGCAGTGAGGGTACCATCGGTGCCAAAGTTCAGCTCTGCAGCTGGAAGACCTACCGGTACGGTGGCAGGAATGGCCGGTGGAGCTGCTGCCGGTGTGTTAGGTGTCAGGAACAAACTGGTTCCGTCTGTATCTATGACCTCGGTCCAAACATGCCAACTGTTGTCGGTAGTAGACTCGCGATAATACATGGTCATGGTATGGGCCACGCCCAGTGAGTCATATACGGTGGTCGAGGTGGAGTTGTCATAGGTAGCCGCATTGGTCGGATCAAAGCCCGTGGCGACAGGAATGGCTGTGCTGGTCGGATCCAGATTCAGCGCGGCCGTAACCCCCGCAGTCGCTGCCGGGGTACCTGATGTTAGTGGCAGTTGCAGATCGATGGTGGCACCGGTATTGAAGCCGCCGGCCCCATCATTATCGAACACCTGCAGCCGGTTGCCGGCATGGTCGACCACATAACCGTCACGATCGGCATTGTAGGCGCCGGCGCGGGTATAGGAGATATTGCCGCTGGCATCTTCCAGTACGAAGAAGCCCTCGCCGTTGATGGCCAAATCCAGGTTATTCGATGTGAAATCGATATTACCCTGGCTGAACTGTTGCGCCACCCTGGTTACCCGCACACCGCGACCTGCGGAGGTGGTGCTTACGTCCTGTACCGAATTGGCATAGATATCCGCGAACTCGGCACGGGACTCCTTGAATCCATTGGTCCCGGCATTGGCGATATTATGGCCTGTTACCTGCAGGTCGGTGGTTGCGGCTTCAAGACCGCTGAGTGCTATACGAAAAGGCATTTGTAATCTCCTCTATATGCTTCAATCAGTGGATTTCCGCCACGTCATTGAATGAAATTGGTCCAAGCCCCTCCAGATTCAGGGCCATCTCTTGTCCTGCTCCGCCCATGCTTACACTGGTAACCTTGGCCTTGATCAGGGTGTAGGGAACGACTGACTCTCCGTCCTGGGTGGAGGACGCGGTGATGGTATAAACACCGTCCCCGGCGTAGTCCCCGCCATCGGTCATGCCGTCCCAGCTGAATGCAACCTCACCCTTGTCTCTGGTCCCCAGCCCTATTTCCCGCACCAGGGCGCCGGAGCTGTCGTAAACATGGATGGTTACATCGCTGGCGGAAGAGTAGAGCCCGATCACACCGTCAATAGTGTTGCCACTTGACAGGTAGCCGGTACTGATGGGGGCAAGGACATCGTGCCCGACCAGGTTCGCCGCCTGTATGGTCTGCTCTGATATCAGAGTATCGGAGAGATCGGTAAATGAACTATTCAGATCCTCAATACCGGACACAGTCGCGAACTGGGATATCTGGCTCGCCATCTCGGAGTTTTCCATCGGTTTGAATGGATCCTGATGGGTGAGTTCGGTCACCATCAGCTCCAGGAAATCCTCCATCGCCAGGGTGTTATCTTTAGTCTGCTCCAGCTCTCTGGACAGACCCAGGGCGGTATAAAGATCGGTATCATTATTAACTACACTCATTGTTATCTCCTAATTGCTCGGTCCTTCCCTGGACCTCGCCCTTTCGGGCTCACTTCGATCGCGAAAAATCGCTCCCGGCGATTTATTCACCCATTCGCAGGGTTGCTGACATCAACTGTTTTGTGGCGTTGACCACTTCAACGTTACTTTGATAAGAGCGGGAGGCGGAGATCATATTCGCCATCTCCTCCACCATGTTTACGTTGGAGCGGAATATGTATCCATCGTCGTTGGCCTGCGGATGATCCGGCGCATACTCCATCTGTAACGGGGCCTGGCTCTCCAACACCCCGACCAAACGCACACCTACTGCCGGATCATTCGGATTCAGCTGGTTCAGCATGGATCTGAATACCGGCTGACGTGCCCGATAGGTCTGATCCATGCTGCTGCTGATGGCATCCACATTGGCCATATTGCTGGCCACCAGATTCAGACGCAGACTCTGGGCGCTCATACCGGAAGCGGCCGTGTCGAAAATCTTGAACATAGACATAGTGATTAACCCTTGATTGCCGTCATTAAGGTCTTGATCTGACCGGATACAAAACGCAGGCTGGCCTGATACTCCATGGCATTGCTGGCAAATGCAGCGTGCTCCAACTGGGAATCGACCGTGTTGCCATCGAGGCTGGGCTGACTAGGAACCCGATACCCCATCTGGCCCGACGGGACTATCCCCGTATCTGTCTGGATGTGTCTGGAGTTGGTGGTGACAAGGCGCTGGGCCGAACCGACCTCTTGCTGCAGCATGCTGTGAAAGTCGAAATCCCTGGCCTTGTATCCCGGGGTATCCACATTGGCGATGTTGCCCGCCAGCACCTCGGCGCGTCTGGCCCTCAGCTTCAGGGCCTGTTCGTGGATGCCAAATACCTGATCTAGTTTCATCGTTTACCTACTCCGGACGTATTCTCTTACCCCCCATAGAGCAGGCTTCATGCCAAACTTGGCCAGACGACCGGATATGAACACCCTAAAATATCCTATCTCATTGAATAACTAACATATTTTTACAGACAAAAATTATGCGTACCCACTCAGGATAGCGCCGATTCAGGCAATAACAGGGGTTGATTGCGGCCGCCCACGCGGCAAGCTGCGTCCGCATAGGCGGCAATGTTTAGTCAGATTGGAGGCAGGGTAGGAGCCCGCTCCCGCGGACGATGTGCCGCCTTTGGACCATTGCCCGTATCCGGTATGGAGTGCAACGCATCCGGAATGGCGGCTCTTCCTGGTTTTCGGCCTACGTCCATGCTGCCTGCCAAGACAAATACGTCATCCCCGCGTAGGCGGGGATCCAGTAATATCAAACATATAGATTCCCGCCTACGCGGGAATGACGGATTAATCAAAGCTTAGTTAGATATTGTTGGAATGAGCTGCACTGGGTGTAGGAGCCCGCTCCCGCGGACGATGAATCGCCTATCGACCAGAGGGCAAAACACCTACGGTATGGCTATTTCAGACGGTAAACGATACCGCCGTTTTTGTTGACCATCTCGAACAGATCGGAGTGGGCGGCAAGTGACTCGGTGGAGCCGAGGAAGAGATATCCCCTTGGATTTAGGACACGGGCCATGCGCGCGATGATATCCGCCTTCTTTTCGGCAGAGAAATAGATCAGGACATTTCTACAGAAGATGACATCAAAACGACCCATGAGGGCATAGCTCTCAGTCATGTTGTGATAGCGAAAAGAGACGCGCTTACGTATCTCCGGCCGTACCTCAATACAGTCATCCCGGGGGATAAAAAAACGTTTGGCCTGCTCCGCACTGAGCCCGCGCGATGCGGATATGCCGCAATATATACCCCTTTTCGCCTCCTCCAACACCCTGCTGGATATATCTGTACCGACAATATCCACCCCGCCAGCCAGACGCCCTGGATTGGAGGTTATATATTTCTGTACCGTCATACTGATGTTATAGGGCTCCTGGCCGGAAGAGCAGGCGGCAGACCAGATACGCATGGAGCGGCCCGGCTTTGACTCTGCCTCAGGAAAGATCTGATCGATCAGCAGCTGATAGTGGGGCATATCACGAAACCAGAAAGTCTCATTGGTGGTCATGGCATCGATGATACTCACCTGCAGATCTTTACTGCTTGCCTTACTCAACTGCCGTAAGAGCTCACCTACTGTCTTTATGTTATTGGACTGCAGCAGAGATGAGAGGCGACTGGTGACCAGATACTCCTTGCCGTGACCCAGGACTATTCCACACGCGTCCTGCAGATACTTCTGGAATGCCTCATATTCTCCTGGACCAAGCATATTGTTTTGTACCACTATCTATTCCGTTTGTTGTTGACGTTCTTGCGCTACCGTCTGCCCCAACTGGCGACCCTATACCATCGCCGACTTTTAGTATTTCTGACATCGCCTGCCCAGAAAATTGACCCGCCCAGGCTATAGCGGCAACCGGTACTATTACTTTAACCGGCAGATCCCCTACTATATTACTGGCATATCACTTGCATGCAGTATAGGTGAATTTGGTAAAACAGCGGCTAGATATGATCTTAGATTACTTCAAAACCGGTTATGACGCACCCCTGCTTGCCGGGCTTATGGTACTGCTTTGCTCCATAGCGCCGTCCGATACGATTGCGGCCGATTACCAGTCCCATGCAAGCATCATGGAGGCCGCACGCCAGCATATACTTGACCAAAGCGGGGATTACCCTTCCCCACCTGAAGTAGAGGTGGGACGCCTGGACAGCCGTTTACGGCTCATGCGGTGTGATCAACCGCTGGAAAGTTATACCCCACAGGGGAAGATAGGCATGGGCAATATCACAGTGGGCGTGAGGTGTAACGGAACAACCCCATGGAGTCTGTTTGTCCCCGTTTCCGTCAAAGTAATGGCGGAGATAGTGGTGGCAAAGAGGGGGATGGCCCGTGGCACCATCCTGGGACCAGACGATATAACCATGGAACGGCGGGATATTGCTCGGCTGCATCGTGGATTTTTAGAAGACACGCAAGCGGCTGTCGGTAAAAAGCTGCGCCAAAGGGTACGCCGCAACCAGGTGCTTACCCCATATCAGCTTGATGTGCCTCTTACGGTGAAACGCAACACCAGGGTCCTCATACAGGCGAGCAACACGACCGTGCAGGTTCGTATGATGGGCAAGGCGTTGCAAAATGGAAGTCTGGGCCAGATTATTCGGGTCAGGAACGAAAGTTCCAACAAGGAGATAGACGCCAAGGTCATCGCCCCTGGAATAGTTGAAGTGCCTATGTAAAATGTGAACTAGGTTCGCAACTTTTTGGCAAAAATACGCATAAGAATCCTTAATTGGTTAAAGTCCAAAAAGCGATTGCCGATAAAACGAGTGTATGGATAGAAACGAACTAACGCAGGTGTATTATGACAATTGAAATCAGTGGTGTACCGGGTAAACCGATCCAGGATACTGGAGATAAAAGCAGCGTTACCGCTACCACCTCAAACAGCGGCAGCCAGAAGGCCCCTGCATCTTCTCCAAGCGGTGGCGGAGACGACAGGGTAAGCCTGACCTCGTCCGCAATGCAGTTGCGCGCCCTGGAAGACAGGATCGCAGATATCCCGGTGGTAGATGTGCAAAGGGTATCTGACGTACAGCGCGCACTGGCGACCGGCACTCTTGAGATAAACGAGGCAAACGCAGCCAGTAACCTTGTGGAAATGGAAAAGAGCTTCGTAGCCTGATCAACTGCATGCAACTGACTCATGAACAGAGAGGGGTGCTATCCTCACTCATCGCCGCCGAGCTAGAGATGGCCAGGACCATGCTCGACCTGCTTAAAAGCGAGCATGAAGTTCTGAACGCAGGAGACCCGGACGCCATAAAATCCGCCAGCACCAGTAAACTGGAACATATGCGTCTTATGGAGCAGAACATAAACGGACGTAACAGGTTGCTACAGGAACTGGGACTGAGCGCAGACGAACATGGGATAGAGGAAGCAGTCACGGCTATAGGACCAGATAGCCAACTGCAGGCAAATTGGAACGAACTGAAGAGCATCGCCAAGCAGCTGCAACGCCAAAATGAGATCAATGGCAACATCATTGCCATCGGACAACGCAGGGTGAAACAGGCGCTGGATATACTAAGCGGCAAAGATGGACTGACCGGCACCTACAGCCAGCAGGGTCAGACCCAGTACAACAAATCAAACAACCTGCATACCAAGGCCTGATCGACAGACCCTATCCCTGTTCTCGCAGGATAACACCTAAATATTGGCGGACGATCATCAACCGGTGCTAGAATACCAACCTATCGGGGCCGTAGCTCAGCTGGGAGAGCGTCGCGTTCGCAATGCGAAGGTCGGGAGTTCGATCCTCCTCGGCTCCACCATTTAAATTAGGTAATTTAGGGTCAGTGTAAAAATTCTACACCCCCGTTCCTCTTTGGTTTTGGACCGGGCTTTAGACCTGTAACCCTGCGACCGCTCAACAATTCAATCTCCTTTCTAAACCTGTCATTACCAAGCACCATTCCTTGGTTGGCTGCATCTCTTATCCTGCTCAACATTTCAGAATCAAAATGCCCTACAAACAAATTACAATAGGCCCTTGTGCGCTCTTCAACTGTCTTGCCTAGACTTTGATAAATATAGTGAGGAGTCCACATATCTATATGCTTCCCCAACCCATTAGCTCGATAGCTTGACCAACGATAATCCTCAGGAGCCGACACCATACCTGCCCTCACCGGATTAAGTTCAATATACCTTTGACATACCAGGAGATAATTCTCCTCATCTATAACACATGACTTAAAGCGCCCTTCCCATAACGTTCCAGTACGCCGATAAGTATTATTGAAATATCGGACGTAATAACGACCAAGCGTCTGCATCATCTTTGAAGTACCATCTAATGTTGATGGCGTCACCAATAGATGCACATGATTGGTCATTAACACCCAGGCATGGATAGAGACCGCGTACTTTCTGGCGCACTCATCCAACCAATGTGCATAAGCGGCAAAATCTTCCTCTGCAGCAAAACATGGTTGCCTATTTGTACCACGCTGAATAATGTGTTGAGGAATCCCTGGCAAACAAAGCCTTGGTAATCTAGCCATTTATCTTCCTTGATAACTCTATTGTCAGGCTACTATAACTAAAACTTACTTATCATTTAAATGAGTTTTTACACTGACCCCGATCTCTT
>JBNKIR010000050.1:0-17964 GCA_050290785.1 Sedimenticolaceae bacterium | reverse complement strand
ATCGCCAATGAACTGAAACACGCGCTGAAGGATTACACCGACTCCAAGGGCAAGGGCGAACCGGCCCACGATAGCCATGAAGCCTATGCCCGACTGTTGGAGGAGATGGATAAGTTGCACGGCATGATGCATGGCTGTGATTACAGCCGCTTCGAGACCGATGCCCTGCAACTGCTGCCAGGCGTGATGAACCATATTCTCGGACTGGATGACGGCAAGAAACGTTTCCTCAACCTGATGGCGGTGATTCGTGCCGCCTACACCCTTTGCGGCACCCTCGATGAAGTGGAACCGCTGCGCAAGGAGATCGCCTTCTTCTCCGCAGTGAAAGCGGCCATCACCAAATTCACCACCATCGACAAGCGCCGCAGCGAAGAGGAACGACACTCGGCGCTCAAGCAGATCATCGACAACGCCATCGTCGCCGAGGGTGTGGCCGATGTATTCGAGTTGGTGGGTTTGGATAAACCCAATATCGGTTTGCTCTCAGACGAGTTCCTGGAGGATGTGAAGAACCTGCCGCAACGGAATCTCGCCATTGAACTGTTGGAGAAGCTGCTGCGCGACGAAGTGAAGGCGCGGATGAAGCGCGATGTGGTGTCAGAGAAGAAATACTCCGACCGCATTCTTGAAACCCTGCGCAAATATCACAACCGTGCCATCGAAACGGCACAGGTGATCGAAGAGCTGATCGAACTGGCCAGGACGATGCAGGAAGACCTGGCACAGGCCGAGAAGCTGGGATTGAACGAGGATGAGATCGCCTTCTATCGCGCCTTGATTCAGAACGAATCGGCAGTGCGTGAGATGGGCGACAACAATCTGCGTGAGTTGGCCAAGTACATCACTGAGCAGTTACGCAAAAGCACAACGATAGATTGGCAAGTGCGCGACAGTGTGCGTGCCAAGTTGCGCAATCTTGTAAGGCGCGCATTGAAGAAATGGAAGTACCCGCCGGATGGTGCGGATGAGGCGATTGATCTTTGTCTAAAGCAGGCTGAGGTGCTGTCGAATGCGTGGTCACAATAATAAAGTGTAGCGATTAAGAAAGTGGCTAATGTAATAGGTGGTGTTTCAAAATTACTTGGCCAAAATGGCATTAGGAGAATAAATGAATAAGCCATACACAATAAGGCTTTTTATGCCAGAGGGTGATCCTGCCTCCTTTAAGATTATTGATAAGATGAATTGGACTGGCGTGGGGCTGGATATTGGTAGAGATGCTTGGGTCAAGCATAGTAGGCGCGAGGAATTTGCGCGAGCTGGTATCTATATCTTAGTTGGCTATCAAGAGAGCGATGACCTGCCTACGCTATATATTGGACAGGGCGATGGTGTAAAAAATAGAATCGATTTACATGAAAAGAACAAAGAGTTCTGGGATAGGGCATTAGTCTTTGTTTCTAGTAACGATGGTTTAAATAGGGCGCATATCACTTGGCTTGAATGGGCGCTGATTAATCGTGCCAAAGAAATGGGGCGATGTAAGCTCGACAATTCCAATGTTCCAACAGAGCCGGGTCTGACTGAGTCGGACAGGGCGGATATAAATGGGTTTTTTCATGAGATCCTCAGTATCTTGCCGCTTGTTGAACTTAAGGTATTTGATCGTTCGAAGAAGATAGCCCCTTCAGTTCAGGATGGCGTGACCGAACCTAACAGGCGGATAAGCGATACCATTGTTGTCCCCGCACAAGAGGATGGATTCAATGAGGTATTTCTTGGTAAAAATTGCTGGTATGCGATAAGGATAGGTGGCGGAAAACTCCATAACATAAAATACATAGCTGCTTATCAAACGGCTCCCGTTTCTGCAATTACGCATTATGCCGAGGTGGAATCAATAGAGCCTTATGGTGATGGGAATAAATATCAGCTTAATTTTAGAGAGCCAGCACAAAAGATAGGGCCGATTGTCTTCGGTAATGCTAAGACGGGTTCTATGCAGGGTCCTAGATATACAACAATCGAAAAACTAAAAGATGCAAAGTGTGTAGATGATCTGTTTTAGTGGATAAAATCATGAGGCCAGGGTAATCGTCGTATGGGGCTAACTGTGATATGTGCCTGCTGCCAGAAAGCATTAAGTATTATCAGAATAATTGAGTGCGTCGTACGATATGTATTTTTTAGCAAGGACGTTATACATAAGGAAGAAAGGTTATGAGCTGGATATTCATTGTATTTGTAACTGTAGTTATCTTAGCGTTTGTCATTCTCAAATTATTACAGAGAGGCGTATTCAAGTCTGATGAGTATCCATATCAAAGCAAAGGCATGCTGTTTAGTCCGGCAGAGCGCTCATTTTATGGAGTACTCAGTCAGGCAGTAGGTGAAACCGCTATAGTTTTCGGGAAGGTTCGGGTAGCTGATGTAATGGTGCCGAAGAAGGTAGCTTCGCGCAGTGAATGGCAAATAGCTTTCAATAAAATTTCAGGGAAGCATTTTGATTTTTTGCTATGTGATACTAATGATTTGTCTGTTATCTGCGCTATTGAATTGGATGACAGTTCTCATCAGTCAAAGGAGAGAATGCAAAGAGATGTGTTTCTCGAAGGTGTTTGTAGCTCGGCCAATGTGCCGCTAATTCGAGTTTTTGCCAAGTCTGGTTATGTTATAGGTGAAGTTAGAGAGATGTTAGCGCCCTATTTAACTAGGGATGAATCGCTTGGGAAAGATGAAATCAGAGGATCGCGAGAATCAGTACCAAGCGAGAAGACATGTCCCAAATGCTCATCACTTATGGTAATGCGCGTGGCAAAAAAGGGGGTCCATGCGGGCAAACAATTTTGGGCATGTAGTGCCTTTCCTGGGTGTAAACATATTGAGGCTATCAATACGTAGGATGAAGGATTAATAAGGTCAGGCTCCAATTGTTTCTAAGGTGCCTGGATCCCGCGATCAAGTCGCGGGATGACGGTTTTTTGTTGCCGACATCATTTCTTACACATTATTGAAGCGTGTGATTTGAGGTCACAAATTGTGACCTCAAGCGATTGAACAATCCTTTATTCCTTATACAGCTCAGCAACCCCCACCCTCAACGCCTTAGCCAACAAGGCCACTTCTGAGTCAGTAACCCTTCTGACCTTTGCTTCTATCTTGGCCAGGGTGCCTCTGCTTATATTCAAACCCACTATATTGCAGCGCGCGGCTAGCTGATCCTGGGTCATACCTTTCTGCTCGCGCAGGGTTCTAACTTGAGGGCCAATAATATTCATAAATCAATTGCTCCGATATCGGAGCTTGATTTTGACAAATATTACAACCATAATTGCTCCGAATACGGAGCAAGGAGATTTTTCTGTAATTTATATCTCAACCAACAAGGACCGTTAAATGCATATCCTGATTGCTGAGGACCAGCGCGTCATTCAGATGATGCTTGAATCTGCGCTGGCGGAGTGGGGCTTTGATTGCGACATCGTTTGTAACGGGCTGGAGGCGGTGGAGTGTGCCCGGGCGAATCCGGGTAAGTATGATCTCTGCATCATGGATGTCTCTATGCCGGTTATGGATGGTATCGAGGCAACGCGGTTGCTGCGTGAGGAGGTGGGGTATTTCCCCATCTTGGGTTTTTGCTCGGACTTGACTATGCGCAGGCGGTGTCTGACTGCGGGGATGGATAAGTTTCTGCTTAAGCCCTGTTCCAGGGAGAGGTTGTTTAAGGTGATTATGGGGCTTTGTGGTGGGGTGCAGAGGAGGTAACGAAGGTTTATCAGCCGCTTGACACAGATTAATAAGGTCAGACCCCAATTGTTTATAAGGTGCCTGGATCCCGCGATCAAGTCGCGGGATGACGGTTTTCTGTGACAGGACCGTAAGCCGCAATAACCAACGGGCATTGCGCTCATGATTCAGTCACATGTTACTTGTGCAACTACATCAGACTTGGAATAAAACATTCGGCGGATTACGCTTCGCTAATCCGCACTACGATCTATACTCCGACTAATGACTAATCGCTACGACACCAATGGAAACCCTCAAGGGCAATATCAGCCTGGATCTAACGATGAGGTGTTGTCCAACAAGTTGGGGATCATCGATTCCGATGAAATGGATGACGTTGAATTGGTCCTGCTGCAGGAGCTGCAATCGAAATTGCTGGAAGATATCGAGATGGACCAGCGGCTTACCATCTCTGACTTGTGCGAATGGCATAAAATCTGGCTCGGACAGGTTTATCCATGGGCAGGTGAGTATCGCTCTGTGAATATCCAGAAAGGTGAGTTCATGTTCGCGGCAGCAAACCGGATACCTGGTTTGATGTTAGATTTCGAAAGTAATTTTCTTGTTAAACATACGCCTTGCGAAGGGTTCGATAAGAGCGGGTTGATAGAGTCACTCGCTATTTGCCATGTTGAGCTAATTATCATTCATCCGTTTCGGGAAGGAAACGGACGAATTGCAAGAGTTCTTGCTACTATTATGGCTTTGCAGGCTGGGATGCCATTGCTGGATTTTACCTGGATCAGTGAACACGAGGCCGAGTATATAACCGCAATTCACCAGGGGTATGCTGGGGATTATGGCCCTATGAAGCGCGTCTTTTCTGAAGTATTGCAGGCTTCGATGATTTAAGTTTGTCTATGCGCTTCACCACTCTGGCGACGGGCTGTCTTGTTTCTACTGCAGTGGAAGAAGCCACGTTGGTATTGAGGAAGCGACCGGACTTCTGGTCTCTTTTCACCCAGTGATTGGTTTTGGATAGTGACTTCGGTTTCATATATAGAATTATAATTCATTATCCTCTGTGCATATACAGTAATTATTCGTTTATAAGCGACCAATTGGGCCAGACTTGATCGAAATTATCGGACACTAATAGGCACAAAAAAGACGGCCCCTGATGCGCCTGGATTCCTATGGCTCATATCCAACCGATGGGAGGAAGCACCTTAGGCACGCAGCAGGATTTACCCGTCTGTTGAGAACTATCGTTCCTCAGAGGCGGAAAATCAAGAACAATCTGGATTCCATCCTTCGGTCCGTAAACGGCACATCTGACCCACAGGGATGTGGGGAATGCAAAAGGATTGCCGGGAGCAATCCATGCCATGTGCCACTACTCCGCGATCAAGTCGCGGGATGACGGTTTTCTGGTTAAGCCCTGTTCCAGGGAGAGGTTGTTTAAGGTGATTATGGGGCTTTGTGGTGGGGGTTTTATCCCCTCACCCTAGCCCTCTCGGCTTTGGCAACCTGCGTCGCTCTCGATAATTGCTCCTGCATTATTCTACCTTCGCCCGTCCATGGGCTCGTATCTCCTCCATCCCTGGAGTCGTCGCCCAAAGGGCTAGGGAGAGGGTATTTTTCAGATTTTCCCCCTCACCCCAACTATGTCCGGGTTGCACACTGGATCCCGCGGTCAAGCCGCAGGATGACGGTACGGTGACCTATTTTACTCTCCCGAACACCTGTCCTAATTTATGAAACTTATCTGTTTCTTTTAGAGCGATCTCAATATCTGGGTTTTCAAACAGCATGATCATGTCTGAGCCGCCGAATAGAAAATAACCGAACTCATCACCTTTGTTAATGTAGGCGCCTTCATCCACAGAAAGGTTACAGGATGAGATAAAGTCCATGCCGATGGGGATCATGGCCACTTTACCTAAAGGAGAGTCCATGACTATTAATGCCCGGTCCTGTTTGAATTGGTAGCCCGTACCGTCCGTGGCGCCAAGATGCCCGTCGGTTAGTTCTACATTCGCATAAACCTGTCCTGTGACTATCCTCGTCTCCAGGATGGTTCCCCGCACAGGGACATGGTAACGATGGTAGGTGAATACGGTTAGATAACTGTGGGTGAAGATGCCGCCTTTAAAGCAGTCAGCATATTCGCTGCCTTCCAGTAGATCGCCTATTTTGTAGGTGTTGCCTTTGGAGACTGTAACGGTATCTTTTTTGCTGATGTGCCAGCACCCTTTATACACGCTGTCTGCCGGGACAACGATTACACTGTCATCTGACATGTTCTTATGGATGGTGTCGGGATCTGTCTTGGGCGACTCGGGTACGGGGTTGCCGGCAGAGGGTGGATCGAAGGCGTAGGTGTCAGTGCCTATGGGCCTTTCTCCCGGTCTTATATAGCGGCAGAAGAAGGTGTTAAAGCTGTTGAACCCACCGGGCGGTATGGTGAACAGTCCTATCTCAAAGGTCTTGTCGTGGGTGAAGGAGTAGAGTTTGTTGGCCGATTGCGGTGTGTTCAGGAAACTGCCGTATACCTCTACAAACACGGCCAGCCATTCCTGAAATGTTGCAAACTCTTTTTTGGTCTGTAGTGCGTTATTGTCCTGGCTGATAATAAAGTAGAGTTCATGAAACAGATCGTCAAAATCGGAATCCGCCGGTGTCGAGATCATCAGGCGGTCCAGATAGGCGTAAAACTGGTCGAGGGTTTTGATCAGCGCCCATTGGGGTGGATTGTCCTGTTTTTCCCATTGTGCGTAGGCCTGGTCGATACAGCGCATGAGTTCCGCTTTTAGTTTTTCATCGTTATCTACCATGTCCTGTAGGGCGGTGATGATTCTGGGGTATGTTTCCATTTTGATACCTCGTTAAGTTGTGTGAATGGGCTGTGTGCCGTGGATGTTATTTGGTATTGGAGACAGCCTCTGGATCCCCGCCTGCGCGGGGATGACAAAAAGAGAATGAATCAGAGGTTCCTTAGCTGTTGGTAATAATGGCCCAGCTAGCGATCACACTGGCTGCTGTGGTGTAGACCCCGAATCTGCGGTAGATGTAGCCAGCCTCTTTGTCGGCCTCTTTCATATCTCCCGATGGATTTTTGATCTGTGGATCGGAGGCGTTGCGCACGGCGAAACAGTCGGTTTGGATCGGAGACTCCATGGCTGCCTTGATCACCATCGCATCGCCCATGTCGCAGGACTGTCCCTTACCTTGCAACTTGTAGTGATCGGTGGAGTCATCGAAGCCGAAAAAGTCTGTGGTCACGATGGTGGTTGTACCTCCGGACCAGATCTTGGGTGTTGCCCTGGCGCCGTAATAACCGCCGATCCTGGCGGCGTTGACCGAGGTCAGATTGGGCGTGATGGCCGCTAACACGCCGGCCGCCAGGGATGAAGTGGCATAGCTGGCAGAGGCCCATGATTCATTTTTGAATTGTGTCGTGCAATCGAAACGCGTATGGGCGCCGATGATGACATCCCCCAGGGCCACGTCCGCGCCGATACCACCGCCGGTGCCGGTGGTGATAAACAACTTCGGTTGCACCGCGGCGATGATCTCCTGGATCAGTTTGTAGACCGGGGTGGCCGGCCCGTCGTAATCTAGATGCAGGCCGGACTTCATCACCAACACCTTGTAGTCGCCGATCTGGCAGGGAAAGTACAGCGCCAGGCTATGGTAATAACGTGCCAGGCCTTTATCGTTGAAGGGGGCGTGCACGCCGGTGACCAGCGGAATGTATGCATCCACATTATGCCGATACTCATACCAGCCTGTTGTGGGGCAGCCAGGTGTAAACAGGGCGGCCAGGGTAGCGGCCTCGGCGGCAGTCCAGGTAATGACCACGGCATCGTAGCCATTGAAGCGATCCAGGCTGTCTTTTTCGTCCGGCTCGGGATCGAGCGGTACGGGGATCGGGGTAAGTCCCGTCGGCCAGGGCACCTGGGCCGGCATACGTTCCGAGTGACTAAGTATTGCGTGTTCATGGCCGGCCTCGATAAAGCGTTTGTCCGGCGCTTCCGGGTTGTAGTTCAACAGGATGTCGTGATGGGGAAGTTTATTGATCATGGCGTCTCCTTCGCTGGTTTGTTTTTGTTTAAGTTACTGCTGTCCCTTTTACGCGTCGCTCCATCCTTTGGTCCGTAAACGGCACATCTGACCCACAGGGATGTGGGGAATGCAAAAGGATTGCCGGGAGCAATCCATGCCATGTACCACTACTCCCGCTAGGCGGGAACCTATGTGATTGGTTTTTCTGGATCCCCGCCTGCGCGGGGATGATGAAAAGAGAATTAATCTGTGTCTCCTTAAGACTCGGAAGCCGACTTCTGTCTGGCGCGGGCCAGGATCTCCTGCACCACCCCCTCCAGCATGCCGTCGGGGTTGGGCGGCAGTTCTGTCTTGCCGTAGGCGCAGCCCTCGGGAAAGGTCCAGGCGTCGTTGCCACAGAAATGACAGGGTCCGTCCGTGCGCTGGAGATGGCCGCTGGTGGTGTCGAAGGTCAGGGTCCCGGCCTTCTCTTCGTCGGCCAGCGCCTGGGCCAGCAGGTCATAGGGGTCCATGTAATAGGCCATCAGGACCTGCCATCCGGACACGCTGATGTCGGCCCGGATCGGGTCATCGTCGCCGCTGATCTCGATGGGGATATAGCCGCTGCTGGAAGCGGGATAGACGCGCTTATCCTTCTCCAGCACCTCCGCGTCCGGTTTGAAGTCCGCAATAAAGGCTTCCCAGGCCTGGGGTGACAGGCGCGCCTGGGCCTTGAAGTTATCGGAATAGGAGAAGTGGGGTGGAGTCAGTAGGCGCGATCTGAATTTGACCGGGCCGATGTCGATGGTGACATAGGTCGGGCGTGTGCAGGTCTCCTCCAGCAGTTGATAGATATCGCGGCCATCGGAGTCCAGGGTCATGAAGGGCCAGAACACGGTACGGAACATCGCCAAGGCGGAACCTCCGACCAGGATCACCACCTTGGGTTGGCTCTGCACGAATTGCGAAACCACCCAGGCGTGTTCATCAACGCAACGCCGGGTCAGGGTGTCCTGCGGCATATCGTATTTGCTCTGCCAGCCGGGAGAGGCGCAACTCACCATGTCGTGCTGCGCCACGTCTTCGCCCACGGTAAGCTTCTGTTGCGGGATGCCGGTCTTGTCCGCAAAGCGTTCCAGCACCGGGAGCATGCGCTGATAGTAGCCGGCAGCGTTCTCGTACAGCTCGATCTTGGCTCCGGCCTGGGGGGCGAAACAACCGGCCAGCACCGTCCCCTTGGTGATCTTGTCGTTGCGGTCGACCAGGATCACCCAGCGGTCATCGGGGGTAAAGGCGATCTCATACACGGTGGGCTGCGGCCGGCCGGTGTACTGCACCGTCAGCTCCATGTAGTTGTGGGCCATGCCGCGGGTGGCGCCGATCACCTCACCATCATCCTCGGCCAGAATGCGCTGTTGCGGATCGATCCCCTGGAGTACCGTCTCGGCCGCAACGCTCTCCTGGTACAGGGTGAAATGGCGGTAGTAGTAGGCGTAACGCTCTGCCTTGGAGAACGCTGGATAACACCAGCCGGCGGAACTGGAATAGGGGAACCAGGCCGTCATGTTCGGGTTGATACCCACCGTCATGATGGGGGCCATGCGGCAACCGTGCATGATGCCGGGCTCTACTATGCAGGATTCGGTAAAGGTGGCCTGCAGCCAGGGCCAGGGCTGCATATATCCCGCCTTCTGCGGCTGCGTGGAGATGGCCTCAGGCGGATAGTCACACAACCAGTCATAACCGGGGTACGGACCATAAGGCGGCGTTCCTTGCCAGAACCAGTCGCAGCTTTTGCACCCTCTGACATCCTGCGCCAGGCGCACCTCAAGGGGAAGATTATTTTGTTTTGTCATTTAGGACCTCCGAATTAATAAAGCAGAGCAAAACTTTGACCGCCCAGTCGATAGGTTGTGATTTGGCTGATGTCGGCCGCGGTGGAGATCGGCGCCTCATCACTCCATCCCTGGCAGTCGGCGTAAATACGATGGAATGCGGCCTTGCCGCTGGGCTGATAGGTGAGCAGGAAGGGGATCGCGTTATCCAGGGTCACAGCGCGCACGATGCTGATGTCCTGCCAGTCAGGCATATTGAGATGGGTTCCCACCTCGTTCGAGCGCATAGCGGGATCTGTACTCAGATGATCGATGTTGATGTTGGGATAGGGACGGTTGATCTTGAAGAAGAAGTTTTCACCACCCAGTTGAAAGAAGGCGAAATTGCCCCAGCCCTTGGCCCAGGTCCAGGACCAGACGTTACTGCAGAATAGCGGCGGGGTATCGGCGGCGGAAACAGATTTTGCCGCAATGCTGAACAGGTCCACATCTCCGCTGGTGTCGTTGTAGGACAGGAAATAGGGCGCATTGAGATAGGTGAGGGTTTCAAAGGTGGTCCAACCGGTGGTGAGGCCCGGCTGGCGCTTGCGGTAATAGTGATATGGTCGCGATACGGTACCGTCGGCATCAAGCGCGAAAAAATTCAGGTCCCCACCTTCTGCCGCATAGGTGATCAGATAGGCCTGGTTGGCCAGGGTGAAGGCGCGCACCATGTCGAATGGCCCTATGTTCAGCGCGACCGGAACCCCTTCGGATATAAAGGGTTCGCTGGCGAGCAGACCGAACAGTGTGGCATTGCCGTTGGCATCCGCGCCGAGCAGATAGTCCTGGCCGTCGATGGGGAGTGAGATCAGGTGGGTCAGTCCGTCAGGGAGTTTTCCCGCATTGGCGATCTCCTGCATGGAGACCGCACCTGACGCGTTGACATCCAATTGATATAGAAACTGATCGTGCATTGTGTTCCCTCCCTAGAACTAGAAATCCATCTTTAGCCGGCGCGGCAAATATATCTATCAGGGGATATTGATTTGCTTTGTGTGAATGCTGCCGAAGGCGTTGCTAGCGGAGCCGATAGCGCCATCAACGCTTGTTGGATGTGACCACTGCTATACATCCTGCACCTGAGATTAAAGAGTCGTCCATATTGGTGGTAATTTCAAGGAGCAATAGAAGATCAATAGGGTGAGACTCACTGCTGTCCCATCTATTCCCCTCTCCCCAAAGTGGAGAGCGATTCTGGATCCCCGCCTGCGCGGGGATGACGGTGTGCTGGATGTGAGGTTACGGTCCCAAAGTATATGGGTACGGGTCTCTATAGTTTAACCAGGGTGCTGCGTAACAGCCGTTTCATGCCGTTGATATATTGGGCCTGGGACCAGCCTAGCTCTTCCACCAGATGCATCCAGTTATTGATGGAGATGGTCATGAAAAAGATCTCAATGGCCTCCTCCGGGGTCCAGCGCGAAGAGAGCTGCCACTCCTGATTCAGGGTCTCCACTATCTTTTTGCACATCTCCCGTAGGCAGCTCATCTTGGCATGCCAGGCGTTGGCCATGGCCAGGTCGGTCTCCTGCGCCTTGAGCAGGGTCTTGGCCATCCCGATGATCTCGGGGATATAGTTGCCCCATGTCTCCACGCAGGCGTCCAGGAGTTCGAGGCCATCGGTCATTTGGCACAGTTGCTCCATGCGCGCATCCAGGCCCTTCACGTTATCTACATAATCCAGTGTCGCGATCAGCAGCTCGGTGCGTGAGGCAAAGTGCAGGTATACCGCCTGCCGGGAGATCCCGGCCGCCTTGGCGATGGCGTTCATGCTGATCTCCCGTCCGGGGCTATCCTCCATCAGGTGCCAGGTGGCCTCAAGGATGCGTGTCTTGGTATCTTTGGTATTGCTTGACATGGTGTAAAGCTTAATCTAACCTTTTCATTGAATCAATTGACACCATGTAAAGCAGGCCCGTTTCAAGGGTATGGGAGCGTGTAGAGATGAAAAATATACTGGTTATTGACGCCCATCCCGGTACAGATTCGTTCTGTTCCGCCCTCGCCGCGGCCTTCACCGCCGGCGCGACCGCGCAGGGGGCGGAAGTGAAAACAATTGCCCTGCGTGACCTGGAGTTCGATCCCATCCTGCACGGGGGCTACAAGCAGGAACAGGTGTGGGAGCTGGATCTGCAAATGGCCTGGGATGCCATAGAGCGGGCCGAGCATATCTGTTTTGTCTATCCCACCTGGTGGGGCGGACACCCGGCCCTGATGCAGGGCTTTATCGAGCGGGTCTTCCTGCCTGGGAAGGTGGCCAGATATCATGATGACCTTACCTGGGACCGCCTGCTTAAAGGGCGTAGCGCAGACCTGATCACTACCATGGATACCCCGGTCTGGTACTACCGCTGGATCAACCGGAACTGCGGGTTGCGACGTGTGAAGCAGACGATTATGGAGTTCACTGGTGTGAAGACGCGTGTCCATGCCTTCGGCAGCGTCATAAAATCCAAGCCGTCTGCGCGGGAGAGATGGCTGCAGGCCGCTGAGAGGATAGGGGCTGCGGCGGCAAAGTAGTGGTTTGGGGTGTAGATGTGCATCCTTGTATACGGGTATTCCCATCAACTACCTGATTAATATGCATAATATGCAGCAGTATGACATTCAATCTTAGGGGTTTCGACATAACACATTTGTTATGTCGAAAAGACGCGCAGAATTTGACATAAGTGTGTGGGAGGGGTATTTTTCGATATAGCGCCAAAGTTATATCGGAAAAACATATACTTTTGGATATAAGAATGAATATCAACGACTATCAGGCTGGTCACTATACGCCGCAGTACGAATATAAAAGCTTCGTCCCGGCGCCCATCAATCACTCGTGGGAGATCTCTGATGGTGAGGTGCAGCGCCTGCTCAGCGATGCCGATCGGGTTCTAGGAGAACTCAACGCATTTTCACGGTTGGTGCCAAATATTGATTTCTTTATCCGCATGCACATTACCAAGGAAGCTACCCAGTCTAGTCGTATTGAGGGTACCCGCACCAACATGGAGGATGCCCTGTTGTCGGAGCAGGATGTAAATCCTGAGGAGCGCGATGATTGGGTGGAGGTGCAAAATTATATTGAAGCGACTAACAGTGCGATCGGTCAGCTGGAGAAGTTACCTCTTTCCAACCGTCTACTGCGAGATACACATACGATCCTGATGCAGGGGGTCCGTGGCGAGACCAAATTGCCTGGAGAGTTTCGTACCAGTCAAAACTGGATCGGCGTCAGTCTTAAAAATGCTGTTTTCGTGCCTCCCCATCACGATGAGGTGCCTGAACTTATGAGTGACCTTGAGAAGTTCATTCATAATGATGAACTGCATGTTCCCCATCTTATCAAGGTGGCCATTGCTCACTACCAGTTTGAGACAATCCATCCGTTTCTCGATGGCAACGGTCGTCTTGGTAGGCTGATGATTGCCCTTTATCTGGCTAACTTCGGTCTGCTGCATAAGCCAGCACTCTATCTTTCGGATTACTTTGAGCGGAATAAGACTGAATATGTCGAGCGTCTGATGGCCGTGCGCCAGGCTAATCAATTGAGGGAGTGGCTGGTCTTTTTCCTCTACGGCGTGAAGGAGACAGCTGAGAACTCTATCCAGGTCTTCAAGGACATACTAGTTCTCAAGGAGAGACTAGAGCGAGAAGTACTGCCTCACTTTAGCTCTCGTCGTCAGGTGAATGCCCAGACGCTGATGCAGCATCTATATCAAACGCCTCTGGTCAGTGTGAACGGTGTCGTTGCACTGCTTGGTCTAAAGCACAATACGGCAGCTGCACTGGTGAAAGATTTTGTTAAGCACGGTGTGCTGAAGGAACTGACCAGTAGACGACGCAATCGTCTGTACTGGTTTGCTGACTATCTTATGATCTTTAATCGGCGTGAGGGTTGATGCCGCTATGATTAAATATCTGAAGCAGGCCCACTTCTTTTCCACTCCCTAAGGTAGGGTGGATGCCATAACATCTTAAAACAGATGTAAATCCACAAAAGGCTGAAAAAATGAGTCTGTCCAGGCTCCTTATGGGGATATAAGCAGACAATTCTGGATGGACATATTTGATATATGTCATATTATGTCCTGACCGGCGTCTTTCGCCGTGACTTGCTGAATTCGCTGTTTATTAACTGCATTAAATTTGAAGAGGTATAGCAAAATGATGGAAGGAAGATATGCGCTGTTTATCGGCTTTATGGGTTTTGTTGTAAGTGCAGCGCTGGCAATCGTACTGAGCTAAACGTCAAAACCGCAAAAACCGGCGTCAAGCCGGTTTTTTTTGCGGTAATCTCCTGTTCTCTCCCGCCACAGACAATATACCCATGGCACAATTGACCACGCCAGGCTGCGCTCGTAGAATGTGCCTCTGTGACATCCCGGGCGGTTAGCTCAGCGGGAGAGCACTGCCTTCACACGGCAGGGGTCACTGGTTCAATCCCAGTACCGCCCACCAATAAAATCGATCAATTAGAAACCAATACAACTCTTGAATTGGTTTTAACCAGTTATTTGTCACACTCGTTCGACTACATGGATGTAGTCGGTAGAGCGACGCAGGACGCCAAAGCCGACGCGCATGAACGGGGTATGACAATGCCAAGTTTCAGAATAACGTGGTGCATACTAGTGGCAGGCCCAGATCAGAAAATATGGCTATCCTCTCCGTGGCCGTAACTCCATAATTCGAGCCACTTGGAATGAGGGATTTCCCTCGTCGTGATGGCAGCGGTTCTTGGCTTAAGTTAAGCGCCATCCCTTCTTGACTATTATTTATTCCGTTGTCCAACTTCACCTGTTCATACTTGTTCTACCAAATCTGTATGGTTTCTGTCTTCATTTGACGTCCTGTCTTATTGCTATCTCCATCCCTCCCAGATCGATGGGAGTAATCATGTCAGATGATATAAAAAGGGGGGGTATTTGCATGCTTACATTGACATCATTCAAACCATCAATCCCAGAAAGATCGGCAAGACCAGACTAGTCCAACTGCTGCTGCGCTACTACAAGTCTGCGGCGGGTGCGTCTGTGTGGACTGCCAATGATGCTATCGATTAGATACAAAAATTGTTTAGCAAGGCCGCAAAAAGTTGACTATGGTTATATACATTGTCCGTCGTGGTCGACGATTTATCACCGGAAGAAAAGAGGCAATAAAAAACATGGATACGGTTAACTTTTCCTTTTCTGACACAATCGCCGGCTACGTGGTGGATTTCGACGCGGAGACCGACAGCTTTCGCCTCAGCACCTCGGACGGACGGCAGTTCAGCGTCAAGTTCGGCAGCAATTCATATGCCTGGATCGCAAACAACCTGAACGAGACGCGCCAGTGGTGTGGTGACCAGATGCGCAGCATGCTGACGCCGGGACGCTTCCTTTTCGTCTATGGCACCTTCTACAACGAAGGCGGCGGCTTCAACTTCGTGGCGCAGTATCTGGTCTTTACCGGCCGCAAACCGGACGAGTTCGCGTTCGAAAAGCGCGACTGGTGGGTGCATCAGATTCAGGCGCTGGGCGAGTTCTATCTGCGCGCCCAGTTCGACGACCAGCCAATCGACTACGACAACTATCGCACCACCATCACGGTGACCGGCGAGAAGGCGAAGGATCACTACCGCCAGGAGACCGACACGATTTCCCGCCTGGTCTATGGTTTTGCCTCCGCCTACATGATGACCGGAGACGACCGTTTCCTGGAGGCCGCGGAAAAGGGTACCGAGTACCTGCGCGAACACATGCGTTTCTACGACCTCGACGAGGACATCGTCTATTGGTACCACGGCATCGACGTGGACGGACGACGCGAGACCAAGATCTTCGCCTCGGAGTTCGGTGACGACTTCGACGCCATCCCCGCCTACGAGCAGATTTACGCCCTGGCCGGACCTGTGCAGACCTACCGCATCACCGGCGATCCGCGTATCCTCGACGACGCCCGCAAGACGGTCGACCTGTTTGACCGATTTTTCCTCGACCAAGAGCTGGGCGGCTACTTCTCCCACGTCGATCCGATCACCCTGGACCCGCGCAGCGAAGCCCTGGGCGAGAACCGCGCCAAGAAGAACTGGAATTCCGTCGGCGACCACGCACCGGCCTATCTCATCAATCTCTATCTGGCCACCGGCGAAGAACGCTACGGCCGCATGCTCGAAGACACCTTCGACACCATCGCCAAGCACTTCCCGGCCTACAGTTGCAGCCCCTTCGTCCAGGAAAAGTTCTTCGAGGACTGGAGTCCAGACTACACCCACATGTGGCAGCAGAACCGTGGCGTCATCGGCCACAACCTCAAGATCGCCTGGAACCTGATGCGTATGCACGGCGAGAAGCCGAAAGACCAGTACGAAGACTTCGCGCGCAAGATCGGAGAAGTCATGCCGGCCATCGGCGGTGACCCGCAGCGGGGCGGATGGTACGACGTCATGGAGCGCCTGCTGGCGCCCGGCGAAGAGAAGCACCGCTTCGCCTTCCACGACCGCAAGGCCTGGTGGCAGCAGGAACAGGGCATCCTGGCCTACCTGATCCTGCACGGCGTGCTCGGAGACGATCAGTACCTGAAGATCGCCCGCGAGTCAGCGGCCTTCTACAACAGCTTCTTCCTCGACCACGACGACGGCGCGGTGTACTTCAACGTGCTGGCCAACGGCGTGCCCTACCTGATGGGCACGGAACGCCTCAAGGGCAGCCACTCGATGAGCGGCTACCACTCGTTCGAGCTGTGCTACCTGGCGCAGGTCTATACCAATCTGCTGATTACCCAGCAACCGCTCGAACTGCATTTCAAGCCGCTGCCTGAGGGCTTCCCCGATCGCATCCTGCGGGTGGCGCCGGATATCCTGCCGGCAGGTAGTGTGCGGCTGGCACAGGTCTGGGTGGACGGCGATTCCTATCATGACTTCGATGCCGAACGCATGACCGTGACCCTGCCTGAGACCGACAAGCGCGTGCAGGTGAAGGTGCTGCTGCAACCGCAAGGAAACAAGTGATGGAAGTGAATGTGAGCGATGGCGGTGGCGGAGTACTCCTGATTGAGCCGGTGGGTGACATCGACGGCAAGACGGCGCCAGATTTCCAGGAGCAGGTGGTCGGTCAGATGCAGCCGAGCGCCCGCATGGTCATCAACCTGGCACAGGTGGCCTTCATGTCCAGCGCCGGCCTGCGTGCCATGCTGCTGGTCTACCGCGAGGCGAAGACGCGCAGCACGAAGCTGGCCCTTGCAGGCATCAACAAGGACATTCGCAACAGCATGGCTGCCACCGGTTTTATGACCTTCTTCGTTGTCTGCGACAGCGTCGCCGAGGCCATCGAGGCGGTGGCCTGACCATGCAGGGCATCGACACCCACCCCACGCACCAGTATTGCGGCTACAAGATATGTCCGGGCAAGCCCTATCCATTCGGTGCTTCGGTGGTGCCGGGCGGCATCAATTTCTCGGTGTTCTCGCGCCACGCCAACTACTGCGTGCTGGTGATCTACGACAAGGGCGCCGCCGAGCCGCTCATCGAAATCCCTTTCCGGGGCATGTTCGAGAAGGCATTCACCGAAGAGCCGGTGTGGGGCGAGTTTCGTATCGGCAACGTATTCAACATGACCGTGCTCGACCTGGACCCGGAGGAGATCGAATACGGTTTCCGCATGGACAGCGGTTACCCGCGCGCCATAGCCAGCCAGCCGGCCTTCCACCGTTTCGATCCGTCCGTGGTGCTGCTGGACCCCTATGCCCGCGCCATCGGCGGCCGCGACGTATGGGGCGAGAAGCCGGATTGGGACGCCCCCTTCCAGCACCGCTCGCGGGTGGTGTTGGAGGACTTCGACTGGGAAGGGGACCGTCCGCTGGAGATCCCGCTCGAAGACCTGGTGGTCTACGAGATGCACGTGCGCGGCTTCACCCGCCACCCCTCCTCGGGGCTGGAGCCCGCCGAGGCCGGAACCTTCTCGGGCCTGCGCGAGAAGATCCCCTACCTGAAGGAGCTGGGCGTCAACTGCGTCGAACTGATGCCGGTGTACGAGTTCGACGAGTTCGAGCACAGCCGCTGGGACGAGCAGGAACAACGCTGGGCCAAGATGAATTTCTGGGGCTACAGCACCGTCGGTTTCTTCAGCCCCAAGGCGGGCTATGCCGCCACCGGCCGCACGCGCGACGGCACCATGGTGGCCGACGAACTGAAGAACCTGGTCAAGGAACTGCACGCCAACGGCATCGAGGTCATGCTCGACGTGGTGTTCAACCACACCGCCGAAGGCAACGAGCGCGGGCCGACCATCTCCTACCGCGGCATCGACAACGCCACCTACTACATGCTGACGCCTGAGGGCTACTACTACAACTTCAGCGGCACCGGCAACACCCTCAACTGCAACAACCCCAT
>JBNKIR010000049.1:0-10429 GCA_050290785.1 Sedimenticolaceae bacterium | reverse complement strand
GAGGGCGCCGGTCCTACCGATGACTTCGTGGTAACTACAGACGATGAGAAGGGTGAGTTTCCTGTCTATACGGATTGGACCGATCCAATCCAGTATTCTTGTCAGAAGAACTTTATCATCGCCATCAATGACCCATATACCTTCTATGATAAACGGGTGCCTGGTACCCATTTTACGGACGAGAAATTTGACCAGCACACTCTCGGCACCGACCAACTAGGCAATATTGATTATGGTGAACCCTCTAACCCGGACACATGGTTTGACGCGACAGAATATACCAACAAGGTTGGAGAATTGCAGTGGGGAGCAAGTGGTACAACGATGCAGATAGGTTGTATTGATAATAACTGTCCCGACGGTGGCCTCTCTGTTTCTTCACAAAACGTAACAAAGCTGGGACAAGTGTTTGGACTCTATCCTTACGCGAATAATGAAAACTCATATTATGTAGCCGGGCTGGCCTATCAGGCCAATACCGAGGATATACGAGTTGATATTACGGGTACGCAGACGGTGACCACATTTATGGTCGATGTGCAGGAATACAAGGCCGCTCCATTAGTAGGCGAAACCAATCAGCTATGGCTTACGGGTAAATATGGTGGATTTATCGATTCGAACGATAATAAAAAGCCGGACCTTCAGAGTGAATGGGATGCGGACGGAGACGGCACGCCGGACAATTATGTAGTGGCGACCAAGCCGGAGAATATGGTCAAGGCCCTGAATGCCTCCTTCGAGAGTGTGGATGCACAGGCTGGCAGCGCGTCATCATCGGCGGTGGTGGCCAACTCGGTGCGGCTGCAAACCGGGACAGAGATCTACCAGGCCAGTTACGACAGCAGTGACTGGTCTGGTGATCTGCAGGCACTGCCTCTCGCGATGGACGGAAATATCAACCCGAAGAAATGGAGCGCCAGGGATAATCTTGATACTAAGAGCTATTCAGAACGCAACATATTCACCTATGACCCTGTGACAGGGGCAGGCAAGCTGTTTATCTGGAGCGGGACTGGGGCGATAACCTCAGCGCAACAGAATGCGCTGGACATTAATCCGGACTCGAATGCAGATGACGATAAGGGAGAAGACAGGCTTGGGTATATCCGCGGTAATCCCGCAAAGGAACAGAAAAATAGTGGCGGCACATTCCGTGACCGCGACCATAAACTGGGAGATCTGGTAAATTCATCCCCGATCTATGTCGGACCTCCTGCGTTTAACTATCCGGATACCATGGTGGCTGATGGTGAAACGATCTACAACACCTTTGCCCAGTCCAAGTTGACCAGGATGCCGGTGCTATACGTCGGCGGTAACGATGGCATGCTGCATGCCTTTAATGCGTCCAGCGGCGAAGAATTGATGGCCTACGTCCCAGGTTTTCTCCTGCCTGAGCTGAATGAACTCACCTCCCCTAAATATAGTCACAGATATTACGTGGATGGTAATCCAACGTACGGTGATGCCTATTTCGATAGCGACGGAGCTGGGACTAATCCAAAGGCATGGCATACGGTGCTGGCAGGTGGCGCGCGGGCAGGCGGGCAGGGTTATTTCCTGCTGGATATTACAGATCCGTCTACGGCGTTTGCGCAGACAGCGGCTAATGCGGCAAATCTGGCACTCTGGGAGTTTACCGATGCCAATGATTCCGATCTTGGATACAGTTTCAGCCAGCCAGCTATCATCAAGACGAATAAGGATGGCAAATGGGCGGTCATATTTGGCAACGGCTATCATAGCGCTGATGCGGATGGACATGCGGGTAAAGGCCATGCGGTGCTGTACATCCTTTTTATAGAAGGTGGCATAGATGGTTCATGGACCATTAACTCTGACTATATAAAGATAGACACCGGTGTTGGTGGCAATAATGGATTATCTACCCCGGCGCCGATCGACACTAATGGCGACCAAGTTGTTGATTACATTTATGCTGGTGATCTAAAAGGAAATTTGTGGAAGTTTGATGTGTCATCATCTGATACCACTAAATGGGTAGTGGCAGGAGGAGATACTCCTTTATTCACAGCAAAGGATAAAGACGGTAACGTTCAGCCAATCACGGTAAGGCCTGATGTCGGTGTTAATCCGCAAGCTGGTTATATGGTCTATTTCGGTACCGGAAAGTTCTTTGAAAAAGGTGACTCAGATCCAAGCAGAAGATATGGTAATCAGACCTTCTATGGGGTTTGGGATAAGACTTATGATAAGCACACTCAGGATATGGAGTTGGATCGGAGTAAACTGAAGGAACAGACAATAAATACGGAAATTTATCACGTTGATGGTGTTACTGCGAAATTTAGAAGCTCCTCCGACTATGAAGTTGTTTGGAAGACTCAGTATGGCTGGTACATGGAACTACCTGAAACCGGTGAACAGGTAGTGGCGGACCCTCTATTGAATCATGAGAACATTGTATTCGTCACCCAGACCCCGTCCTCCGATCCATGTAAATGTGATTTCACCAGCTGGACCATGGAGGTGGCTGCCCTTGACGGCGGTTGGCCTGAAGGTCCTGTTTTTGATACGAATGGAGATGGAGAAATCAATAGTAGCGATGATTGGAATAGTGGTGCTAACCGTGGGACTGGGTATCAAGAGACAGATAGTGACGGTAACTCTGAGAATAGCGCCAACTCCAGGCCGACAATCGTCTCGGCCGGCACCAAGGAGTACAAGTATGAGAGTAGATCCTCTGGCGGTGTTGCACACTTTCTGGAGGCAGGCGGGCTTGTGTCTGGTCGCCAATCATGGGAACAGATTCGTTGATGTATTAAGACGCACGAGGTATAGATGGTGAACAATAGATTCAGTAAGGGCTTTACGCTGATTGAATTAATGGTAGTGGCGTTGGTTATTGGTATTTTGGCAGGTATCGCCTATCCCTCTTACATTGAACAGATACGCAAGAGCCGCCGGGCGGATGCGAATGGCGCCTTGTTGGGTTTGGCCAATGCGCTGGAGAGGCATGCAACTGACAATGGGACCTACCTTGGTGCTGCGACAGGAGGGGCAAACACGGGAGCACCAGCTATATACGCCACGCAAAGTCCGGTGGATGGGGGTACTGCCTATTATAACCTGACTATCAGCGCCGCAACTCAGACCACATTTACTATACAGGCAACACCCACTACCAACGGCGGTCAGGATGAATACAAGTGTGGCACCCTTACCCTTACCAATGCCGGAGTAAAGGGGGTGAGCGGTGGTTCGGCAACCTGGGATCAGTGTTGGTAGGGCTTAAATAGGGTTATACGAGCTCTTTCGGGAGAGAGAACTCCACTCTCTCTTCCCGTCCTGCCAGCTGTTCTACCTCCTCAGCGCCCCATCTTGAGAGTTGTTCGATCACCTGATCTACCAGCAGATCCGGTGCGGACGCACCTGCTGTTAGTCCGATACTCTCCACGCCGACAAGCCACTCGCTCTGTATGTCATCCGCATGGTCGATAAGATATGCCCTTGTTCCATGCTTCTCCGCTATCTCCCGCAGACGGTTGGAGTTTGAGCTGTTGGGCGATCCCACTACCAGGACCAGTTCACAGCGGTCGGCCAACTCTTTTACCGCATCCTGTCTGTTTTGGGTGGCATAGCAGATGTCGTTCTTGTTTGGTCTATGGATGGATGGAAAACGCTGCTGCAGGGCACGCACAACCATCTGGGAGTCATCCATGGATAGGGTTGTTTGGGTCACATAGGCCAGCTTCTCAGGGTTCCTGATAGGTAGTTCCGCTACATCTTCCGACGTTACCACCAGGTATATGCCGCCTTCATCTTTCTGTCCCAGATATTGTCCCATGGTGCCTTCAACTTCGGGATGGCCCCTGTGTCCTATTAGTATCACTTCATAGCCATCACGGCTGAATCTGGCCACCTCCATGTGGACTCTGGTCACCAGGGGGCAGGTGGCGTCAAATATACGCAGATCGCGTCGCTCCGCCTCTTCTCTCACCGCCATGGATACGCCGTGGGCGCTGAAGATTACCGTGTTGCCATCCGGTATCTCATCAAGTTCATCCACGAATATGGCGCCACGCTGGCGCAGACTCTCCACCACGAAGCGGTTATGCACCACTTCATGCCGCACATAGATAGGGGCGCCAAACAGGTCGAGTGCCCGGTTGACGATTTCGATGGCACGGTCTACACCGGCACAGAATCCGCGCGGGTTTGCCAGGATTATCTTCATCGCTTCCGTCAGCTGTCCAGCTTGATGGCTGGCGCTACTACCTCGAGCACCTCAACCTCGAATACCACCTCCATGCCTGCCAGTGGGTGGTTGAAATCAATTATTACATCCTGTCCCTGTAGCTCATGAACGACACCTGCCACCTCGTGCCCGTCCGGGGTGGTGAATCCGATTATCAATCCCGGTTCCAGCTCCATTTCCGGATCGAAGTTGGCACGTGGCATCGGCTGTACCTTGGCATCATCCCTGGGGCCGAAGGCCTGGTCCGGTTGCAGGGTGAGTGACTGTTTATCTCCGGCGCTCAGTCCGTAGAGGGCAAGCTCCAGTCCCTCGGAAACGCTGCCGTCTCCCATAACAAACGTGGTTGGTTCGTCATCAAAGGTGGATGCGGCCTCAGTTCCGTCCGTCAGGATTATGGAAAAGTGCATGGTTACCTGACTGCCTGGCGCGATGTAGTTGCTGTGATTACTCAATGTACGGTTTCCTATGGATCTCTTAGGTATTTGATGTATCTAATTATTCCAGAATATCTCTTCCCCACCCTCCAGATGGGATAGGGTGCGGGCCAGCACGAACAGAAGATCTGAAAGGCGGTTGAGATATTGCAGGATACTGGGGTCTGACAGACCTGCATCAGACCGATGCATGCTCAGGGTGCGTCGCTCGGCCCGTCTGCACACCGCCCTGGCGTTGTGGCAACTGGCCGTCTCTAAGGTACCTCCAGGCAGGATAAAGTTCCTAAGGGGAGGCAGTTGGGCGTCCATCCGGTCAATCTCTCTTTCCAGATTTGCTACTGCGTCCTCACCCAGCATAGGGCTATCCGGCGTGGCCAGTCCTGCCCCGATGGAGAAGAGATCGTGCTGAACGCGTACCAGCAGCATCTTTAGGTCCTGCGGGACCATCATGGCCGCCAGCACCCCGATCAGGCAGTTTAGCTCGTCTACGCTGCCTATGGCCTCCATGCGGGCGCTGTCTTTCTGTACCCGGTTTCCAGCGGTCAGACCGGTACTTCCATCATCACCCCTGCGGGTGTATATCTTGGAGTGTTTCTCAGACATATCCTTAACATTATATATATCTTTTGTACCTTACGGGTTGAATTTCTTCATGAAACAGCACCACACGGGTTAAACTAGCGGACAGTTTTGATATTTAGGCAGGAGTTGGCAGATGTTGGTTGATGGGCGCTTACGTATGACTGTCGCCGTGACGGCAGCACTCCCGGATGGTGGCCCTGATCTATCTGCGGCAGTGGTTATTTGATATGAAAAGATCCGCGCCACGCATCGGTTTTGTAAGCCTGGGGTGCCCCAAGAATCTGGTGGATTCTGAACGCATATTGACCCAGATACGGGCGGAAGGTTATCTGGTTACAGACTCCTATGCGGATGCCGATCTGGTGGTGGTGAATACCTGCGGCTTTATCGATGCGGCGGTAGAGGAGTCCCTAAGCGCCATCGGTGAGGCCATGGCTGAGAATGGTCGGGTGATTGTTACCGGTTGCCTCGGCGCCAGGGACGATCTGATACTCAAGGCCCATCCGGAGGTACTGGCGGTCAGCGGCTCCCATGCCTATGAGGAGGTGATGTCTGCCCTGCATGAGGCGTTGCCTCCACCCCACCATCCGTATCTGGATTCAGTTCCGCCCCAGGGGATCAAACTGACCCCCCGTCACTACGCCTACCTGAAGATCGCAGAGGGGTGTAATCATGGTTGCAGCTTCTGCATCATCCCACAGTTGAGGGGGCCGCTGGTAAGCCGTTCCATAGATGATGTGATGCGGGAGGCGGAAAACCTGGTCAACGCCGGTGTACGCGAGTTGCTGGTGGTGGCACAGGATACCAGCGCCTATGGGCTCGATATTCAATATAGACCTGGGTTTTGGGGTGGTCGTCCGTTGCAGACCAATCTTTTTGACCTGGCCTCTGCCCTGGGCGATCTGGGTATCTGGATACGCATGCACTACATCTATCCTTATCCCAGCGTAGATGAACTGATACCGCTTATGGCCGAGGGCAGGGTGCTCCCTTATCTGGATATACCGTTGCAGCATGGTAGTGAGAGAGTGTTGCGGGCCATGCAGAGACCGGCGGCGACAGAGAAGGTGCTGGACCGGATCCGGTCTTGGCGTGGTGTCTGCCCTGATATCACTCTGCGTAGCACGTTTATCGTGGGTTTTCCCGGTGAGACCGATGGTGAGTTCCAGGAGCTGTTGGATTTCATTACCGAGGCGCAACTGGACCGGGTGGGTGCCTTTACCTATTCACCGGTGGAGGGCGCTGGCGCCAATGATCTCCCGGATCAGATACCGGAGGAGTTGAAACAGGAACGTCTGCATAGGTTTATGCAGGTGCAGGAGCAGATCAGTCGGCAGCGTCTGCAAGACAAGATCGGTACAGAGATGCTGGTGCTGGTGGATGAGGTGCGCCCTGATATGGTCATCTCCAGGAGCGCCGCAGACGCACCGGAGATAGATGGCAACGTGATCATCAACGGTGATTGGGATCTTGATTCTGGTGATTTTATCCGCGTGAGGATTACCGACTCGTCTGAGCATGATCTGTTTGCGGTCCCAGTGGATGTTGAGGAGATATGATGTCTCCTATCCATGTGGCGGCGGCAGTTATTTCTGACGGACATGGGCGTGTTCTCCTGACCCGGAGGGGGGAGGAGATGCACCAGGGTGGCCTGTGGGAGTTTCCAGGGGGGAAATTGGAGGCGGGTGAGACGGTGTCTCAGGGGCTGCAACGGGAGTTGAAAGAGGAGTTGGGTATAGAGATGCAGGGGCATCGCCCCCTGATCAGGAACCTGCATCATTACCCGGACAGGTCAGTCTTACTGGATGTACACCTGGTGACAGGATATAGCGGCAACCCCCAGGGGTTGGAGGGACAGCCCTTGGAATGGGTGAAACCCGGTAGTTTAGATGAATATCCTATGCCGGCGGCGGATCTGCCGGTGCTTGCTGCCTTGAATCTACCTGACAGCTATCTCATAACCGGCCAGGACCAGGGAGAACCAAAGCAGTTCCTGCAAAGGCTGCAACAGGCGCTGAATAATGGTCTGCGTCTGGTGCAACTGAGGGTTGGTTCCATGCCGCAACATGAGCTGTTACAGCTGGGACGAAAGGCCATTAAATTGTGCCATGCGCATGATGCCCGCATGTTGCTCAATGGTCCAACTGAACTGGCCCTGGAGATGGGGGCCGATGGTGTGCATCTGAACAGTAATCGCCTGGGCAGGCTTACTTGTCGTCCCCTGTCTGGAGATAGCCTGGTGGCGGCCTCTTGTCACTCGATTGCAGAATTATCCCATGCCGCCGAGATTGGATTGGATTTCGCGGTACTCTCACCGGTTCAACATACCCGGAGTCATCCTGAGGCGGAACCCCTGGGATGGCAGAGGTTTGGACAGATGGTGGATAGTGTAGGTATTCCGGTATATGCGCTGGGCGGGATGCAGCCGGGGGATATGGAACGTGCTTGGGAGTATGGAGGTCAGGGGATAGCCGGTATCAGCTGTTTTTGGTCATGATCAGATATGGTCAGCCCTATCCCGGATGGCAGTTCTGTTGAGCCATATTTTTCGGACGTGTGACCTGTCTTATTCGGCCGGGTGTTAGACCTTATCTATTGATATATAGATTCACCTATCTTACAGGTTGTCATCACTAATATTTGGCGTGCCGTTGTCCGGAATCCTGTGCCTCTCATCCAGCCACTCGCCCAGATCTATCAGTTTACAACGCTCACTACAAAATGGCCTCCAGATCGACTCTTCGACCCATGCTACCGGCCTGTCGCAGGTCGGGCATTTGGTGATGGTTTTATCGCGCATGTCTTTAGATGGTGCAACAGGTAAGCTGAAATTGGACATCTTGATTGATCTCGGTGGTCTTGTTTTGTCTGTCCACCTTTAGGAAACGTACAGTGAATCTATGTCTGCTGCCACTGATCTTGGGGAGTATGTTGGCTTCCTTTGGGAGCGCGATACGAATCAGTCTGGCGGGTGTCCTGGTGTTCAAAGACATCTGGAACATCCCGTGTGTTGCCACCTCATCCGTTGGGCTTGAGCTATCGCGCATGATGGAAAGCAGGAGCAGAACCGATCTTCTGATCGGGTCAATGGCGGAAAGCCACTGCTGAAGTTGCGCGGTGCGAACAGATGCCGGCTGTTCCAGCCAGTAGTGATAGAGGGGAAGATCGAAAGAGCAATTTCCTCCCGGTATGCCACTGCGGTTGAGTATGGACTGAATGAATTCATTTTCGCGCAGCTCGTGTCCGATCTGTCCGATATTTCTCTGTATCTCCGCGGTGGATTCTTCAATCTCCTGGAGTGTATGTTCCAGCAGATCCTGGTCTACATCCGGGCTGTCATCCAGACCCTGAAAATATAACCTGTAGCGCCCAAGCTCCTTAAGTAGCTCACTCTTTATGTCAGTGCGCGACAGCAGGATGTTGTGCATATCCACGATACCGTCGATGGCGGCACGGCTGTTCCAGTTTGTTTCCTGCCGTGAGTGGTATCCCGTCATTTCAAACAGGTGCTCGAACCGTAACAGCGTCCTGGTCCGCTCATTCAGCGGATGCTCAAATATGATCTGTTCAGATGTGTTGTCCATTACGCTGTTTCCGGCCGATGTAGGTTAAGGATAGCAGACCTTTGTGTTATGACTCAAAGGAGTGGTATCCGTTCCCTTTATATCTGGTTTGATCCATGCAGCGGTAACATCAGGTTGATGATGCTTCTTGCGCTTGAGATAGATATTTGTGGTGCAGGGATTCAATCCTGTCCCTTAGTGTTTCGATTGGCTGGTTGTTATCGATGATATCGTCTGCTGCCCCCAGACGCTGGTTGCGGCTGCATTGGGCCGCCAGGATTGATCTGGCCATGTCCGGGGTAACGCCATCCCTTTTGCAGATGCGTTCAATCTGTATCTGTTCCGGGCAATCCACCACGAGTACCCGGTCAACGATTGTAGTTAGTCCGTTCTCTATCAACAATGGTATGGATAGGATTGCGTAGGGAGTGTTGAGTCCTGCCAGTTGTTGGTCTGAACGTCTTCTGATAAGAGGGTGTAGTATATGTTCAAGATCACTGCGGGCATCTGTATCATCAAAGATCAGGCCGCGCAGTTGATGACGGTTAAGGGTGCCGTCAGTATTTAGTATCTCATTACCGAACCGCTTAACGATGCGCTCCAGCCCTGGTTCTCCTGGTTGTACAACTTCGCGCGCTATCTGGTCTGAGTCTATGACTGGGACGCCTAGAGATGAAAAGATGTTGCTAACGGTGCTCTTGCCGCTGCCTATTCCTCCGGTTAGTCCGACCCGGAACATTTAGCCAATCCCGGCAAACCTGAGGTAGGCCTGGTTGATCTCCTCTCCCCACAATAGACTGATCCATCCGGCCGTGGCCAGGTAGGGACCAAAAGGGATGGGTATGGAGCGGTCGCGGCCAAATATCAGCACCAGGCTTACCCCTACAAGTGCGCCGACAAGGGAAGAGAGCAGTACGATCTGTAGCAGGTATTGCCAGCCCAGCCAGGCGCCGAACAGGGCCAGTAGCTTAAAATCTCCGTATCCCATTCCCTCTTTTTTCGTGACCAGTTTGAATAGCCAGAATATACTCCAGAGAGATAGGTAGCCTGCCATGGCGCCTATGATGGCAGATGGGAGGTCAGTAAACAGGCCGTTCAGATTGACCAGCAGGCCGATCCAGAGGAAAGGGAGGACAATATTGTCCGGTAGAAGTTTATGATCGAAATCGATCATGCTTAGTGCGATTAGGGACCAGGTCAGGAGTAGGGCAGCAGCCGTCTGCCAAGAGAATCCATAATGCCAGGCCACTATGACGGATAACAATCCGGTGGCGAACTCTATAATCGGGTAGCGTGGGGATATTATCGCGCCGCACCCTGAGCAGCGTCCCTTTAAGAATAGATAGCTTAGTATGGGAATGTTCTCCCAGGATCTTATTTTGTGACCGCAACCTCTGCATTGTGAAGCAGGCAGGAAGAGGTTGAATGTCTCGTTTTCTTCCTCAGGTGCCTGGCTACCAAAAAGATCATGACACTGCTGTTTCCATTCTCTTTCCATCATCACTGGCAGGCGGTAGATGACGACATTGAGAAAGCTGCCGACTGTGAGACTAAGAATGGCGATCGCAAACAGAAAAAAAGACGGGTTTTGTTGTAGTTGTTCTATGAGTAACATGTCGGGTAGCGTT
>JBNKIR010000048.1:0-93786 GCA_050290785.1 Sedimenticolaceae bacterium | reverse complement strand
GTGGTTCTGACCCAGGCCGGTGTCGATGCGATCAACGCAGGCACCACCCTGCCGGCGGTTGATCTGACCGCTACCGACAGCGGCAGTCTCACGGCCAGCGATAGCGACACCCCAAGCTACAACCCACAGAACGACGCACCCACAGCCTCTGCGGGTTCTGTTACGGCACTGGAAGACAGCAATTACACATTCACGGCTGCTGACTTTAACTTCAGTGATGAGGAGAGTAGTTCTCTAACCAGCGTTTGCATCGAGTCGCTGCCTGCCGATGGAACACTTTATCTAAATGGTACCGAAATCACCTCACTGCCAATCGGCGGCCTGGAGATTTCGGCAGCGGATATTGCTGCGAATGGACTGGTATTTACTCCTGATCAAAACGAATCCGGATCGGATGCATATTCCAATAGTGGCACCGGAGATCAGTTCAGCGATTATGCAGTATTTGACTACAGCGTAAGTGATGGCGCCTTGTGGAGTGGCAGCACGACCATGACGGTTGACATAACGCCGGTAGCCGATGCGCCGACACTCACCCTGGATAATTCACTAGGCAGTTCCGCTACGGGCGACTTGGCGGTATCTATTCCTTCGAGTATTGGGCTGACTCAGGATTACTATGACAATACGAGCGCTGTCGATACGACGATAGCGGCCGATACGTCACAGGTGGAGACAGCACTTGAATCTGCAACTCCTACCAGCACCGCCATTGCAACGGATGTATCAGTGGATAATGCATCACACGATGCTCTCGGCACCGATGACGCATACAGCTATCGCGGTTTGGTCTTCATGGAGGCCGGCAACACCTATACGCTGGAAGGCTATCGGGATGACACCTACAGAATTGAGATCGGCGGTGATACCGTAATCGAACAGGGCTATAACAACTGGGGCAACTACACAGCCACATCGTTTACGCCTACGGAAACCGGCTATTACACGATAGAGATGTTCTTCTACAACGGTGATGGTATCGGTGCGTTCGACGTGAACGTGAGCGTAAACGGCGGCGCGGCAGTTTCATTGAGCACCAGCAACTTCTACCTCTATCCAGACATCTCAACTCTGGATGCCGCTGGTGCGCAACACTCTGATCTGGTTGCAAACGGTGACGGTGGATATTACCCCGTCCGGCTCAATGAGGGGACAGAGGACACCTATATCAGACTCTCCTCCATCGACTCCGGCCTGGTGGATCAGGATGGCTCAGAGTCCCTGTCGCTTACCGTAAGCTCTATTCCAGTGGATGCGGAATTGACCGACGGCGTCAACAGCTTCACAGCGACAGCAGGATCAACCAGCGTCGATATCACCGGCTGGGATTTGGACAATATTAGTTTCCGTGGAAAGGCAGATACCCCATCGTCAGACGGAGAGACCATTAGCCTTACGATCACGGCAACATCCACAGAGTCGGTCAGCGGCAGTCCCACCACCGCCTCGACGGTGACCAATCTGGATATCAATCTATTCGATACCGCGCCGGAAGCTGTCGATGATTTTGACTTGGTCGGCTTCGGCGGCACGGCCACAGGTAATGTGATCACCGGTGCTGGTGGTGATGGCGCCGATTCTTTGGGTGCGGATTCTACTGTAGTGTCCCAGATCACCTATGACGCAGCCACCTACGATACCGACAGTCCTGAATTTAACGTCGGCACCGGCACCTGGACCATAGCTACGGACAGCGGCACACTGGTGATCGATCAGAACGGCAACTATACCTACACTTCTAACGAACCGTCACCCTATGTCTCACTGGGGAACGGCGACCTAAGCTCCTGGTCGGGGGCTACACTCTATGGTTACAGTGTAGGCACCGCCTTCGAGAGTGGCGGCACGCTTGACCTGGCGGCATCTAATGCAACGGTGGAATACCGCAGCAATTTCGGCCTGTATATCGACAGCCCAGGATTTGACTATTACAACGAACTCGATACTTCAGAGGCAGTCGCAATAGATTTTGGAGAGCTGGCGGCCAATGCCACATTGACCCTGCGGGATATTGATCCAGCCGATTCAGGCGGGTGGCGAGCCTACGATAGCAGCGGCGCACTGGTTGCCAACGGCACCTTTGCCAGCGTCTCTGGTTGGTCAGATCAGGAACTTACGGTAACTATCGACCCAGGTGTTAATTTCCAATACCTGGTCTTGACCGGAAATGATTGGAATGATGCCTACACCATATGGGGCACAACCTACGAACAAGCCATATCGGATGTGTTTACATATCAGCTGGTGGACTCGGATGGCGATGTCTCGTCCGCAAACCTGACAATTACACATACAACCGAAGTTTCAACATCTGATGATACTGCATCTTCGGTTTATGAAGCCGGGCTTTCAAACGGCACACAGGCTGGTGAGGCAACGGCGCCAACTGAAACCTCCGGCAACCTGCTGGCTAATGATATTGCAAGTTCAACAACAGCAAGCATCACCAGCGTCGAAGGACAGACAGCCGACGCGAACGGCGTTATTACCGTGACAGATGCCACCGGAACACTAACTGTCTATTCTGAAGATTACGGTAGCTATCAGGCGGGCGATTATACATACAGCCTGAGCGCGGCCACCACCGAGGGTAGTGATGACATCCTGAGCTTCGAATACACGGTGACAGATTCCGTGAACGGCAGTTCCGACAGCGCCATCCTAACCATCAATGTGGTGGATGACGCTCCGGTTGGCAGCGATGTGGAGGAGACGCTTGAAGCAGATGGCGAGCTGCTCACATTTAATTTGATGATCGTGCTCGATCGGTCAGGAAGCATGGGCTGGAATGTGGACGATACGCAACCCGAGCTTGGTATCAGGATGGACATGGCCAAGGCCGCTTTGAAGAATATGTTTGATGCCTACGACAATGTAGGCAATATCAACATAAACTTCGTCACCTTCTCCAGCTCCACCACTGTATCCGGTTGGTATGAGGACAACAAGCTTGCAGCCGAAGAGTTTCTGGATGGCGTAAATCCAAACGGCAGCACCTATTACGACACTGCGTTGAATGCAGTAATAAGCGAGATGACCGGCACAGCGGCGCCGACCGCAGATCACACCCTGGTCTATTTCATCTCTGATGGCGAACCGAACAGCGGCCACTCCGTGGACTCGGATGTAGCTTACGATGGCCACACCGGGGTCGAAGCCTGGGAGCAGTTCATCCTGGATTATGCCGACGCCTCGTTCGGGATCGGTATCGGCGACTCCGGCGGCATGCAGGCCAATATTGAGGATGTGGCGGTCCACTGGTCGGATACCAACAACGACAACATCCCAGACACTCTGGATGTTCCAGACGGAGATTATGCCGTTATCCTCAACGACTTCACTGAACTAAGTGATACCCTGTTGAACACAGTGGGGACCGGCTTCGTACAGGGAACCATCTCCGTAATTGGAAGCGGTGATACCGGTATCAACCTGGGAGCAGACGATGGGCACATTCATGAGGTGATCGTGAATGGCGTGACCTATAGTTATGACGCCGCCAATCCAGAGATTTCGGTCGCCACTACATTGGGCGCAACACTACAGATCAACTTCGATACCGGAGAATATATTTATACAATCTCGCCTGACAAAACCATCCTTGGAGAACAGGAGGTATTTCAGGTTACCGGTATCGACAACGATGGAGATACTGCGACCATAGACCTGGTCATTAATGTTAACTTCCAGGCTACAGTTGATGCCAACCGCGACATAGTCCTCACCAACATTGTGGATGGCAGCGCCATCGAAATACCGGCGCTGGCGCTAACCCATAACGATTTCCTCGGATCAAACGCTGCCTTGACTTCGGTCGGCAACGCACAGGACGGAACAGTGAGCGGAATAGATCCGGTGACATTCGATCCTGCATCTGGTTACGACTCTGGTTTCGGTAGTGCCTATTCCACCATCGTTGAAGCAGACTACTACACGAACGATGGATCAGGTCAGGGTTCCACGACCGCGCAGAACAACTCACCGGCCACCGCCTTTGATCTGACCGATCATCGTGATTGGTTTGGCCCGGTAACAGGAGCAGATGCATCTGATGTTGGTGATCCAAACCTGGCAACCGTAAAATTCATCGGAACTCTGGCAGATCCAAGCTCTTCCGGACACACCTATGACAATGACTATATCAAGGTGCGGCTGCGGGCGGGAGAGCTCATTATCCTGGATGTAGACTATGGCTGGGGCGGCACCTCCGATGTCGAAACGCAGATCTATCTGTACGATACCGATGGCACCACACAATTGGCAACCAACGATAATGCAGACACCACTCTTGGCGGTGGCGGATCGACCAGCGCCAACGACTCCTATCTGGAGTACACCGTAGAAACCGACGGCGACTATTACGTGCGGGTCAGTAACGATGCAGACGGTGACAGCGGCGATTACACTCTCTGGATAAGCATTGACGACAGCGGAGTAGATACCACCGGCTTAGGAAGCTTTGATTACACCATTTCTGACGGATCGCTCAGCGACACCACTTCCGCTGATGTCTACGCGACAGATTCAAGCACCATCAACGGCACCGATGAAGATGAGATTCTGGTCGGCGGCAGTGGTAACGATACCATCCTGGGTGGTGGCGGTAACGATTCACTCATCGGAAATGCAGGGAATGATGCCCTTGACGGCGGGACCGGAGATGACCTGCTGTTTGGCGGTGCCGGAGACGATATCCTCACAGGTGGTGAGGGCGATGACCTGTTCATGTTTACGAATTATTTCACCGACGGTCACGACGAGATCACCGATTTCTCAGCAGACTACGACCACGACGGTACACCTGAATTCGGGCTGCACGATATGGGCAATGATGTGATCCACCTGGAAGCCGTATTTGACAGTCTGGGCATCACAGAGAACCGGGCGGTGCACGCGGAGGTTGATCCTAACGACAGTAACAACACCATACTCCAGGTCGGAACCAATGATGGAACCGGATTTGTGGCCGCCAGCGGAAGCGACTTTGAGATTACTCTGACGAACGTCTCTCTGAATGACACCCAGGTACAGGATCTGATCGACCATGGAAATATCATCATATCCGATGAAAGCTGATTAACCACACCGCCCTCCGCACTGGAGGGCGGTTTCAGCTGATCTTATTCTTTTCCCGGCTTCTTATCGTCCTTACGCACCTTATAATGTACAAAACTGATGACGGCAATGGCGATAGCTATGGCCACCGGCAGCATGGCCCCCTGCCACACCACCGATTCGCCTGTGATCCATCCAAGCTTGATCAGTGCCTTGATGCCGTAGCCGAACAGACCGGTGAGATAATAACTGAGGACGATCACCGACAGACCCTCAACGGTCCTCTGCAACATCAGCTGCTGACGCCCCTGTCTCGACATCCCCTCCAGCAGCTCCAGATTCTGGCTCTGCACCGTCATCTCCACCCTGGTACGCAACATGTTGCTGGCGCGATCCAGACCACGGGAGAGGGAATCCAGACGTTCATTGAAATTCTCATAGCCACGCACCACCGATCCGGTGCGGGCGCTCAGAAATGTGCCCAGGGGCTGATTGCCCTCCGGCACCTTGCGCTCCTCCATGGCATCCAGGATGCGGCGAAACTGCACATTGTAGGAGCTGGCGGCCCCCAGACGATAGCGCATCGCCTCCTTTAGGTTGGTGACCCTGGCGCTGTGTTCGGTCAACTGCGCCAGCCAGCGCCGCTCCTCCGCGGAAGGGGCATCCACCATGGCGTTGAACATCTCCTGGGTATGGCGGGTAAAGGCCACCTCCAGCTCCCGCAGCTCCGCCGAACGCTCCCGAAAGCAGTCCAGCGGCATCAGGATAAGATGGTAGTAGTTTTCTATCTCCACCAGGCGCTTGATCTGCCGCCCAAGCTGCGCCGGACTCAGCTCCCCGGCCAGGATCAGGTAGTGCTCCCATCCGGACTCGTCCAACTGGAATGTGGTCCAGACCTGGGCCTTGCCCCCCTGAATCTGACTGCCGTAGAGACGGTCATCAGCGAACAGGTACTGCCGCTCGCTCTTCTTCAACTGCGGCCAGTCCGTGACCAGGATATCCAGGGCCGCGATCCGCTCCCATTCCGGTTCCGGGGTCGGGATGGTCTCCGGCAGCCTCAAAGGACCAAATCCCAGCGGCTGGTCCCCGGATGCCATGTGGGTGAAGGTATAGGCGACAAATTCGGAGTGCAACTCCCAGGTGATGAGGAGCCTGTCAGCGTTACCGAAGGCCTTTTCCCCAACGGCGTGACGCTCTCCCAGACGCGCCCGGTCGTCACTGATCCCCATGGCCTGAAACAGTTGCACCATCTCGGCGCGGGCCTTCTTGCGACTCCCCTCCTGTTCCGGCAACAGATAGGCCACATGGTGGATATGGGCGCTGGGCCGTATATCCAGGGGCGGGCGCTCATGCAGCTCTCTGTGGACACGGGCGGCGATGGCCGTCTTGGAAGACTCTGGTTGGTCCTTACATGCCGAGGTCATGAGCACCCTTCCTCCTGGCTTGGGTTCTGCCTATATTTAGAGATCCTGCCTAGTTGTTCTGGATCACGATGCTGGGGAACTTGGCGGCATAGCTCTTGGCCTGCTGTGACAGTTTGGCCGCCATCTTGCGGGCGATCTCCCGATAGATCTGGGAGATGCGATGCTCCGGTTCGGCCACCACCGTGGGCTTGCCGCTGTCGGTCTCCTCGCGGATACGGATGTCCAGAGGCAGGGCACCGAGAAAATCCACGCCATACTGCTCTGCCATCCGGGAGCCGCCGCCCTGACCGAAGATATGCTCTTCATGGCCGCACTCGGAGCAGATGTGGATGCTCATGTTCTCCACGATACCCAGTACCGGCACCTCCACCTTCTCGAACATCTTGAACCCCTTGCGAGCGTCCAGCAGGGCGATGTCCTGCGGTGTGGTCACGATGACAGCACCGGATACAGGCACCTTCTGGGCCAGGGTCAACTGGGTATCTCCGGTGCCCGGAGGCAGGTCGATCACCAGGTAATCCAGATTCTCCCAGTTGGTGTCGTTCAATAACTGTTCCAGGGCCTGGGTGACCATGGGGCCACGCCAGATCATCGGGGTCTCTTCCTCTACCAGAAAACCGATGGACATGGCCTGCATGCCATAGCCCTCCATCGGCTCCAGGGTCTTGCCGTCCTTGGACTCCGGTTGACCCGACACACCCAGCATGCGGGGCTGGGACGGACCGTAGATGTCGGCGTCCAGTATACCAACCTTGGCCCCCTCGGCCGCCAGGGCCAGGGCCAGATTCACCGCGGTGGTGGACTTGCCCACACCGCCCTTGCCGGAGGCGACGGCGATGATGTTCTTTACATTATCGATAGGCTTGAGGGACTTCTGCACCGAGTGGGCAACCACCTTCCAGGAGAGGTCTATCTGGGCCGATCCAACGCCGTCCACAGACTCAACCCGCCCCTTCACAGCTGCAACCAGTTCGTCTTTGATGCCGTCGACCGGAAAGCCCAGCTCAACAGAGACCTTCACATCTGCGCCATCGATCACCACATCTTTGATCGCTTTGGCCTCAACCAGATCCTGTTCCAGGTGGGGCTCAACATACCCCTTGATCGCCTCTTCAATCTGTTCGCGTGTCACTTCAGACATAATAGTTACACTCCTGCCAACCGGTCACTGCCGGCATATATTAGAATATTACGATAAAATATAAGTCTCAGTTTACACCAACGGGACGCCTTTTCCCAACCAAAACAGTTGGTTTTGTACGGGGCAAGTCAGATAAATCCAAACCCTTGATGTTCGCGGCGCATGATATGTGAAATAATCCCTCGTTTACAGATTAACCATAGTAGTCGCAATAGAACCAACCATGAGCAACGAACAACGAAAGATCCTGGTCACCAGCGCCCTGCCCTACGCCAACGGCCCCATCCACATAGGCCACCTGGTAGAGTATCTGCAAACCGATATATGGGTGCGTTTTCAGAAAATGCGAGGACACCAGTGCATCTATGTCTGCGCCGATGACGCCCACGGCACCCCCATCATGCTGCGGGCACGCCAGGAGGGGATCGAACCTGAGGAGTTGATCGCACGCGTGGCCGAGGAACACAAGGCGGACTTTGCCGCATTCAGGGTTGGGTTCGACAACTACCACTCCACCCACTCCAAGGAGAACCGAGAGTGCTCCGCCCTGATCTATGAGCGCAACCGGGATAAGGACCATATCAACAAGCGCACCATCACCCAGGCCTATGACCCGGTGGAGCAGATGTTCCTGCCGGACCGTTTCATCAAGGGAGAGTGTCCCAAATGCGGCGCTACCGACCAGTACGGCGACAACTGCGAGGCCTGCGGCGCCAGCTACTCCCCCAGCGAGCTGAAGAATCCGGTCTCGGCCGTGTCCGGGGCCACCCCGGTGGAGAAGGAGTCGGAGCACTACTTCTTCAAGCTGGGGGACTTCGAGGAGATGCTGCAGAAGTGGACCAAAGGCGGACACCTGCAACACGAGGTGGCCAACAAACTGGATGAGTGGTTCCAGGCCGGGCTGCAGGAGTGGGACATCTCCCGCGACGCACCTTACTTCGGGTTTGAGATACCGGACCACCCGGGCAAGTTTTTCTATGTCTGGCTGGATGCCCCCATCGGCTACATGGCCAGCTTCAAAAATCTTTGCGAGCGTAGGGAGGGACTGGAATTCGACGACTTCTGGGGACGGGATTCAGACGCCGAGCTGTATCACTTCATCGGCAAGGACATCATCTATTTTCACGCCCTGTTCTGGCCCGCCATGCTGCACGGGGCCGGGTTCCGCACCCCCAGCGCCATCTTCTCTCACGGCTTCCTCACGGTGGACGGACAGAAGATGTCCAAGTCCCGCGGCACCTTCATCAAGGCCCGCACCTACCTGGATCATCTCAATCCGGAATACCTGCGCTACTACTTCGCGGCCAAGCTCGGATCGGGGGTGGAGGATATCGACCTCAACCTGGAGGACTTCAGCGCCCGGGTCAATTCCGACCTGGTGGGCAAGGTGGTGAATATCGCCAGCCGCTGCGTCGGCTTCATCAACAAGAGATTCGACGGCACCCTGTCCGCACAGGTCGCGGAACCGGCCCTGTTCGCCGAGTTTGTCGCCGCCGGAGAGTCTATCGCCGAACGCTATGAGAGACGCGAGTTCAGCCACGCGGTGCGCGAGATCATGGCCCTGGCCGACCGCGCCAACCAGTATATCGATGAGAAGAAGCCCTGGGTCATGGCCAAAGAGGAGGGCAAGGAGCAGGAGCTGCAGGACGTCTGCTCCATGGGCCTCAACCTGTTCCGTCTCCTCATGGGCTATCTGCGGCCGATCCTGCCGGCCACCGCCGAGGCATCCGAGGCATTTCTCCAGATCGAACCATTGATCTGGGATGGCCTGGCGCAGCCCCTGACCGGACACGGCATAGCCAAATTCCAACCCCTGATGACCCGAATAGAACCGCAACAGATAGAGGCCATGGTGAACGCATCCAAAGAAGATCTGACCGCACAGACCCAGACTGAAGTATCAAAGGCAACCGGACCACTGGCGGATGACCCCATCGCCGACACCATCGAATTTCCGGACTTCGCCAAGGTGGACCTGCGGGTGGTGAAGATAGTAAAGGCGGAACATGTGGAGGGGGCAGACAAGCTGCTGCAACTCACCCTGGACCTGGGGGGCGAGACCCGTAACGTCTTCGCCGGCATAAAATCCGCCTATGCGCCGGAGGATCTGGAGGGCAGACTCACGGTGATGGTGGCCAACCTGGCCCCGCGCAAGATGCGCTTCGGCGTCTCCGAGGGGATGGTGTTGGCGGCCGGGCCGGGCGGCAAGGATCTGTTTATCCTGAACCCGGACTCAGGTGCTGAGCCCGGGATGAAGGTTAAGTAGCGTCATGAGGATGTAGGAGCCCAGTCCCCTGGGCGATCATGCGACAACTTTCTGTCCATCGCTCACAGGAGTGGGCTCCTACAAACTCACCTACGACCGCCCCAACCAAATGATTAGCTTGGATGCTTTGCCGACAATCAAGCCCCCGACAGCTCCGATGTACAGTTAGGACAACGGGTCGCCTGAATCGCGATGGTCGAGCAACAGTAAGTGCACTCCTTGGTGGTCGGGGCCTCTTCCGGCGCCTCCTCTTCGCGCTTCAGTTTATTCAGGGCCTTGATGAGCAGGAAGACGGCAAAGGCGACGATTAGAAAGCTGATCACGCTATTCATAAAAAGCCCGTAGCTCAGGGTCACCGCACCGGCCTTCTGGGCCATGGCCAGGGTCAGATAGGGCCCGGCGGTCGCGCCATCCTTGAGGGTAATAAACAGATCGGAAAAATCAACACCACCCAGCAGAAGCCCGATTGGCGGCATCAACACATCTGATACCAGGCTCTTAACTATAGTGCCGAAGGCACCGCCAATGATGATACCTACCGCCATATCAACTACATTTCCACGCATGGCAAATTCTTTGAATTCTTTTAACATGGTCATGACCTCATCAGATTGTCGTTATCAAAGACACCCGGTCCTACAACGCGTAATTTACCGCAAATTCTCCCTCTTGTAGCCAGTTTAGTTCTCACATCCATGGATGAGGATGGTCAGCGGTGCCTGGGGGTCACGTCTTAATGCGCCATCCCTAGCCAGGAGCGGTTGGTTTTGATCAATGACGCATCGATTCACCGGTGGATATAATTTTTGTTTAAATCTAAGATATCGCGCTTGATTCGAACTTAATTGGATGGGGCCATAACAAATTTAGTGTTGCTCTGTCTATTATTTTTTAAGAAAATACTTATACTGTAAACTACCCATAACAGGTTTTTTAACCTCTCAGGCTGAATTCCTATGCAAGAATATGCCCTGATACTGATCAGCACCGTATTGGTGAATAACTTCGTACTGGTGAAATTCCTCGGACTATGTCCGTTTATGGGGGTCTCCGGCAAGATCGACACTGCCATTGGCATGAGTCTCGCCACCAGCTTCGTGCTGACCCTCTCCTCCATCATCAGTTATCTGGCCAACGAGTATATGCTGGTCCCCCTGGGTCTGGGCTATCTCCGCACCATATCCTTTATCCTGATCATCGCTGTGGTGGTGCAGTTCACCGAGATGGTGATGCACAAGACCAGCCCGGTGCTCTATCAGTTGCTCGGCATCTTTCTGCCCCTGATCACCACCAACTGCATAGTCCTCGGCGTGGCCCTGCTGAATATCCAGGAAAAACACAACTTTATCGAATCGGCGCTATACGGTTTTGGCGCTGCCGTCGGATTTTCCCTGGTACTGGTACTGTTCGCCGCCATGCGTGAACGTATCAACGTCTCGGACATACCAAGACCTTTTAAGGGCAGTTCGATCGGCCTTATAACCGCAGGCCTGATGTCCATGGCATTCATGGGGTTTGCCGGTCTGGTTTCCAATTAGGATTGTATTGAGATGTTGATCGCGATTATTGCTATATCCTGTCTCGCCCTCGGCTTCGGCCTGCTATTGGGATACGCCTCTATGCGCTTTCACGTGGAAGAGGACCCCCTGGCCGAGAAGATCAATGAGCTTCTACCCCAGAGCCAGTGCGGACAGTGCGGGTTCCCCGGTTGCCAACCCTACGCCGAGGCCATCGCCAACGGCAGTGCCGAGATAAACTGCTGCCCACCAGGCGGAGAGGCCACCATGATCTCCATCGCCCAGCTTTTGGGGATAGATCCCGTACCCATGGGAGCAGATGGTGAGGAACCACCACTGCCCAGCATCGCCTTCATCCGCGAAGAGGAGTGCATCGGCTGCACCATGTGTCTGAAGGCCTGCCCGGTAGATGCCATCATAGGATCGACCCGTTTGATGCATACGGTCATCGCAGATGAGTGCACGGGCTGCGAGGCATGTGTGGAACCATGCCCGGTTGACTGCATAGATATGAGACCTATCGCCACAAACATAAGAAACTGGACCTGGCCGCTGCCGAAAAAAGATGTACCCGGAGAGATTGCCATGCCAATGAAACGCCAGGCTGCGGGATAGGGGCTGAATAACGATGTCGACGTTTTACACACAAGATAACAAGCGCATTCGCAAACTCTGGAGGATATCCGGCGGCATCCATGTGCCGGACAACAAGTCTCAGTCACTAGCCCGCCCCGTAGGAAAGGCCGCCATACCGAAGCGTCTGGTGATCCCGCTGCAACAGCATATAGGCGCTCCCAACGAGCCACTGGTCTCGGTTGGCGACCGGGTCCTGAAAGGCCAGATGATCGGCTCGTCCAAGGCCTTTATCGGTGCACCTATACATGCCTCCAGCTCGGGCACGGTGGTTGAGATTGGAGACCATCCGGTACCCCATCCGTCCGGACTACCTGGGCCATGCATAGTCATTGAGACGGATGGCAAGGACGAGTGGTGCGACCTGCCTTCCCCCATGAACTACCCCACCACGTGGGACAAGACCGAGATCCGTGACCGTATACGCCAGGCCGGGATTGTCGGCATGGGTGGCGCGGCATTCCCCACCAGCGTAAAACTGAATCCGCCTGAAGGGCAACAGGACATCAAGACCCTGATCATCAACGGCGCCGAATGTGAACCATTCATTACATCAGATGACGTCTTGATGCAGGAGCATGCGGAGAAGATTCTCTGCGGATCAGCCATCATGAATCATCTGCTTGGGGCAGATGAGTGCCTGATCGCCATTGAGGACAACAAGCCCAAGGCGATAGAGGTAATGAAAAAGACCTTGGCGGCGAACGCAGAGAGACTGCCAAACACCCACGTAATAGTCATACCGACCCGCTACCCCAGCGGCGGTGAGAAGCAGCTGATCTACATCCTCACCGGCAAAGAGGTGCGTCAGGGAGGCATCCCCGCCCAGATCGGCGTGGTTGTGCAAAATGTAAGTACCGCAGCGGCCGTAGCCGATGCCGTCAAGGAGGGCAAGCCACTGATCTCACGTCTGGTAACGTTTACCGGAGAGGGGATCAAAGAGCCACAAAACCTGGAGGTGCTGCTCGGCACCCCGGTCGAAGAACTTATCCCACAGGTTGGGGGGTACACCGACAAGGCCAGCAAACTTATCCTGGGTGGCCCCATGATGGGGTTCAGCATGCCATCAGACGCCATACCCCTGGGCAAATCCAACAACTGCGTATTGGTCCCAAGTATCGATGAGGTGCCGGACCCAGGCAGCATCAACTCCTGTATCCGCTGTCTGCGCTGTGTAGACGCATGCCCGATGAACCTGGTGCCACAGAACATGTACTGGCATATCCGCGCCAACGCGCTGGAAAAGGCAAAGCATAACAACCTCTTCGACTGTATCGAATGCGGTTGCTGCTCCCATGTGTGTCCGTCACGTATCCCGCTGGTGCAATTCTTCCGCAGCGCCAAGGCAGCGAACGTACAGCTGGACCGCGAGCAGGCCAAGATGGAGCGGGCACGCGAGAGGGCCGAGGCCAGGGCCGAACGCCTGGAGAAAATAGAGGCCGAGAAAAAGGCCAAAATGGCCGCAAAAAAGGCCGCAATGCAGCAGAAAAAAGAGGCCGAGGCGGCCGCGAAAGATGGTCAGGGAGATAAATCTGCAGAAGACAACTCTGAGGGTCAGGACGGATGAGTATGCAATTTTCCACAATAACCTCTCCACATACCGACCGCCCGAATAGCGTGCAGAAGGCCATGCTGTGGGTGATCCTGGCCCTGATACCAGGCGCGCTGGGTATGCTCTGGTTCTTTGGCTGGGGCATATTGATAAACATGGGGCTGGCCATAACCACCGCCATTGCATGTGAGGCCATTACCACCAAGTTGCGCGGACGCGCCGTCAAACCGGTAATTTCAGACCTGAGCGCAACCCTCACCGCCATGCTGTTCGCCATTGCGGTACCACCCCTACTGCCCTGGTGGCTCACCATACTGGGTGTGGCCTTCGCCATCCTGCTGGTAAAGCAGGCCTATGGCGGACTCGGCTACAACGTATTCAATCCGGCCATGGCGGCCTACGTACTGCTGCTCATCTCCTACCCGGTCCAGATGACATCCTGGCTGCCACCGATCATGCTGAACGAAAACCCGATGACATTTGCCCAGACCGTCGGCACCATATTTGGCGGAACACTGCCACAGGGGTTGACCTGGGATGCGATAACCATGGCCACGCCCCTGGATACCATGCGTACCGGCCTCAGCCTGAACCAGACCGTGACCGAGATCAGCCAAAGTCCGGTACTCGGACACTTCGGGGGCAAGGGCTGGGAGATCGTTGCCGGACTCTATCTGCTGGGTGGACTGTTCATGCTGTATAAGAGGGCCATCAGCTGGCATATCCCCATTTCCGTGTTAGGCGGCCTGGCCGGGATGGCATTGATCTTCAGCGTACTTGATGCTGATGCATATCCCCTCAGCACCTTCCACATCTTCAGTGGGGCCGCCATGCTGGGTGCATTCTTCATCGCCACCGACCCGGTCTCAGCACCCGGAACCAGGAAGGGGCAACTCTTCTTCGGCGCAGGTATCGGCATCCTGATCTACATCATCCGCACCTGGGGCGGCTATCCGGACGCCATCGCCTTCTCGGTATTGCTGATGAATATGGCCGCACCGACCATCGAATTTTTTACCCGGCCGCGTACCTTCGGTCACAGGGGGTCCGGCCATGATTAAGCGCATCACCATTGCCGGCCTGCTCCTGGCCATGTTTGCCGTACTTGGTGTGGGTCTGGTGGCCTTCACTCATCAGGCCACCAAGGATCAGATCGCAGAGAATGAGCGTCTGGCCCTGCTCAGCAGCCTGAACGCCCTGGTGCCGGCTGAGTCCATCGATAACGACATTGTGACCGATCTGGTCGAGGTATCTGATCCGGACAGATTGGGGTCGGAGTCGACCACGGTCTATCTGGGCCGCAAGGCAAACCAACCGGTTGCAGCGGTATTTACCTCCATCGCCCCCGACGGCTACAGCGGTCAGATCAAGCTGCTGGTGGCGGTACTGGCCGACGGCAGCCTGGGCGGTGTACGCGTAGTCGCCCACAAGGAGACCCCAGGCCTGGGCGATCGGGTTGAGGTGGAAAAATCAGACTGGGTCCACGACTTCAATGGCAAATCCATAGGCAACCCGGATCTGGCCCAGTGGAAGGTAAAGCGTGATGGAGGCATATTCGACCAGTTTTCCGGCGCCACCATCACCCCAAGGGCCATAGTCAAGGCGGTTAAGAACACCCTGCTCTATTACCAGGAGAACAGCAAGACGCTGTTTGCCCCCAAGACCAAGCCGGCTAAGGCCGACGATAAGGCGGCAGAAACCATTCCGGCCAGTGATAACGGCAAATAATCAGGTATACGCATATGTCAGACTCTACATACGGTCAACTGATAAAAGACGGTCTATGGAACAACAACCAGGCCCTGGTGGCACTCCTCGGCCTCTGTCCGCTACTTGCCGTTACCAATACCGCAATCAACGGCCTGGGACTGGGTATAGCCACCACCGTGGTGCTAACCATGTCCAACTTCACCATATCCCTGATCCGCAATGTCGTACGCACCGAGATCCGCCTGCCGGTGTTCGTGCTGGTTATCGCCTCCTTTGTAACCGCAGTAGAGCTGAGCATGAACGCCTGGTTCTTCGAATTGTACAAGATCCTGGGTATCTTTATCCCGCTGATCGTCACCAACTGCGCCATCATCGGCCGTGCCGAGGCCTTCGCCTCCAAGAACAACCTGAGAAGATCTCTTGTTGACGGCCTGGCCATGGGCATTGGGTTCACCCTGGTGCTGATGACACTGGGTGCGGTACGTGAATTTGTCGGCATGGGCACCCTGTTCTCTCAGGCCCATCTGATGTTTGGAGAGGCCGCCAGGGGGATCACCCTCTCCATGGGTGACAACTTCAAGGGGGCCCTCCTGGCCATTCTGCCACCAGGTGCCTTTATAGGATTGGGTCTGATGCTGGCCCTGAAGAATAACATCGACCAGTCTGCAGAAAAACGTGCGGCAACCAAGCCCCAGAAGACCGAGGTCGAGGCCGCGCCTCAGACATCTTAAAAATTACGGACAAGGGAAAACCGACGCAGCGCCTCCTTAATCAATCGGCCATGGCGGATGAGCTCCGGCGACTTCCCTTTCTCTTCCCCCCGGTCAGCGCCATATCCATTGCATGCACCAGTTGATCGGGTATAAACGGTTTCCTGATCAATGTGGCCGAGCCATACTGCTTTAAATCCAGGCAATTGCGCCGGTAACAAAGCACCACCATGGGCAAGGCGCTGCCCATGATATCAAGACAGATGTCAGCGATACGCGCAATATCCCTACCACCGGGCGAATCTGCGATTATAGCGATATCAAACTCCTGATCTTGTCTTGATCCAGTAACGGAATCGCTCAGCCTTCCAATCTTGCTTACCGATTCCACAACCATGCCCTGCTCAACACAGCACCTGGTGATCTCGTCTCGACTTGCGTCATTGGGCTCCAGCACAAAGACCCTTTTCCCCTGCAATCCTGATATCCTGCCAACCCTGTCGCTTGCAAAACCATCTGTTTTCGCCGGAAAACTGAACCAAAAGATGATTCCATCCTCTTTCGGACCCGACCCAAACTCTCCGCGCATCAACGAGATCAGTCTGCTGGCAAAATTATTCCCCAGATCGGGACCATATTCAGACAAATAGCTCGATATTTCATCAATGGTTATCAAATCCTCGTGCAAATCCATCTCCGTTTCCGACGCGGCCGATGTTATCCCTTTGATCTCGAACAACACCATTTCGTCTTTTGAGTTTTCGATACGCACACCTATCTGCAACTCATCACCCAAACAGCAGTTGATAGAAGATTTGATGACATTGTTAAGTATCTGTTTTAGCCTCTGCTCGTCACCAACAATAATCTTGGGCACTCCGGGTGAGATGGAACATACCAGTTCTATCTTTTTCATCATTGCTACTCTTGCCGCTGCCGAACACACCTCGGCTACCAGGGCATATAGATCGAACGGCACTGATTGAATCTGTAATTGCCCGGACTCCAGCTTATAAAAATCCAGCACGTCCCCTATCACGGAATCCAGCAATAAAGCGGAGGAGTTAATATCATCGGTTTTATCCAGTTGTCCCATGCTGAGTTCAGAGACGGAAAGTTCTTTTGATGATTCCAGTATATCCAGGAGCGGACCGCGCATTTCGTTGGTCATATTGGATAGGAACCTGCCAACCATGCGATTAGAGCGTTCCGCCTCACCACGCGCCACATGCAACTGATGCATCAAGGAGTGCTGGTATATCGGCAAAAATCCCAGCGCCAGCAACACAAAGGTCGCCTCAAAGAAATATTCCCCCCACTGATCCAAGATGGTAAGCACTACAGAGTATGCCAGGACACTCAGAATAGATGCCGTATTGAGATACCATCTTCCATAGCGAGAACCGTATGAGACAAAGATCCAGATATAGAGGATAAAGAATGGGCTGACCGCCTCTCCTGTGAGATAGATGCAGAAAGTGGTTGCCGAAACATCAACCACCAGAGAAAAAAGGCGCCTCTCCTCCCATTGCGATCGTATTAATACGCTAATAAGGAGACCGATAAAAAACAGCAGATATAATGCAAACAGAACGATAAAACGATCCATGTCCACGTTATAGCGCTCAGACAATGCGCCAGCCGAGACGTAGATTACAGCAAACCCCCAAACCCCCAACCGAACCATGGCCGATTGAAATTCCGGATTTTCATGTAATGCTGTAGTATGTAGTTTGAACATAACTATTCCTTGTCTCTGAATCAGCGTAACCAGACCACTATATCCTACTATTAATTCAGGTTTCAGCAACAACTTCACCGTATGAATAGAGCAAAACGCCTGGAGATCTTCAACCGTCTGGCCCGGGAGATCACCAACCCGACATCCGAACTGATCTTCAATTCACCATTCGAACTGCTGATTGCAGTAATACTGTCCGCCCAGGCCACCGACCGCTCGGTAAACAAGGTCACTACAACGCTGTTCAGACAGGCCAACACGCCACAGAAGATCCTGGATCTGGGTGAGGATGGGTTAAAGGAGATGATCAAGACCATCGGCCTGTTTAACAACAAGGCAACACACATCATCGCCACCTGTGAGATATTGATTGAGAAATTTGACAGCAAGGTCCCGGAAGAGAGAAAGGCACTGGAGTCTTTGCCAGGCGTGGGGCGCAAGACCGCCAATGTGATCCTGAACACCGCATTCGGCAAACCCACAATCGCCGTGGATACCCATGTGTTCCGCGTCTCCAACCGCACCGGCATCGCCCCCGGAAAGACCGTTCTGGAAGTGGAGAAAAGACTGCTGCGCCTGGTGCCTGCCGAACATCTACAAGATGCCCATCACTTGTTAATCCTGCACGGACGCTATACTTGTATAGCGAGGAAGCCGCATTGCGGCTCATGTACCATAGAAGATCTCTGCGAATACAAGGCAAAGTCTGATTATGTTCGGTAATGACCGAAGAGAGATGCGACGCTATTTTATCAACGCCTGGAGCAAGCATAGAGAGGGAACGTCTATGGAGCCGATGGAAAAGGCCATAGCAGCAATCATCCAACAACACCCGGAATACCACTCCACCCTGGAACAGGAAGAGCAGGCCCTGGACAAGGATTACCTGCCAGAGGCCGGAGAATCCAACCCGTTCCTGCATATGTCCATGCACCTGGGGCTGCAGGAGCAGGTCAGCGTGGATCGTCCTCCTGGTATTACAGCTGCGTACAAAGAGTTGATCATGGCCAGCGGCGACGTACATACCGCAGAACACATGATGATGAAGTGCCTAGCCCAGATGATCTGGGAAGCGCAACAAGAGAACAGGGCCCCAGATGAACATGCATACCTTGAGTGCGTCAGAACACTTACGAGGAGGTAAAACCAGCTACATTTTGGTTTGAAAAGACACCTGAGGACAATTGAATACAGGAGTAAGATATGAGCAAGACATGGGTAGTTGTCGCCGACACCAGCCGCGCACGTATATTCAGCGCAGATACACCAGCGAGCCAGTTACAGGAAACAGAGACCCTCACCCATCCAGAGGCCAGACTCCATCAGGGTGATCTGGTAAGCGATCGCCCGGGACGGGATCGTAATTCAAATATCGGTAGTCATAATATGGGGCATGAAACTGACGCCAAGGATGAATCGGCCATACGTTTTGCCACCGAGGTGTGCCACCGGCTGGAACAGGCAAGGATAGAGGCCCAGTTCGACAAACTGTATATCGTCGCCGCCCCCTCATTCCTGGGGCTGATCAGAAAACATCAGACCCCTGCCCTAAAGAAGATCATCGCCGGCGAGATATCCAAGAACATGGCCATGAAAGGTGCCGTTGAGATCAAAAAGAACCTGCCTGAATATCTATAGCATTCCGCTACTGTGTAAAAAAAAGACTACTGTCAGGCTTCGCCCTCAAAGGTGAAGCCGGCATCCTCCACTGCCCTGCACACAAGATCGTTATCGTCCACTCCCTCGACCTTAACCAGACCCGCATCCAGCATCACCTCAACCTCGGCCTCAGGCGCCAACGCCTTGATGGACTGCTCAACGGAGCTGGCACATCCGCCACAATTCATACCTGCAACTCGAAAGATACCTGACATTAAATCACTCCCGTAACATTATTTTTTGGTTAGCGTACAGCATATTCATGCCTGCGCAACATCAGTGAGTTACTTACCACACTGACAGATGACATTGCCATGGCCGCACCGGCGATGACCGGGCTCAAGGCGCCGGATGCCGCCAGAGGGATGGCTATGACATTATAGATCAGGGCCCAGAACAAATTCTGCCTGATCTTATTGTAGGTAGCGCGGGAGATGGCAATGGCATCCACCACCAACCCAGGATCACCTCGCATAAGGGTTATGCCTGCGGTGTGCATGGCCACATCCGTGCCAGTTGCCATGGCGATACCGACATCCGCCGCCGCCAGCGCCGGGGCGTCATTGATACCGTCACCCACCATGGCCACCTTGGCCCCCTGGATCCGCAATCTCTCTACCTCGGCCGCCTTCTCCTCCGGCAGGACCTCTGCGATTACCCTATCCATACCAATTGCGGACGCCACCGACCGGGCGGCATGACGATTGTCACCGCTAAGCATGACACTGGTAACACCCTGCTCTTTCAGACGATGCAACATAGCGGATACCCCCTGTTTAACCGGATCTGTAACCGCTATAAAACCAAGCGCGCCGCCTCCATCTCCCAGTTCTGCCACCCACATCAAGGTATGCCCCTTGGACTCCATGGACCTGGCCAACCCTGACATGGCCTCAATGGATATACCCTGCTCATGCATCAGACGTTGATTACCGATGACCAGTCTACGATCACCTACGGTGGCCAGCAGGCCCTTTCCAGGGATACCGGTAAAACTCTGCACCGGCAATAACTCGACACCGCTTGAGTCGGCATACTCCAGCACCGCTCTGGATAGTGGGTGCTCACTTCCCTGCTGGGCCGATGCCGTAAGCTGCAGCAGCCTGGATGTATCACCATCCGCCGCCACCATCTGCTCAACCGTTGGAACCCCTTTGGTGAGAGTACCGGTCTTATCGAACACCACAGTGTCGCTATGATGGACCAGTTCCAGGGCCTGGGCGTCCTTGATCAGGATACCCTGCCTGGCCGCAACCCCGGTTCCCACCATGATCGCCGTAGGCGTAGCCAGACCCAGGGCGCAGGGGCAGGCTATGACCAGCACCGACACCGCGGCCAGGAATCCGCCCTGTGGATCACCTACAGTCAACCACCAGATCATAAATGTAAGCAGGGCAATGGCGATAACCGCCGGAACAAATATGGCGGATATCCTGTCCACCAACTTCTGCACCGGGGCCTTGCTGGCCTGGGCGTTTTCCACCAGCCTGATGATATGGGCCAGGGTGGACTCGGTCCCTACGGTGGTGGCACGGATACGCAACATACCATCGCCATTGACCGACGCACCGGTCACCTCGTCTCCAATGCCCCTAACCACCGGCATACTCTCTCCTGTCAGCATGGACTCATCCAACTGGCTGCTACCCTCCAGGATCACACCGTCCACCGGAAGACGTTCCCCTGGACGCACCAGTACCACGTCATCCCGCCGCACACTCTCCACAGGCACCTCAATGATCCGGCCATCCAGATCGACCCGCGCCGTCTCCGGACGCAGATCCATCAGGGCCCGGATGGCGGAGGTGGCGCTACGCTTGGCCCGACCCTCCATCCACTTACCAAACAGAATCAAGGTGATGATCATGGCCGAGGCCTCGAAGTAGAGGTGGCCGCCAGCACCGCCGGTAAACACCACGTAGCTGCTGAGACCCCAGGCCGCGCTGGTACCCATCACCACCAGCAGATCCATGTTGCCGGCCCCTCCGCGCAGAGACCGAACAGCACCGATATAGAAATGCCCTCCACTCCAGAACTGCACCGTGGTTGCCAACAGCATCTGCAGCCAGGGCGGTAATGAAATATCCAAGCCAAACGGCATCAGCAACATGGGCAGGGCCAGAGGAATGGTCAGAAGGGCAGAGATTATCAGCCTGTTCTGCTCCCGGTGATCCTGCCTGCGCGCCCTGGCCTCGGCCTGAGCACGTTGCTCCGCAGAGGTCGCTACAGAGGTGGCAGTGAATCCGGCGCGCTCAACAGCTGATATCAGCTCTTCCCGGGTGATGGCCCCGGAGTGGACGGTCACCGCCGCCCGCTCGCTGGCCAGATTTACCGTGGCCAGCTCCACCCCAGGCAACCTGCCCAGCACCTTCTCCAGGCGCGCGGAACAGGAGGCACAGGTCATACCACCGATGTCCAGTTCAACCAGCTCAGTGGGAACTGAGAAACCGGCCTTACGGATGGCCTCAATGACACCATCGACCGCGATCTCACCGTCTGCCAGGTCCAGGCTGGCCCGCTCTGCCGCCAGACTCACATTGGCAGTCTGAACCCCTGGCAGCCGGCTCAATACCTTTTCCAGGCGTGCGGAACAGGCGGCGCAGGTCATACCATGTATCGGTAGATTAAGATAGTTCTCGTCGCTCACTGCTAACTTCTACTCCACATAGTGTAAACTTCATGCATATTCAAATTGACAACAATAAACCAGGATTAATCCCATGACCCGATATCATGGCCTATTTCCAGGCAATGACCAACCAGAAACCACTGGGGTACTTCTGGTCAATCTGGGCACCCCGGACGCACCAACCACAGCGGCTGTCCGAAGATATCTGGCGGAATTCCTGAGTGACCCCAGGGTGGTGGAGATGCCGCGCCTGCTCTGGATGCCGATCCTGCATGGCATCATCCTGCGCACCCGCCCGGCCCGCTCGGCCAAGGCCTATCGCAAGATCTGGACCGAACTGGGATCTCCCCTGCTGACCATCTCCAGAGAGCAGCAACAGGCACTGCAACAGGTACTGGATCCGCAGATACAGCAACCTGCGCGGGTGGAACTGGCCATGCGTTACGGCAACCCATCTATTGCATCCGGTCTGGAGAGTCTGCGCCGGCACAACGCCAGACGCATAATCGTGCTACCGCTCTACCCACAGTACTCGGCCACCACCACCGCATCCACATTTGATGCCATCACACAGGAACTGCAGAAGTGGCGCTGGTTGCCGGATCTGCAGTTTATCAGTCACTACCATGATAACCCGGATTATATCGAGGCCCTGGCCAACAACGTGCAGCAATACTGGCAACAGCATGGCCAGGCAGAGAAGCTGCTGATGTCGTTCCACGGTATCCCTCAAGAATATGCCGATGCAGGCGACCCCTACCCGGACGAATGCAATACCACCGCCAGACTGCTGGCAGAGAAACTCGAACTTGGAACGGATGAATGGGCTATCTCTTTCCAGTCCCGCCTGGGACGCAAAGAGTGGATCAAACCCTATACCGACGCAACTCTGAAAGAGTGGGGGGTGGCCAATGTGAAAAGCGTAAACGTCATCTGCCCCGGATTCCCCAGCGACTGCCTGGAGACCCTGGAGGAGATCGCAGTGGAAAACCGGGAGCTGTTTATTGCCGCCGGGGGTGGTGAGTATGGCTATATACCAGCTTTGAACAGCTCGCCGGAGCATATGCAGGTGCTGGCTGAGATTGTTCTTAAAACGGTCCGCTAAACAGAAACAGTCCGCAAATGAACGCGAATAAATGCAAATGATTTAGTTAAAAGCGAGCCGCGAATGCCGTTAAATATAACAACGCCTTTATTATCTATCAGCTTATCCTATAGTTAGACGATACTTCTTAAAACCACCGAATAGACCAATCATCCCTGACATCATAAGCCATATTGATGCCGGCAGCGGCACCGCTGTTGTACTAATATTTGTAAGGGTAAGAGAGAGGCCAATAATACTGTCTGTACCAACCGTTTCATCCCCATACGCATAAGAACCCTGCAGTGTTTCGCCGACCAGCCAATTTTGCACTATTTTACCTTGGTCTTGAATTGTTAAAGTGCTACCAACTCGCAATTGACCAGAAGCGGTGTTATTAGACCACTCTACCGACGTCCCTAAATGGTAATCAATAGATTCGTTATATGCTGCATATACCATTGGTGATAAAGATGGATGGCTTGAGGATATAAGGGAACTATAAAAATAGTCAGTTGTATAATTCGTGCCGTAAAAAGAACCGGATGTATCTGTAAATTCCCGGAATTATGTAGCAGTTGCACAAGGCCATACTCAATTAACCGCAGGTAAAGATGAAAGAGCTTAACGCACGCGTTGAGCGTGTATTAATAAAGATGTGTTACAAAATCAGCCGGATACGACCATTAATTAAAGCAGTTTCACATTGACCGCTAAAATTCCTCGCGAAATCCTCGCGTCTGACTTGCTTTTCGTTTTGAAGGGGCGTAGTATGGCCCCATAAAAGAGAAACCCCGCGAAGGGCGGGGTTCTCAAATCGGTTTTTTTACCTCTCATTACTAGAGAGAACCACGAATTTATGCATCACGACAACGCATTCACTTACAGGAACTGCAAGCATGATAAATGTAGCAAGTATAATAGAAATAGTCAAGGATCAGCTGTCCTTCAATCTAAGGCGGCAAAGCTCCCTAGAGGGGAAAAACGGGCCACACAATGCCCGTAAAGCGGCGAACCATCGCCGTGCTGCTGAAGACCTTCAAAAAGTACTTACCTTCCTAGAAACCGTTTCAGACAAGCAAATTGATACCTCTGGCACTGTATCTCCATCACTTAATTTGCTTCCGTCAGATTTGGATGGACTTCCTGAAGAACTAATAAACGAACTCAACCTATCTGATAGTGATAAACAGGAGTTTGAAATCCTCGGCTCACTTGAAAAAGCCGGTGGGGTTTTGACAATAGACAAGCTGATGATCCAGCTATATAGGGATACTGGCAAAATAAATAATAGAAAAGCATTGGCAGCAAAGCTGTACCGAATGACGCAAAAAAACCTAATAAAATCCAATCCTGAAAAACGCGGAGCATACGAGATTGTAAGTTGTGAAGATAACGAACATGACGAAGTTGAGGACTTTCTTGAAAACTAGTTATTCAGCAATGGAAAATGGCAGGGCGCTGCTCCAACAGCGCCCCTCACTCAATCGTGTCGTAGCGGCACATAACTAAGGAGAACAACATGCGGGAATTGGTATTCCAGCAGTGGCGCTTCCTCATTAAATTGAGCGATGTCGAACCAGCTGCAGTTACCTTATTAAGCTAAACGTAGCTTGCCGACGCATTCAGTTTAGCTCAGTCGAGCCGTCCTGTCACGTCTGCAAAATAGTTACGTATAGCCACAAATGGTCGAATTAATGCGCTCACTGGCGGCAGTGCTGGTACTTTTGCAACCAATACACCGTCATAGTTAGCAAAAAGCATTCTCGATAATCGCTCTTTAGCTTCCTCGGCGCTGCTTGCCGGTATTTCAAGCTGATATTGAGCCCCATTGTAGCTGTACGAAAACAAATGTGTTTCTATATTTTGCATAAGGAATCCTTATAATGACTTACTATATTTACAAAGATGTTCAAAACCAGTGGCGGTGGCGTTTGAGAGCCGCAAACAACAAGATAATAGCTGTGTCAGGCGAAGCCTATTTCAACAAGGCGGATTGTCGACATGCGATTGATCTTGTCAAAAAATCAGCTTCATCTCCAGTTTATGAAATTTAGCTGATCTTTCAATTAAGTGGCCGTGCTTTTCTTAGTGCGGCCGCTTATCTGCTTTTTGTATATACGCATTATCTCCACACCATCGTCATAATTTGGCTGTTTCTTGTCACCTTTGCGTAATCTAGATAGCCCGGTTCTTTCAATGCCTGTCAGTTCAGCCATTTTATAATCGTTAAAACCTAAATCCTGTAACTCGGTAAGTATTTTGCGAAAATCTGTAGATTCCCTAACCATGAAATACCCTCTCATTTTATCTATTCCGAAGGATAGCAAAAAAAGTGTAAAAATGCACCATTTAATCCTTGACGGTAGTGCACTTCTGCACTATTATTACTCACATGAAAACAAAGAAAGGACAACATTATCTACTGACAGCGGAGGCAAGAAGCCTATCGCTGATGCAGATTATGCGCCTTTCAGATGATGAAGCCTTTGAGCTATTCAAGAATTCCCGCTGGAGTGATGGTAAGCCTGTATGCCCTCGTTGTGGACACAAAGAGCATTACTGGCTAGGAACCCGTAAACAATGGCGCTGTAAGTCCTGTAATCATTCTTTTTCAGTAACCAGTGGAACAATCTTCGCTAACCATAAAATGCCGCTTAGAAACTATCTGGCAGCAATCGCCATTTACTCAAACTGTGCAAAGGGTATTTCTGCTCTACAGCTTTCCCGTGACCTAGACGTTCAATATAAGACCGCCTTTGTCCTGGCCCACAAAATGCGCGAATCACTGGTAGACAGCAAAAACGAGCGTCTAGTCGGCGAAGTTGAACTGGATGGTTGTTACGTCAATAAGCATATTCGCCCGATGAATCGTATTCAAGATAGAGTAGATCGTCGTCTAAAGAGTAACCAGAATCCAAATAAGCGCACTGTGATGGTAATACGCCAGCGTGGAGAAAAGGGGGAGGGAGCAAATAAGACCCTTACTTTCCTTACCAGAAGTGAAAACCAAAAATCCGCCATGTCCCTAGCCCTTCAAAATATCGACCGGGGGGCAACCATTTACGCCGATGATCATCATTCCTATGATGTTCTCCATAGCAAATTACTAACCAAGCGCGTTATCCATGCACAGCACTATTGTGGTCCGAATGGAGAGAATACCAACCAAGCGGAATCTTTCTTTGCTCGGTTCCGTAGAATGCAGTATGGACAAACCCATAGAATGAGTAACCTGTATATGGATCGGTATGCTAACGAAGCCGCCTACCGTGAGGATACACGCCGTACCAGTAATGGCGCGATCTTTAATGACATTATGACCCGTTGCGCCAATTCCAGCGTTTCTAAAGACCTATGCGGTTACTGGCAGGGCAACAAGCGCCTTTGTGAGAATATCGCGGCCTAGAGCATACGCCATTCAATAACGCCATCTATCCGGTCCACTTCTTCAATGATTTTTTTGGATTGAAGCCGTTTTAGGACAGTAAATAAAGAAGCAGTAAAAGCACGGCGGTCTATCTCTTCTAAATCAACACCTTTTCTTTTTGCTACTTCGGCAACAATATCTGTAGTTGATATATCTCGATCTGCCTCGCGTATTACATCCATTAGAAGGGTACTACTTTCCCCGTGTTTGAATATCTGGCTCTTTGTGCGTACGCCCTTGGGCTTAATGGTTCTTAGATCGTATTCAGGATTAAATACCTTAATTGCGGCGCTCACGGTGCTTATATCAGCCCTGATTTGCTTGATCTGGTTTTGGTGGTAATCTATTTCACCAGATAGTTCACTGTGTTTTGCAATCAGGCCGGAAAGTACATGGGATTTTGGCATTGCTCTATCCTTCGCTAAATAGAACAATAGTGTAGTTATTTACAGCAAGGAGTGCTTTGTGCAACTGCTACATAATTCCGTAAATTCCTCGTAATCACCACCAGAAAATGCTCTAGATCCAGCGGCGGCGAAATCAATTTCTATCGTATAACTCACTGGCACAAACAACCCCAATCCAATGTTTGCAGCTTCACCAGATGCATCGCTTCCGAAATTATCAATATAACCTTCAAAAGTATAATAAACAGAAGCTGCTTGTAGCGGATTAGCGTAAAGACCAACGAGAAGTACTAAAGTAATTATTAATCTAAAATTCAGGTCTTCAATTTTCATACCAGAGAAACTCCTTTTTACACATAACAAGTCAAGTCAGTTTGCATCTATGAATATATCATTACACTTAACAAATTTCGCAACTATTCCCATATCCCCAGTTCCCGCGAAGACCTTAGAAACTAGATCAACATACGTTTCAACAACAAACCACATTCGCGAAAATTTGCGGTTCTTTGCGTCTATTTGCGGCTCGCTTTTAACTAAATCATTTGCATTTATTCGCGTTCATTTGCGGACAAAAAAAGGCCTGACCAAAAGGCCAGGCCCTTGTCGTCCGCATTGCTTAGAACTATTTACCCAACTTGGCCGCCACCCTTAACCGCAAGGCGTTGAGCTTGATGAAGCCCTCAGCATCCTTCTGGTCGTAGGCTCCGGCATCGTCCTCGAAGGTGGCGATAGACTCATCGAACAGACTGTTGGTCTCGGACTTACGCCCCACCACCATGACACTGCCCTTGTATAGCTTGAGACGTACCACGCCGTTGACTACCTGCTGGGTCTGGTCGATGGCGGCCTGCATCATCTCGCGTTCCGGGCTGAACCAGTAGCCGTTGTACACCAGATTGGCGTAACGCGGCATCAGTTCGTCTTTGAGATGTGCCGCCTCACGATCCAGGGTAAGAGATTCCATGGCACGATGCCCCTTGAGCATGATGGTTCCGCCCGGGGTTTCGTAACAACCGCGGGACTTCATGCCCACATAGCGGTTCTCCACGATATCGTCACGGCCGATGCCGTTGGCACCACCAAGTTCATTCAGTGTAGCCAACACGGTAGCGGGACTCATGGCCTTTCCGTCAATGGCCACTATATCGCCCCTCTCAAAGGTCAGTTCGATATAGGTCGGCTCATCCGGGGCCTGCTCGGGGGAGACGGTCCAGCGCCACATATCCGCGGACGGCTCGGCCCAGGGATCCTCCAGTTCATAACCTTCATAGGAGATGTGCAGCAGGTTGGCGTCCATGGAGTATGGCGATTTCTTACCAGCGCGCTTCATCTCCACGGGGATGCCGTGCTTCTCGGCATAGTTCATCAGCTTCTCGCGTGACAGCAGATCCCACTCGCGCCAGGGTGCTATGACCTTCACATCCGGCTTCAGGGCGTAGGCGCCCAGTTCGAAACGCACCTGATCGTTACCCTTGCCGGTTGCACCGTGGGAGACGGCATCGGCTCCGGTCTCGTTGGCGATCTCAATCAGACGCTTGGCGATCAAGGGACGGGCGATGGAGGTTCCAAGCAGGTACTCCCCTTCATAGATAGCGTTGGCGCGAAACATGGGGAAGACATAGTCGCGCACAAATTCCTCGCGCAGATCGTCTATGTAGATCTCTCTGACTCCGGCGGCCTCAGCCTTGGCCCGGGCCGGTTCCACCTCTTCGCCCTGACCGATATCGGCGGTAAAGGTTACTACCTCGCAACCGTACTCTTCCTGCAGCCACTTGAGGATGATGGAGGTATCCAATCCACCAGAGTAAGCCAACACCACTTTGTTTACGCCGGACTTAGACATTAAGTTTGCTCCCGATTCTGCGCCCATAAATTGGAAAAGCGGCCATTATATAGCAAATGCCAAACGACCGGGGAGCCAGAAATGGCTTTTCTGTGGATCGACTCAGATTTGCGGTGAGATCAGCGCTCTTGACGGCGCCACTTCAATACAATCTCTTCGACATTCAGGTCTTCCACGCCCAATTGCCATTTTTCGTAGAAGTCCACGTCATCACTGTTGGGGGTGGGGTCGGGCTTCTGCATCTGGAACCTTGTGGCTACCGGAACGGCCTCGCCCAGGGCCAGGGCCTCACCACGGGACAGGGTCGAGAGGATCTTGGTGAGATCGGCCTCCGCATCCGGAACCAGATCTTTGATGTACTGCTGGTCATCAGGATTGGTCATGCGGAAACAGACAAAGCTGCCACACTGGGCCAGGACCGTCTCTGAAAGTTCATGGGGACGCTGACTGACCACCATAAGCCCCACACCATATTTGCGCCCCTCTTTGGCGATACGTTCCATGGAGCGGCGGGTACCCTCGTACTGTGTGTCGTGGGAACGGGGGATATAGGCATGGGCCTCTTCACAAACCAGCAGGATCGGAAACTCCCGTGACTGCGAATTCCAGTAGTTCATCTCAAACGCCAGCCTGCCTATCTGGGCAGACACGGTTGGACGCACATCAAAGGGTACGGAGCTGAAATCGATTACCGTAATCTGACTCTTCGGTACGGACAGCCCTACAAACTCCCTCAACAGATCCGCCAATGTGTCAGATGACTTTCGACGCTCAGGTTTGAACAGAAAATCGTAGCGCACATCATTCATGCGGCTTTGCAGTTTGATCAGAAACTCATCGAATTGGCCGAATAGCGGCCCCTTGGTCTTACCGAAATCCTGGGTCTGCTCATTGGCGCGCTTAAACTGATCAAACAGGTTATCCAGAGGAAAATAGAGTGGTGAATCGATAGAAATCTGGGAGGAAGGTATATCAGGATTCGCCTGTTTTCTCAGCTCATGCACTACCTCACGCAGATAGGCAATCTGAACAGTCGCACCACTGTCCTCACGATCGATCAACAGATCCACCAGTTCCGCAAAGGTCAACAACCAGTAGGGTATCTCCAACTCTCTTGCATCGATGGCTTGCACCATGCCCTTTTTAAAGGCGGTCTTCCTCTCACCATCCCTTGTGGTCCACACATACTCTCCATGGATATCCAGCACAATTATGTGGGCCTTGGGCATTACAGATAGCGCCCGCTGCAATATGTTGGCCACTCCCCAGGATTTTCCCGAACCGGACTGACCCAAAACCGCAACATGCCTGCCGAACATGGTTGAAGGATCAAGACAGACCCGCATCGAAGGATGGGTAGGCAGATAACCAAGATTAAATCCCTTGGCCCGGTATTTCTCAAACATCACTCCGATCTGTCCGCTGGACATGATGTGTACCTCTGCACCTGGGACCGGGAACCTGCCCAAACCACGCTCGAATCTACCCTGCTCGTCAATCTCACCGACCGGGGTGAGAGATATCCTCCCTCGCATGACAGGACGTTTTACACTCCTCTCTCCGTCCTGTCCCAGCGTGACCCGAATCTCCCTCTCCTCCTCCCTGGCATTTGTCACCAGGGCGATTATCTGGATATCACGGTCCTTGATACGAACATAAGAACCAACCTGCCCCACCCTTATGGCCTCACCACCAACCATCAATACCGGAAAACCACTTTCACTATCGATGGTAATGGTGGCAGTCATGCCACTTTCATGCACCTCTGAGAGGCGCCCAATCAATGTTGTTGTTTTTGCCATGGCTATTTTTGCCTTACGAGAAACGATTATTCTTCAAATACAATCCTTGATTGCAGTGAGGATACCCCAGATACCATACCGGTTGTGTGATACGAATCAATATTAGCATCTAAGCCGTTGTTGTACCTAACGTCGTTCCGAACATGCCAACACAAAAAAGGCCCCTCATTTGAGGGGCCTTAGATATAGATAACAGCTCGCTGAACTTATTCGATTAGATCATCATCGAGCATGACGTCTCCGTCATTAACATCGTTTGCCCGTTTCTGTATGTAGGCATCACGAATGAATTCATATTTATCCAGGGCCGCCTCTTCAACCACGTCGCTGGCACCCAGCAGATCGGCGCGTTTGTCGATGGCGCGCAGGGCATAGGTGGTGTTCCGCACCCTAACCGGCTCCATGTGCACGACAGGATCGGTAAACCAGTCGCCGATGGATCCCACAACATCACGAGCCCCACTTGGTCCGAAGATGGGGAGTACGATGTAGGGGCCATGACCAATGCCCCAGTATCCCAGGGTCTGACCAAAATCCTCACCAGTCTTCTCCAGGTTCATATTACTGGCAACATCGATAAAACCGAGTATACCGATGGTGCTGTTCACTACGACCCTGCCCACATCAGACGCAGATCTCTTGAGCTTGAACTGGAGCAGGTTGTTTATCGCGGAACCGATATCATCCAGGTTGGAAAAGAAATTTGTTATGCCTTTATCCACAGGAGATGGCATGATCGCACGATAGCCTTTGGCCAAAGGCTTCATCAAAACCTTATCCAATATCTCGTTGAACTCGAACATCACCCTGTTGAAACCCTCAATCGGGTCACGCGGATCATTATATCCATTGGTGCTGGCACAGCCTGTCATGACCACGATAAGCATGGTCACAGCCGTTACCTTTAGTCTTTTACGAAGATTCCCTCGCGCCATTTTTTCTTTTCCTTCAACATATTAACTAACAGGGCCCTGGCTCTTAATTGGGTATTATGGCCGGCCTCCCCATCCCACAAATACAACACGTCTCATAAATGATACATCATACGTCTAGGCGTGGATAGTATTTAATGCAATTTTCTCTCTATTTCTTCAGGAAAACCCCATCATATTATATCAGGGGATACTTCCAGTCTGGGCACATAATACCCTAATCAAGTTAATGAATTACCACTTATATCCCATGGAAACCCATTGCTTTATGTCGACCGCCAACCAAATCGGTCTTGCCAAACCACCGGTTTGAGACAGAAAACTCTACCATTTCCCCGACCACCCAGACCGCACCTGCAGTAGATCATGCCAATCTTCCAGAACTCTATCGGCTGTCAACCGTGATTATTTAGCCTTTGCTGGTAAAAAGTTCAGTAAACTCATTCCCAATAAGGCCCCATCAAACGAGAGGAGCACAAAAAACAGATGGATTGACTTATCTCCATCCACCCAGGATCCATCAAATTCGAAATAATCTTCCTCTTGTTTTATGCTCCTACAAATGAACATTAGTGATTATAACGACGGTATCGCAGCTAGATTCCGCGGATTTCTCCCAGTTGTAGTAGACGTTGAAACCGGAGGTTTCGATGCAGATAGAGACGCACTACTGGAGATAGCAGCAGTTACCACCAGAATGGGCGAGGATGGGTCTATTCATCCAGCTGAGACCATATCCTGCCATGTTGAGCCTTTTCCAGGCGCCAACCTGGATCCAAAGGCCCTGGCATTCACCGGCATCGACCCTCACCACCCCTTTCGTGACGCCATGCTGGAGAAAGATGCCCTGCGCCATATATCCGACCCGATTCGCAAGGCCATAAACGCCAGCGGATGTAATCGGGCCATCCTGGTGGGTCACAACGCATTTTTTGACCTGGCCTTTATCAATGCTGCAGTGAAACGTTGCGGCTATAAACGCAACCCGTTCCATCCATTCAGTACCTTCGATACCGTATCCCTGGCCGGACTGATGTATGGACAGACCGTCCTGGCCAGGGCGGCGGAGGCCGCCGGGATCGAATGGGACAACAGTGAGGCCCACTCAGCCATCTATGATGCCGAGAAGACCGCGCAGCTGTTCTGTACCATCGTCAACCGCTGGAAAGAGCTATCCCCGCAACAACCATGGATAACACAGGTAGAGACATAGAACGGCCATACCTATCCCCCATATCCAGGATGCTTTTTGTTGTATTAGCGCAACAATCAGGGGGTAAAAACATCCACATTGCGCTGTAACCACAGCTCGAGCAATGCCAGATGCCACAGCTTACTTCCTTGCAACCTGGTCAGATGCATCTCCGGGGCGGATAGAAGCATATTCACATAGGCCTGGGTGTAGATCCCACGTTCGCGGCAGGCCTTTGACTCCAGAATGGAGCGCATAAACTCCAGAAACTCTCCCCGCACATACTTCAGGGCCGGCATGGGGAAATAGCCCTTGGGACGATCGATCACCGCGTCCGGGATCAGACCGCGGGCCATGGCCTTGAGGGGATGCTTTCCGCCCTCACCCAGCTTCAACTCCGGAGGACAGCTGGCCGCCAGCTCCACCAGCTCATGGTCCAGGAACGGCACCCGCGCCTCCAGGCCCCAGGCCATGGTCATGTTGTCCACCCGCTTGACCGGATCATCCACGACCAGAGTCGTGACATCCATATGCAGAACCGCATCCATAAAGCTGTCGCTTTGCGGCTCCGCCAGAAGCCTGGCCACCAACTCGGAACTGTAATCGCCGCCCCGGTATTCCGGTTGGACCATATGGCGGAACTCCTCGTGGTCGCGATCAAAATAGTAGCGGGAGAAACGTTCTACCGGTGTGCCATCCAGGTCTGACTGCATCTGCGGATACCAGAAGTATCCACCAAACACCTCGTCTGCCCCCTGGCCGGACTGTACCACCTTCACCTCTTTCGCCACCTGCTCTCCCAGCAGATAGAAGGCGACAGCGTCCTGACCAAACATGGGCTCGGCCATACAATCCACCGCCTCCGGCAACCTCAGCAACACCTCGTCGTTGAGTATATGAAACTTCCTGTGCCTGGTGTTATAGCGGGCCACCACCTGATCCGAGTACTCAAACTCACTCCCTTTCTCTCCAGGATGATCCTCAAAACCCACGGAAAAGGTTCGCAGGTCGGCCACGCCGGCCTCTGCCAGCAGGGCCACCAACAGACTGGAATCGAGACCGCCGGACAGCAGCACACCCACCGGCACATCCGCGATCTCATTGCGCCGCTTCACCGCCAGGCGCAAAGATGCGTGAATGGCCTCAAGCCACTCCTCATCACGCACAGGACGATCTGGACGGACTGCAGTAAGCGTCCAGTAAGACCACTCCCTGACTTCGCCATCAATACTGATCAACATACAGCTTCCAGGGGCCAGCTTACGCACCCCATTGAGGATGGTGCGCGGCGCCGGCACCACCGCATGCAGGGTAAACAGGTGGTGCAGGGCCACTGGGTCTATGGAGCAATCCACTCCGCCCGCCGCCAGCAAGGCCTGGGTATTGGAGGCAAAACGGAAACCTGCCGCGTCCCGAGTGTAGTAAAGGGGCTTTATGCCCAGCCGGTCCCGCGCCAGAAACAGATGCCGTTCGCGCTCATCCCAGATAGCAAATGCAAACATGCCGTGCAGGCGTTGGACACACCCCTCACCCCAGGCATGCCACGCCTTCAGGATGACCTCGGTATCTCCGTCGGAAAAGAAGTGATAGCCCAAGCCGATCAATTCCCGGCGCAGTTCCGGATAGTTGTATATGGCACCATTGAACACCAGAACCAGACCCAGTTCCTGATCCACCATGGGCTGACTGGCGTGCTCTGACAGGTCGATGACGGAGAGGCGGCGATGGCCGAAGGCCAGGGGACCATCGCTGTAGCTCCCCTCGTGGTCCGGACCACGCCGCTCCAGCTGTTTGATCATCCTCCCCAGCGCATCCAGACTTGGGGCGCCGCCATCCGATCTCAATTCACCGCAGATTCCACACATCTCAGACCTTTATCAAGATTCATTCATCATCGCCCCGCAGCCGCAGGCCGAGCTGATAGAGCCGGTTCTTCTTCTCCCCGCTGATCCTGGCCGCCAGGGAAGCCGCCTGCTTCAGGGGCAGATCCTCCATCAGCAGCCTCAGTATCCTCTCTGCATCTGGATCGACACAATCCTGTACATCCAGATCACGTCCACCCAGGATCAGCACAAATTCACCCTTGCTCTGCATGGGATCCTGCGCCAATACCTCACACAGCGAACCCAGGGTTCCGTGCAGTATGGTCTCATGCAGTTTGGTCAGCTCCCGCGCCAGCACCGCCGTCCTGTCCGCGCCGAAGACCTCAGCCATATCCAGAAGAGAGGCCTGCACCCGGTGGCTGGACTCATAAAAAAGCATGGTCCTGGTCTCACGGGATAGGGCCTCAAACTCTGCCCTGCGTGCAGCCTGATTACGGCCAGGAAAGCCGACAAACACAAAACTGTCCGACGCCAGTCCCGAGGCGCTGAGTGCGGCTATGGCCGCGCTCGGCCCGGGTATGGGGGATACAGTTATACCCTGGCGATGGCACTCCCGTACCAGGGCAAAACCGGGATCGCTGATCAACGGCGTACCCGCGTCCGAGATCAGGGCCACCGCCTCACCCTGTCGCAGACGATCGATCACCTTCTCCAGGGCCTGATATTCGTTGTGCTCGTGCAGGGCCAGCATCCTGGCGTCTATGCCGAAATGTTTGAGCAGAGTGCGGCTGTGCCGCGTGTCCTCCGCGGCTATCAGGCCCACCCCCTTCAGTACCTCCACGGCACGGGCGGAGATATCATCCAGATTACCTATAGGGGTAGCCACTACATAAAGAACGCCGTTTTTAATTGACACAACACACCCCAGAAAAGATACTTGGATATCTGTCTGCTACCAATCTTTGTAGCGCCAAAAATTAAGGATCATACAGACATGATTATGGTAATCGTGCCTGCCTCTATCTGACCATGCAACAAAATCGTTACTTTCTCTATATTTTATTGCTGATTTCACTCCTTATCTCCGGATGCATATCGGACCCCACGCTTGACTGGATCGAATCCGAGGTCCCGGACAACCTGCGTGGCAACCAGATCTTCGATCATGCCATTGATCTGGAGAAATCAGGCCAATACGCAGATGCTGCGCGCCTGTTGGAACAGCTCGCAGTAAACACCCAACCACCTCTGCAACAGGAGGCCATGCTCCGGGCGGTGGAAGACTACCTCAAGGCGAATGACAACGACTCCGCCTTCATGCTGTTACAGCAGATTGGCACAGACAACATGCCGCGCCTAAGCTTTAAACGCCGGGTGCTGCTGGCAGAGGTGGCGATCAAGGGCAACAGACCGGATGAGGCCCTGCAGCTACTGGAGACCCCGCCAGACACCGGTATGCCGTCGCACCTGCTCAAGCGCTACCACAAAAACCGCGCCGAGGCGTTTCGTCTCACCGGCAACATGTTTGAGAGCGCACGCCACCTCTCCGACCTGGATCTGCTTACCCAGGACCAGGATGAGCGTCTGGAGATCCAACTCAATATCATACGCGCCCTTACCACCTATACCGACTCTTCCCTGGAACTGCTGATGCCCAATCCCCCGGGGGTGTTTGGTGGCTGGGTTGAACTGACCAGGGCGATAAAGAAAAACGCCGATGACCCGGCGCAGGGCCCCGTCGCCATCCAGCGCTGGCGCGACCAGTTCTCCACTCACCCGGCCCTGCCGCAGGTACTGAACAACCAGGTACAGCGCGTAACTACCGGATACTCCCAAACACGCCAGATCGCTCTGCTCCTGCCGAAGAACGGACCCTACGCCAAGGCGGCCCTGGCCATCTATGACGGGATCATGGCGGCACATAACAACCAGCCGGAACATCAACGCCCGATAATCAAGGTCTACGACAACAGCAACAGCGCAGGCACGCTCATGTTATACCGACGCGCCCTGGCAGATGGGGCAGACAAGGTGATCGGACCCCTGGTTAAAGAGTCTGTGGCACAACTGGCAAGGGCGGGAAGCCTGAAGGCCCCGGTGCTGGCCCTGAACATTATTTCAGCACAATCCACGCTTCCGGATAACCTCTATCAATTCGGTCTATCGCCCGAAGACGAGGCGATACAGGTGGCGGAAAAGGCGTGGGTGGACGGCCACACCAAGGCCGTAGTGCTTACTCCGCAGGGCGACTGGGGCGAACGCATATTCGACAGTTTCAAAAACCGCTGGATCGGACTTGGAGGAGAGATTGTAGAGCGCCAGGCCTATAACGTACGGGAACACGACTTTTCTGTGTCGATCAAGGCACTGCTGAATATAGACGAAAGTTATGAACGGCAACGCTCCATGCGCAACGCCCTGGGCAGAAAGATTGAATTCGAGCCGTATCGGCGACAGGATGTGAATTTTATCTTCCTGGTGGCCAAATCAGGGCTGGCACGCCAGATTCGACCACAGCTGCAGTTCCACCACGCATCCGATCTGCCGGTATATACCACCTCCCACAGCTACTCCGGAAAACCCGATCCTAAAAAAGACCAGGATCTGCAGGGAGTACTGTTCCCGGATATACCCTGGATCATTGTCAACGAAGGCAAACAACAACTTTCAAGGGAACTGATCCAGGAAGCCCTGGCCCAAAAAGATGCAAACTACGGGCGTCTCTACGCCATGGGCATAGACAGCTACAAGATGCTGCCCCACCTTTCGCGCCTGAGATCATCCTCCAGGGAGACCCTGGACGGAATGACCGGTATCCTATCTATGGCTGGCGGCAACCAAATCCACCGGCAGTTGGTTTGGGCCCGGATGGAAAAGGGCATCCCCGAGATGATCGGTTATGCCCCCAAGCTGGAGGAACCCAGGAGCTATACCGCTCCTACACAAGGCCCGAGCAGATCATCAGACTTCTTCTCCTGGTAACTAAGATATCATGCATGGATGGCTTAAAAGGAATTGGTCGAAAGGCAACACAACCCGGGAGGTAGGACAGGATGCAGAGCGTCTGGCGCAAGGATATCTGGAGCAGAGGGGCCTGGAGCTGATCTCCCGCAACTACGGATGTCGCAGGGGGGAGATCGATCTGATCATGCGTGACGGAAACTTTCTGGTATTCATTGAGGTCCGTTATCGCAAGAACACCGTTTACGGATCGGCAGCAGAAAGCGTGACCCGACAAAAACAGCGCCGCTTGCTGACTACTGCCGAATATTATCTGCAAAATGAGAAACTATACGGGGACAACTCTTGCAGATTTGATGTAATAACCATTACAGGGCAGTACAATCCAGACATAGAGTGGATTAAAGACGCATTTCAGGCCGAAGCCGATTAAGATACAGAAGCAACTACAGACGGAGAAGAATATGAGACTGGTTAAACCTCTGGCTATCATCGCAACCCTGCTGGGCATAACCCTACTATACGGATGCGCCCCCGCCGTAGTTGGAGGCGCCGCCACCGGGGCCTCAGTGGTCCACGACCGACGCTCTGTCGGCGCAGCCGTGGAAGACCAGAACATTGAACTCAAGGCACTGCATCTCGGCGCACAGGAAGACGACCTGTATAAACATACAAATATCAGCGCCACCAGCTACAACAAGGTGGTCCTGCTTACCGGTCAGGCCGAAACCGAACAGTATCGCCAGCGTTATATAGAGAAGATCCGCAGAATCGCCGAGGTTAAACGGGTGGTGGATGAGATCAAGATCGGCCCATCCGCATCCATGACCGAACAAGGCAAAGACACCTACATAACATCCAAGGTAAAGATCAAGTTGTTTGAAGTAAAACTGCCGGGCTTCGATCCGACCAGGGTCAAGGTGGTCACTGACCAGGGCAATGTCTACCTCATGGGCATAGTTTCCGAGCAGGAGGCAGCGGAGGTGGTGCAGAAGGTGCGTTATGTCTCCGGGGTCAGACGCGTGGTCAAGATCTTCGAATACCGGTAAATCAGGTGGAGCCGCTCTCGCCCGGGATCGTCGCCGAGATCGGTAAAATTGTTGGCCGGGATTCCATCCTGACCGATCCGGGTGACTGCCTACCCTACGGCTACGACAACAGCCGCCGCCAGGCCATACCGCAGGCCGTTGTCTTCGCCACGGAGCATGAGCAGATCAAATCCCTGGTAAGGGTCTGCCAAAGAGATAAGATCAACCTCATAGCACGCGGACGCGGCACCGGCACTACAGGCGCTACCGTCCCGGACCTGGGCGGAATCGTGCTCTCACTGGAGCGCATGAACCGCATACTCAAGATTGACCCGGATAACCGAATCGCCATAGTAGAACCAGGGCTAACCAACCAGGCACTACAGGAGGCGGCAAGGGAATATGGATATTTCTGGGCGCCGGACCCATCCAGTGCTGCCGTCTGCACCATCGGCGGCAACCTGGCCTACAACTCGGCCGGACCAAGGGCGGTAAAATATGGTACCCCCAGAGAGAACACCCTGGGACTCCGCGCCGTTACCGGCAGTGGCGAGGAGATACGCACCGGAGTGATGACCAGCAAGGGGGTAGTGGGTTATGACCTCACCCGACTGCTGATCGGCTCAGAAGGCACCCTGGCCATAATCACAGAGGCCACCCTTAAACTCACACCCATAGCAGAAACCAAACAGACCATACGTGCCAGCTACCGCGACATACACTCAGCCGCACAGGCAGTTTCCGCCATAATGGCACAGGGGGTGACCCCATGTGCCCTGGAGTTCATGGACGGTGCGGCACTGGATCTGATCAGAGGCTCATCCGGTCCCGACCTGGAGACGGAGGCGGGCGCACTGCTTATGATCGAGGTGGATGGTCCCAGACACTGCATAGACCGATCGGCCGAAGCGGTAGCGGCGGCAGCCCGTAACCCAGGACTGATCGGCCTGCTTACCGCCAAGACCCAAGAAGAGACGGATCAGCTCTGGAAGGCACGCCAGTCACTATCCCCGGCCCTGCGCAGGATTGCCCCCAAAAAGATCAATGAAGACGTGGTGGTGCCGGTATCCCGCATTCCTGAACTCATCGACGGCCTTAGCAGATTGTCTGAAGAGAGCGGGATACAGATCGTAAACTTTGGCCATGCCGGTAACGGCAATATCCATGTGAATCTTTTGGTCGATCCGAAAGATCCTGAAAAAATGCAACAGGCCTATGCGTGTCTGGATGCGGCATTCGATCTGGTCCTGGGTCTGGGCGGTACCCTCTCCGGTGAACACGGCGTAGGTCTGGAAAAGAGAGACTATATAGGGCGTGAAATCGACCCGGTCACACTTGGCCTTATGATTAATATCAAGAAACAATTCGATCCCACCGGCATCCTGAATCCAGGAAAGGTCTTTCCCGCAAGCAGAGAGTAACCGGAATACTTCCGGGGGCAGACAGAGCCAAATATTCCATGAGCAATGTCAATTACCAGAAATATAAAATTTAGTTAATATTTCTGCTCCAGATCATGTAACATCCGGAAAATATGTTAATTTAACAGCCATGCAAACAGGTATCCCAGGCGCGGGAACGCCTGGATGAAACCGGACGTGCACCACTAAATACTGCACGTAATCGCATCGGGCTGGACTGACACAAAAAAATATGAGTAAAGAGTTATCTATGGGGAGCGATCATTCCGTGAAACAGTTTTTCAAGGCACTGACACTACTCTGCTTTATGTTGCCGGAGATGGCCCTGGCCTCCGCAACCGGCGAAGGACCCCGCATCGACCTGACCACCCACACAGTTGGTTATGTGGCACTGCTGATCTTCGGTTTCGCCTATCTTCTGGTGATGGCGGAAGAGTTTACCCATCTGCGCAAGTCCAAACCTGTAATACTGGCGGCCGGCATCATCTGGGGCATGATCGCGCTGGTCTACGCCGGAAACGGACTTACGCATGAGGCGGAGGCGGCGGTACGCCATAATCTGCTTGAGTATGCCGAACTCATGCTCTTCCTGCTGGTTGCCATGACCTACATCAACGCCATGGATGAACGTAATGTCTTCGAAGCACTACGTTCCTGGCTGGTCCTCAAGGGCTTCGGTTTCAGAAAACTGTTCTGGATCACCGGCCTGCTCTCTTTCATGATCTCACCGATTGCGGACAACCTGACCACCGCACTCTTGATGTGCGCGGTGATCATGGCCGTAGGTGGTTACAACACCAAGTTTGTGCTTCTGGCCTGCATCAACATCGTGGTTGCTGCCAACGCAGGCGGCGCGTTCAGTCCCTTCGGCGACATCACCACCCTCATGGTATGGCAAAAGGCGATTGAGACGCCTCAGGGCATGGTGGACTTCTGGTCCTTTTTCAAGCTGTTCATCCCATCGCTGGTTAACTGGATAACTCCGGCCATACTCATGAACTTTGCCGTACCGAATGAGAAGCCCAACGGCGGGGGTGACACCGTAGTCATGAAGCGTGGCGCCAAAAGGATCGTATTCCTGTTCCTTGTTACCATCATAACCGCCGTCAGTTTCCACAACTTCCTGCATCTGCCGCCGGTAATAGGCATGCTCACCGGACTATCCTATCTGCAACTGTTCGGATACTACCTGAACCGCACCTACCACAAGTATGAATACAAGGCCGAGGAGATAGAACATGCCGGTCAGATGGGTGATGTGGTGGCATTCGATGTGTTCGCCAAGGTAGCGCGCGCCGAATGGGACACCTTGCTGTTCTTCTACGGGGTAGTGCTCTGTGTAGGCGGTCTGGGGTTCATCGGGTATCTGGGTCTGGCCTCCAAGATCATGTATATCGACATGGGCGTAACCAACGCCAATATCCTGGTAGGACTTCTCTCAGCGATCGTGGACAACATCCCGGTCATGTTCGCGGTCCTGACCATGATGCCGGATATGTCTCTGGACCAGTGGCTGCTGGTGACCCTGACCGCAGGCGTGGGTGGATCGCTGCTTTCAATAGGCTCCGCCGCAGGTGTAGCCCTGATGGGGCAGGCCAGAGGCAGGTACACCTTCTTTGGTCATCTGAAATGGACCCCGGCCATAGCCCTGGGATATGTCGCCTCCATACTGGTCCATATCTGGCTGAGCCCGACGATCTAGGCAAAGAGTTCTGCTGCCGACACCCTTTATCCTGTGAACAGGATCTCTTTTCACGGTCGTTGCTAGCATCTAAAATCCTAGCTATTCCATATCGAACGGACAGAAGAGTATCCATGCCAGCACTGCCGAGCCTCATTTACAAAAACTGCCTGTCACTACTGCTGATACTATCCTTATATACCGTTCCGGGCATGGCTGCAGCCCCATGGAAGACACTGGAGCCTGGCATGGAGCTGGGTGTATTCCACAACAATCCCACCTCTCTGTTCAACAGCAGCGAAATAACCGTACTACGCATAGATCCGAAACTCTGGGATATCAGGCTCTACTCCATAAAGCAGCTTGGCTATGCGAAGGGCATAACCACCAAGGAGTGGAGTCGCCGCCATAAACTCATTGCAGCGATCAATGCAGGCATGCATCTACCCGACATGTCCACACATGTCGGCTATATGCAGTCCGGAGAAGAGATCCAGGGACGAAGGGTTGCCAGCTACCAATCTCTGGCCGCATTCTCACCCCACAACCCAGGAGATCCGCCCTTCAGGATCTTCGACCTGGATGAACAGGACGTGGATTTCGAACAGATCAAAAAGAACTATAAACAGGTGGTGCAGAACCTGCGCCTGATCAAGCGTCCAGGTCTGAACCGCTGGAACCAGCAGAACAGACGCTGGAACGAAGCGGCCCTGGGTGAAGATAAACATGGACGCACCCTGCTGATCTACTCCAGTGGCCTGTTATCCATGCACGACTTCAACGAGGCGCTGCTCTCACTACCCCTGGACCTGGCTGCCGCCCAGCACCTGGAAGGGGGCAGAGAGGCCCAGCTATATATCAACCACCCCAGCTATACCAAAGAGCTGAACAACAGCATAGACCCGCTCTACCTGAGTCAGGAGAGAAACCTGGGCGCATGGCCCATACCCAACATCATCGGCATCAGCAAAAAGGACAATCCAGGCTAAACCGAAGATGGCTTATGGGGTAACCTGTCCGATCTTCCACTAAAGAATTTCTTCTCCCGGACGCAAACCATGGACATGGAGAAGAATATTATCCCGGCGCCAGAGAGCTCATACAAACCACTGCCTGCGGCAAAATCACCCAAGACCCTGAAAAGCTTTCTTCTGGTGGTGGCGCTCGGCGTTTCCTCGCTGATTTTTCTCATCAGCTACTTCATCATATCCAGCGTCTATCATGGTATGGTGCAACAGGATGCCAGAGTGGTATCTGAGCTGATTTCGCAGCAAACCTTCAACTCCATGTACCAGGTAATGAGCCGCGGCTGGTCACGTCAGGACGTGGAGAGCTTTCTGCAATCCCTCAGGGAGAGCACCTCAGATACCGGCTACAGTATTGAGATCTATCGGGGGCCGAAGGTAGAACAGCTGTTTGGCACTATAGAGCAGCCGCCCATGGACCAGGATATCCGAACGGTTTTTGGCTCCGGCCTGCGACTGCAGACCCACTCGGACGATATTAACCGGGAGCTGTTCCCCCTGCGGGCGGAAGAGCGCTGCCTGAAATGCCATATCAATGCCAGGAAGGGGGATGTGCTGGGCATAATCGAGCTGACACAAAATCTAGTACCCATCCTGCAACGGGCCAGGGACAAATTCATGCAAATCCTGTTGCTGATCGCACCCATGCCCATACTGGCCGCATTTCTGGTCGCCCTATATATCACCCGCAAGATCGAACGTCCTATAGAAAAGCTGCGCCACTATGTAACCAATATGGGCAGTCTGAGCGATCTGCGCGATCTGAAACATGAGATACCACCACTCAAATTCAAGGAGCTGGAGAAGCTGCGTGAAGGGATCGCCGAACTCGCCGAACAGTTGCGGCATATCGCGGTGGATAAGGATCTGCTGGAGTTCGAGATCCGGCTGCTGGAACGCTTTGTCATCACCTCTGATGTCGTACGTGATTGGCAGGAGTATGTGAAACGACTGCTGGTGGAGATCAATCAGGTCATACCCAGCTACACCCTCTTTTCGGTCTTTAAGGTAGGTGATGAGTCCCTGGACCTGGAGATATTCTGGACCTCCCCACCAGATGAGAGGACAAAGATTGAATTCGAAACCCATGCCATCCGAATCATCCAGGAGAGCGGACGTTTCACTGATGTGGTCTTCGATAACGTCCATCACCACATATCCGATCCATCCGCCCCCATGGTCACATTTATACCGGATGACCTTGAGATGCAATCCAAGACCCTGGTGGTGGAGCGGCCGAAGATCGGCGGCATCGTCGGTGTAGGCCTGCACTCCAGCACAGAACGCGACCCCATGCGCTCCCTGGTGGTCGACAGTGTCCTTTCCACCCTGCTGAACGTGGTCGGATCGGTAAAGGCCATCTCCAAGTACACCAGGGAGTTGGAGTATTACGCCACGCGTGATCCACTCACCAACCTGTACAACCAACGTGTTTTCAGGGAGTTGCTGGAGTATGAGATCGGCCGGGCCGGCCGCCACAACCACCGTTTTGCCCTGCTGGTAATCGACCTGGACAACTTCAAGTCCATCAACGACACCCACGGCCACCAGGTGGGCGACCGCTTCCTGCAGAATTTCGCCACCACCATAAAAAACACCCTGCGTACCGGCGACGTGTTCTCGCGCTATGGCGGGGATGAATTCGTCATCATGATCAGCGAGATTGAGGATTCCGACCCATATATATCTGCCAAGCGGGTGCTGGACGCCTGTGACACAGTAGTGCACACCACGCAACAGGGTGATGAGGTACACGCAACTGCATCTATCGGTGTGGCGGTCTATCCGGAACATGCAGATAATGGCCCGGATCTTTTCCTGTTTGCCGACCACATGATGTACAAGGCCAAATCCGAAGGGAAACACCGCCTGGCCATCCCGGACGAGGCGGATGTCCTGGAGACCATCCGTGAGCTGGGCGTCAAGAGTAACCTGGTACAGCAGGCACTGGACGAGGACTGGCTCGTCCCCTATTTTCAACCCATTGTCGTTTCTGCGGACAGCAGGCCATTTGCCTACGAGGTACTGAGCAGGGTAAGGCAACCAGACGGCACTATCATCAGTGCAGGTGATTTTATTGAGGTGGCTGAGCGCCTGGGGATCATTCATCGCATGGACATGCAGATCATGGAGAAGGCCCTCAGGCAGAGCGTTGAGACCGGCTACAACGGACTGCTCTTTATCAATCTATCGCCCAAGGCGCTGGTGCTGAAAGAGTTCTTCGAGAACATCAGCTATCTCATGAATAAGTATGAGATAAACCCGTCCCAGATCGTGTTTGAGTTGACGGAGCGGGATACGGTACGCAATATCGGACTGCTGGAGAAATTTGTGACCAGGCTGCACCTGGAAGGGTTCAAGTTCGCCATCGATGATTTCGGCTCAGGTTTCTCATCCTTCCACTATCTGAAGCGTTTCCCGGTGGATTACGTCAAGATCGAGGGCGACTTCATCGCCAACATTACCAACGACCGGCGTGACCTCGCATTTGTACAGAGCATCTCCATGCTGGCCCACGATCTGGGGATGAAGACCATCGGTGAATATGTGGAGGACCAGGAGGTGTTGGAGGCGATCATCGGCGCCGGGATCGATTTTGCACAGGGCTACTACATAGGCAGGCCCGCACCGGATCTGGGCAAAGTTTAGACTATCGTTTATGAACGGTCTCGCCGCAACGCCAGCACCAAACCCAACAGCGCCACCAATACCACACCCCAGTTCCCCACCCAGGCATAGGGCGTCATACCGGACATGGGGACGATCTCACCCCGAAGCACATACTCTTGGTTTACCGGTGAGGTGGCGAGGAGTTCGCCCTTGGAGCCGATGATGGCAGATATTCCGGTATTGGTGGAACGCAGTTGATAGCGTCCTGTCTCGAGCGAGCGCATGCGAGCGATCTGCAGATGCTGCGGCAGGGCAATGGAGTCGCCGAACCAGCCGTCGTTACTTAGGTTCACCAGGAACTCCGCGTCCGGCATGGCCTGAATGACCTCATCACCGAATGCGTCTTCATAACAGATGGAGACGCCGGCCTGACGGCCCAGCACCTGCATCAGGGGCTGTTTTGCGTCCCCCGGTGAAAAATTCGACATGGGGATGTGCAGATAATCTATCAGGGGCTTCAGCAGCCAGCGCATGGGCATGTACTCACCAAATGGCACCAGATGCCGCTTGAAGTAGGAGTTACGCACGGAACCTATGGAACTGACAGAATTGAAATAGCGTTCACCGCTATCCTCCCAAACCGCGATACCGATCAAGAGATCACTGCCGTTCTTCTGTGCCTCCTTTTCTAGACCCTTCCATAGATCATCCTCCAGACGATTGAAATAATCCGGGATCGCCGTCTCCGGCCAGACGATGAGATCGCTCTTCCACTCTTTGTTCGTCAGGTACCTATAGATATCTATGGTGGGCTGTCTCGCCTCCGGCTGCCATTTATACCCCTGTACCACATTGGCCTGGATAATACTCACCCCGATCCCATCGCCGGAAGGTCTGCCCCACTCATTTCGGCTTAGGAGCCAGCCACCATCCCAAAGAACGGAAAGGAGCAGTATCGCCGCAACCATAGCCCTTGGGCCCTTGAGCATGGCAACCAGACAGGCGGCAGAGACGAGCACCGCCAGCGTCACCACATACACTCCAAGCAAGGGAGCAAAACCTCGCAGAGGGGTTTCGATCTGGGAATAGCCCAGGGCCAACCAGGGAAATCCGCTCAGGACCCACCCGCGCATCCACTCCAGCAGAACCCAGAGAGATACGTATGCCATCAGTCGAACGGGCCAAGTTGCCTTTTCAAAGATACGCGCACCCAGCCAACCCATAAGACCATAGTAAATGGCCATCAGGGATATGAAGGCCATGGTGACCAGTATGGCCAGCACCGGACCTACGCCGCCGAACTGATCGATACTTAGATGCATCCAGAACACGCCCACGCCCAACAGACCCAGACCGAAAGACCAGCCCAGACGAAAGGCCGTACGCGGGTCTGCATCCAACAACTGCCATAGCAGTATGGCTGGGCCCATGATGGCCAGGAGATAGAGATCAAAAGGGGCAAAGGCCAGGACCGTGACAGACCCGGCACAGAAGGCGATGATGAGTTTTATTATTGGTATTAGGGTGGGCATGCGTCTTACGGTTGCAGATTACTCATCCTTTGGCAACAGACGCATCTCAAGCAGGTGGATACGGCGACTGTCCGCCCGCAGCACCTTGAATCTGAATCGATCTATATCCACCCGCTCACCCCGCTTGGGCATATGCCCCATGGCATTGGTGACCAGACCGGCCATGGTATCGAACTCCCCCGCATCCAGCTCTACACCGAAATATTCGTTGAAGTCCTCAATGGGGGTGTGGGCCTTTATGGTGTATTCCGTCTCACTGCGCTTGAGTATGACGGCGGCATCGTCAAAATCGTGTTCGTCCTCTATCTCACCCACGATCTGTTCCAGTACATCCTCAATGGTCACCAGCCCGGCCGCATCTCCATACTCGTCCACCACTATGGCCATGTGGTTGCGGTTGGCCCGAAACTCGTTCAACAACACGTTGAGGCGCTTGCTCTCGGGCACGAACACGGCGGCCCGCAGCAGATCACGCACATAGAAACGCTTGCTGCCATTACCGCAATAGGCCAGAAGGTCTTTGGCCAGAAGGATCCCGATCACCTCACTGCGATCATCGTCGATCACGGGAAAGCGGGAGTGGGCGGAGTCTATAACCACCGGCAGGATTGTTTCCAGCTGATCATCCCGGTGGATCACCGTCATCTGGGCCCGTGGGATCATGATATCCCGCACCCGCAACTCAGATACCTGCAGGGCGCCCTCCATCATGGAGAGGGCCTCCGCGTCCAACAGGTGTTGCGCCTTGGCCTCTTTTAACAGGGCGATCAGCTGCTCACGGTTCTCCGGCCCTTCTTTGAACACCCGGGCCAATCTCTTCAGCCAGCGCCTAAGGATAAAACCTCCGCCGGGTTCGTCGTTACTCATCTGCTGCTGCTTCTTTATATGGGTCTTGGAATCCAAGTCCTGCCATCACTTCTATCTCCAGCTGTTCCATGGTTTCAGCATCGTCTTCGTCCAGATGATCATATCCTAAGAGATGCAATACCCCATGTACAACCATGTGTGCCCAGTGCTGATCCGCACTCTTGCCCTGCTCCCGGGCCTCACGCAGCACCACTGGGGCACAGATGACCAGATCACCCAACAGGTCGCTAGCGACGATCTCGGGCAGGTCGGATGGAAAGGAGAGGACGTTGGTGGGACGGTCCTTACCTCGATATGTTCGATTCAGCTCGCGGCTCTCCGCCTCGTCCACCAGGCGGATCACTATCTCGGCCCGCTCCCGCACCCCGTCCATGGCGGCCAGGGACCATGCGCTAAAGCTCTCCCGCGTGGGGATATCGTCCAACTCCGTGGCGTCTTGGATCTCCAGCTCCAGCTTCACCGGCTCTCCTTGTCGCACTCATGCTCCTCATAGGCGTTTACGATACGCAGCACCAGGGGATGCCGCACCACATCCCGCGAGTTGAAGAAGGTAAAGCTGATGCCGTCCACGTCCGCAAGCACCTCGGACGCCTCACGTAGCCCGGAACGCTGCCCGCGCGGCAGATCGACCTGGGTGACATCCCCGGTGATCACCGCAGTGGAGCCGAAACCGATACGGGTCAGGAACATCTTCATCTGCTCCGGCGTGGTGTTCTGGGCCTCGTCCAGGATGATAAAGGAGTCGTTCAGGGTACGTCCGCGCATATAGGCCAGAGGGGCCACCTCGATCACGTTACGCTCGATCAGCTTGGCCACCCGCTCGAAACCCAGCATCTCATACAGGGCGTCATACAGTGGACGCAGATAGGGGTCGATCTTATCGGCCAGATCGCCGGGCAGAAACCCCAGCTTCTCCCCTGCCTCCACCGCCGGACGCACCAGCAGCACCCGTCTGACCTTATCCCGTTCCAGGGCCTCCACCGCACAGGCCACCGCCAGATAGGTCTTGCCGGTACCGGCAGGACCGACACCGAAATTTATGTCGTGGGTGACGATGCGATGCAGGTACTCCTTCTGATTGGGGCCACGCGCCCGCACCATGCCGCGCTTGGTCTTGATCACCACCTCAGGGACATCCTTCTCCACCTCATCGCGCAGGAGCTCTTCGATGCCGGACTCCTGCAGATAGAGGTGAACCAGTTCCGGGGTAAGCACCTCATTTTCCGATGTGGCATACAGCCCTTTCAACACCTCAGAACAGGCGCGGGTGGCCTCGGGTTCGCCGATGAGACGAAACCTGTTGCCGCGATTGTTGATCTCCAGCCCCAGGCGCCGCTCGATCTGGCGCAGGTTCTGATCCAACTGTCCGCAGAGATTGGACAATCGGTGGTTGTCTTCCGGGGTGAGTACCAGATCTATTGATTCGGGATGTTCAGACACGTCGTTCGTTATTGGCTTCCATCTTTTAATATTAGCCCATGCGCCAGCTCACCGCGTAGGGAATTGGGCAGGGCCTCGGTGATGGTGAGATCCACGAACTCACCGATCAATTCCTGCGGTCCGGAGAAATTCACCACCCGGTTGTTCTCTGTACGTCCGGCCAGTTTGTCGCTGTCTTTGCGCGATACCCGCTCCACCAACACCCGCTGCACCGTCCCCACCATACGCCGGCTTATCTGCTGGGCCTGCTCGTTGATACGCCGCTGCAGCCGTTCCAGGCGTTGCTGTTTAATCTCTAGCGGGATGTCGTCCGGATATTCCGCGGCCGGGGTACCGGGGCGGGCGCTGAAGAGGAAGCTGAAGGAGTAATCGAAGCCGATGCCCTCGATCAGATCCATGGTGCGCTCAAAGTCATCGTCGCTCTCGCCGGGAAAGCCCACGATAAAATCGGAGGAGAGGCTGATATCGGGCCGCACCTCACGCAGTCGTTTGATCTTGGCCTTATATTCGAAGGCAGAGTGGCCACGCTTCATCAGCGCCAGGATACGATCCGAACCGGACTGCACCGGCAGGTGCAGATGGCTCACCAGCTCCGGCACCTCGCCGAACGCCTCGATCAGGCTGTCGGAGAACTCCACCGGATGGGATGTAGTGAAGCGGATACGCTCGATGCCATCCACCCCGGCCACCGCGTGGATCAGCAGGGCCAGGTCGGCGCTCTCGCCATCGTCCATCAGACCGCGGTAGGCATTCACGTTCTGGCCCAGCAGGTTTACCTCCCGCACCCCCTGGTGCGCCAGCTTGGTCACCTCGGCGATCACGTCGTCAAAGGGACGGCTGATCTCCTCACCCCGGGTGTAGGGGACCACACAGTAGGTGCAATATTTGGAACACCCCTCCATCACGGAGACAAAGGCGGAGGGGCCGTCTGCCCTGGGCTCGGCCAGGCGGTCAAATTTCTCTATTTCAGGAAAGCTGATGTCGATGACCGGGGCATGCTCCTTTCTGGCGCTGTCCAGCATCTGCGGCAGGCGGTGCAGGGTCTGGGGACCGAATATCAGATCCACATAGGGGGCCCGCTCACGGATGGCGTCTCCCTCCTGACTGGCCACACAACCACCCACACCCAGTATCAGATCAGGCCGCTTCACCTTCCAGGGACGCCAGCGTCCCAGTTGGGAGAACACCTTTTCCTGGGCCTTCTCACGGATGGAACAGGTGTTGAGCAGCAGGAGATCCGCCTCCTCCGCCCGTTCGGTCAGTTCGTAGCCATGGGACTCACTGAGCAGATCCGCAATCTTGGCGGAGTCGTACTCGTTCATCTGACAACCGAAGGTCTTGATAAATAGTTTCCCGGACATGGGCACCACAGAGCTTTGAAAAAGGGGCGTTAGATTACATCCAGATGGGGATTTTTTCCAGTTCAGACTAACTTTTAAGCCACTCTCACCTCAGGGAATAATGGAGATTTGGGATAAGTCATGAATGGCGCTTATCTTAAGGTGCTGAAGCTTATATCCAGCAAGTGTGGCCAACCTCTAGAAGATCAGCCGCAAATGAACGCCAATAATCGCGAATCCACGCACATTACTAAAGCGCTATCGAGTGGAAATCATTTGCAGAATTTTGCGGTAATTGGCGTTTTTTGCGGCCTGATTTTCCTTAAGTAAGCGCTATTTGGATCAGACCTTACCCTTGCGTCGCCTAATCTCCTGTACCAGTTCCAGCGCGGATTTGTCGCATGGCGGCAGTTCGGCATCCGATTCAGCCAACGGCTTGGTCCTTTCACCCCACTCCAGCAGATGTGCACTCCAGGTCAGGCCACCACCGAAGGCCGGCATCAGGATCTTATCCCCCGGCTTTACCCGACCCTCTTCCACCGCCTCAATCAAGGCTATGGGAGCGGTCGCCGCCGACATATTGCCGTAGCGGTGTATGTTTACGAACACCTTCTCTGATGGCGCTCCCGTCTTGCTTGCCAATGCATCTATGATGCGCAGATTGGCCTGATGCGGCACTACCAAATCGACTTCATCTATGGACAACCCGACCTTGGCCAGCACATCCGTACACGCATCCGCCATTCCGGTGACCGCCCGCTTGAATATCTCCTTGCCCTCAAACATCCATTTGGTATCGCCTAGCATTATGCCCTCATTGGCATGCTCAGACCCCCAGCCGCGCAAGCTCAGAATCTCTCTCACCTCGCCAAAACAACCCAGAGACTCCGCCATTACCCCCTGCCTCTCCGTACTGGCCTCAAGAAAAAAGGCGGCGGCACCGTCACCGAACAACACTGCCACGTTGCGGTTTTCCCAATCCATCAAGGGCGAGATGACCTCGGCCCCGATCACCAGGGCGTTGTTTACCACCCCGGAACGGATCATGCTGTTGGCCACGGTCAAGGCATAGAGACCACTGGTGCAGGCGGTGCTGACATCCATACAGGCTGCATTCTTTGCGTCTATATATTTCTGCACGCCTGATGCGGTATTGGGACAGATGCTATCCGGTGTAGTGGTGCCCAATATGATCAGATCCACGTCCTGCGCGCTCTTACCTGCTGCCGCCAATGCCCTTTGTGCCGCAACGCTGGCCAATTGTGAGAGATGCACGTGAGAGATGCGGCGCTCCTGCATCCCGGTGCGCTTTCTAATCCATTCGTCGTCCGTATCCAGGAAGGTGGCAAGGTCGTCATTAGTCAAAACGGCAGGCGGGAGACACTTTCCCCAGCCGGTAATCGCAGCATATCTCATAGCTTCACTCATATGTTTCTAGTTATGTTGTTGGCCGGTTAAATCGACTGCCAGACGAACTCCCTGCTCGATAGCGCGCTTGGCATCCAGTTCCGCCGCCACATCCGCGCCGCCGATTATATGTACAGGGATATTTACCACATCCTGCAGCTCACGTCTCGGCTCCTGTCCGGCACAGATGACTATATTATCCACCATCAGCAGTCTTGGTTCCCCATCGATCAACAGATGCAGGCCATCATCATCGATCCTGGTGTATTCACACTTATTGATCATCTCCACATGCTTCATCTGCAGATCGGCCCGATGGATCCATCCGGTGGTCTTACCCAGCCCGGCACCGACCTTGGTAGCCTTGCGTTGCAGCAGATAGACCTGGCGCGGAGATTTCTCCACCCTTCTGGGCACGCCGGTGACACCCCCCCTGGCCTTGAGGGACATGTCCACACCCCATTTGTGCATGAAGGTCTTTATATCCTTGCTGCTGTCCTCATAGCCATGGGTCAGCAGCTCGCAGATATCAAACCCTATCCCCCCGGCACCGATGACCGCGGCCCTGGGTCCAACTTCGGCGCCCTTGATCACATCGATATAGGAGAGGACCTTCTCATGCTCAATGCCGGCAATATCCGGGACCCGCGGCAGAACCCCGCTGGCGAGTATGGCCTGATCAAAATCACCGCCATTCAGATCCTCAGCCCCTGCCGCACGCCCCAACCTGACCTCAACCCCGGACAGCTCCAGTTGCCGACGAAAGTAGCGCAGGGTCTCATAGAACTCCTGTTTCCCCGGTATCCTCTTAGCCAGATTCAACTGCCCACCGATCTCATCGGCGGCATCAAACAGGGTGACCTTATGCCCGCATCTGGCGGCAGTGATGGCAAAGGCGAGACCGGCAGGTCCGGCACCCACCACGGCCAGCCTCTGAGGTGCATCTGTAGCCCTGATCTCTATTTCTGTCTCATGACAGGCCCGAGGGTTGACCAGGCAACTGGTGAGCTTGCCGGCAAATACATGGTCCAGACAGGCCTGGTTGCAGGCGATGCAGGTGTTGATCTCATCCACCCGCCCCTGCTCGGCCTTAATGACAAATTCCGGATCGGCCAGAAAGGGACGCGCCATGGAGACCATGTCGGCGTTGCCATCCTTCAGGATGGCCTCGGCCACATCCGGCATATTGATACGATTGGAGGTGATCACCGGAATGGACAACCCCTGCTTCACCTTGGCGGTAACCCAGGTAAAGGCCGCACGCGGCACCTTGGTGGCGATGGTGGGGATACGGGCCTCGTGCCAGCCGATACCGGTGTTGATCAGCGTCGCACCCGCCTGTTCCACCGCCCGGCCCAGGGCCACGACCTCTGCATAGGTGCTGCCCGCCTCCACCAGATCCAACATGGAGAGACGGAATATGATGATAAACTCGGTACCGACCCTGGCGCGCACCCTGCGCACCACCTCTACCGGCAGTCGCATTCGATGGGAGTAGTCACCACCCCACTCGTCCTCACGCTGGTTGGTGCGACTAACGATGAACTGGTTCAGAAAGTAACCCTCTGATGCCATGATCTCCACGCCGTCATATCCGGCCTGTTGCGCCAGGGCGGCGCAGTTGACGAAATCGTCTATCTGTTGCTGCACTCCTTCGGCAGTGACCGCCCTGGGGGTATATGGATTGATCGGCGCCTTGATCGCGGACGGGGCGATCAGTTTGTCGTTGAATGCGTAACGGCCGGTATGCAGGATCTGCATGCAGATCTTCCCGCCCTCCGCATGAACCGCATCGGTTATCAGGCGATGATCCGCCAGCTGGGATTTCTCCGCCAGGATGGCCGCGCTCGCATGCACCGCACCCTCACGGTTTGGGCCGATCCCACCAGTGACGATCAAGGCAACACCGCCACGGGCCCGCTCCGCATAGAACGCCGCCATGCGTTCGAATCCGCCGGGGAGCTCTTCCAGACCCAGGTGCATGGATCCCATGAGCACTCTATTCTTGAGGGTGGTAAAGCCCAGGTCCAGAGGTTGAAAGATATGTGGATAGTCAGTTGATGATGTCTCGAGCATGTCTACTTGATCCAAAGTTGCGTTACTTATCTTCCGGCATGGGCGGCTCTATGGGATTGAGCGGCTGAAAGGCCGTCTCCCTTTTCTGTGCCTTGGCGCTAAAGCTCTCCAGGATATCGGCCTGCTGGAACATGCCTGCCTGCCAGGTGGCCACATACTCAAGGGAGTCGGCAACGCTGTGGTCTCTGGCATAGTTCAGCATCAGCTTGCTACCCATGACCGCAACCGGTGAGTTGGCGGCGATCTGCCGGGCGATATCCATAACGCCTTTCAGCATCAGGTCGGTATCCGGGAACAGCCTGTTTACCAGACCACTGGACAACGCCTCCTGTGCCTCCATCTTACGTGAGGTGTAGGCCAGTTCCCTGGCCAGACCAGGACTGACCATCGATGGAAGGCGCTGCAGGGTTCCCAGATCAGCGGTCATCCCAACGGCCGTCTCCTTTATGGTGAAGAATGCGTCTTCCGTGCAGTATCGGCTATCGCAGGCACAGACCAGATCCAGGGCCCCGCCGATACACCCCCCCTGAATCGCCGCCAGGACCGGCATGCGTAACCGTTCAAGCCGGGTAAAGTACCCTTGCAACTCCAGCACCAGACGCCGCAGAAACTCTCCACGCCGCGCCGGCTCGCCACTGAACAGCCTTGGATCCGGGTTGGAAAATATCTCCAGATCCATGCCAGCGCAGAAGTGGGTTCCTGTGGATGAGATAACCAACACCCGGACATCCTCGGCCCTCTCCACCTCATCCAGGGCCTGGGGCCACTCCCGCCAAAATGAGCGATTGAAGGTGTTGTACGATTGGGGACGGATAAGCTGGAGATGGGCTATTGCACCAGCAAAATCCAGACTGATTGAACTGTATTCCATGAGATTGCCCTCGCATCTTGACAATGTCAAGATTGGACCTAATAATTGACAATGTCAAGATGCAATTGCTAGCGTGCCCATATGAAAATGGACCATCAACCTTACCACCATGGCGATCTCCACCAGGGCCTGATCATGGCGGCAAAGGAGATCCTGCAAACCTCAGGGCTCAACTCCCTCAGCATCAGAAAACTCGCGGAAAAGACCAATGTTTCCCGGGCCGCGCCCTACCACCACTTCAAGGATAAGAATGAGCTGCTATGCGCCATCGCGGAAGATGGCTTCATGCAGCAGGATGCCCTGTTGGAAAGGGAACTGGTCACCTCAACCGAGAGTGACCCCAGCATGAAATTTGAGCGATTCATCCTGGCCTTTCTGCGCTTCGCCGCCGAGAACAAGGAACAGTATGATCTCATGTATGGAAGCACCATCTGGAAAAACGGCACCCCCTCCGAGAACCTGTCCCAGGTATCCAAGACAAGCTTCAAACTCTGGCTGGGAGAGATCGAAAAACTACAGCGGGAAGGGGTGCTGAAACAAAACGTACCGGCACTGCGCCTGGCCCAGGTCACATGGGCCACGCTGCACGGACTGTGTCATCTGTCGAACGACCGCATCTATATCGACCCCAAAGATATCGATGACATGGGCCGCACTGCGGTCAGACTACTGATAACCCAATAGCAGTTATGTAGATTACTTGAGTTTTATCTGAATACCCATACTCTCCAGCAATGGGCTTTTGTCAAATTGCAGTATCAGTAACAACTCATTTCTTGCATCATCTCTGGAGAGCCCCTTCTCAACCAACACCTCTACAAGTTTTCCAAAAATTATACGGCAACGCCTACCATTCTTGGAGGCATCACGCCGGTTATAGAGGAATTCCATTAATGTAGAACCACAAATACAGTTTCGATAAATCTCTAGAATTGGAGCATCCCCTTCTTCAGGACAACCGAGATTTTCCATTAATCCACTCCCCCCCTCTAATCGACGGGTTTCGTGAACAAATTGCTCAAAGGAATCATATACCCTGCCACATGTTGTACATTTGCGGGGGAATGCGGTCTTGGATAATTCACGGAGTCCATTCAGCAGCAGTTCTTCCATGGCAACGACTCAACAGGGTCAGTTTTCAACTGTATATAACCTATTGGTATAGCATAGAAGACCCTCTTTTCAATCACCTCATCTAAAAGTATAGATTAGTGGTGACCCAGAAAAGTCATGGCTATTTAGAGCCCAACCAGCTCCCCACGCAGTCCCTGAAAACGCGGGATGTCCACCAGATCACGGGACTTGATCACCTTCGGATTGTATTCAATAGACACCAGGTGGGGACGGTCTGGATTTATTCGGACAGAAACGACACCGTCACGGATACGAAACGCTTCCTCCAGTTTTCTCCTACCCTCTTCATCCAGGCTCTCGTCTATATGGACGGTTACATCGGCAAGGTCTATATCCATTCTACGCCTCCTAATTTTCTTTCCGAATACAAGAGAAGCATAAACTATCCTGAAAACATTGGGGTATATTTTATTCCCTGTCACCCCTGTTTGGACTGCAGCTGATCACGGTACTGTTCACTCTGCCGATACTCGCCCGGGGTCATCCCGGTCCAGCGTTTGAAGGAACGGAAAAAGGCGGATGTCTCCTCGAACCCCATCAGGCCGGCCACGTCATTGATGGAGAGCTGGGGAGAGTTCATATAGTTGACGGCGGTCTTTTTGCGACATTCATCCTTGATCTGCTGAAAGGTGGTGTCCTCCTCCAGCAGTCGGCGCCGCAGCTTGGACAAGGACATATTCAGAGTGTCCGCCACCTGCTTGGCCGTCGGGATAGGCATGCTGAAGTCGCGCCCAATCAGGGCGACTATCTGGGATTTCAGACTGGTGCTGTCATCCTCCATCACCAACAGCTGATAGGGTGCTGTCTTCAAGAAACCGTGCAGGGTCTCTTCGGTCTGGATTATGGGATACTCCAGATAGCGCGCCGGGAATACCATGGCGTTATCGTGCTGACTGAACCTGAGTTCGGACTGGAACTTGGTCTGGATACCTGGAATCGCCTCCTCTTCCGGGAACTTAAAATAGGCCGCCCGCAGTTCCAGCCGCTCACCGATCAACCAACTGGTGAAGTGGTGCCACATGGAAAGGGAGGTACAGATACTGGAAGGGGGTTCTGAAGCGATCAGCTCTTCCACCTCCGATTTATCCAGACTGTCCAGACCGGCGAAGGTAACCTTGGCGAAGCGCCCCTTCTTTTCCAGTTTGGGTTTTATCTTTGTCCCCTTCACTATCTCGTGAAAATCGCTGGCACGGCGTATGGCATGCCCCAGATTTCTACACTGGATGATGGCATGACACATCATGCGGAAGGCACCGTTGGGTAACCGGCCACCGCTGGGCATGCCGAAATACTCATCCTGAGTGATATACATGATGCGCTGATAGAGGTAACCGAATTTCTTGGCGGGAAATTCCGTCTGATGCCGGATCTCGGCCGGGTCTATCCCGACGCTCTCAAGCAGTTCATTGACGTCATAGTTCTGCGCGGCAACCTGATCCAGCAGCTGCTTCACATAACCTGTAGGAACTGTGATGGTTTGCTTCATTTCGCCCGTCTCACAATCTCTTTCGGCAGGGGTGAACTACATATTGGGATAGTTGGGACCGCCACTCCCCTCGGGCGTGGTCCAACGTATGTTGCGTGTCGGATCCTTGATATCACAGGCCTTGCAGTGCAGACAGTTCTGCGCGTTGATCTGCAGCCTCTGATCGCCCCCCTCTTCCACGATTTCATACACCCCAGCCGGACAATAACGCTGCTCCGGGGCGTCATAATCCTTGAGGTTTATGGAGATCGGGACCGACTCGTCCTCCAGCCGCAGATGGACCGGCTGATCCTCTTCATGGTTGGTACTGGAGAGATAGACCGAACTGAGGCGATCAAAGGTGACCTTGCCGTCAGGTTTTGGATATGCGATCGGCTGGCAGTCACGCGCCGGCCTAAGCTGTTTTCTATCCTCGCCATGATGGCTCAGGGTCCAGGGGGCCCTGCCCCGCAGCACCTTCAAATCGATACCGGCATACAGGGTGCCGCCCAGCAGCCCCCACTTGGAGAAGGCTGGACGAAAGTTGCGCGCCACATACAACTCCTGCTTAAGCCAGGACTCTTCAACCGCATCGGCGTAAGTAACCAATTCGTCATTGCCACGACCCTGAGACAGGGCGTCTACCACACCCTCGGCCGCCAGCAGTCCGCTCTTCATCGCGGTGTGGGTGCCCTTGATCTTGGGTACGTTGAGAAATCCGGCGCTATCCCCGATTAGCGCCCCACCAGGAAATACCAGGTTGGGCAGGGACTGCAGTCCGCCCTCATTCAGGGTGCGGGCGCCATATGCGATGCGCTTGCCGCCCTCAAACAGGTCACGTACAGCCGGGTGGGTCTTGAAGCGCTGCATCTCCTGATAGGGAGAGAGGAATGGATTGGAGTAGTCCAGACCAACCACCATACCGACCGCCACCTGGTTGTCCTCCAGGTGATAGATAAAGCTGCCTCCATATACGTCCTGCTGCAGCGGCCAACCGGCGGTGTGCATGGCCAGACCAGGACTGTGTTTCTCCGGATCCACCTCCCACAACTCCTTAATGCCCAGGCCATAGGTCTGGGGCTCACTGTCGACATCCAATCCGAATCTTTCGATCAGCTGTTGCGCCAGGGAACCGCGGCAACCCTCAGAAAACAGTGTGTACTTGGCATGCAGCTCTATTCCAGGTTCATAACTACCCTTCTGCTCACCCTGGCGGTTGATACCCATGTCGCCGGTGGCGATGCCCTTGACCGATCCATCCTCGTTGGACAACACCTCCGCCGCGGCAAAGCCGGGATACAACTCAACCCCTAACTCTTCCGCCTGTTCCGCCAACCAGCGACAGAAGTTGCCCAGACTGGCTATGTAGTTGCCGTGATTGTGCATCTGCGGCGGCAGGGTCCAGCCCGGGATAGAGATCGATCTGTCCTCGGTCAGGAACAGAAACCTGTCATCCGTAACCGGCGTGTTCAGGGGAGCGCCCTTCTCTTTCCAATCAGGAAACAGTTCCGCCAGGGCGGTTGGCTCAATAATGGCGCCAGAGAGGATATGGGCGCCGATCTCCGACCCCTTCTCCACCAGACAGACACTGAGTTCCAGGCCATGCTCGGCGGCCAACTGCATGATACGAATGGAAGCGGTAAGACCAGATGGACCACCGCCGACGATCACCACGTCATAGTTCATGCTCTCTCTTTCCACGCCCGTTCTCCCGTTAAATTTAGTTGTGCCGCCATTTTCAATCGTTGTAGCGATTGAAAATGAAGGAAATCAAAAATCACATTATTTGATTTCCGTGGTCTGAAAATTCCAGGATGTAGGAGTAGTACATGGATGTACTGTCTACGAACCTAAGGACGGAATTTTCAGACCTTCTCAACAAGCTCTGGAACCGCATCAAACAGGTCGGCCACCAGACCATAATCCGCCACCTCAAAGATGGGGGCATCCTCATCCTTGTTGATGGCGACGATCACCTTGCTATCCTTCATCCCGGCCAGGTGCTGAATAGCGCCACTGATACCCACCGCGATGTAGAGATTAGGGGCCACGATCTTACCGGTCTGACCGACCTGATAGTCATTGGGGACGTACCCGGCATCCACGGCCGCGCGTGACGCACCAACCGCAGCGCCCAGTTTATCGGCCAGGGCATTGATCAGTTTGAAATTTTCGCCGCTGCCCAGACCACGTCCGCCCGAGACCACCACATCGGCGTCGGTCAATTCAGGACGGTCGGATACACTCAGCTCCTGACCGACAAAACTGGAACCGGCAAATGCCTCTGCCGCCGCTATCTCTTCGATAGCTGCAGAGCCACCCTCGGCCGCCGCCGCATCAAAGGCCGTTCCGCGTACGGTGATCACCTTGATGGCGTCGCTGCTCTGGACCGTGGCCAGGGCATTACCGGCATAGATGGGACGTACAAAGGTATCGGACGATTCTACAGTTACGATGTCACTTATCTGGGCCACGTCCAACCTGGCGGCGATACGTGGCATATAGTTCTTACCACTGGTGGTGGCCGCGGCCAGGATGTGGCTGTAACCTTCCGCGATACCCGACACCAATAGAGATATATTCTCCGGCATGGCCTGTTCATAGGCCGCAGCATCGCATAGCAATACCTTGCTTATACCGTCGATCATGGCGGCCTGCTCCGCCGCCGCCCTGCAGCCACTTCCCGCCACCAGGAGATGCAGATCATCACCCAGCTCTTTGGCCGCGGTCACCGTGGTCAACGTCGCCGACTTTATGTTGGCCCCGTCATGATCAGCTATTATCAATACGCTCATGAGATCACCTTCGCTTCATTCTTGAGTTTTTCCACCAGCTCTTCGACAGACTTCACCTTAATGCCGGCCTGGCGTACCGGTGGTTCGACCACCTTCAGGGTCTTTAGCCGTGGCGTGATATCCACGCCGGTATCGACCACCGGAATGATCTCCAGCGGCTTCTTCTTCGCCTTCATGATATTTGGCAGCTTGGCGTAGCGCGGTTCGTTGAGACGCAGATCTGTGGTGATCACCGCAGGCAGGTTCAGGGCCACGGTCTCCAGTCCGCCGTCGATCTCGCGGGTGACCTGAACGCTGCCATCTGCCACATCCACCTTGGAGGCAAAGGTCCCCTGAGGCAGACCCATGAGCGCCGCCAGCATCTGACCGGTCTGGTTGCTGTCGTCATCGATCGCCTGTTTGCCCAGGATGATCAAATCCGGCTGCTCCTTTACGGCGACGTTCTGCAGCAGCTTGGCAACGGCCAGGGGTTGCAGCTCGGCATCGGTCTCGATCAGGATCGCCCGGTCCGCCCCCAGGGCCAGGGCACTGCGCAGGGTCTCCTGGCACTCTTTCACGCCGATGGAGACAGCGACTATCTCGTCCGCCTTGCCGGCCTCCTTGATGCGAATCGCCTCTTCCACCGCGATCTCACAGAATGGGTTGATGGACATCTTCACGTTGTTCAGATCCACACCACTCTGGTCAGAGGCAACGCGGATCTTGACGTTGTAGTCAACGACCCTCTTAACCGCTACAAGTATCTTCATTCATCTTCTCCGTAACACTGTTAACTGTTTCCAACTAGCGAAATATATGTGCGTACTCTTCCGGCAGCTCCATGGTCTCACCCTCATGGCCGGCCAACTCCAGTAACTCCGCCGTAGAGACCTTGCCGTTCTTGCCTCGAAACAGACCCTTGATAACACCAAGTGCAACCAACTGCCCTTCCACCTCAAAGCGCTGCTCCATGAAGAACCACTTCTCATCCCAACCGACGATACGGGTGATGAGATTGAAACGCTGGAATGGGTTTATCTGTTTAATAAACTTCAGGTTGGCCACGGCGACCACCGGCAACCAGCGCCTCTTCAGCAGTTCTTTCATCATTCCGGCCTGGATAATGAACTCGGTCCTGCCCAGATCCATCATGCTCAAGTAGCGCGCATTGGTCAGATGCATGTTTATATCCATGTCCGTAGGCAGTACCCGCAGTGGCAAATCGCTTTCATCAGTCAACCCAATGCGTTTGCGACTGGACGCAGTGATGAATAACCAGATCAGCCTGAACAGTAGATTCATAACTCAAAGGCATCATCATTAAACTTCATGATGGTGCTGGAACCAGACAATATGATCTGATGCAGCGCCTCGCATTGGGGCAGCAGACGCTCGAAATAGAAGTGGGCGGTGTCGATCTTGGCCTGATAAAACATTGATTCACCGCCATTCACCTTGGCGCTGGCCACCTCGGCCATACGCGCCCACAGATAACCCAGGGCCACCAGCCCGAACATCCTAAGGTAGTCGGTGGCGGCGGCAGCGCTGTCATCCGGAGCTGAACTCAGTTGCCCTGCAACATAGTTGGTTGCGGATTGCAGTCTACCGAAGGCATCGCCCAGCGGCTGGATAAAGCTCTTGAGATAGGGATTGGAGCCATTTTGTTTGAGATACTCCTCCACCGGCCCGAAGAACTGCTGCAGATATCTACCATCGCAGGCGGTAAGCTTGCGCCCCACCAGATCCATGGCCTGAATACCGTTGGTGCCTTCATAGATCTGGGCGATACGGGCATCGCGCACATACTGTTCCATCCCATGTTCGCTGATATATCCATGCCCGCCCAATACCTGTACACCGAGGTTGGCCATCTCTGATCCGATATCGCTATTGAAGGCCTTCACCACCGGCGTCATCAGGGCGATAAAATCCTCCGCATCCTGGCGACGTTGTGCATCTGGATGATGGCGCGACAGATCCAGCTCCCTGGCAACCCAAACCACCAGGGCGCGACACCCTTCGGTATATGCCCGCTGGGTCAACAGCATACGCCTTACATCCGGATGCACCAGGAGCGGATCTGCCGCCTTATCCGGACTCTTGGGACCAGTTAGGGATCGGCCTTGCAGACGCTCTTTGGCATAGTTGACCGCACCCTGATATGAGGCCTCGGCGATACCCAGACCCTGGATACCCACGGCGAGCCGTTCGACGTTCATCATGATGAACATGGCGGCCATACCCTTGTTCAGTTCACCCACCAGATAGCCCTTGGCAGCGTCGAAATTCATCACACAGGTGGCTGAGGCCTTGATCCCCATCTTATGCTCGATGGCGCTGCAGTTTACGTTGTTCGGTTCTCCCACCTCGGAGTGTTCGTCTACCAAAAATTTAGGGACCAGGAACATGCTGATACCTTTAATACCCTTAGGGGCATCAGGGGTCCTGGCCAGCACCAGGTGGATTATGTTCTCGCTAAGATCATGATCACCGGCGGTGATGAATATCTTGGTGCCGGTGATGGTATAGCTGTGGTCATCGTTCGGGACCGCCTTGGTGCGAATCATCCCCAGGTCGGAACCACAGTGCGGTTCAGTTAGGGACATGGCCCCGGTCCAGGTGCCTTCCACCATCTTGGGGAGATATCTCTGCTTAAGCTCATCGCTACCCTTGGCCAGGATGGCATTGCAGGCGCCGCCGGTCAGGCCAGGATAGAGACTGAATGACATATTGGTGCTGGAGATGATCTCTTCGATCATCAGCCCCAGGGTCTTGGGCATCCCTTGGCCGTTGTATTCCACCGGCCCGGTCAGGCTGCACAGGCCTAATTCACAGAACTCACGATATGCCTGGACAAAACCGGCCGGAGTGGAGACATACCCCTCTTCGAATGCGCACCCCTCAGCATCGCCGCTCTGATTGATAGGGAGCAGGCGCCCTTCACAGAACTTCCCGGCCTCGTCCAGCATGGCGTCGACCAGATCCGGTGTAACCTCTTCAAAACCTGGCAGCTGCTCGATACTCTTCGAATCAAACAATTCGTTATAGACAAAGCGCATCTCACGCAGTGGTGTCTTATATATAGGCATATGGCCAATCCCAAGTCGAAACTAATCTGTTAAGAAAATATTGTTGCAATCTCTCATTAAGTCCAATAACAAAAGTCGCCTAATTTCCTGACAATTTTCTCCCTGATCTGTATTTATGACGTAAAATGACAGTATAGACTCCAGATAAAGGCCTTACCAAATCTGGATGCGCCGGAGCTTAATTGCATGTTTTTACTAAAATTTATCCTGCTGGCGAATTTGGACATAAATATTGAATCAATTTGTTATTGGATAATCGGACAAAAACTTCCACTCTTACACCATCTTCCAGATGGCTGGATTCACTGACGATTTAAACACTAACTGAATTATAGGCTTTAAATACCATGGGCGAATACAGAGTACCTCACCGCGATATCCGTTTTGTTCTGAACGAAGTTCTGAATATAGAAGAGCACTACAACAAGCTGAATTGCGAAGAAGCCACACCTGACATGATCGACGCGATCCTGGACGAGGCAGGAAAGTTTGCCGAACGCGTGGTGGCGCCGCTGAATCAGGTCGGTGATAAGCATGGATGCACCTTTGAGGACGGCGTAGTAACCACCCCTCCCGGATTTAAAGAGGCCTATCAACAGTATGTGGAGAGTGGCTGGCCATCCCTCCCCCACAAGGAGGAGTGGGGCGGACAGGGCCTGCCGGAATCCCTGGGCATAGTAATCAATGAGATGATTGGTACCGCCAATTGGTCATGGAGCATGTATCCAGGCCTCAGCCATGGCGCCATGCGCACCCTGGAACTGCATGGCACCCAGGAACAGAAAGAGACCTATCTCACCAAGCTGGTCAGTGGAGAGTGGACCGGAACCATGTGCCTGACCGAGCCGCACTGCGGTACAGATCTGGGACTGCTGCGCACCAAGGCCGAACCGAATGAGGATGGCAGCTACGCCATCACCGGCACCAAGATCTTTATCTCCGCCGGCGAACACGACATGGCCGAGAATATCGTGCACATCGTGCTGGCGCGCCTGCCGGATGCGCCGGAAGGCACCAAGGGCATCTCACTCTTTATCGTACCGAAACAACTGCCGGACGCCGAGGGTAATGCGGGCGAGGCAAACAACGTAAGTTGCGGTTCCATAGAACACAAGATGGGGATACACGGCAATTCCACCTGCGTGATGAACTTCGACGGCGCCAAGGGATTCCTCATCGGACCACCCAACAAGGGGCTGAACTGCATGTTCACCTTTATGAACGCCGCCCGTCTGGGGACGGCCATACAGGGCCTGGCCCATGCCGAGTGGGGATTTCAAAACTCCTACGCCTACGCCAGGGAACGACTGCAGATGCGCTCCCTAACCGGACCCAAGGCGCCGGACAAGGCAGCGGACCCAATCATCGTCCACCCGGAGGTGCGCAAGATGCTCCTCACCCAAAAGGCGATTGCCGAAGGGGCAAGGGCGATGATCTATTTCACCGCGCTGCAGGTCGATACCGTCTCCCACTCCCAAGACAAGAAGGTTATCGAAGATGCCGACACTCTGCTTGCCTTTATCACCCCTATCGCCAAGGCCTTCCTGACCGAGATGGGTTTTGAGGCTGCGAACCATGGCCTGCAGGTCTTTGGTGGTCACGGATATATCTCGGAATGGGGCATGGAGCAGAACGTGCGCGATAGCCGTATCTCCATGCTGTATGAGGGCACCACTCAGGTTCAGGCCTTGGACCTACTGGGACGCAAGGTATTGATGACCCAGGGTGAGACACTGAAGAAATTCACCAAGATCATCCACCTGTTTTGCAAGGAGCACGCCAAGGACAAGGGGATGAAGGAGTTCATCGAGCCCCTGAAGAAGCTGAACGATGAGTGGGGCAGCATCACCATGAAGATTGGCATGAAGGCCATGAAGAATCGTGATGAGGTTGGTGCGGCATCCGTGGATTATCTGATGTATTCAGGATACGTCGCCTTCGCCTACTTCTGGGCCAGGATGGCACAGACCGCACAGACCAAACTGACTGGAGACACCGGTGAAGAGGCCTTTTACAACTCGAAGATCACGACGGCAAGATTCTACTACCAACGCATACTGCCGCGCACCAGAGGCCTGGTGGAGACCATGACGTCCGGGGCGGATAATCTAATGACATTGGATGAAGAGAGTTTTATCTTCTAAAGTATATCTAGAACGAAAAACATAACTGACAAGCTCTAAAGGGGATCGCACATGACCGATATAAACAGCCTACTCGAAGAGATGCAACAACGCTTCGATCCGAACGCAGCCGCCGGCCTGGACGCCATCTTTCAGTATGACATTACCGACCAAGGGAGCTGGCAGATCGAGATCAAAGACGGCTCTTGCCAGATAACGGAAGGAGCGCAGTCCGACCCCAATGTCACCCTGTCAATGGACCTGGACACCATGACATCTGTTTTTAACGGCGAAACAGATGGCATGCAGGCATTTATGAGTGGCGATATACAGGCCACAGGCGATATCATGCTGGCCACGCGCCTGACAGACATCTTTCCTCTAAGCGGAGGTTAAACCATGGCATCTGGCAGACCTGAAATTGGATGGATCCCAGATGATATTAACCCATATGGATTTAAGACCATTCCTGATCTTTTGGACTACTGCACCAGGAATTATGGCTCGAAGCCGGCCTTCACCAGTATTGGGAAGACCATTACCTATAACGAATTGGCAGAGCGCGCATCTGCGTTTGCACACTTCCTGCAAACGGAGACAGACCTTAAACCGGGTGACCGCATTGCCATTCAGCTGCCTAATCTGGTCCAGTACCCGATAGTCTTCTTCGGCTCACTGTTGGCCGGTTTGATTGTAGTCAACACCAATCCTTTGTACACATCCCATGAGATGGAGTATCAGTTCAAGGATTCAGGTGCCAAGGCGTTGATCATCTATCAGTGCATGGCGCATAACGCAGAGAAGATCCTGGGCAATACCGATATCGAAAAGGTTATATTGGTTCAGGCCGCAGACCTGCATGGCTTCCTGAAACGCAATCTGATCCACTTTGTCATAGATAAAGTAAAAAAGATGCAGCCAGCCTTTAATCTTCCCCAGGCCCTATCCCTGAGAAAGATCCTAAACAAGCATAAGGGCAAAAAACATACCCATGTAGAGACAGAATCTGCATCCATCGCCGCACTGCAGTACACCGGCGGCACTACCGGCCTATCCAAGGGGGCCAAGCTGACCCATGCCAACATCCTGTCCAACATACTGCAGTCGCAACCACGAATAGCCACTTCCGGAGAAGACTGGGCGGAGACCGCTATTTCACCGCTGCCCCTGTATCACATCTATGCCTTTACCATCGCCCAGACTGCGATGCTATCAGGCGGGCATGGCATATTGATCCCCAATCCAAGGGACATCCCCGGTTTTGTGAAAGAGCTGAAAAACTGGAAGATTACCGCCTTTCTCGGCCTAAACACCCTGTTTGTGGCGCTGTGCCGTAATCCGGATTTCGCATCCCTGGACTTCAGCAAATTTCGCATCACATCTTCGGGCGGCATGGCGCTGACCCATGACGCGGCCGACCAATGGGAAAAGATAACGGGCTGCACCATAACCGAGGGCTATGGCCTCACCGAGACCTCACCCATAGTCACCATCAACCCTCCGGGCGGGCAACAGATCGGTACCATTGGACCACCTGTTCCACACACCAACATTCGCATCATCGACAAATCCGAAAACGATGTCGAAGAGGGCAAAGCCGGAGAGCTGTGTGTCTGGGGACCCCAGGTAATGGCCGGTTACTGGCAAAAAGATGCGGAGACGGAAGACGTATTTACCGAAGACGGCTATTTCAAAACAGGCGACATAGCGATACTGCATAGAGACGGCTTCCTGAGCATAGCCGACCGGGCGAAAGACATCATCATCGTCTCGGGATTTAACGTCTATCCGAACGAGGTTGAAGAGGTGGCAACCCAGCATCCGGATATAGTCGAATGCGCAGCAATCGGGATCCCGGATGATGTCACCGGTGAGTCGGTCAAACTGTTTGTGGTCAGCTCGAACAAAGACCTGACTGTCGACGAGATCCGCACCTGGTGCCGCGATAAACTGACCGGCTACAAGGTTCCTAAGATGGTGGAATTTGCCGAGGAACTGCCCAAGACCAACGTGGGTAAGATACTGCGGCGGTCACTCAGAGACAGCATCTCATAGGGATAAGCTGCATGCCGTTACCAAAACCACAACGCCGCCAGCATCAGCACGGGAGGACGATCACCTCCGATGCCTACCTGCGCGACGACGGCTTGTGGGACATAGAAGTCCGTATGACCGATATCAAAAGCAGCAGCGTGGACAGCAGGGAGCATGGTTATGTGGCCGCAGGGGAGGCGTTCCACGATATACAACTGCGGGTAACTATCGATGCCTTCTTAAAGATACATGAGGTCCAGGCATCGATAGACGCAGCACCTTTTGAGGTATGCCCCAATATCACCGATGCCTACAAAAAGCTGATCGGAATCAATATCAGGCCGGGATGGCGAGTGAAGGCAAAAGAGCTGGTGGGCGGGGCAAGCGGGTGCACCCATCTAAACGAGTTACTACCGGTTGTCGCCACTACTGCGTTTCAGGCCCTGTGGTCACACAGCAGCGAGTCCACAAAGAAACAGGGCTACAAGCTGATACTGGATAGCTGTCATGTCTGGTCCAGGGACGGAGAATTAGTAAACAGACTATCTTCTGAGGGATCCATAGAAACCACAGACAAGTGATCCCTTGATATAGAACGAACCAAACACAACGCGGATATATGCAGTCCGCAAATTCACTTTAATAATGTTACATAGGAGATACGTGTCATGTTGATGCAAGGTCAATTCATCCGCGTACAGACTGTTGAGGAAGGCATTTACGAGGTTGTATTTGACCGAGAAAATGAAGCCATTAACAAGTTTGACCAGGCAACACTGCTCGAATTGAAACAGGCGGTAACCAAGCTGGGCGAGACCGGGAACCTCAAAGGTGTTTTCTTCTCCAGCGCCAAAGAGGCCTTTATCGTGGGGGCGGACATCACCGAGTTCACCCAGATGTTCTCTCACTCAGAAGAGGAGATCTACCAGCACATACTGGAGCTGGATGATATCTTCAACGCCATCGAAGACCTGCCCTGCCCCACCGTCACCGCCATCAACGGCCTGGCCCTGGGCGGCGGCTTCGAACTCTGCCTCTCCACCGACTATCGGGTCATGGCAGATTCCGCCCAGGTCGGACTGCCCGAGGTGAAACTCGGCATCAACCCAGGCTGGGGCGGCACCTTCAGACTGCCAAGGTTGATCGGCGTGGATAACGCCAATGAGTGGATCTGCTCCGGCAGCCAGAAAAAGGCCGATGCGGCCCTGCAGGAAGGCGGGGTGGACGCAGTAGTGGCGGCGGATCAGGTTAATGCCGCAGCCCTCGACCTGATAAAGAAGTGTATTGACGGAAGCATCGACTACCGGGCGCGCAGAAGCGAGAAGACCAGCCCGGTTAAACTCAACCAGATGGAAATGACCATGGCCTTCGAATCCGCCAAGGGCGTGATCGGCGCCCAGGCCGGCCCCCACTATCCGGCACCCATGCAGGCCATCAAGACCATGCAGAAGGCGGTCAAGATGGACCGCAAGGGCGCCATCGACGCGGAGGCCAAGGCCTTCGCCAAGCTGGCCAAGACCGATGTCACCGCATCTCTGGTCGGACTCTTTCTGAAAGACCAATACGTCAAAAAGGTCGCCAAGAAGTACACCCAGGATACCGCACCGGTAGCCATGGCCGGGGTGTTGGGCGCCGGTATCATGGGTGGCGGCGTGGCCTATCAGTCCGCATCCAAGGGCACGCCCATCCTGATGAAGGACATCAATGAGGCCGCGCTCCAACTGGGCCTGAACGAGGCGACCAAACTGCTCTCCGGCCAGCTCAAGAGAGGCCGTATCAATGAACAGCAGATGGCCAAGACCCTGACCCAGATCACGCCAACCTTGAGCTATGGCGATTTCAATCGCGCCGATCTGGTGGTAGAGGCGGTGGTAGAGAACGTCAATGTAAAGAAGAGCGTACTGGCGGAGGCGGAAAAGGCCATGAAAGAGGATGCGATCCTGACATCCAACACCTCCACCATCTCCATCACCGAACTGGCCACCGCCCTGGAGAACCCGGAGCGATTCTGCGGCATGCACTTCTTCAACCCTGTGCACCGTATGCCTCTGGTCGAGGTGATCCGCGGCGAGAAGAGTGGCGAAGAGGCAGTTGCCCGCACCGTGGCCTACGCAAAGGCCATGGGTAAGACACCGATCGTGGTAAACGACTGCCCCGGCTTCCTGGTCAACCGCGTGCTGTTTCCATACTTTGGAGGCTTCTCCGCCCTGGTCAGCGACGGAGCGGACTTCCGCAGGATCGACCAGGTGATGGAGGGCTTCGGCTGGCCCATGGGCCCCGCCTATCTACTGGACGTAGTCGGTATCGACACCGCCCATCACGCCGATGCCGTCATGGCAGCCGGCTTCCCCGAGCGCATGAGTCACGAGGGCGAAAACGCCATCGACCGCATGTACGCAAACCAGCGCTTCGGTCAGAAGAACGACAAGGGCTTCTACCGCTATGAGTTGGACAAAAAGGGCAAGCAGAAGAAGATCAATGACGAGGCAGTAGATGCACTGCTCAAGGATGTCACCGGCGAGATAAAGGAGTTCGGCGACGAGGAGATCATTGAACGCATGATGATCCCGCTGTGCATCGAGACCGTACGCTGCATCGAGGAGAATATAGTTGCCAGCCCGGCCGAGGCCGACATGGCCCTGATCTACGGTATCGGCTTCCCTCCATTCCGTGGCGGCGCCCTGCACTATCTGGATCAGATGGGTCTGGACCGGTTCTGTCAGATGGCAGAGAAGTATGCACATCTGGGCCCGCTCTATCAGCCGACAGAGAACATGCAATCAATGGCCGCCAGCGGCGCGAAATTCTTTCAGCAGGAAGGAGATAAGTAATGAGTATGTCTATCAATGATATCGTTATAGTTGACGGCGTACGCACCGCCATGGGCCGCTCCAGAGCCGGCGTCTTCCGTAATGTGCGCGCCGAGGCCCTGTCTGCTGAAGTCATGAAGGCCCTACTGCGGCGCAACCCGGAGGTAAACCCGAACGAGATCGAGGATGTGATCTGGGGCTGCGTGAATCAAACCAAAGAGCAGGGGTTCAACATCGCACGCAACGCCTCCCTCCTGGCCGGACTGCCCCATGGCGTATCGGCCCAGACCGTCAACCGCCTGTGCGGATCATCCATGTCCGCCCTGCACACCGCCGCTCAGGCCATAGTCACCGGCTATGGTGAGATCTTCATAGTCGGCGGCGTAGAGCACATGGGGCATGTCCCCATGGATCACGGCGTTGAGGTGAACCCGGCAATATCCAAACATGCGGCCAAGGCCGACATGCTGATGGGGGTTACCGCCGAACTGCTGGGAAAGATGAACGGCATCACCCGCCAGATGCAGGACGAGTTCGGCGTGCGCTCGCACCAACGCGCCCACCAGGCCACGCTGGATGGTCACTGGGATAAGGAGATCATCCCGGTGGAAGGACACGACGCTACCACCGGCTTCAGGACCGCCATAACCATCGACGAGGTGATTCGACCCGACGCCAATATCGACGACATGGCAAAACTGCGTCCGGTATTCATACCCAAGGTGGGCACGGTAACGGCAGGCACATCCTCAGCACTCTCCGACGGCGCCTCCGGCATGTTGGTGATGTCGGAACAGAAGGCGAAGGAACTGGGCCTGACCCCGCGCGCCCGCATCAGGAGCATGGCAGTGGCGGGATGCGATCCTTCCATCATGGGTTACGGCCCGGTACCCGCATCACAGAAGGCCCTGAAGCGGGCCGGTCTGACCATAGACGATATAGACTATGTGGAGCTGAACGAGGCCTTTGCCGCCCAGAGCCTGGCGGTGCTGAAGAACCTCAAGCTGCTGGATACGATGGATGACAAGGTAAACGTCTACGGCGGGGCCATCGCCCTGGGTCATCCGCTCGGATGTTCCGGCACCAGGATCTCCAACACCCTGCTCAACGTCATGGAAAACAACGATGGCAACCTGGGACTGGCCACCATGTGTATCGGCATGGGCATGGGGATCGCCACCGTGTTTGAACGGATTAATTAGCAAGACCCAAATGCTGCCACTCCCTACTTTTCAAACCGGTTGGGAGTGGCGGCAATAACCCTATTGTATAGTGACACCTTAATTCGAATGATCGCCATGGGTAGGATCAATGGCATCCTCTACCGCCTCCGGTGAAGCCGTTATGGCGCCACTGGTAAGCATGGGGGCGGCATCCAGGTCTTCAGCATTCATCATCTCCGCTATCCTCTGCAAAGAAGACAACAACTGGTTCTGTTCCCATTTCTTCAGCTCATTTAGTCGATTCTGAAACCGTTCCTGCAGCAGCGGCACCGACTGCTTTACCAACGCCTCACCCTGTACCGTGGCACGCAGTATCATCTTGCGTTTATCAGATGTATCCCGACTGCGTTCCAGCAGTCCACGGCCCTCCAGTCTCTTGACCACATCGGTAACAGTGGCCTGACTAAGACTGACCCGCTTGGCCAATTCACTACCGGTTAACACCCGGCTACGCACTATCTCCGTAAGCAACAGGGCCTGAGGTCCGGTCAGACCGTGACTCTGAATCAGGTTTCTCGAGTGTTGATCGATGGCGCGGATGACCCTACGCAGGGCGATAAGGATATTTTCCGATATATCAGATTGATCAGTCATGATGCGTTGTATTCGATGGACCAGGTAATAGATGACCGTTGACAATAATACCAGCAAACGCCTCTGATCTGTGGCCCATCCGGCAGATAGGGACACGGCCCAAGCACAATGGCAATTCTGGTCATATTACCCTATTAAATATTAGTTCACTAACTAGCAACTGATTCACATTGCATAAAAACACCCATAACAGACGCATATTATAGTCAATTGAGGGCATGCATAATATTTAGTATACTAAGCATTCTTTAGAGAATAGGATGATCACAAGCGCCCCATTGTCCCTGTCCTGTCCAAATATGCCGGGTATTTATGGCTAAACGAGACATCTACAAGATTTCTGAATCCGAGCAGCCCAGAACCCTGTTCCGAAAACCACAACGACACCCGCTCCTGTCGCCATGGTTATGGATGGTTTTCGTCGTTGCCGCAGTGGCAACTATCGATTACCTCGGCATGATCGACACCTGGAGTCTGATCGGCCCACTGTTTGAGTAGAGCTGGAAATAATTTAATGAACATAGAGTTAAACAACACCAGTGTGGTACTTAGAAGGCCCGCACCCTCAGATGGCACGAACCTGTGGCGACTGGTGCGGACAACCGGCGTCCTGGACCTGAACTCTCCCTACGCCTATTTCCTCCTGGGCGAACACTTCCAGGAAACCAGCGTGGTGGCAGAACATGATGGAGAGATAGTGGGGTTCGTTTCCGGATACATTCCATCACAGACATCGGACACGATCTTTATATGGCAGGTCGGCGTCGCCGCAAGTATGCGTAAACAGGGCCTGGCGCTGGAGATGCTGCTTGCCATCTTAAGGCGCGATGCGTGCCAAGACATAAAGACCTTAACCACCACCATCACACCATCCAATACGGCATCTCGCTCACTGTTCACTTCACTGGCTAAAAGGGTCAACGGATCACTGGAGGAACGGCCAGATTACTTTCCCTGCGAATGGTTTCCTGAGCAAGGACACGAGGCCGAAGCACTCTTCACCATCAGTCCCATTCGAGTTTCAGGCACGACATAGCCATTACCAAACCAAATTACACAGACGAGGCAATAGACATATATGAGAATTTTTGAAGAGATGGAATCAAATGTACGCGGCTATGTGCGCTCATTTCCAGTCGTATTTGATACAGCACAGGGTGCTTATCTGTTCGACGAACAGGGCAATCGCTATATCGATTTCTTTGCCGGCGCCGGCACCCTGAATTACGGACATAACAACCCGGTGGTCACAAAGGCGATCATCGAATATCTACAAAAAGATGGCATTGTGCACGCCCTGGACAAGGCTACTGTCGCCAAGCGGGCGTTCCTAAACAAATTCAAGGATACCATCCTCTCCCCGCGCAACATGGAGTACAAGATACAGTTTACCGGACCCACAGGTTCCAACGTGGTTGAGACATCACTAAAACTGGCCCGCATGGTAAAACGCCGCTCCAATATCATCGCCTTCACCAACGGATATCATGGACTCACCATGGGGTCTCTGGCCGTAACCGGTAACGACTTCTACCGCGACGAATCCTACGGCGCACGCAACAATGCGGACAGCCTGCCCTATGACGGATACTTCGGGCCGAATATAGATACCATCGAATATCTGCGCAAGATGATCAGTGACGGCAGCAGCGGTATAGACACCCCGGCCGCGATCATTGTCGAGACCATACAGGGTGAAGGTGGAATAAACGTCGCCAGTCTGGATTGGCTGCGCAAACTGGAACAGTTGTGCCACGACTTCGATATCCTGCTGATCATAGATGACATCCAGGTCGGCAACGGGCGCACCGGCACCTTCTTCAGCTTTGAAGAGGCCGGGATCAAACCGGATATGATCACACTGTCAAAATCCATCGGCGGCGGACTGCCGATGGCGATCCTGTTGTTGCGCCCGGAACTGGATCAGTGGAAACCAGGAGAACATACCGGGACCTTTCGCGGCAACAACCTGGCCTTCGTTGCCGCCACTGAACTATTGGCATATTGGGATAATGATGAATTATCCAAATCCGTAGCCTATAAGGGCGACATCATGCAGCAGGAACTGCAAAAGATCGCAGACAGACATCCGGATTGGAATATACAGGTCAGGGGCCGGGGCATGGTCTGGGGGCTGGAACTGCCACAGCACGGACTGGCGGGCGAGGTATCTGCGCGGGCATTTGAAAACGGACTGGTGATAGAGACCGCAGGATCGGATGATCAGGTCGTAAAATTTCTGCCGCCCCTGATCATAGAGGAAGAGATCCTGAGAGATGGTTTGCAGATAATCGCTGACGCCGTCGCATCCCTGATCCAGGAGAAGGAGCTAGCCAGAAAAGGGGATCCATTATGATCGTACGCAGACTGAGTGAGATCATCGGCACCGAGCGCGACATCGCTGCGGAGAACGGCAACTGGGCCAGCCGCAGGCTTCTGCTGAGGAACGAAGGTATGGGCTTCTCATTCCATGACACCACCATATTCGCCGGTACTGAGACCTACATCCATTACAAGAACCACCTTGAGGCGGTCTACTGCGTGGGCGGCAAAGGAGAGATCGAGGATCTGGAGACCGGCGAAACCCATCCCATATCGGACGGGACCATGTATGCCCTCAACGGACACGAACGCCACTACCTACGCGCAGTAGAAGACATGCGCATGATATGCGTATTCAACCCCGCCCTGACCGGGGGTGAGGTACATGACGCGGATGGGGTATACCCGCTAATAACGTAACGATGGTCAGATCTATCGCGCTCGAACAAGGCGGAACAAATCCTGTATCATCGCCGCATGATCAAGCGCGCACTCTCCATCGCCCCCATGCTGGACTGGACCGACAGGTACTACCGTTACTTTGCGCGCCTCATCACCAGGCACACCCTGCTCTACACCGAGATGGTAACAACCGGCGCCCTGCTGCACGGGGACAGGGAACGTTTTCTGCGCTTTGATCCGAGCGAACATCCGCTAGCGCTTCAGCTTGCAGGCAGTGACCCGTCCGCCTTGGCGCGATGCTCACGCATGGCGGAAGAGTGGGGCTATGATGAGGTCAACCTGAATGTGGGCTGCCCCTCCGACCGGGTACAGTCCGGACGCTTCGGGGCCTGTCTGATGTTGGACCCCCAACTGGTTGCAGAGTGCATCCACGCCATGCAGCGGGCGGTCTCCATCCCGGTAACCATCAAACACCGCATCGGTATCGACCATGACGACAGCTACGAGACTCTGCACGGATTTGTTACGACCGTCTCCCAGACCGGATGCCGCACCTTCATCGTCCACGCCCGCAACGCCTGGCTGGAGGGGCTGAGTCCGAAGGAGAACCGTGATATTCCGCCTCTACGCTACGAGACGGTACACCGGCTAAAACGAGACCTTCCTGAACTGGAGATCATCATCAATGGGGGAATCACCACCCTGGATGCAGCCAAGGAACAGCTGCAACACCTGGACGGCGTGATGATCGGGCGCGAGGCCTACCAGAACCCCTGGATGCTGGCGCAGGCGGACCGGATGATATTTGGAGACGATCACCCCATCCCCAGCCGCCACGAGATCATCGAACGACTTATGCCCTTCGTGGAGGAAGAGTTCGCCCAGGGAACCCCCATCGGACGTATCACCAGACACATCCTGGGACTGTTCCAGGGCCAGCCCGGCGCCAAGGCGTGGCGGCGTCATATCAGCGAGAACGCCCACAGGGAAGATGCAATTCCGGAACTGATCATGGATGCGGCCAGGATGGTGAGAGGCTAAGGACCGCCGGACACAACGGCCACCAGCTACTCTCTTCAATTTAATCGGTGCCGGTATCCTGCATAGATTAAACTAGATCACATGCACTGGTTTCTTCTCACCATGATCTGCGCCATCAGCATGGCCTCCGCCGATGCCACCACCAAGCACTGGCTGCGGGATTATGGCGCCAGGGAACTGGCCCTGATCCGTTTCACCCTGCCCGGACTGTTACTTTCCCCCTTGCTGCTGACACAACCATTCCCCGACCTGCCACTGGAGTTCTGGGGTTGGATGGCCCTGCTCATGCCATTGGAGATCATCGCCCTGCTGCTCTACATAAAGGCGATTCGTGACTATCCGCTGTGGCAGACCCTGCCCTATCTGGCCTTGACCCCGGTATTTGTGACATCTACCGGCTGGCTGCTGTTGGGTGAACGGATTTCGCTATCGGGATTCGCCGCAATCTCTCTCATTTTTGCCGGCGCCTGGATACTAAACCTTGAGACAGTTGACGAGGAGCATAGACACGGTCCGCTTGCACCACTGGCAGCAATCCTGCGCAGCGGCGGCTCCAGGCTCATGCTGATCGTGGCAATCATATACAGCGTAACTGCGGTCGGAGGCAAGGCGGCGATGCAGTATATGCCGGCGGACCTGTTCGGTCCCTTCTATTTTGTATTGCTTGGCTCATCAGTACTGGTCATGCTTACGCTACAACGTCCGCAGACCCTACGGGCACTCTACCGCAGACCGACCAAAAACATCGTGGTCGCTCTGTTTATGGCGACTATGGTGATCACCCACTTTCTTGCGATACAACAGGTAGAGGCCGCCTACATGATCGCGGTAAAACGCAGCAGCCTGCTGTTTGGTATTTTATTCGGGGCAATCCTGTTCAAAGAGAAAGGTCTCGGGACCCACATGAGCGGAGCGGCCCTTATGCTTGCCGGGGTTGCCCTGATTGCTCTGGGGAGCCAGTAATTGTTTGCGAATTGGGATTACCCAACGGCTTCAACTTGACCAGCAGCAGAGGCAACAGGGTCAGGTTTCCGATCAGGGCGGCCAGCATGGCGAGTCCGGTAAGCACGCCAAAATAGATGGACGGGATAAAGTTGGACATGGCCATGATGGAGAAACCCAGGGTCACGGTTATGGAGGTATAGTAGATGGCCCGACCCACGCTGGCATGGCAACGCTTGACCGCACCCCAGTAGTCACCATCCAGCGCCAACTCCTCCCGGAAACGATGGATATAGTGGATGGCGTTATCCACTCCTATACCGATGGTGATGGCGGCTATGGTGATGGTCATGATGTCCAGCCTGATCCCGAGCCAACCCATCAAACCAAGTATTATGCCGGCCGCCACCACGGTGGGGATCACGCCGATGGCAGCCAGCTTCCAATGCCGGAACAGCATGAAGAACATGGCGAAGATGGCCAGGAACACCATGCTCAGGGTCAGTATCTGGGAGCGGAACAGGCTCTGTAACACGTTGTTATAGAGCACCAGCATCCCGGAGAGCTTGACCTGCTCCGGCTCAAGATTGAATTTGCTGATCAGGTCACTCCTGATCTGCTTGAGCAGGGCGTCACGCTGCAGGTTTTTGTCCGAATCTATCACCCGGATACCGAAACGTATCTGATTGCCGTCCTTGGACATGTATGGGTCCAGGATCTGCGCCTTCACACCGTCCGGCAAACGCTTGTACACCACTCCCAGGCTGAAATTATCCAGTGGCACATCGTTGTTGAGCATGGTCATCATGCTCATGGTGGTGGCGAGAGACAGCACCTTTCCGGTCTCAGGCAGTGAATCCAGATAATCATGGATCTTCTGCACATCTTCCAATTGGAACATGTTGAACCAGTAGCTCTCACCGGTGATCCCAGCAGATTCGTCTTCGAACTCAGCACCCAGATCCACATCCAGATCCAGATCCTCATCCAGCTCATCTGCGGACCCTTCCCCATTCGCTTCCTGTTCTGGCGTCTCGTCCATGGCGGGCTCTTCCGCACTGGCCGCAGGCATCGGCTCAGGTTCAAACACGGCCTGCCCCGATTCAGCAACCCCCTCCTGTTTCGGCGACGACTGTTCAGGGCCACCGCCACCACCTGCGGCCTCTCTCTGTAGGAATTCTTTCTTTGGTTCCAGCACCACATCCAGTGGCGTGGTGCCACCCAGCTCCCGATCGATCAACACCATGCCCTTGTAGATCTCGGTGGACTCCTTGAAGTAATCGATAAACCGGTTCTCCACCGATAGCCTGCCTATACCCATCACCCCCAGCACCACCACCGCCAGATATGCCACCAGGACAGGGGTGCTGAAACGCTCAATCCCCTTGGCCAAGGAGTGTGTGAACGCGGCCGTGGCGTCGTGCTTACGCAGTACCGGAGAACCGGGACGCAACGATACGAGGGCCGCAGGAAAGATCAGAAATGCCGCCAGAAAGGCCAAACCAACGCCAACCACCATCATCCAGCCAAAATCTATCACCGGGCGGATCCCGCTTACGATGAGAGAGGCAAAGGCCACCATGGTGGTAAGCGAGGTATAAATGGAAGGGGCAAACTTAGATCGCATGGTCTCCTTCAGCATCCATAGCTGGGAACGACTTGGATCCTCGGCATGCAGCTCCTGGTGGCGCACGATCAGATGCACCGCCAGGGACAGGGTGGTGATCAACAACAGGGAGATGAAATTGGAAGAGACCACGGTCACGCGCCAGTCCGCAAAACCAAGAAAGCCCACCATGTAGATTGCCGCCGCCACGCAGATCAGCAATGGCACCAGGACCCAGCGTGGCCGCTTGAACGCTATGGTCAGAAGCAGGACCAGAAACACGGTAACCCCTACGCCGAATATTCGGATATCGCTATCGATAAAGTCGATCATATCCGAAGCGATCATCGGCACGCCGCCGAGATGAATCTCTCCCTTATCCTTAAACTTTTCCAGTATCGCCCGCACCGCAGCGATATCTCCCTGCAATTGAGCCTGCAGCCTGGTATTCACCTGTCGGATCCGGTTTGTTATCCCTTGCAGCCGTCCGCTCTCTTCTGCGGTCAGGTCTGATGACATCTGTTTTTCCCAGATCTGATCACGCTGCTTCTGCAGATCAAGCAGTTCCTGGTCGTGTTTGAGATAGACCAATAGTGCCGTGACCTTTTCGTCCAGGCTGGTCAGCAGGCTGCTGTAGAGGGGGCTCTCCTGAAACTCCTTGCGCGCCAGACTGATATCGATACCATCTGTCTCCAGGGTGCGCACCCCTTCCTGTAGTTCGGATACGGAGACGCGGGGACTGTTGATAAGGGGGACATCCAGGATACTGAGGACCGACTCCACCCGGTCCAGTCCGGCCAGCTCATCGCGCAGAGTGCGGATAACATCCAGGTTTTGTTGAGAAAAGAGATCACCCTTAGGCTGCAGGGTGACCACCAGAAAATCATCCGATCCGTAGCGGGCACGCACTGCGCGATAAAAACGCAGGTCCTGATCGTTTTCCAGCACCAGGGAATCAGATGACGCATCCAGTTTGAACTCCTGAGCATACCAGGCAGACAGCAACAGCAACAGGACGACAAACAAACCAATGATCTTGGGCCGTTCCAGGGTGATCTTAAAATAGTAATCCTTTATTCGCTGGATCATTGTTATTTCTTTTCTACTTATACAGTTCGCGCAAGCCGCAGGATACCTAAACAAAAAACAGGGGAGTAAAGATAATGCCTAGCCCATCCCAGGGCAAGAGAAGATTATTTATGGTTTGTTCTTGTATGGTATGGAAATGACCTTATCCCGCACAAAGCCGGATGGCTTGCCAAGCTCATTATATTCCACACATTTTCCGCGCTTAAACAGAAAGTCCCCAATATAACAGTGTGATACCTTGCGTTTAAGATTCTCGCCAAAGGGCAGGTCCAGAAAGTGACAAACCATGCCCCTGATCACACCGGCATGCACCACCAACAATATCGTCTCGTCCTGGTGTCTGTCCCAGAGCATCTCTATGAAACCCACACTACGCTCCTGCATCTGGCGAAAGCTCTCCCCCTTGGGATAGACATAGTCGGGATCATTCTTGTGCTTCGGGATATGCTTCTCCACCCATTTCTTGCTCTTCTTATACAGGGTGCCGTAGTTGATCTCATTCAGTTCGGCATGATCACGTATGAGTTTGATGCCCCTCTTCTTCGCATGATACATCCCGGTCTGGCGGGATCTCTCCAGATCGCTGGTATAGACGGCGGCGAACTCCAGGGAGTTCTTGTGCATGACTCCATCCACAAACGCTACATCGATCTGCCAGTCATCAGAACGGGGGGAGTCGCCCCATCCCATGATGTGACCGGATTTATTAATCAGTGTCTTGTAGTGGCGCACCGCAATCAGTCGCATTATTTGTTTATCCCTATTTTGGCCAACAGATATTTTGCACCGACGATCAAATCCTGATCCCTAATCATCGGCCTCCACAGGAAAGATATTTATTATGGTATCGCTGATAATCCCAAGGACCTCCCCGATGGTCTCCTCTATGGCCTGATTGGCGATGATGGGTATCCCTATCCTGTCCGCCTCATTCAGGAGATAGCTCTGCAACTCCCAGATATCATCTATGTGATCGAGATATTTCTCGGCCTTCCTCTCCGTGCTGGTCCTGGCCCTGGTCTTAAAACGCTTGCGCAGACTGGCCTTATCCATGGTCGCCAGCATGACTGGGATAACTATCACATCACTGCTTATCTCTTTCATGGCCAAGTGGGAAGGTAGCACATGCACTCCCTCCAGGATCAGGTGCTGACTCTCCATCGAGGCCCTGGTTATAGCCGCCTCCAAGGCCGGCTGCATGGTATTGATCTGCGACAGGAATCCGGTGATGACAGGACTATCCACCTCTTTGCGCTCCAGCTGACGCGGGAAGGGCAGGCCACGCCATGCGGCAAAACTCGAATGCATCAACGTGGGTATGGCCTGACTGGGAAGATAAGAACGGATGATCTCCCGCATCATATCCGTGGACTGGGTCCAGGCGATATCCAGGCGATATGCAAGTTCGGCGGAAAGGGTGCTTTTGCCGGATCCGGTCACTCCACCGATCAGGAGAATGAGGGTCTTGCCAGAATTCTCAAACCGACGCCAGGAGAGATATCTGTTTGCGGTCTCAACACCGGCGTACTCTTTCAGACAACTAAAGATTATCTTACGCAGATCGGCATGATCGATCTCTTTCACGCCTTCATTGAGCAATGCCTCATGTACACTGAGGGCGCCCTTTCTCGCCACCTCGGTAGAGATGGCGCATGCCTCCAGAGAGTGGGTGAGGATGCCGACAGAAAAACGATCGCTACGCGCAGGTGAGTGCACAATGATGTCTGTATCCAACAGCGGCTTGTTCTCATAGGCGACACGGGCATCCCGCCCATACCTCCCCTCCAGCAGATCGGCCACCAGCAAAAACAGATCGTGTTTACTGATCTGATCCCTGTCCTTTATCTTTTCTCTAACCTCCTGGGACAGGGTATAGGCATCGGCATAGGCCAGTCCTGTCTTGATCAGGGACTGCACCAGGATTCCCCTGAAAAAAGGGATCTGATCTCCGCCGTTTTTGTTTATAACTATAGTCTTCGCCATGGATAACCCGCTAATCTCTCAACAATCAGGATCTTGCTGCAAAGCGACAGCAATATCATTAACACCATATATTATGTCAAAACCGCCAGAAAATCTTACAACTACCGCTGTCTGATAGAAAATATACCCATCTAGCCCCTTGAAAAAACAGACATAATTCATTTCAGAAAAACATATTAAGTTATTGACCTTTATCCAGATAGGTCTAGAATGACCCCTGCTGCGTATGGAATATGCAATCTACAATGATAAAGCAGTCTCGGCGAACCTTTTCTCCCCTGCTCTTGAAGCGTAGTTTCTTCACGTTACACAGCAATTTGGGTTAGCTATATTCATATAGCAAAAAAGTTTCGTTACATGAGAGGATTTAAAAATGGCTGAACAGCAAACAGGCACCGTCAAATGGTTTAATGACGCTAAAGGTTATGGATTTATCGAGCGTGAGGGCGGAGCCGACCTATTCGTTCATTTCCGTTCTATCGTTGGCGATGGCCACAGAACACTGAAGGATGGACAGCAGGTCCAGTTCACAGAAGTTGAGGGGCAGAAAGGTCCTCAAGCCGAAAACGTCACCCCGCTATAAGGGCTGACTACAGACCTTCTACCAAGGCCCAGCCCGGGCAACCCGGCTGGGCGTTCTCATTTACGCTCGAAAAATCTATCCGGCAGGGAATTCGATCCTGACCACGCTCCCCCTGCCCATCTCGCTGCTGATCTTCAATCTACCCTTATGCCGCGCCACTGACCTGTTAACAATAGACAGACCCAGACCGGTGCCGCCGGACTCCCTGGACCTGCCGGCATCCACACGATAGAAGGGCTCAGTCAGATGAGGAAGATGACGGTCCGGTATGCCATCCCCGGTATCCACCACCTTGAACACGGACATCCCGTCCTGTCTGAACCAGTGCACATCCACCCTGGTCCCGGATGGGGTGTGATGGACTGCGTTCATGATTACGTTATAGAACAGGCTCTCCAGGGTCTTCTGTTCCCCCATCAGTCTAAGCGACGGCTCCATCTCCAGGGTGATGACATGGCCACTATCATGCGCCAGGATCCTGGCATCTGCGACTACCCTCTCCAGCAGTGCCGGCACATCCACCTCCTCCGGCGTAAAGCCTTCCTGCCCTGCATCCAGTCGGGAGAGCATCAGCAGATCATCCACTATGCCGCTCATCCTCTCCGCCTGCTGATACATCAGACCAACAGCATTGGCCCATTGCGGCGGGATGTCGTCTCCATCCATGTGCATGGTCTCAAGAAAACCACTAAGCACGGTAAGCGGTGTCTTCAACTCATGGGAGACATTGGCCACAAAATCGCTACGCATCCTGTCCAGGTGATATAACCGGGTAATATCCCTCGCCACCAGCAACACAAGACCATCTTCCTGGGGAAAACCGGTCAACTGGATGGACATGACCCGGGCCCGGTCTGCGGGAGACTCCAGCTCCAGGGGTTTGGAAAAATCACCCGCCAGCAGATACTCCTCCAGGACCGGATGTCCCACCTCCTGCAACAGCGAACCGAAACCCTCACCCTCCTGATCCAGACCGAACATATCCCTGCCCGCCCGGTTGCACCAGCGGATACTCCAGTCCGGCCGCAACAGCATGACCGCATCGGGAAAGGCCTCAAAGGCCTTGCGAAACAGTGACACCACCTGGGTGTTGTAACGCTCCTGTTCCCGCACCCTATGCTGCAGATCGGCGATACCCCTGCCAACCACCTGTATCAGACCCGAACCCTGCGGCACCGCAACCTCCTCACCGGCCGCCATGCCGCGACCCAATCTCCATACCCAAAAAAGGTACCAGAGCGCCACGCACACCACACCTACGACAAGGAAGAGTAGATATGAGTGAAAGGACATGCCGCCGAACAGGGTAAACAACGAAAGCAGGACGAGGACCTTGATCTCTGTATCCCATCCGGACAGATCGATCCTCTTCATCGACATCACCCCTTGACCGAAAGCCGGTAACCAACGCCGCGCACGGTCTGGATCATGTCGGCATGTCCGCTCGCTTCCAGTGCCGCGCGCACTCTCCGTATATGAACATCCACGGTGCGATCCTCCACATAGTTTTCACCGCCCCACACCTTATCCAGCAGTTGGGTGCGCGAGAACACCTTCTCCGCCCGCGCCATCAGAAAGTGCAGCAGCCGGAACTCCATCGGTGAAAGATCTATTCGGACATCACCGGAGAATACCTCGCGGGTCTCCGGATTCAGGCGCAGGCCGCTGATCTCCAGTTCCGATTGATCCAGGGAACTGCGCCGCAGCAGGGCCTTGATGCGGGCCGCCAGTTCGCCGGGAGAAAATGGCTTGGTGACATAATCATCCGCCCCCACATCCAGTCCGCGAATCTTATCCTGTTCCGACCCACGCGCCGTCAACATAATGATGGGGATATCCTTGGTCGAATCATGGCGCCGCAGTTCGCGGGCCAGATCCAGGCCGGATTGTCCCGGCATCATCACATCCAACAGGATCAGATCCGGGGCATCAGCGATGATGCGCCGCTTTGCCTCCGCCGCATCCGCGGCCTCGATGCACTCGTAGCCGGAACGCGACAGGGCGAAGCGCACCATCTCCCGGATGGCGGGCTCATCGTCCACTATCAGCAGCTTAGCCATACCTGCCTTCGATATAGTCCGCGGTCTCCTTGCACTTGGGTGTAACAAAGAGACGGCTGGTTGCGCTGTGTTCCACCACCTTACCCATGAGCATGAAGACACACTCATCGCTGGCGCGCCGGGCCTGAGCCATGTTGTGGGTCACGATCAGGATGGTGTACTTGCCCCTGAGCTCCCAGATCAGCTCCTCCACTGCGGCCGTGCCTTCCGGGTCCAGGGCCGAACACGGCTCGTCCATCAACAGGACCCTGGGTTTGACCGGCAGCAGACGGGCGATGCACAGCTTCTGCTGCTCCTCCAGCGACAGCCCCGTGGCCTTGCTATCCAGCCGGTCCTTTACCTTGTCCCACAACAGGACCTGACGCAGCGCCTCCTCCACAATCTCATCCGGATCACGCTGAGATGCCGCATCACCCCTATGGTGCAGGCGATGCCCGAACAGCACATTATCCCGGATGGAGATCGGGAGCGGATTGGGGCGCTGAAACACCATGCCGATCTGCTTGCGCACCTGCACCAACTCTACCGCCGGATCATAGATGTTGTGGTCGAACACGTTGATCCTGCCGTCGATGCGCACATAACCCAGACGTTCGTTGATACGGTTCACGCTACGCAGGAAGGTGGACTTGCCACAACCGGAGGGACCGATCATGGAGGTCACGATACCGTTCTTGATCTTCAGGTCTATATCGAACAGGGCCTGAAAGGTGCCGTACCAGAGATTGAGTCTCTCTGTGGTGATGGCAAACTCCGCCTGCTCCTGCTCTATGTTTTCTGCTCTGGCAATCATTCTCTATATAGTCTTTGTGTTACGTCCAAACGGCTAGCCGAATTTACCCTCAACATAATCCCGCGTGCGCCGGTCCTGCACCTCGCCGGTAAACAGATCCTCGGTCACGCCGATCTCGATACACTCGCCGCCCAGGAAAAATGCGGTTCGGTCGGCCAGACGCCGTGCCTGCTGCACCAGGTTGGTGACCAGGATGATGGTCATCTCAGACTTCAACTCCTTCAGTACATCTTCGATGCGCATGGTGGTGACCGGATCGACCGCGATGGAGAACTCATCCAATATCAGCAACTCAGGATCCTGCGACAGGGCGCGGGCGATGGTCAGACGCTGCTGCTGGCCACCGGAGAGCAGACTGCCCAGCGAGTCCAGACGATCCTTCACCTCATCCCAGAGTGCGGCCCTGGTCAGGCAGCGCTCCACGATGATATCCAGTTCCCGCTTATCCTTGATGCCGCGCAGGCGCGGTGACAGGGCCACGTTATCGTAGATGGTCAGGGGCAGACCCACCGGTAGTGGGAACACCACCCCGATACGACTGCGCAGACCATACACGTTCCTGATGTTGCGGATATTGATGCCGTTGAACAGGATATCCCCCTCGACCTGCATCCCGGGGTCGAAGGCGTCCATCAGGTTCAGGGTCTTGAGAAAGCTGGTCTTGCCGGCATTGGCGGGACCGATGATCCCGAACACCTCGTTCTCTCGCACATCCAGACTGACGCCGCTCAGGGCCGGCGTCCCGGCATATTTGATGGTCAGGTCGCGTACGCTGAGTTTGATGTTGGCATCATCCCGCTCGATGCCCGTGTCGCTTGCTGAGGCCGACGTTACCATTTCTTCTGTCCTCGCAGATACATGCGAAAGGCGATGGAGAGGCTGTTCATGATCAACACCAGCGAGATCAACACCAGGGCCACGCCATAGGGCAGTGCATCCGGCACGCCCGGCACCTGGGTGGAGACCACAAACAGGTGCAGCGACAGGGCCATGGTCTGGTCAAACACCCCCTGGGGCAGAAAGGGCAGAAAGAACGCCGCCCCGGTAAACATGATGGGCGCGGTCTCCCCGGTGGTGCGCGACACCTCCAGGATCACACCGGTCAGTATCCCGCTGACCGCGTTGGGCAGGACGATGCGACGGATGGTCTGCCAACGGGTGGCCCCCATATTCCAGCAGGCCTCGCGAAAGGCCGGCGGCACCGCCTGCAGAGATTCCCTGGTGGACACGATCACCACCGGCAGGGTCATGATGGCCAGGGTCAGGCTGGCGGCCAGTATGCTGGTGCCAAAACCGAAGAAGATCACGAAGGCCCCCACCCCAAACAGGGCATGCACGATGGACGGCACACCGGCCAGATTGATGATGGCCAGGTTGATGATGCGGGTGAACCAGTTATCGCCGGCATATTCACTCAGGTAGATGGCGGCGGCCACCCCCAGGGGGACAGAGATAAGCAGGGCCAGGGCCACCAGCCAGACCGTCCCCAGCAGCGCCGGGAAGATACCGCCTGCCGTCATCCCCTGGGCCGGATCGGTAAAGAGAAAATCGATGGAGATCACGCTGCCGCCCTTATAGACCAGGGTACCCATGATCACCAGCACCGGTATGACCAACAGGATGGTCATGAGCATGAACAGGGTCTTGAACAGCACCTGCACCTTCTTGTTCTTCGCGTTTAGAGTGGATTCTGCAAACATCTCTCTTTATTCCAAATCTACTGCTTCTTGATGCCGCGCACGATCAGGTCAGCGGTAAGGTTGATGATGAACGTTATCAGGAACAGGAATATCCCGATGGTGAACAGGGCCTGATAGTGCTCCGACCCTACCGCGGTCTCACCCAGTTCGGCGGCGATGGTGGCGGTGAGGGCACGCACCGAATCGAATATGCTGTGCGGGATATTCACCGAGTGTCCGGTGGCCATCAGTACCGCCATGGTCTCGCCGAAACCGCGCCCCACCCCCAGCAGCACCGCACCCAGCAACCCGTTCTTGGCGGCGGGGATTACGGTCTTGAATATCACCTGCCAACGGGTGGCGCCCAGGGCCTCGGCCGCCTCGCGGTAGCGATCCGGCACCGCCTTGAGGGCGTCCTCCGCGATGGAGGTCATGATGGGCGCGGCCATCAATCCCAGGATGATGCCGGCGTTGAGTACATTCAGCCCCACCGATACGTCAAACAGATCGATGATCAACGGGTTCATGATGGAGAGCCCGATAAAGCCCCAGACCACCGACGGGATGGCCGCCAGCAGCTCCACCAGCACCTTGAGGAACTCGCGGGTACGGCCGGTGGCGAACTCACCCACATAGATCGCCGCCCCCAGAGAGAAGGGGATGGCCACCAGCATGGCCAGCCCGGTCACCGATGCGGTACCTGCGATCAGGGCCAGGATGCCGAACTCCGGGGCATCCTCATCACTCGGCTCCCAGTACGGGGAGAGAAAGAACTCCTGAAAGGAGAAGCCTTCCGTCAAAAAGCCTATGCCCTCTATGGTGATAAAAATAAAGATACCAATAACAAAGATGATGGCAGAGATTCCGCCGATAAAGACCAGGAACTGCACCATCTTGTCGATGTACCAGTCCAGGTTGCGTCGATCAAAATCCACATCCAACGCCTTGTCCGTCACCGTCGACATAGACTAGGCCTCTTCACCGCACATCAGATCCATCAGGTCCTTGATCTGCAGCGCCAGATTTCGATACAGGGCCTCCATCTCCTGCTCGCCCACTGCCCCGCTCTCGCCCCAGACATCCCACTCCAGGGCATTGGTATGGAACGGGATCTCAGGCAGATAGGAGTTGATGTCACCCTGGAGACTGACTATTACGTGTTGCTCCGAGATGTCCTGGTTGCTGAGATCGCTCAGGGCCCTGGGTCTTGCGTCTTCCAGGTCAATACCGTGCTGTGACACGAACCTGACCAGATCCTGATTGATCGCGGCGGCCGGCGTACGCCCGGCGCCACTAAAGTTGCCACGATGCGGGTGGTTCTTCTGCGCGATGGCCACGGCCAACTGACTCGCCAGGCTGTTGTCCTCATCCAGAAATAGGACGTTGTATACCTTGGGCCTCTTCTGCTCGCCGGTAACGGCAAAGATGGTGTCCTCACAAATGTTCTTGGCCTGGTCCACCACCCGCTTGAGCTGGTTGAATACCACGAACAGGGCCAGCGTATCCTTCACCCCCTGCAGCTCGCTCTTCTCCGCTATCTCGGCATAGACCGTATCCAGATTCAACTGCACGTTATCTGAGAGATGCTTGGTACCGCGCGCCAACTCCGCATTGAGATCGCTGAACGCCTTGATCGCCTGTCTGACCATGGTCATGGTGTCCGCGGTCATGCGCTCCAACTCCCGACCCAGGACGTCATGCGGAGGGGTCGACATCTGCACCCCTTCACGGGCTATGATCACCGCATAGTCACCGATGCGTTCCAGCTCAATGTTGATGCGGATAATTGAGGATATGAGACGCAAATAGGTACCACTGGGCAGGTGCACGGCGATAAAGCTGTGACACAGACGATCTATCTCACGCATGGTGCGATTGATGGGATAGTCATTCAGGATAGTGGTATAGGCGAGCTTCCTGTTACCGGTCTGCAGGGAGTGAATGGCATTGTTCAATCCATCCTCCACCGCCTGGGCCTGGGCCACCACCTTGTCGCGGATTTTTCTCTGATCACGAAACAGACGTTCCTCTAGCAGGGACATATTATCGTTACCGAACTTAAGATTAAAAAGATGTGTCAGGTCGCGCCAGACACCCCAAACAGATGAGCCTCAATTGTAGCAAAACCCGCCTGGCCATAAGAGGGCCAGGGCGGGCATGACAGCGCATAACTACCCTTCTGTTAATTACAGCTTACATCCCTGACCGGGGCATAACCCTTCTTTAACAGGATACACTGGCCGGCATCGCTCTTGATCCAGTCCATGTACTGCTTAACCGCACCCTTGGGTTCGCCATTGGTATACATGAACAGCGGACGTGCTATCGGATAGCTGCGGTCGCTGGCGGTCTTCACACTGGGATTGATACAGTCCGCGCCATCCCCCTGGGCGATACAGGCCATCTTCACATGGTCGGTGGCATAGGCCAGTCCACTGTAACCGATGGCACAGGGGGTCTTCTCCACCAGATCCACCACATCCTTGGAGCCATGCATATCCAGGGTCCCCTGGCGATACTTGCCCTTACCCAGTACGGTCTTTTTGAAATAGGCATAGGTGCCTGAGTTGTTCTGGCGGCTGACCACCACGATCTCATCGCTGTCACAGCCTGGGACCTTCAACCCCAAATCCGACCACTTGGTGGCCTTGCCGTCACGGATATAGATCTGCTTCAGCTGTTCGAATGAGAGTGAGGTAGCCGGGTTGGCCGAGTTGATATATACCGCCAGGGCATCATAGCCGACCACATGCTCCACCGGATGCTGACCATGCTCCTCGGCCTTCTTGATCTCCTTGTCCTTCATCATACGGCTGGCGTTGGCGATATCCACGGTGCCGTTGATCATGGCCGCGATACCGGTGCCGGAACCGCCGCCGGATACGGCTATCGCCACATTTGAGTCCACCTCTCCATAGGCCTCGGCCCAGGCCTGGGCCACGTTCACCAGGGTATCCGATCCCTTGTTCTGAAGTACGGTACGCTCTGCGGCATTCACACCAAAGGCCGCACCTGCGGCGATAAGGAGTAGCAGCATCTGTCTTGATTTCATCATATTCCTCTGTCTCTGATTACGTTTCATGTAGCAGAAGTGTAATAAAGGAATGTTACGGAAATGTTACAGCCTGGACCTTATTTATTACCAAATGGATATCTATCTGAAACATGCGCGGAAACAGCAATGGATTCAGTTGCCCAACAGGGCGTTCAGATGTGCCGACACGCTCCTGCCCAGGGCGTTCAGGGCATAACCACCCTCCAGCACGGATATGATTCTCCCCCCTGAGTGCTTGTCGGCGACCTCTTTGAGCTTTCCGGTCACCCAGGCGTAGTCCGCCTCGCGCAACATGAACTGGGCCAACTCGTCCTCCACATGTCCGTCAAAGCCGGCGGAGATCATGATCAGTTGCGGCGCAAAGGCGTCCAGCGCCGGCAGCCACTTCTCCCGCACCTTGCGTCGGAACGACTTCCCGTCTGTACCGGCGGGCAGCGGTATATTGGCCATGTGCTCACAACCGGTGATATATCCGCTATAGGGATAGAAGGGATACTGGAAGCTGGAACCAAAGAACACCCGCGGATCATTCCTGAAGATATCCTCGGTGCCGTTGCCGTGATGCACATCAAAATCGAGGATGGCGATCCGCTCCAGCCCATACTCCTCCAGGGCATGGGCCGCCCCCACGGCGATATTGTTAAAATAACAGAACCCCATGGCCTGGCCGCGCTCGGCATGATGTCCCGGCGGGCGCACCGAGCAGAAGGCGATGCGGGTCTCTCCGTTCATCACCAGATCCACCGCGTACACCACGGCACCGGCCGAACGCATAAGCGCATTCAGGGTCTTTGGCATCATGAAGGTATCGTCATCCAGACGCAGAATCCCCTCCTGCGGGGCCTCATCGATAATCCGCGCGACATGATCGTGATCATGCACCCGCTCGAGATGCTCCCTCTTCACCATGGGGGCATCATGTTGCAACACGACGAAATCCATGCCGGAACTGATCAATCGATCCTGGATGGCGTTTAGTCTGGAGGGACACTCCGGGTGACCACCGCCGACATCATGCAGCAGACAATCGGGATGAGATATAAACGCTATCGGCATGACAAAACCTGACCAAAAAAATTAACAAAGATGTACTACTATTCATGCAAGGGATCAGTGCAATATGGAGATTGGCCAACCACGCTAGGATTACCTAAGCCCTGCAACAGTCAAACAACAGTTTTACGATCAATTAGTCCAATCAATAGTGAAGTTTAAATTTAGCACAACCTGAATATGTTTGTTTCCTATTTATTTAATATCTTTTTACATCAGTATCGAGAACATCATGGGTCCACATAAACTTGAAAAATTATTCGCACCAGAAAGCATAGCCATCTTCGGCGCCAGTGAAAAACCCAATGGGGTCGGCACCTCCGTGCTCCGCAACCTGCTAAAGGCGGGCTACAAAGGACATATCTATCCGATCAATCCCAAACACCAAAAGGTCCAGGGCCTGCGCTGCTACAAGGAACTGGCCGACGTGGACAACCCGGTGGATCTGGCCATAGTTGCGGTACCGACCGCGGCCGTAATCAACGTGATCCATCAATGCGGCGCCTGTGGCATCAACTCCATGATCGTGCACAGCGCCGGATTTGGCGAGACCGGCAAGAAGGGTCAGAAGCTGGAGAAGACCATGATGGAGACCGCCCGCCACTACGGCATCCACATCCTGGGACCCAACTGTCTCGGATTGATGCGGCCAGAGATCGGTCTCAACGCCACGTTCCTGGATATGGTCGCACCCAAGGGCAGGCTGGCCCTGGTATCCCAATCCGGTGCGCTCTGCACCGCGATCATCGACTGGTCCAAACCGCACAAGATGGGGTTCTCCACCATCGTATCCCTGGGCAACGCCAGCGACGTGGACTTCGGCGAGATCCTGGACTACCTGGCCGTAGACAGCTCAACCGACGCCATCCTGCTCTATGTGGAAGGGATACACGACTCCCGCAGCTTCATGAGCGGACTGCGGGTCGCGGCCCACTCCAAGCCGGTGATCGTGCTCAAGGTGGGCAGACACCAGAAGGCGGTGGAGGCGGCAACCACCCACACCGGCGCCATGTTCGGATCGGATTCGGTATTCGACGCGGCGCTGGAACGGGCCGGCGTGGTAAGGGCCATGTCCTTCGGGCAGTTGTTCGCCGCGGCCGAGATCCTCTCCACCAACCGCAGGGTCAACGGCAACAACCTGGCCATCGTCACCAACGGCGGCGGCCCCGGCATCCTCTCCACCGACCGCGCTGTGGATCTGGGGGTGAATATCCCGACCCTGGAACCGGAGACCATCGCAGAGATAGACAAGATGCTCCCCCCCTACTGGTCACACGGCAATCCGGTAGACATCCTGGGAGACGCACCACCGGACAAATACGGCATGGCCGTCGCCGCCTGTCTCAAGGACAAAAATGTGGACGGCATCCTGACCCTGCTCACCCCCCAGGCCATGAGCAAACCGGCGGAGGCGGCCCAAGAGGTAATCGACGCCTGGAAAAAGAAGAAGGACAAGCCGGTACTCTCCTGCTGGATGGGGGATGAGAAGGTAAACAAGGCGCGCGAACTGTTCTCGGCCAACCGCATCCCCACCTTCCTCACCCCGGAGCGGGCGATCGAGGCCTTCGCCTACCTGTCCCGCTATCGCCTGAATCAGCAGATGATGTTGCAGACCCCTGGACCGCTCTCTGACTCCAGGGCCCCGGATGTGGAGGGGGCCAGACTCATCATCGAGGCGGCCCTGGCCGATGGCAGAAAGATGCTATCCGACACAGAATCCAAGGCGGTGCTGAGCGCCTTCCATATCCGCTGCACCCCCACCCTGATGGCCAGAAGCCCGACCGAGGCCCTGGTGGCGGCCGAATCGGTCGGCTTCCCGGTGGCCATGAAGATCTGCTCGCCCCAGATCTCTCACAAATCGGACGTGCATGGGGTAAAGATAAACATCATGAACGCCCCTGATGTCACATCGGCCTTCAAGACCATGATGGACGAGACCCGCCGCAACCTGCCGGATGTAGAGATCGCCGGTATCACCATCGAACCCATGGCCTCCACCAACGACACCAGGGAGCTGATGATCGGGGTGAAGCACGACAACATCTTCGGTCCTGTGATCGCCTTCGGGGCCGGCGGCACCATGGCCGAGGTGTTGCACGACAGCGCCGTGGCCCTGCCGCCACTCAACCCGGTACTGGTCAGCAGATTGATCAGCAGGACCAGGGTATCCAAACTGCTCGGCCCATTCCGCCACATGCCTGCCATCAAGAAAGAGGCGGTGGAGAATGTCATCCTCCGGGTATCGGAGATGGTGTGCGAACTCCCCCATATCCAGGAGCTGGACATAAATCCGCTGCTGGCAGATGACAAGGGGGTGATCGCTGTGGATGCCAGGATAAGCATCAAACGTCCGCCAACATCGCCCGTGCCTTACTCACACATGGCGATCCACCCCTACCCGTCCAGCCTGATCAGGTACACCCACCTGCCTGACGGTACCTCCGTCGTGCTGCGCCCGATCCGGCCGGAAGATGCCGAACTGCTGAAGGAGTTCGTGCATGACATGTCGCCCGAGTCGAAATATTTCCGCTTCATGCAGGCCATAGACGAGCTGACCCCGGAGATGCTGGTGCGCTTCACCCAACTGGACTACAGCCGGGAGATGGCGATCATCGCGGTCACCGACAGAGAGGAGAAGATTACTCAACTGGGAGTGGCGCGCTACACGCTCAATCCGGACGGAGACTCCTGCGAATTCGCCATCGCGGTATCGGACAAGCACCAGGGCATGGGTATAGGCACGCAGCTCATGGAGGGGCTCATGGAGGCGGCCCGTTACCATGCGGTAAGGGTGATCGAAGGGGATGTATTGGCCGACAACCACCGCATGCTCTCCCTGATGCAGAGCCTGGGATTCTCTATCACCGCCTCCGGCGAAGATCCCGGTGTAAAGAAGGTGGAGAGGTGGTTGTAAGACAACGGGGACGCGTTTAAATACGGTGAAAGGAACAGCGGGGACGCATTTAAATGCGTCCCCTTTTCTGTTTTTCTCTAAGTCACATCTAGCATGAGGAAGATATCAACATCGTATCCAAGTGATCTCTTGGTTCCTGGTGAAACATCGAACCAACTCCGGTTGGAACACCGAACACGGCCATCGCATTGACCAGCTGATTTACC